>NZ_RHOG01000016.1 GCF_003946405.1 Lacticaseibacillus yichunensis | reverse complement strand
CGAACACAGAAGTTAAGCTTCTCTACGCCGAGAGTAGTTGGTGGGTAACTGCCTGCGAGGGTAGGAAGCCGCCGCGCTTTATTCCGGTTTAGCTCAGTTGGTAGAGCACCTGACTGTTAATCAGGTTGTCGTCAGTTCGAGCCTGACAACCGGAGTCATGGAGAGTTGTCCGAGAGGCTGAAGGAGCATGGTTGGAAACCATGTATACGGGTTTTCCCGTATCAAGGGTTCGAATCCCTTACTCTCCGTTTTTCTTGAACGGCCCGTTGGTCAAGTGGTTAAGACACCGCCCTTTCACGGCGGTAACATGGGTTCAAATCCCGTACGGGTCACTTCATGGAGGATTAGCTCAGTTGGGAGAGCGTCTGCCCTACAAGCAGAGGGTCACAGGTTCGAGCCCTGTATCCTCCATCATGACAAGACAAAAGCGTCAACGATCAGTCAATGGTCGTTGGCGCTTTTTGTTTTGCCAGAATAAAAAAACCGGCATCACGGTAACAGTAGATGTCGGTCTAGATCAATCAGAGCGCACGGTCAACCATGCAGCCGGGTCAATGTCATCAATAGTCCCTGGATCGTTGCGAGTGCTGCATATAAAGCGGGGTGGCTGCTTGCCTTTTTTGCAATGCGCGGATTCAGCAACGCGGTCAGAATCAATAATGCGGCAGCGGTGACGAGGGTCAGGCGCTGAAGCAGAAACCCGCCGCCAGCCATTGCGACCAGTAGGACCACATCGCTCCAGCCTGGCAGCCGGTCCGCCCAGAGTGTCAAAAGAGCGGGTAGGGTCAAGAGGGCTATGTCCAGCAGTAGACCGGTCAAAAATGCGGCAGGCAGGACTTGGACCACTGCAATCGTCAGCAGCAACTGGAGGAAGATCACTTGGATAAACCAGCCGGACAGCTGAACGCGCACATTAAGTTGTTGAAAGTTCAGCAGCAAGGAAAAACCGAGCTGCGTGATCACCAGTGGCAAAAGTTGCCACTGTCCGATGCAACCGAGGAGGCCGAGCACTGCCGCTGCGATCAGCATGGCCCGCGGGAAAAAGGCGGATTGGGTAAAGCTCAACGCCAGGGCCATGGCGACCAGCGCCGCTAACCGCCAAGAAAACTGGGTGAGCGGCAGGCCGCTATTGAGAATCGGAAAGAGGGTCGCTTGGGCAAAGAACAGCACGCCAGCGAGTAGACCATTGTTTTTCATCGATAAGATCCTTTCGCGTACAAGCTCTATGTTACCAAAGACGGCGGGGATTGGAAAATACCTTCGAGAAGAATGATGATCTGTGATAGAATAAGACAGTTGCAAAGAATTCCCGATGGGATCCACGCTTGCGTGGAGATGCCTTGTAACCGACAATTAAGGGGGAAATAAGAATGCAGGAACGTCATTTATTTACTTCGGAGTCTGTCTCCGAAGGCCATCCGGATAAGATTGCTGACCAGATCAGCGACGCGATTTTGGATGCGATGCTCGCAGAGGACCCAAATGCGCGGGTCGCCTGCGAAACGACTGTGACGACTGGGCTGGTGCTGGTGGTCGGCGAGATCTCGACCACCGCGTATGTGGACATCCAAAAAGTGGTCCGCGACACCATTCGCACAATCGGCTACACGAAAGAATCCGGGTTCGATCCGGATAGCGTCGGCGTGCTCACGGCACTCGACGAGCAATCGCCTGATATCGCGCAAGGGGTCGATGACTCCTATGAAGCGCGTGAAGGTGAATCAGATCCGCTGGACAAGATCGGGGCCGGGGATCAAGGCATGATGTTTGGCTATGCGATCAATGAGACACCGGAATTGATGCCCTTGCCAATCAGCTTGGCCCACCAATTGATGCGCCGCATCGCGATGTTGCGTAAGGATGGGACGATCCGTTACCTGCGTCCTGACGCAAAATCACAGGTCACTGTTGAGTACGATGAACACGAAAAACCGTTGCGCGTTGATACGGTCGTGATCTCCACCCAACATGACCCAGACGTGACATTGGCCCAGATTCGCAAGGATGTCGAAGAGCAGGTCATCCGCCAAGTGATTCCGGCCGAACTGCTGGATGCGCAGACGAAGATCTATGTGAATCCGACTGGCCGTTTTGTTCTTGGTGGGCCGCAAGCCGATTCCGGGCTGACGGGTCGCAAGATCATCGTCGATACGTATGGCGGCTTTGCCCGGCATGGCGGCGGCGCCTTTTCTGGTAAGGATGCGACGAAGGTGGACCGCTCCGCGAGTTATGCGGCGCGCTACATTGCCAAAAACGTTGTGGCGGCCGGCCTTGCTGACAAGCTCGAAGTCCAGCTGGCGTATGCGATCGGCGTGGCGAAGCCTGTGTCGATCTCAGTCAACTGCTTTGATACCAACAAGATCTCGGAAGAAAAGATCACCCAGGCGATTCGCGATAACTTTGACTTGCGGCCGGCTGGAATCATTCAAATGTTAGACCTGCGCCGGCCAATTTTCAAACAGACTGCGGCGTATGGGCATTTCGGACGTACAGATGTCGATCTACCATGGGAGCATCTCGATAAAGTCGAGGCGCTGGCCAAGTATTTAGATTAGACGAGAAAAGAGGCGGCCTTTGCTGGATAACACCGGCAGAGGACCGTCTATTTTTATGAATTTTGCACGAGAAAGGATCATTATGACCAAAAAGCACACAAATGTCGCGGTGGTGACCGTCGCAATCTTCATTGCCACGTTCATGACGGCAATCGAAGGTACGATCGTCTCCACCGCGATGCCGACGATCGTGGGGAGCCTGCACGGGGTCAAGTTGATGAATTGGGTCTATTCCGTTTATCTGCTGACCAATGCGATGGCGACGCCGATCTATGGCAAATTCTCCGACCGCATCGGCCGCAAACCCGTTTTCATGCTGGGACTCGTGATCTTCGTGATCGGCTCGCTCTTGTCCGGTCTGAGCCAGTCGATGCCGGTGCTCATCGTGTTCCGCGCGATTCAGGGCATCGGCGCCGGCGCCATCATGCCGGTGACGTTCACCATTATCGCGGACATCTATCCCTTTGAAAAACGCGCGAAGGTGCTGGGCTTCAACGGATCTGCCTGGGGCATCGCATCGGTCGTGGCACCGCTGTTGGGCGGCTTCATCGTCGATCAGCTGTCCTGGCACTGGATCTTCATCATCAATGTCCCAATCGGCCTGTTCACGCTGGCGCTAGTGTGGTTCTACTTGGTCGAAACGCCGCAGCACAGCAAGGCGCCGATCGATCTGCGCGGCGCGGTTTGGCTGATGACGACCTTGCTGGCGCTGATGCTCGGGTTTCAGGCGCTGGCCGGTACCAATGGGCTCTTGTGGCTCGCCGCCGCGCTGGTGGTGGCTGGGTTCACCTTGTGGCAGTTCATCCGGGCGGAAAAACAGGCGGAGGACCCGATCATTTCGCTCCATTTTTTCAAAAACAAGCCGTTTGTCATCGCCAATGCGATCGCCGCGTTGATCTCCGGGTTCGTGATCGGCTTTGAGGCGTACATGCCGATGTGGATGCAGGGCATTCTCGGCCTCGGGGCAACGCTGGGCGGCTTTTCCATCACGCCAAGCTCGGTCATGTGGGTGGTTGGCTCGTTCGTCGCGGGCCGGATGATGACCAAGCTGAAAATTCGCACGGTGCTGACGGTCGCGTTGGTCGATCTGCTGGCCGGGGCGCTGGCCCTTGCGCTGGTGCCACAAGCAACGCCATACTGGGGCTTCCTGATCATTGCCGGGTTCCTCGGGTTTGGCTTCGGGATCGTGATCACGACCACCACTGTGCGTGCGCAGGCGGTCGTCGAGCCGGATGAAGTGGGGACGGCCACCAGTTTCAACACGCTGTCCCGCACGCTCGGGCAGACGCTGATGGTTTCCGTTTACGGTGTCGTCATCAACCTCCATCTCGCGAAAGGCGTGGCGGCGCACAAAAATGTGACCAGCGGGATGCTCGACAAGCTGATCAATTCGCAAACAGCAGGGGAGCTACCAGCAAAATTATTGCCGACCTTACACCAGATTTTGTATGAAGGCTTGCATAATATTTACTTCTTCTCCGTCGTGATCGTCGCGCTTGCGCTGATCATCAACCAGTTCGACCGAACGCGGGCAAACCGGGCGGTCGATGAGGCGACACTGAGCAACGATTGACTGCCTGACACGGTGGCCCACAGACAGCAAAGAGGCGCAGAGACAGTACGTTGCCTCTGCGCCTTGACTGTTTTTCGCGAAGCAAAAAGGCTAAGCACCGACGTTTCGGAGCACCTTCTCCGAAGCCGTCATGCTTAGCCTTCTTTCAGTTGATCGCGTCCTTATCCCGGAATGATGCCGACCGTCTGCAGCAGCAGATAGACGTTCAGGACAATGAGGACGATGGTGGCGACCCAGGAGCAGATTTTCACCCAGCGATGGGCGGCAAATTCACCCATCAGCTTTTTGCTGGAGGAGAAAATCACCAGCGGGATAATTGCAAATGGTAAGGCAATCGAGAGGAACACTTGCGAGAAGGTGAGCAAGCCTTCGATCTTCGCCTCATTACCTTTGTAGATGATGGCGAAGATCAGGACTGGCGTCACGGACAGCACACGGGTGACCACGCGCTGGACCCACAGCGGCACATGGAGGCGAATGAAGCCCTCCATGATGATCTGGCCGGACAGGGTGCCTGTGATCGTCGAACTTTGCCCGGATGAGAGCAGGGCAACGGCGAACAGCATGGATAAAACAGGGCTGGCGATCGCGCCGACGATCTTGCTGTCTGACAAGGCGTTGAACAGGTCCACGAACCGGCCGAGGTCGGAATTCGTGCCGTAGAACAGGGCGGCCCCTAAGATCAGAAGCAGCGAGTTGACGATGAACGCGATGAACAGCTGAATATTTGAATCGATTGTGGAAAAACGAATCGCTTTTCTGATATTTGCTGGATCGCTCCGGTCAAGTTCGCGGGTCTGGGAAATGGAGCTGCCGAGGTACAGGTCATGGGGCATGACCGTCGCGCCGACGATCCCCAAGGACAGGTAAAGCATGCCATGATTTTCGACGATCGCGGCGGTTGGCAGGTAGCCGTTCAAGATGCCCGTCAGACTTGGGCTGGCCAAGAAGACTTCATACGCGAAAACCAGCAGGATGACGGCGACCAGGGTGGCGACGATCGCCTCGATCTTGCGGAACCCTAACCGCATCAAGAGCAGCAACAGCAACACATCCAGCGCGGTGATCAAGATCCCGACCACGAGTGGAATGTGGAAAAGCAGCTCCAAGGCGATGGCCGAGCCAATGATCTCGGCGACATCTGTTGCCATGATCGCAAGCTCGGCGATCACCCAGAGGATGAAACCGGAGACTTTGCCAGTGTGTTCGCGCGTGAGTTGCGCGAGGTCCTTGCCGGTGACGATGCCGAGCTTGGCGGCCATCGCCTGCAGGAGCATCGCAATCAGACTGGAGATCAGGACCACAGCCAGCAATTTATATTGGAACTGTGCGCCCCCAGCGATGGACGTGATCCAATTACCGGGATCCATGTACCCGACGGCAATCAGGATGCCGGGGCCAGTGTAGGCGACAAGTGTTTTCCAAAAACCGGCGTGCTCTGGCACTTTGATACTGCCATTGACCTCATCGAGGCTCTTGCCTTCCTCGGTGGCATAATGGATCACGTGTTCGTGGTTCTTTTTCGGTGGCTCATTGCGCATGATAAAGACCTCTTCCCTATGGAGTTAGAAATTCAGCCCGGGCCCCTAGGTCCAGTACATAACAAAACGGGGGTATTCGGAATACTCCCAGTTTCCTTTTAAACTATACCACTGACTAGACCGTTTTCAACCAAAATTCTAGGGTTGCTTAAATTTATCTTTCCATTAATGAACCGCAATGTGGCGGTCGGCGTCACAAAATTTTTCAGAGGGACTTATTCGTCGAGTTGGCGGTAAGGGCCGTCGCTGAAGCGCTGGTCCGCTGGGCGGCGTAAATGCCAGCCGGTCGGAGTCACGGCGGTCAGCCACGGCCACATCAGCCACCAGATCAGCATCAGCCCGGCCAAGGCCCCGCTTGCGCCGGCCAAGACATCGGTGGGGTAGTGGACTTGCACATAAATACGCGAAATATCTGTAAAAATGATCATCACTAGGCTCAGGCTGGTGAACGTCCACTTCGCCCAGGTCGGGGCCATCAGCGACCACACCAATAAGATCACGGTGCCCCAAAACAGCATGGTACCGCTGGCGTGACCGGAGGGAAAACTGTACCCGCCGATGTGCACGAGCGGCGTGATCGCGGGATCCGCGACAAATGGCCGCGGCCGCCGCACAAGGTGTTTGACCAGGCTATTGCCACCACTCAAGAGAACGATGCTGATGAAGGCGAACACGGCGTAGCGCTTTTTGCGCAGGTAATAAAGGACCGCGGCGAGAATCAGGCCGAGAATGACGATGCTGACAGGCTCGCCGAGGGTGGTGAAGCCAATCAACAGTGCAGTGAGCCAGGCCGGGCGGTGTGCGGTGAGGACGGCGATCACCGGTTTGTCGATGGCGGCGATGAACGCTTGCCCGGTGGTGACACCAACCAGGAGAATGAGGAAGACAAGACCACTGAGGGCCGCAATGATCAATGGATACACGGGACGTTTTTTCATCTTAATGCTCCTTATTGAGGTGTAGTGTAGCATACATTGCGGGAGCCAGCGGTGTGAAGTGCAAAAAACACTGACGGCTGTTCGATTTCCGTCAGTGTCTTTGCGATGCCTTACTATGTGTTTGCGTTCAGGTGGCTGTTGGACGCGCTTATTTTGCCCGCTCAAAAGTGACGCTCGTGATGTCTGAGCCGCCATCCTCTAGGACCGTGCTACGCCATTTGTTGCCATTCTTTTGAAAATCTCCCAATATGAAATATTTTTTTGTTGTTGGGAGCGGATAGCGGACCAGCAGGAGGCCGTGTGGTAATTTCCCGGAAAATACTCGGAGAAGATTGGGCGTCTTGTTGACTTGAAAAGCAAAGTTCTGAGTGAAATTGATCAATGGCGTTGTGCCAAACGTCTGCTTTTCTAACATCTTCTTTTTTGAATCATACTCGGACATCCGCCATTCATCGATAAAGACCTTGATGTACTGCGTCTTCACAAGTGTGTTCTTCTCGTAATACCGCGCAATCAACGGCTGTCGGTCAAAGATCGCCACGGGATTTGCGACTCGGTAACCAATATAGAAGGCGGTATCCAATAAAGCAACTAGTAGAAGTGCAAAGACAGGAGGAAAGAATGTTCTGATTCGATAGTTGCGAATCTCCGCAAGCCGCTCTCTAAACAGCCGTCTGATAAGAATAAAGACAAGCAGTGCGGTCAACAACGAGATTGGTATAGGAAGAACGTTGCCCGGGACATAAAAGATGAGCTGGTAGATCAGGTAATAAATAGCAATGATGGTAACAACAATTAAAGCAACATTAAAAAATGATTGCGCTTACCCGTTTTTTCGCCCACATTAATCAACCCTTTCTCTCGTTTAAAAAATAACATTCTGACGAGTGAAACCCTTTTCGCGTCGCTTTTGAGCTTTACTATATCATAGACCAGAATACGTTGCACCACGTAAATCATCGCGTTGACAAGTGCTTGTCACACCGGCGAAACTTTGCTATTATCAAGTCAATATCAAGCGAGTGAAGGACGAGTAGCGATTGTGCCGGAAAGCAGAAACCAAGCGGCTGATGTGAGCTTGGCGACGCGCTTCGTGAACTGACCTTCAAGCGCCGCGGTGAATTCAGTAACCGTGGCCGGCCCTGGCCGTTATCCAGTCGAGCGCTGCATTTGCAGAACTTAGGTGGTACCGCGGCTAAAGCCGTCCTAATGATTTAGGGCGGCTTTTTGCTTGCTTGAAGAAAAAACCTGATAGACAACTTGTCCCGAGGAGGCACTCATGGCTTACGATCACAAAACGGTCGAGAAAAAGTGGCAGAAGTATTGGGCGGAGAATCATACCTTCAATACCACCACGGATCCAAAAAAGAAGAATTACTATGCGCTGGACATGTTCCCATATCCATCTGGCCAAGGCTTGCATGTTGGCCATCCGGAAGGCTACACAGCCACGGATATCGTCGCTCGCATGAAGCGCGCACAGGGCTACAACGTGCTTCACCCAATGGGCTGGGATGCCTTTGGTCTGCCCGCGGAGCAGTATGCCCTCAACACCGGCCACAACCCGCGTGAATTCACCAAGAAAAATATCGAGACATTCAAGCGGCAGATCAATTCGCTTGGTTTTTCCTACGACTGGAACCGCGAACTCGCGACCACAGATCCTTCCTATTATAAATGGACCCAGTGGATCTTCGAGCAGATGTACAAGAAGGGGCTCGCGTATGAAGCGGAGATTCCGGTCAACTGGAGTCCGGATCTTGGCACCGTGGTCGCAAACGAAGAAGTGATCGATGGCAAAACCGAGCGCGGGGGCTTTCCAGTCATTCGCAAGCCGATGCGCCAGTGGGTCCTGAAAATCACGGCGTATGCGGACCGCTTGCTGGAAGACCTCGACAAGCTCGATTGGCCTGAAAACATCAAGCAGATGCAGCGCAACTGGATCGGCCGCTCTGTTGGCGCCCAGATCGCGTTTCATGTGGCGGATTCCGATAAGACGTTCGATGTGTTCACGACGCGTCCGGATACATTATTTGGCGCGACCTATGTGGTGATGGCGCCTGAACACGAGTTGGTCGCCCAGATCACAACGCCGGCGCAACAAGCGGCCGTTGCGGCATATAAGAAGGAGATCGCCAGCAAGTCCGACCTTGAGCGCACCGATCTGAACAAAGACAAGACCGGCGTGTGGACTGGGGCCTATGCAACGAACCCGGTCAACGGCGAGGCCCTGCCGATCTGGATCTCCGATTATGTGCTGGCCACATACGGCACCGGTGCCATCATGTCCGTGCCGGCCCATGACCAGCGCGACTACGATTTTGCCAAGGCGTTCGACTTGCCGATTCGCCCGGTCATTGAAGGCGGCGACGTAGCACAGGAAGCCTACACCGGTGACGGCCTGCATATCAATTCCGGCTTTTTGGATGGGAAAAATAAGCAAGATGCCATCGACACCATGATTCAGTGGCTCGAAGACAAAAAGATCGGCGACAAAAAGGTGAACTACAAGCTCCGCGACTGGGTCTTTTCCCGCCAGCGGTACTGGGGCGAACCGATTCCCGTCATTCATTGGGAAGACGGCGAGACCACACTGGTGCCTGAAGACGAGTTGCCGTTGATGCTGACGGAAGAGGCGGACATCAAACCAAGCGGCACCGGCGAATCGCCACTGGCCAACTTGGACGACTGGGTCAATGTCGTCGACGAAAATGGGCGCAAGGGCAAGCGCGAGACGAACACGATGCCGCAATGGGCCGGTTCCTCTTGGTATTTCCTGCGGTTCGTGGATCCGCATAATAAGGAAGCGCTAGCCGACTATGACAAGCTCAAGGAGTGGATGCCGGTCGACCTGTACATCGGCGGTGCAGAACATGCGGTCTTGCATCTGCTGTATGCGCGCTTCTGGAATCTTTTTCTGTATGACATCGGCGCGATTCCAAACAAGGAGCCCTTCCAGCGTCTTTTCAACCAAGGCATGATCTTGGGCGATAACCACGAAAAGATGAGTAAATCCAAGGGCAACGTCGTCAATCCAGATGATGTGGTGAACGAATACGGGGCCGATACGCTGCGCCTGTACGAAATGTTCATGGGACCGCTGGATGCCGGCATCGCGTGGAGCACGACCGGGCTGGCCGGCGCGCGCAAGTTTCTGGACCGCGTCTATTTGACCTTTGTGGATGACAGTGGGAAAATGCGCGACCACATCACCACGATCAACGACCACAAGCTCGACAAGGTCTACAACGAAACGGTCAAGAAGGTCACCGAGGACTTTGATGCCCTGCATTTCAACACCGCCATTTCGCAGATGATGGTCTTCATCAACGAGGCGCATAAGGTCGATGATCTGCCGTATGAGTATGTCGAAGGCTTCGTGAAGCTGCTGGCGCCGATCGCCCCACATCTGATGGAAGAGCTCTGGCAGATTCTGGGTCATGAGGGCTCCTTGTCATACGAGCCATGGCCGACCTTTGATGAAAAGGCGATGCAGACCAGCACCTTCAACATGGTCGTTCAGGTCAACGGCAAGCTGCGCGGCCAAATGCCGGTCGAAGAAGGCACCGAGCCGGACGCGATCAAGGCGGCTGCCCGTGAGCTGGAAAATGTTCAGAAGTTTTTGGAAGGCAAGACGATCGTCAAAGAGATCGTTGTGCCGCACAAGCTCGTCAATATCGTTGTGAAATAAGCGCGATCAAAGGACCCTGGGCAATATTGTCTCGGGTCCTTTTTCGCGGACTGGTGGCGGGGACCACAACTTGGGATTGTATCACCCGGGAAATAGTCGGGTTCCAGCCTGCATGGTGGGGACATCTAGCTGGCTCGTGCACCCGAGGCGAAGGACGCCTCAAGCACCCGAGCCAGCTAGTTGCCCCACCATCCCGCGGGCCTCCACACGCTTCAGTTGGGCTTCGCGGGGGCAGAGGCGGCGCATTTAGGCCATCAGTCACCCGAGGCAAAGAGCGCCTCACGCGCCTGATGGACCTAGCCGTCCGCCTCTAAGCGCCCCGCGCCGCACCCTTAGTTGGGTTCCGCCGAGCAGGGGCGGGTCATGTAGTTGGTCTGATCGCCCGATGGCCAAGTACGCCATCAAACGCCCAGGCCAAACTACCTGCCCACCCCAAACCACTCGGCTACACACCCGCCACAAATTCCTTATCATAATCTGAAGAATTCCGAGGTTGATTGAAGTGGCGCGGGTCTTCTATTAAAATAGAATTAATTAGACTGAACGGGGTATAAGGATGGACAAACAACAGGCCGAGCCACAACAGACATCTGACCACGATAAAATGCTTCGCGGGTCGGCCTGGATGACGGCCGGCAGTATTTTTTCACGCATCTTAGGCGCAATTTATGTCGTGCCCTGGCGCATTTGGCTAGGGGCCGCTTTTTTGACGGCCAATGCGTTATTTACGAAAGGCTACCAGATCTACAGTGTTTTCCTCTTGATCTCGACGGCCGGCGTGCCTGGGGCGATCTCAAAACAGGTCTCGCACTACAACGCGATGGGGGAGTACCGAACTGGCCTGCGCATCTTCAAATACGGTGCGATCGCGATGACGGGGATGGGCGTCGTGTCTTGTGCGCTGATGTGGCTGCTGGCGCCGGTGCTTGCGTTGCACGATCCCGCGTTGACCGCCGTCTTTCGGTCGCTGGCCTGGCCGCTGCTTTTGATTCCGCCGCTGTCGATCATGCGCGGTTTTTTCCAAGGCTACAACGAAATGGCGCCGAGCGCGATCAGCCAGTTCATCGAACAGTTGGCCCGGGTGGCGTACATGTTGTTGATGACCTTTTCAATCATGCGCCTGGGCAGCGGCGATTATGTCGCAGCGGTGACCCAGTCCACGTTTGCGGCTTTCGTCGGTGCCTTGTTTGGACTGGCGATCCTGGTGATCTATTTCTTCGGCCAACGCCATAAATTCACCGAATTGATCGAGAACAGTGTCGATTCGCTGAACGTGCCCATCAAACGTATCTTGCTTGATATTGTCCACCAGGCGATTCCGTTCATCATCATGGACTCGGCTATCAATATCTACTACATCATCGATCAATATACGTTCAATCCGATGATGATGCGCTTCTATCAGACTACGACCCACCAGCTCGATGAGATCTACGCCCTGTTTGCGGGGAATGCCAATAAGCTGATCATGATCATCGTCAGCTTGGCGGTGGCCATGGCCGTGACCGCTTTGCCACTTTTGTCAGCGGCGAAAACACGCGGCGAGATGAAAAATGTCTCCGATCAGATTACCAACATTCTCCAACTGTTTTTCATCGTGATGATTCCTGCGGCGATGGGGATGATTGCGATCGCCCAACCGCTGTACGTCGTGTTCTATGGCTACGACAGTCTGGGCATTAAGATGCTGGCGATTGCCTCGGTGCTGGCGGTGTTGCTGGGGTTATTCAGCATTCTGGCCACGATCTTGCAGGGGCTTTTCCACAACAAACTCGCGATCTTGGAAATGTTGATCGGTATGGGCGTCAAACTCCTGACCCAGATGCCATTCATCTACTGGTTCAGCGTGTACGGGCCAACGCTGGCAAGCATGGCGGGGATGCTGGTCTCCTGCGTGCTTATGTTGCACTCGCTGCGCGGCCGTTACCACTATCGTTTCCATCAGACGCTGCGCCGCACCGCCGGGATTTTCCTGTTTTCCGCGGTGATGGCGGTGGTGGTCTGGCTGATCGTTTTTGGCATGAGCCACTTGCTGAATCCGGCATCGGCTGTTGCGTCGATGATCACGATCATTATCGCGCTGCCGGTTGGTGTTGCGATCTATGGCTATGCCGTTTTGAAAACACGACTGGCGGATCTGGTCATCGGCGAGCGCGTGGCGGGATTGCGGCGCCGGTTGCATATCAGCTGATCAAGAATCATGCACGAGTCAGGCGGTCCTGCGCAATGGCGTTGAGGCCGCCATGTTTTTCTTTGCAGAGCGGCTTTTTCCCTTGCTATGCGGGGGATGGGCTGGTAATATATTCAAGTACCCAATGGCCGTGTGCCTTGCGGGGACTGAAAAAAAGGACTTGGCAAGCCGCTAGATCCTTGCTATAATCAAATACGTTGTTGCCGCAATGGCGGAATTGGCAGACGCGCAGTGTTCAGGTCGCTGTATGGTTATCCATGTGCAGGTTCGACTCCTGTTTGCGGCAGATCAGGCAACAAAACGTGTTATAAAAAGAGACAGTTGAGTGATCAACGTGTCTCTTTTTTTTTGCCATTTTTCAGGTGTGCGGCGCCCTAGCCAGTCAAAATCAGTGGTCTTTTCCCCGCGCATCTTCTACAATGGCGCTAAGAGGTGAGTGGCATGAAGCAATTGAGCGAAAGCGTTGTTCAAACAGTGGTGCGGCCGCGGCCGCAGGAGAGTCATAAAGGCACATTTGGGCGCGTCCTGATCGTCGGCGGCAACGCCCAATTCGGCGGGGCGGCGATCATGGCGGCCAGCGCGGCGGTGTATGCCGGCGCGGGGCTGGTCACGGTCGCGACGGATCCGGTGAACCGGTCGGCGCTGCATGCCCGGCTGCCGGAAGCGATGATCGTGCCGTTCAATGACCGTCAGGCGCTCAAGGCGGCGCTGGCGGCGGCCACGGTGATCGTCATTGGCCCAGGGCTGGGGACAGACGAGGCGGCGCTGGCCATTTTGCAGACGACGCTGGGCGGCATCACCCCGGCGCAAACGCTGATCTTGGATGGCTCGGCGATCACGTTGGTGGCTGAGCACCAGCTGCCTGTCGAGTTTCAAAATGTCGTGTGGACGCCCCACCAAATGGAGTGGCAGCGGCTGTCCGGGCTGGCTGTCAAAGAACAGACGGTGGCGGCCAACACCAAGGCAGCCGCGGCCATTGCCGGCACGGTGATCGTGAAGGCCCACCGCACACAGATTTTTTCCCCCACGGCTTCGTATGAAAATACGACCGGCTCGGCTGCCATGGCCACCGGCGGCTCAGGGGACACGTTGACTGGCATCCTGGCGGCGTTTATCGCCCAGTTCGGCTATGTGGATCAGACCGTGTGCGCCGCGGTCTATGCGCATAGTGCGATCGCCGATGGACTGGCTGCGACGAATTACGTGGTCCTGCCATCGATGGTGATCGCCGCGTTGCCGCATTATATGCAGCGCATCGCGGCCAGCGGCGCACAGGCGTAACTGGCAGACAGTGTCATTGGCAGTCAGTGGAAGTGGCCGGGCAGCGGCCTACCAGGTCTGTGCCCAGCCAGCTGGGTCACTGGCCAGTAAGCAAAAAAATCGCGTCTCCCCGCAATTTTGCAAGGAAGCGCGATTTTTCGATTCTAGGCCGACGTGACGGCGATAAACGTCATGCTCGTGCTTCTGCGCGGTGTTTTTCCCAGCGCGCGAGCAGTGGCATCACAAAACCGAGGCCAAAAAGGACCAAGGTGGACACCACGTTCAAGAGCAATTGATGGCTGAAGGCCGCGGTGCCAAAACTGGCTTCCTGCGGGATGAAGCCCAGCGTTGCGCAGGTGAAGGTGAACAGCAGGCACCACCAGCCCACGGCCAGCGCGCCATAGCGGTTCTTGATGAAGACATAGGCGCTTTGGTAGCGGTCCTGGTGCCAGCGCAGCATGATGAACGAGAAGAAGACCCAGCATGTCTTATATGGAGACACGATGCCGTTCAGGTTCAGGAGCCAGTTGAAGATCGTGTTGATGTTCGGCAGCGTGCCGGATAGCAGCAGCAAGAACAGGCACAGGCCCGCGGTGAAAATATAGCTGTGAATCGGGCGGCCATTCTTGTTGTTCTTGAGCAGCCATTTCGGCATGTACGCGACCGCGGTGTCCATCGACAAAACGCGGGAGGCGGCATCGATCAAGACGGCGAGCTGGGCAAGCATGTAGACTAGCTGGACCACGCCGAACACGTACATCAGGCTCTTGCCCCAGCCAAAACTCTCGCCGAGTCGCTGGAAGGCGTAGTACGCGCCATTCATTTTCAGGTCATTCGGCAAGTGATGGGCGTTGAAGAACACGCCGAGGGCAAAGGAGCCAAAAATCGTCAGAAACGCGGTCATCACAGCCAGCATGATCATGGCTTTGGGATACTCGTGCTTCGGGTCCTTCATTTGAAGGATGTAGGCCGCACCAAGCTCCGCGCCGGACATGGCGAAGATGAGCAGGCCGGTCGTGGCAAAATAGTGGGTGTCGAACTTCGGCATGAAGGCGTGCCAGTCAAATGGCTGGGTGGCGATCGCATTGCCATGGGCCAGGCCAACGATGGTCATCACCACGAACAAGATGGTCATGATGAACATCGCGCCGCCACCGATCATGCTCATCACTTCAAGGGAGCGCTTGAAGACATTTTCCAAGACGATGAAAATCAAGATGACGGCGAAGGTGAACAGGCCAAACCAGAAGTTGGACATGTGATCGCCCAGGGTGTTGTTGCCCAAAACCAGCCAGGACAGGGCGACGATGACGGAATTGGCGACATCGACCAGGTAGGGCAGGGTCGAGGACCAGTAGATCCAGGAGGTCCAATAGCCCAGCGTGTCGTTTGAAGTCCGGCGCACCCAGGTCGCCAGGTCGCCAGGCCGCCGCCGTTTTCGGTGAAGGTCGAGCCCATTTGTGCGGCGATCAGTTCATAGGGAATGACGAATGTAAAAAGCATGAAGATCCAGGACAAAACAACGGACAAGCCCTGGTTTTGGAATGGATAAATGATATCATCGAAACCGATGACCGTAACGAATGTCAAAAGGGCAAGCGTCGGCCATTTGATGTATTTCTTGCCTGGTTCTAGTGTATTATTCAATTAGTTTCCTCCGAAATGTGACGTCAACAGACAACGCCCATTTCGCCAGGTGCTTTATTAGCATGCAAGACCCCGCGCCTCCTCTGGTCAAAATGAAAGTCTTTTCCATCATAGGGACGCAGCAAGAATGGGTCAAGCAATTTTCGGAAAAGAGCGTGACAAAATGACTCATAGTTTGAAAATTGGCCTCGGTGAAGGGGCAGCGGCGCCGACCGAGACTCAAGGTTGGACTTTTGTGAAGGCGAGCAACGTGCCCGCAACGGCATTGGCGGCCGTTGTTGGTCCGGCCTCGCCGCAGGATGCAGGCGCAGCGCAACGGGCGGGCCTGCCCACCTTTTCCGCGTCGCCAGCTTGGGCCGAGGTGTTTGCGGCCGCGACGGCTTATGAAAATCAGCAGGTGCCCGCGTTTTTGCGCGACCTGATCGATTTTTCGACAGAGCAGCCAGTCAGTTTTGCGACCCCGGGGCATCATGGCGGCCGCGCCTTTGAAAGCGCACCGGCCGGCCAGGCACTCCGCAACTTTTTTGGCCAGGCACTGTTCACGGCCGACGTCAGCGATTCGGTCGATCAACTCGGTGACATGATGACGCATGGCGGCAGCCCGCTTGAGGCCGAGCGGTTTGCGGCGCAGACTTACGGCGTCGATGAGGCGTATTTTGTCACCAACGGCACCACCAGCGCAAATGCGATCGCGGCTGCGGCGGCGCTAGCGCCTGGGGACCTTGTCTTGTTTGACCGCAATAACCACAAGTCCTTGGCCAATGCCGCGTTGGTGTTCACCGGCGCCAAACCGGTCTATCTGCCGACCAACCGCAATGCGCTGGGGGCGATCGGCGGCCCGCTTGCCAGCAGTCTCGATGAAAAAACGCTACGGGAAGCGGCGACCAAGGTGGATCCGGTTCGCGGCGCGGCGCAGCGCCCATTTCGGCTGGCGGTGTTGCAACTGGCGACTTACGATGGCCAGTTTGCGACGCTGCAATATGTGCTGACGCATCTCGGGCCGCTCTGCGATTACATCCTGTTTGACGATGCCTGGGGCGGCTACGAACATTTTGTGCCGGCGCTGGCTGCCAGCGATGTTGCCAAGCTTGAGCTGGGGCCGGATGATCCCGGCATTTTCGTCACCCAGTCGCTTCATAAAACAATGGCGGCGATGGCGCAGGGGTCTCAGATTCTCAAGCGCGATCATCATTTGCAGGGGCAGGCGCGCTATATCGACCATGACCGCTTCAATCACGCCTATCTGAAATATGTGACGACCAGTTATTCGTATCCGTTATATGCGTCGCTGACGGTGAATGCGGCTGTCCAGGCGTTTGACGGGCAGGCGCAATGGGCACGGGCGCAGGATGAGGCCAATGCGTTTCGCCGCGCGTTGTTTGCGACGCAGCTGTTTCGGCCGTTTGTCGCGCCGACAGTCGACGGCAAGCCATGGGCCACGGCCGCTGATGCGGCGCTACGCCAGGCGTCCGCGTGGGCGGTGGCGCCAGCCGCGAACTGGCATGGCTTTGACGACGTGGCCAGCGGGCAGTATCTGAACGATCCGTTGAAGGTGACGGTCTGCTACGGCACCGAGGCGTATCCGCTGCCGGCGCCGATCGTTGGGGCGTATCTTGAGGCGCGGGGCATCATCGCGGAGAAAAATGATCTCTTTTCCGGCTTGTACTTGGCGACCCCTGGCTCCAGTGAGGCGGATTGGCAACGGCTATTGGCGGCGTTGAAAAATCTGGAGCGGTTGTATTTTGCCGGGGCGGATGCGACGGCCGCCCTGCCTGGTCCGGCATTTGAGCGCTATGCGGGGATGACGCTTCGTGAGTTGGCGTATCAGATGACCATCGATATCGAAGACCTCGAATTGACAGAGTCCCTGCAAGGCCTTTTCCAGGCGGCGCATTGGGGTGAAGCGGTGATGACGCCGGCCGCCGCGGATGCCGAATTTGTTCGCGGCAATGGTGAGTGGATTACGCTGAGTCAGGCAATCGGGCGCGTGGCGCTGGAAGGCGCGCTGCCTTATCCACCGGGCGTGTTCGTCGTGATGCCAGGTGAAAAATGGTCCGCGCTGGCCCAGCAGCATTTCCAAAATCTCGCAGAGTTGATGCGGCTTTATCCCGGGTTCGCGTTTGAGATTCAAGGCGTCTACGGGGATGCCAAGGGCCTGCGGGTGTATGTGGCAAAATAGTGATGTTGCGCTTGCCTTGTTCGAGAGGCAGGCGCTTTTTTGGTTGGTGCTGCGCGAGACGAGGGTGAGGCGGCCCGCCGCCAGTCGCTGCGGGTTGCGCAATGCTGTTCGCCCACCGCCAGTCGCTGGGCGCAACGCCCGTTATTTTGCGTCAGCCATTGTCCCGCAAGTCTGGTACACTGAAGGCAATACTAGTTTAAAGAGGCAATTGCGATGACTTTGACCGAAGAAAACAAGGAATTTATCAAGACCCATCTCGTCGACCGGCGCGGCACCGACAACGAAAAATGGGATGGCCAGCGCGCCGAATTTGGCACGGACGGGCTCCTGCCAATGTGGATCGCGGACATGGAATTTTCCACGCCTCAGCCGATCAAGGACGCACTGATCGCCCGGGTCAAGAGCGGGGTGTTCGGGTATCCGCTGGTGCCGCAGGGGTATTATGACGCCTTGGCCAACTGGATGCAGACGCGGCACCACACTGAGGTCAAGGCTGAGTGGGTGCGGTTTGATGTCGGCGTGGTCAATGCGCTGTATCGCATGGTCGCATGGCTGACGAAACCGGGCGAGCCGGTGGTGATCATGCAGCCGGTCTATTACCCGTTCATGAAGGCCATCGAAAATCAGGGGCGCGTCGTTGTTTCCGCTGATCTCGTGCAAAATGACAGCGGCTGGCACATCGACTTTGACGCCTTGGAAAAAGCTTTTGCGCGGCCGGATGTCCATGTCACGATCTTGTGCTCGCCGCACAATCCCGTGGGCCGCATTTGGACGGCGACCGAATTAGCGCAGGTGCTGGCCTTAGCAGAAAAATATCAGGTGCTGGTGATCAGCGATGAGATCCATCAAGATTTTGAGATCGGCGGACCACGCTTCACCTCGACGCTGAGCATCGCCGATGGCCGTTATCATGACAACCTGATCGTGCTCAACGCCGCCTCCAAGACCTTCAACCTGGCGTCGCTGCGCAATGCCCATATCATCATTCCAGACGATGCGCGTCGGGCGGATTATGATGCCTTTGCGACCGCGCACAACGCGGTGGCGGGCACTTTGCTCGGCCAGGTGGCGACGCAGGCGGGTTATGAGCACGGCGGGCCATGGCTGACGCAACTGATTCAGGTGATTCGTCATAATTATGGGGAATTGCAGGCAGCATTTGCAGCCGGCGCCCCCGATGTGCGGCTCTCTGCGCTTGAGGGCACTTACCTGTCGTTCGTCGATCTTGGCGCCTACATGAAGCCGGACGCGATTCAGCCGTTCGTGCAGGACCAGTGCCGAATCGCGGTGGATTATGGGGCCTGGTTCTCACCGAAAACAGCGACCTGCATCCGGATGAATCTGGCGACGGATCCCAAGCTGGTGCTGGAGGCTGCAGAACGTGTGATCACAGCACTTCATCAACGATGAACGATTTGGCGATTTGATGACGAAAGCCGGCCGCTGTTGCCGGCTTTTTTTGGCCAAAAATGAAAGCGCCTCCTTGACAGGCATCGATACCCGGATCTATACTTCACTTACTAAAAGTTTAGAAGCTCGCACTTGGCGGCAGGCATGTCATTGATCTGCCAGGCAAAAGCGACGAACGGCCGGCTCCTTTGCGGCTCGCAACCATTGATGGTGTTCTAGATCAGACATTAGGGAGCATGGGCTGCCTCCTACCATCAATGCAAGCGTGACGGGAAGTCCGGAGTATTAAGCCAGCGGCCGGGGTACATACCGCGCTTAGGGCAATTGAATAGGATGAGACGGGGTTCTTTCCTGTACCCAAGGGGGAGGGGAGGACCGCGGCCCACTGGCACCAAGCAGGCTGGCGAAAAATTTGGACCTCGACGGCCTGTTTGCTGTGTCTACCGTGTTAAGTGGACTAAAAAAGGGGCGAGGGCCCCTTTTTTAGTCTATTTGTTTGTGTTGAAGTGAATCGTCAGCGTCTGGTCGTTCAGATTCTTATCCTGCAGAATCGAATTCACATACCGCATCAAGCTCGGGGACCGTTTGACGATCTGATAGCCTTTGGAAGCCTTGAGCGTTGCCAGTTCTTTGGCGGTCGGATCGTCCTGGCCGGTGAAGTACCGCCAATTTAGCTCGCCGATGAAGTCCGCGCCGATCGTCACTTCTTTGTCGGAGAACGTGTCACTGCCATCCATCATGGTGTTGATAGCCAGCGCCTGACCGTTGCGCATGAACAACTTCTTCAGATAAGCCGGATAGTCGCGCAGATCTGGATTCTTTTTCTGCTTGGCGGTCAGATAGGGCGAGATATCCAAGGCTTGGCGCTGGTAGTGCAGGGTGGTCGGCGTCAGGTCCACGATGCCATAACCCGCCGGCGAAATGGAAAACGCGCCATCGACGATCTCGGTGGTGAGGCACTTACCGGCTGGGTCGTTTTCGATGTCTTGGGCATGGATGTGACCCGAAAAGAGGACTTGCACCTTGTATTTTGTCAGGAGCTTCTGGAGCGTGTCGGCGTTGCTGAGGACATAGCCGGTGGAGACTACGGCGCTGTGCGCGTAGAGGTTGTGGTGCATGAAGACCAGTGGCGTCCGGCCATTTTTCCGCGCGGCCTTAAGTTGGGCCGTGAGCCAGGTCAAGGTCTCCGGTTTGAGCATCCCGCCGGTGCTTGGCGGCCGCGTTGCCGGCTGCACGGTATAGATATTGCTGTCCAGCATGATCAGCTCATAGTTGCGATTCAGCGTCACCGTGTAGCTCAGGGACTGGCTGTCGACACTGCTGGCGGCTTGGTAACTACCCGACCAGATGTTTTTCCAATCACTGGGGCTGATCTGGTCGACGACTTGCTGCTCATCGCCTTTATACGCACGCGCCCAGCCGTCGTAGATGTCATGATTGCCGGGAATGACTAGCACGTGGATCCCGGCCTTTTCAAGGGGCGCCAGGCGTTTGGCCAGACTCTCAGCGCTGGCCTTGGCCCCGTTGAAGGTGACATCGCCGGTGATGATCACTGCGGTCGGCCGTTTTTTCAGCGCGGTTTGGACAAGCGCATTGATGGCGACGGGCTGATAGTCCATATCTTTGCCGGCGTCGGACCCCTTGATCAGCTGATAGGCTTTTTTCTCATCGTGAAGACTCGGCGCAATGAAATGGGTGTCGCTCAGGACCCACAATTGCGGCTGGGTGGTGGCGGTCAGCTGACTGGCCGGGGCGGCGGCTTGCGGATAGCTGGTGGCCAGCAAACCGGCAAAAAGGGTCATCGCCAGCAGCGCCACGACGCTTTGTATTAATTTCTTCATATCAAGATCCTCCGCCATCAGTATAACGTACAAACGCATTGACCACGACCGTTTGTTTTGCCCACTGCGCGAATATGCTAAAATTGGCGAAAACGCAAAGGTGGCGCGATTCATGAAAGTGATCGTAACGGTGATCGGAACAGATAAGGTCGGCATTATTGCGGCGGTGACCGCGGCTTTAGCCAAAGAAGAAGTGAATATTTTGGATGTGTCGCAGACCATCATGCAAGGCGCGTTCACGATGATGCTCCTGGCGCAGCTCCCCGCGACCAGCGATTTTGCGGCGTTCAAGGCGGCGATGGCGCAAACTGGCAGTGGGATCGGCGTGACGATTCAGGTGGCGCGCCAAGAGATCTTCACCGCGATGCACCAATTGTAGGAGGCGGCCATGGACACCAATCAGATCAAAGAGACAATTGAAATGATCAGCGAAGAGAACCTGGACATTCGCACCATCACCATGGGCATCTCGCTGCTGGATTGCATCGGGGAAAATACGGCCGCCACCGCCGCGGCGATCACGCGCAAAATTACGACCAAGGCGGCCCATTTGGTCGAGGTGGCCAACGCGATCGAAAGTGAGTATGGGATCCCGATCGTCAACAAGCGCATCAGTGTGACCCCGGTCGCGCTGTTGGCCGGCCAAGACCCGCACCCGGATTTTGTCCTGTTGGCAAAAACGCTGGATGACGCCGCCAAAGCGGTCGGTGTCGACCTGATCGGCGGTTTTTCCGCGCTGGTCGAAAACGGCTGCACCCAAGCGGACCTCGCGTTGATGCACGCGATTCCTGAGGCGCTGGCGAGCACCGAGCGCGTCTGTTCGAGCGTCAATGTTGGGAGCACACGCGCCGGGCTCAACATGGACGCCGTTGCCTTGATGGGGCAAGTCGTCAAAGAGGTCGCGGCGATCAAACCAGAAAATGCAATGAAGCTGGTGGTTTTCGCCAATGCCGTCGAAGACAATCCCTTCATGGCCGGCGCGTTTTGGGGCGTATCTGAAGGTGACTGCGCCGTGAACACCGGTGTTTCTGGGCCCGGTGTCGTCCAGCGCGCCTTGGCGCAGCATCCCGATGCGCCGTTCCAAGAGATCTGCGAAGTGATCAAGCAAACGGCATTCAAGGTCGCACGCATGGGCCAATTCGTGGGCCAGCAGGCGGCCGAGCGCCTCGGCGTGCCGTTCAACATCGTCGATCTGTCGCTGGCGCCGACCCCGGCGGAAGGGGACTCGGTGGCCCAGATCTTGGAGACACTGGGCCTCAGCCATGTGGGGACTCCGGGGACCACGGCGGCCTTGGCGTTGCTCAACGACGCGGTGAAAAAAGGCGGCATCATGGCCTGCGAGCGCGTCGGCGGGTTGTCAGGCGCGTTCATCCCAGTGTCTGAAGACGCCAACATGATTCGTGCCGCAGCGGCTGGCCAGATCAATTTAGAAAAATTGGAGGCGATGACCGCCGTCTGCAGTGTTGGCCTCGACATGATCGCCATTCCGGGCGCCACGCCGGCCACCACGATCGCCGGGATGATCGCCGACGAAGCCGCGATCGGCATGATCAACAACAAGACGACTGCGGTGCGCGTGATTCCGGTGCCGGGGAAAACAGTTGGCGAAAGTATTGAATTCGGCGGGCTGTTTGGTCGCGCCCCAATCATGGCGGTCAACGATGGGGATGCCAGCGTGTTGATCGGCCGTGGGGGACGCATTCCAGCGCCGCTACATAGCTTCAAAAACTAACTTATTTTGCCTGGCCATTTTTCAAAAACGCCTGGCGTCCCTCTTCAGCGTAGGAGGGGCGCCAGGCGTTTTTGCGTAATCTTTTTATTTAGAAGGGAGGGATGGGTGATGTTTGTGGCGATGGATGCAAAAGCGCAGCTGATCACATTGAATGATCACGAGCAGGCCGCTGCGCTGCGGGCCCAAGGAAGTGCTTTTGTCTGTCCGGCTTGCCGGATGCCGGTCGGGGTACGCAATGGGGCGATCATGCCGGCACATTTTTATCATCTGGGGCCGCCGTGCGAGGCCAGCACCGAGCCGGAAAGCCTGCAACATTTGACGGGCAAGCGGTGGCTGGCGGACTTGGGGGCAAAGCTGGGTTATGAGGTGGCGCTTGAGACCTATTTTCCCAGCATCCGCCAACGTGCCGATGTGGTGTGGCGGCGCGGGGAAGCGACACTGGTCATCGAGTTTCAATGCAGCCCGCTCAATGAGGAAAAATTGGCGGCGCGGACCAAGGGCTACCAGCAGCTTGGCCTCACCGTGTTCTGGGTGCTGGGCAGCCGCTATCAAAGCGCTTGGCCAACCAGCAAGCAGGGGCTGTTTTTGAGCCCGGGGTTTCAGCTTTGGTTCTTGAAAATGCCAGGCGGTCAGCTGGTTCATTGGCAATTGGCCCCGGCGACTTTGACTGAGACCCGAATGCCGGGCGCGACTCGGCTGTTGCCGCGCCGCCGCGATCCACTGCGGGAGGCCGAGCAAATTCAGACGCAACTGCATTTTGCCGATAAGCGGGTGGTCGCGTTGCAACGAGCCTGTTATGAGCGTGGGCTGCATCTTGCCGGTTGTCCCTGGGTCGTGCATGAGGCGGGCAGTGGGCTGATCGGGCTACATTTGCCGGAGTGGCAGGTGCGGGTGCAGTGGTTGCTGGCGTTTCAGGAGGCGCCGACCATATCACAAGCCGCGGAGCAGGAATTTTGGCGCGGGCTCGCCCCACTTGTGCACACGCCGCTATTGCCGCCATTTGCGGTGTTGTCTGCGATGCGCCGCGCGTGGCTGGCGGTCTTGATCGACCAGGGATGGCTGGTGAAAACAGCGAGTGGCTTTGCTTGGCAACGGCGACCGCCATGGTATCCAGATCTGACTGTCAAACAGCTGGCGCTGGCTCGGCAGACAAAACAAAACGGGTAGTCCGCATGGCGGACGACCCGTTTTTTTCACAAAATATGAAGCAGGCGCTGGGGCGGCAAGGGTTGGCTGGCCGCGCCGATCTGTTCGCAGATGTGTTTGAGGTGGTGATAGCTGGTGATGTTCAAAACGCGCACGCCATCGCGATCCGGATGCGTGACATCGAAGATCACAGCGGCAGGCGTCTCGGTCACGCCCATCTCATAGGCGATGCGCTGATCGGAGGTGAAGCAATTGTGCATCGCCGCCTCTTCTGCGCGATCGGCGTCAAAGGCTTCGCGGTCGAGGCCAGATGCCTGAATGCATTGGTCGGCGAAGGCCGCATCGTATTGACGGTGATGGTGACGAAACATTTCCTGTTCAGCGATCAACAGGGCCCGCGCGAGGCGGTTGCCCTGAAACTGAGCGGCTTTATAAT
This sequence comes from Lacticaseibacillus yichunensis, assembly GCF_003946405.1. Classification (GTDB taxonomy): domain Bacteria; phylum Bacillota; class Bacilli; order Lactobacillales; family Lactobacillaceae; genus Lacticaseibacillus; species Lacticaseibacillus yichunensis. The sequence goes on along the minus strand of NZ_RHOG01000016.1, from coordinate 28,583 downwards.
CCAGCGAGACCTGATAGGCCGCATCGAAGAGTTGGTTGCGAAGCGCCAGATCGTTTTCATCTAAATGGTGGCGCGCCATAAAAGCGTCAATGATCGCAAAGTTGACTAAGGGGACAAAATGAAGGGTGATCGGCGTTGGCAGTTCTTGGGCAATACGCGTCATCGCCTGTTCTGCGTGTCGACAGCGCGTGCCAAGCGGGTTGACGAACAGAAAGATCTCAAGCATGGTGGACCTCCTAGAAAAATGACACAGGCACAGTCTGTTGATATCTATAATGTACCAGATATCGTGAATGGTGCAACGATTTAGCTTGTGAGTTTTTCACATCAATTGAATGTCGGCGCGGCTGCCAAATTTGATGGAAAAGTCTCCACTAATCAGAGGTAGCAGATTTGCGTACCAATAATTTTGATTCGGCTGGTGCATAATAGTTATATTTCTATTATTTTCGGGACCTTGCGTCTGAAAAGTTTTTTTGTGCCGGCTGGCGGCGTTTCATCGGGATCGATCTGGCGAAGATGATGAATTTTTTCACTTGGGTGTTCACGATACGCGACACCGGATAAGACGATCTGGAAGGCGAAGTACGCCGTAGCGCCAGGGCCAAGTTAGCTGCCCCACCATCCCGCGGCCCTCCGCACCGTGTAGTTGGGCTCCGGTCCGCATGGTGAGGACATCTAGGCGTCTCAATCACTCGAGGGCAAAGAACGCCCTCAAGCGCTCGAGCCAACCTAGCTACCCCGCCATCCCGCGGCCCTCCGCACCGTGAAGTTGGGCTGCGCCGAGCAGGTCTGAGGCATCTAATTGGCCCAGGCGCTCGATGGCAAGGTGCGCCATACGCCCATAGTCCAAAATTGCTGCTCAGACCTCCCGCTCGGCTCCGCACCCTGAAGTTGGGCTGCGGTCCGCATGGTGGATACATCTAACTGTCCCCGTCACTCGAGGCGAAGGGCGCCTCAAGTGCCAGGGCCAGGTTAGCTGATCCGCCATCCCGCGGACCTCCGCACCCTGGCTCTTGAACTATGTTAAAATGTAATAGAATTTGTCACTGGCGGCCGTTTGCGTGTTTTGGCCGCCGCGATGGTAGGAGGCGGCGCGATGCAGCGCGATTGGGATTCATTTTTGATGCCATACGAACAAGCGGTCAGTGAGCTCAAGATCAAGTTTCGCGGGATGCGTAAGCAGTTCCAGCAGGCCAGTGAGCATTCGCCAATCGAATTTGTGACCGGCCGCGTCAAGCCGGTGGATTCGATCATTGAAAAGCAGTCTCGCCGCTATATCTCAGATGAGATGCTCGAACAGGATATGCAGGACATCGCCGGATTGCGTATTCAGTGCCAGTTTGTTGAAGATATTTATGAGGTCGTCGACATGTTGCACAAGCGCAACGACATGAAGGTGGTCGAGGAGCGCGATTACGTGACGAACGTCAAACCCTCGGGCTACCGGTCTTATCATGTGGTGATCGAGTATCCGGTGCAGCTGGTGCATGGCGAAAAGCGGTTGCTGGCGGAAGTCCAGATTCGCACGATGTCGATGAACTTCTGGGCGACGATCGAGCATTCGTTGAATTATAAATATCAAGGCGAATTTCCAGACGAATTGAAGGCTCGATTGAAGCGAGCGGCCGAGGCCAGTTTTATGCTGGATAAAGAAATGTCTGAGATTCGCGAAGAGATTCAGGAAGCGCAGCAGTTGTTCTCCTATGGGAAGGGGCAAAATGTCCCGATGATCCGGCCGCACGATGATGATGAAAAAGGTGAGGATTAATGCGAATCTCGATCGTCCACAACAATAATGCCAAGTCGCTGGAGGCCAACCAGAAACTCACTGCTGGGCTGGCCGCTGGTGGTTTTGTGATGGACGAGAAGCGGCCGGATGTCGTGATCTCGATCGGCGGCGACGGCACGCTACTGTCCGCCTTTCACCGCTACGCCGATCAGCTCAACTCGGTGCGCTTCATCGGCGTGCATACAGGCCACCTCGGTTTTTATACGGACTGGCGCGATTTTGAGATCGACGAGCTGGTCGAGGCTTTGAAAAATGATTCCGGGGAAAGTGTCAGCTATCCGCTCTTAGATGTGTTGGCGGATTATGAAGATGGCACGACCTCCCATTACCTCGCGTTGAATGAGGCGACGTTGAAGCGGCCCAACGGCACGATGCGCGCGGATGTTTACATCAAGGAGAACTTCTTTGAAAGTTTTCGCGGCGATGGGCTTTGCGTGTGCACCCCGACCGGCTCAACGGGCTACAGTAAGTCAAACGGCGGCGCGGTGATGCACCCGCGGCTGGATGCCTTGCAGGTCACGGAGATCGCGTCGATCAACAATCGCGTTTTTCGAACCTTGGCGGCGCCGATGATCCTGGCGCCTGATGAGTGGATGATCACGCGGCCCGAGGCGTTCCAGGATTATTTGATGACCATCGATCAGTTTACGATCACGCCGCAAATGGTCACGGAGATTCGCTTCCGTATCGCGGATGAGCGGATTCATTTTGCCCGATACCGCCACATGCATTTCTGGGATCGGGTCGAGGACGCCTTCATTGGCGCAAAGCAATGAGGTTTCAGTGGCGATATCACGGGGAGACCCTTGCGCTAGGCCGATTTTTGCAACATGAGGGATTTTCGCGCATTCAGTTGAAGCGGCTCAAATATCAAGGCGGGTTTGTGTTCGTCAACAAAAAGCAGCGCAATCTCGCCTTTTTGGTGCAAGACGGTGACCGCATCTTGCTACAAACGGCGCCAGAGATCGTCAAAGACGTGGTGGTGCCGACGCCGTTTCCGCTGGACGTGGTGTATGAAGATGCGTATCTGTTGGTGGTCAACAAGCCGGCCGGGGTTGCCTCGATTCCGGACCCGTTGCGCGGTAACGACAGCATGGCCAATTACGTGAAGGCACATTTGCTAGCGGAACATGCGGAAAGCGCCGCGGTGCATGTGGTGACCCGGCTGGACCGCGATACATCGGGGCTGATGCTATTTGCCAAGCACGGCTTTGTCCACAGCCTGCTGGACCGCCAACTGCACAGTACCCGCTTGCAAAAAACGTACCTGGCTGTGGCGACGAATAAGACGCCGATGCCGCCGCATGGGTGGCTGATGCTACCAATCGGCCATGACCCCGAATTTTACATGCGGCGAAAAGTGGTCGCGGATGGCAAGCGGTCGATCACGGAATATCAGGTGCTCGAGCAAAATTCGGCCGGATTAGTGGCACAAGTGGCGCTGCACACCGGGCGAACGCATCAGATTCGGGTGCATTTTGCCGGCGTCGGCCATCCATTATATGGGGATGACTTATACGGCGGCCCAATGCGCGGCATCACACGCCAGGCGCTACATTGCTGGAAGCTGGCCCTTTGGCATCCTTTTTTGCAGCGGACCCTGGAATTGACCGCCGCGGTGCCATCGGATATGGTATCCTTGTGTGACATGTTAGAGTTGCCCATCGATAGGGCGTAAAGGATGTGGGAAGATGTACCAATTATTGACTGATTCGGCTTGCGATCTTAGCTACGACACACTCCAGGCAGCAGACGTGGGATTCGTCCCATTCCATTTTGAAGTCGACGGACAAGAGCTCAACGACGATCTGGGCCAAAGTTACGACCTCGAAGGCTTTTTCGCCAAGATCAAGTCAGGCGTGATGCCGACCACCGCCCAAGTCAACGTGGGTGAGTATGAGGCGTTTTTCGAACCGTACCTCAAGGCGGGCACCCCCGTGTTGTACCTCGGCTTTTCAAGCGGGCTGTCCGGCTCACTGAGCTCGGCACTCCAGGCCCGCGACCTGCTTTTGGAAAAATACCCAGACGCAACGTTGCGCATTGTCGACACGCTGGCCGCCTCGGCTGGGGAAGGACGGCTTGTGCTGGACGCAATCGCCCAGAAACAGGCGGGCAAGAGTCTCGACGAGGTCGCGGACTACATTGAAGCAGAGAAAAATCGGCTTCAGTCCTGGTTCACCGTGGATAATCTGGACTACCTGTATCATGGCGGCCGGGTCTCGCGCACGGCGGCGACGCTGGGTACGCTTTTGAACATCAAACCGATCTTGGATGTCGATCCGGACGGCAAACTGCGCATGGTCAGCAAGGTCCGCGCCCGCAAACGTGCGCTGCTCACGCTGGGGGATAAGATCTTGGCGGCCTTGCCAGCAGATCCGAGCCAGCAGATCCTGATCGCCACCAGCGGGGATTGGGCCGCGGCCGATGAGGTCAAGGCGCATATCTTGAGTCAGGCGCCTGATGCCAATGTCTTGACCGGCCCGATCGGCTTGACCATCGCCAGCCACACTGGATTTGGTTGCGTGGCGGCCTTCGTGATCGCCAGCGAACCGCATGCTTAACTGAACTGCCATTATAAAATTTAATAGAACGCAAAAGGCGCGCAACCGATTTGACTTGGTTGCGCGCCTTTTAGTTGGAAGCAAGGGGACGGTTAGCTGATTCGGCATCCCACGAGCCTTCACACCGATATAGTTGGGTTCCGGCTCGCATGGTCGAGACATGTAGGTACGCCCAGCACTCGGTGGCAAGGACCGCCACCAAGCACTAGGCTAGCCTATATGCACGACCATCCCGCGAGCCTCCACACCATTTAGTTGGGTTCCGGCTCGCATGTCCGGGATATCTAGCAGGCTTGTGCACTCGAGGCGAAGTGCGCCTCAAGCACCCGAGCCAAGCTAGCTACCCGGCCATCCCACGAGCCGCCACACCCTTTAGTAACTAATGATCTTCGTCCCATGTGCCTGTTGCACACCCAACACTTCGACGATGTGGTCGAAGTTGGCCGCGGTCACGCCGCCGCCTGGCAAAATCGTAATGCGATCGCCGGCTTCTTTGACCAAGTCGCTGAGATGGGGCAAGGTCTCCTCGATCGGCGTGGTCAGCGGGCCGCCATGCGACAGGATGCGCACGACGTCATGGTCGGCGAGCCAGGTGATTGCCGGGCCTTGGTTGGCTTCGGGCATCGCGTCAAACGCCATGTGCATCACGACGTCCATGCCGCCAGCCGCCGCGATCAATTGGGTCATGGCCTCTGTATCGAGCTGGCCGCCTTGAGTGAGGACCCCGAACGTCACGGCATCCACGCCCAGCGCCTGGGCTTCGAAAATGTCGGCTTCCATGATCTTCAGTTCGGTATCGTTATAGACAAAATCACCACCGCGGGGCCGGATCATCGCGACCACGCTGGCATCGTGATCATGGCAGTAAGCGGTCGCTTCGGCCAGTGTGCCTTTTGAAGCGGTGGTGCCGCCCACAGCCAGGTTATCGTTGAGCTCGATGCGCCGGGCACCAGCCGCAATGGCGCGGGGAATGTTGGTGAAATTTTCAACTGCGACTTCTTTTAACATGAGGACCTCCTATAGGAATAAGACCAGCAAGACGACGAGCCCGAGGCCGATACGATACCAGCCAAAGGGTTTGAAATCATGCGTCTTGACGAATTTGATGAGCCACTTGATCGCGACCACGGCGACCAGAAACGAGACGATGAGCCCGGTCAACAGGACGGCCCATTGCTCGCCGGTCAAACTGTTGCCATTCATGATGAACTTGCCAATTTTCAAGATCGACACGCCGACCATTGTGGGAATCGCGAGGTAAAACGAGAATTCCGTTGCCACTGCCCGGCTGGTGCCGAGAATGATCGCGCCTAAGATCGTCGCGCCAGAGCGACTGGTGCCAGGGATGATCGACAGCGCCTGAAACAGGCCGATGAACAGGGCGGTCTGGAAAGATAGATCAGCGAGGCGCGACACGGCTGGCTGCTTGTCCTTGGCCCAGTTCTCGATGACGATGAACAAGATTCCGTAGAAGATCAAGGTCGTTGCGACGACTTGCGGGGTGTGCAGATGCGCGTCCATCCAATCATTCAGCGGCAGGCCGATGATGACTGATGGCAAAACGGCGACGATCACCTTTGCCCAGATCAACCAGGTCGCCTTTTTCTCCGGGGCGGACTTGGTGGGGGCAAACGGGTTCAATTTGTTGAAATAAAGCAAGATGACGGCGAGAATCGCGCCGAATTGAATCACGTATTCAAACATCGCGGTAAAATCCGCGCTTTGGTTCAACTTGATCACGTGATTGACTAGGTCGATGTGGCCGGTCGAGCTGATCGGCAGAAATTCCGTCAACCCTTCGACGATGCCGATCACGATGGCTTTGATTATGTCTAGCATGAGGCTCCTCCTTGCAGATCGATACTTCAAGTATACCGGCCAGGCGGGGCATAACAACGCCATGGCGAAAATTTAAGGAAAAAGCCGACACCGTCGCACAAAAAAATAGCGGCACATCGCCGCTATTTCAGTTCAAATCTTAGTCTTTCAAAAAGACCACGTTCACAGCCTCTGGGGTCTCCAAGTCTTTGGCGGCCAAGGAAAGCTTGCCAGTGGCGGCATCGCGCTGATACAGGGTGCCGTTGCTCGTTTTTTGATTGACAGCAAGGACATAGGTCTCGCTCAGGTCGAGGTCAAAATCGCGCGGGAAGTCGCCTTCTGTAGAGATCTGCTGGATCTCGGTGAGACTCAGCCCATCTTCGCTGACGGCGTACACGACGATCGTGTTATAGCCGCGATTGGAGGCATACAGGAAGCGGTCGTCGCTGGAGAGCCGAATTGCAGCCGCCCCGTTGAAGTCGGTGTAATCGGCCGGAATTGTTTTGACCGTCTGGCCCATGGTGAAGCTGCCTGTCGTCGCATCATATGGCATCACAGTCAGGTTACTGGACAATTCGCCAAGCAGATAGGCGATCGGGCGCTTGTGATTGAAGACCAAATGGCGCGGGCCATAGCCTTTCGGGGTGTTCAAAATCGTCGGTGCGCCAAGTTTGCCAGCGTCATCAACTGGATAGGTGGTGACGGTGTCGTTGCCCAGATCGACAAGGGCAAGCCGGTCGTCTGGCGTGAGCGCCGCAAAATGGACATGCGCTTCGTCCTGCTCTGGCCGCGGCCCGTTGCCCGCATGTTGCACGCTGTCCGTGGCGGTGAGGCCGCCATCTTCGCCGATCTTGTAAACATTGGCGCGGCCATCATGGTAAAACGCCGCAAAAACCAGTCCGCGTTTTTCATCAAGGGAGATGTGCGCCGGGGAACCACCCGGGGTCAGTACGCTGTTGATCAGACGCGGGGTGTCGCCGTTCAAGTCAAAGGCCGCAACGCCGCCTTCGCCTTCGCCTGCACTCACGATGTACGCGATGTTTGCGCTTGAGACCGCCATGTACGTCGGCGATGTCAGGCTCGAGATGAAAGGCGTGAAGGGGCTGAGCGCACCGGTTTCGGAATCAAAAGCGGCCCGGTAGACACCTTTGCCGCCGTGGCGGGTGTAGCCGCCAAGCAGAACTGTTTGCTTCATTGAACTTGCCTCCTGAACGCAGTCGTGTTCAACGCGTCTGCGTGTGTTCAAAACAATTGCGCTTTCAGTATAACATTGCCGCACGCATTTCGCGGCATGGTATGATAACTGAAGACAAAAAGGAGGGGCGCAGATGGAAACAACTTCGGTGATCACCGCGATCGGCCCAGATGCTTTGGGTAGCGATGCGGCGCTAGTGATCTTATTTGGGGAAACGGCGACTGTACCGCTGCAGGATGTGTCGGTGATTCAGCGGTTCACAGACCGTGCGCGTCAGCAAGCCTTGACGCTGGCAGAAGGCGATACGTTGCAGGTGGGGTCGCAAGGCTATACGATCACCCACGTCGGCGCGTTGGCAAACGAAAATCTTCAGGCGATCGGCCATGTTGCATTGGTTTTCGGCCCTGTGCCTGCTGAGTCGCCGCTGGCCAATGCGCTGTACCTCACCCCGGCTCAGGTCACCACGTTTGCGGTGGGCGAGACCTTGACGTATCGGACGGCTGAGTGAGGCCTGGCCAAAAATTGGCGCAGCTGCGCGCCACCACGCTGTGTGCGACAAAAATAGGACCTCAGGCTACCCAGAAAGGTGGGTGCCTGAGGTCCATTTTTTCTAACTGACGCTAACTTACCAAGAAGCTTTGCGCACACCAGGAATCTGACCCTTATGCGCGAGATCCCGGAAGTTGAGTCGCGAAAGATGGAACTTGCGCATGTAGGCATGCGGGCGGCCGTCCAGTTCGTCGCGGTTGTGCATCCGCACTGGGCTGGCGTTGCGCGGCAGCGTCTGAAGCGCGGCATAATTGCCTGTCGCTTTATACTCTGCGCGAAGCGTGGCGTACTTTGCCACGGTCAGTTCGATCTTCTTGGCTTTTTCGATCTTCGATTTCTTAGCCATGCAGTCCTCCGTATTTGAGTTTTTGGTTTGGGTTAGGTCGATCACTAGTAACATCGTGGTCAATTCTAACACGCACCGGCCCGGAGTGCACGGAAAACTTACTAAAAGTTAGCTTAATATTGATCGCCGTTGAAGATCGAGTTTTTCACGATGACGTAATCGACCTTGGTCAGCGCCGCCAGATCGCGGCCGCCGGCGTAGGACACAGCCGACTGCAGATCTTCCTGCATTTCCTTGAGGGTGTCGGCAATGTGGCCTTTCAGCGGGATCAGCATTTTTTTGCCTTCGACATTGTGGTGGTCGCCTTTTTGGTATTCAGAGGCGGAGCCAAAATACTCCTGATACCGTTTGCCATCGACGGTCACTTTTTTGCCAGGAGTCTCTTCATGGCCGGCAAACAGGGACCCGATCATGCACATTGTCGCGCCGAAACGCAGAGACTTGGCAATGTCGCCATGGGTGCGAATGCCGCCATCCGTGATGATCGGCTTGCGCGCGGCCTTGGCGCACCAGCGCAGTGCCGCCAATTGCCAGCCCCCGGTCCCAAAGCCAGTCTTGATTTTGGTGATGCAGACCTTTCCTGGGCCGATTCCGACTTTTGTCGCATCCGCCCCAGCGTTTTCAAGCTCACGGACGCCTTCTGGAGTGCCGACATTGCCGGCGATGACAAAAGCGTCTGGCAGATATTTCTTGATGTGTTGAATCATGTCCATCACGATCTGGGCGTGACCATGCGCGATATCGATGGTGATATATTCCGGATTGAGTTGCGCGCCAGCCAGCTCTTCAATGAAGGCGAATTCTTCGTCTTTCACCCCGACGGAGATCGAGGCGAAGGGGCCATCTTCGTGCATCTGCTTGATAAATGCGGCGCGCCGTTCGGGTTCAAAGCGATGCATCACGTAAAAATAGCCATTGGCCGCCAGCCACTTGGCGAGGGGCTCGTCGATGATCGTTTGCATATTGGCCGGCACCACGGGAATCTTGAACGTCCGTCCGCCGAACTCGACAGAGGTGTCCACCTCCTTGCGAGAGCGCACGATACACTTGTTTGGAATCAGCTGAATGTCCTCGTAATCAAAAATCTCCATCTGTGTCGTCCTTTCTAAAAGCCGAACATTATCTGTGAAATTGCGCGGTGATTTTCACACCGCGACAAAATATACGGCAAAAACAGGAAACTGTCAACAATATGCTAAAATATAAAAATAATGTTCGTGTTTTATTCAAGATCAAGAGTCTCACCGTTCTGAAGGTCGCTGTACGGCCAGACTACTATCCTGGGGCCCTCGCCCCTTGTAGTTGGGTTACGGCGCGCATGGCGGGATCACCTAACCGTCTCGGACGCTCGGTGCGAAGTGCGCGCCAAGCTTCCGAGCCAAGTTAGCCGACCCACCATCCCGCGTGCCTTCACACCCTCATAGTCGGGCTCCGCGGGGCAGGGCCCTGGCATCTAAGCCAGCAGTCACTCGAGGCCTAGTGCGCCTCAAGCGGCTGCTGGACTTAGCTGCAGGGTCCTAAGCGCCCCGCTCCGCACCCTGAATCAAAAAAAGACGGCACGCGGCCGCCTTTCACAATTCTGGGTGAATGAATCAAAAGTACTTGTTTTTATAAAACTGAAACGCGATCAAGACTGAGATCACAAGCGAGATGATGATCGTGATCAACCAGCTGACGTGCATGCCCGCAAATGGGAGCTCCACGTTCATCCCATAAAATGAAAAGACGAGGGTGGGGATGGTCAGGATGATTGAATATGACGTCAGGAATTTCATCACGCTGTTCATGTTGTTGGAAATGACCGATGAATACGTGTCGGCGGTCTCGTTGATGATGGAGTTTGAGATCTGCGCCATTTCGGTGCCTTGCTGATTTTCGATGATCGTGTCATCGAGCAAGTCGAGGTCCTCTTCATTGAGGTGCAGCGGGTTGGTCCGTTTGAGCTGGTCGAGCACGTTGCGGTCGGTGCGCAGGCTCATCATGAAATACACTAAGCCGCGCTGAATGCCCATCAATGCATAGAGCTCCTCGTTTTTCAGATTATTTTGCAGCTTGGTCTCCAGCGCTTCGCGAGCCTTGTTGATGTCGCGCAGATACGCGAGGTAGGCCACGGAGATCTGGTAGAGCATCTGCAGGGCGGCGCGGGATTTCATTTTCGGATTGAACCCGGCGACTTTCCCGCTCGCAAACAAGGCCAGCAGGGGTTGCGCGGTGTTGTCGATCGTGATGATGGCAGTCGTCGTCAAGATCACAGCCAGTGGCACCGTCTTATAGGCGACCCGGTGCTTGCTGTCCTGACTGACAACGGGCATGTCGAAGATCAATAGGTGCGCATCATAATCCTCGTCGTATTCATAGCGGGCCCCTTCATCGGGATCAAGCCCATACAGCAAAAAAGCTTCCGGCACCCGGGCTTTTTTTTGCAACTTGGTCATTTCCTCTGGGGTCGGGTCGACCGCATCGATCCAAACATCGGATTCGATTTTGGCTTGAGTCTTGAGTTGACCCATCGTATCATCGAATTTATAGATAGAAAGCATACGGGCTCCTCCTTGTGTCTTTCTCCAGTCTACGTTAATTCACCGGCAAAAGGTACTTTTTGCCGCAATCAATTTTAAAGGAAATGAGACCAAGATGCGAAAGATCGCCCAAAAAGCGGCCTGGCTGGCGGATCAGTCGCCGTTTTTGGCTTGCCCGGTGTGCCGTGAGCCATTATTAATAGAAGAAACGAGTCTGGTCTGTGCAAATGGCCACCGGTTCGACCTCTCGCGCAAAGGGACGGCGAACTTCCTCAATGCCCCGGTCAAAACAGAATACAGCCGGCCCATGCTTGAGGCGCGGCGGCGAGCGCTGGCAAACGGCCTGTTCGACCCGTTTTTGGCGGAGATCAAGGGACAGCTCACTGCGACGGATCGACTGCTGGATATTGGCTGCGGGGAAGGGACCCCGACTGCGAAATTAGCCGAAAGCGGGGCGGCCGCGGTGGGGTTTGACATCTCTCAGCCTGCGATCGAACTAGCCGGGAGTCTGGCCACCTCTGCCTTTTTCTGTGTGGCGGACCTCGCACATCTGCCGTTTTTGGCTGGTCGGTTCTCGGCGATCGTCGACCTATTTTCACCAGGGGCGTATGAGGAATTTGATCGCGTGCGCGCGCCGGAAAGCCGGTTGTTCAAGGTGATTCCGCAAGCGGACTACCTGCGCGAATTGCGCCAGGGGTTATACGGTGGCACGGCGAAGGGTACATACAGCAACGAGCGCGTTTTGACGCGGTTCAAGGCGGCGTATCCGCAGGCCAAGCAGACCGCTATCGTCTACGATCACCCGGTGGATGCGGCGGGATTTGCCGATGTGTTGGCGATGACGCCACTGTCCTGGCAGGCCCCAGCTGAAAAACGCGAGGCGATGCTGGCCACGCCGCCTGCGAGCATTCATGTGGCGGTCGATCTGTTAACGATATGAGGACACCTGTGCAGGATGTAAAAAATTTATGCACAGATGGTTGCATTCAGCCATTGGCGGTGTTAAGTTACTCTTAAGCTTTTTTATTTCTGGCTTTTATCAGGGCTTGCTTTTGGGAAATTGATAAAAGTTAGCGATGAAAAACTTCACTAACGTATCGTCTCGCCGTGCGCAGCACCGAGGTGATACGTTTTTTTGTGCGCTGGTTCGGCAGAACGGGGCTTTCCCGCGAGCCGGCGCGCCCTCAGTCGGGCTTTGCGGGGCAGGACCCTGACATCTAAGCCAGCAGTCACTCGAGGCCTAGTGCGCCTCAAGCGTCAGCTGGACTTAGCTGCAGGGTCCTAAGCGCCCCGCGCCGCACCCTCAGTCGGGCTTCGCGGGGCAGGACCCTGACATCTAAGCCAGCAGTCACTCGAGGCCTAGTGCGCCTCAAGCGTCTGCTGGACTTATCTGCAGGGTCCTAACGCCCCGCGCCGCACCCTCTTTTTTTATGGTAAACTGTTAGTCAGTGTTTGGAGGCGCGTGATGACAAATCATCTTGTATTATATGAACCGTTGATTCCATCGAATACCGGTAATATTGCCCGCACCGCGGCGGCGACGGACAGTGTGCTGGATCTGATCAAGCCGCTTGGGTTTGAGACTGACGACAAGCATCTCAAGCGAGCCGGCCTGGATTATTGGGCGAGCGTACGCGTGGTCTATCATGACTCGCTCGATGATTTTTTGAAAACAGTGACGGATCCGACCCATTTATATCTGGTTTCAAAATTCGCTGAGAAGACTTATTCGGATGTTGATTACAGCGACAACACATCCGACCACTGGTTCATGTTTGGCAAAGAAACAACCGGCTTGCCGGAGCCATTTATGCGCGCCAATCCGGAAAAAGCGGTGCGCATTCCGATGACTGACGAAGTGCGCGCGCTGAACTTAGCGAACTGCGCCGCATTGGTGATCTACGAGGCGCTGCGCCAACAAGATTTTGCTGGGCTGGAGCGCGTGCATACCTACCCACATGATAAATTGAAGTGACAGTTAGGCGACCCGCTGCGGCCGCCTTTTCGTTTTTCTGGAAAACCTCGTGTATAATAGGCGCTGAACGGTTTTTCGGAAAGCGGCGCGGGGGCGTCGCAAGAGTCAAGGAGGCAGACACATGGCGCAACGTCGGCGCACGACGGCCAAGGGGCACACCACAACAAAAAGAAGACCAGCCAGTCGCAAAAAGCCAGTCGACCGGACCCTCAACTGGGTCGGCGTCGCACTGACGATCATTGGCTTGCTGGCACTGACGCGGGTCGGGGCGCTGGGCATCGTGATGGCAAACTGCTATCGCCTGGTCATCGGCGATACCGTGCTGTTTGCGTCTGCGCTGACTGCTGCATTTGGCCTGTGGCTCCTATTCACTGGGCGGCTGGTCAAAATTCCGGTCAAACAAGGCATCGGCGGGGGCCTGATCTATTTGGGTGCGCTGATCGTATGGACCGCAACGGCGATGGCAAAATTGGCCGTCCACAGCCATTACTGGCTGGCCACGTGGCGTCTGCTGAAGGCGGATTTTGCCGTGATGTCTGCCACCACGGATGTTGGTGGTGGCCTCTTGGGCGCCGCGGGCTTCTCACTGTTTGCGCCGCTTCTGTCGGCGACCGGCGCCGTGATCGTGGCGTGGCTACTGATCTTGATTGGCGGCGCGCTGGCGGTTGGACTGACCGCGGATCAATTTTTCGCTGGGTGTCATTGGGTCGGGGCAAAACTCGGCCGGGCTGGTCAGGCGCTGGCCGGTGGGGCGCATGCTCTGACGCAAAAGGCGGCTGCGGCGCAAGCTGAGCGCAAAGCCCAAACGCCGCGGACCAAGCCCGCTTCTAAAGGTGCGACCAACGGCACCGGGACACAGCAGCCTAAGCCTGTTTTTGCCGATGATAAAGACTTGCCGACGCCACTGGCCGACAGCGATGACTTCACGATCAAAGGCGCGGTGCCAACTGGGACTGAGCCGACGCCGCAGCCGAGCAAGCAACCAAGCCCGCAGCCTGCCGCCAAGCCTGAGCCGACCCCTGAACTTGATGAGGTCACGCTGGCGACAGGGGATGACGCCGCGCTGGATGATTACATTTTGCCCCCACTGGATCTGTTGACCCAGCCAGCCGCCGCGGATCAAACGGCGGATTATCAGATGATCAAGCGCAATCGGACCAAGTTGAAGCAGACGTTTGAAAGCTTTGGGGTGGATGTGACCGTCAAGTCCGCAACACTTGGCCCGTCGATCACGCAATACGAGATCCAGCCGGCCGTCGGGGTGAAGGTCTCCAAGATCGTCAATTTGGCCGATGACCTCGCCCTGGCCTTGGCCGCCAAAGACATCCGCATTGAGGCCCCGATTCCCGGCAAGTCGTTGATCGGCATCGAGGTCCCAAATCAGCAAGTTGCGACGGTTGGCTATCGGGATGTGTTAGCCAACACCCCGCAGCATCCCGGCAAGCCGCTGGTGATTCCACTGGGGCGGGATGTCGATGGCAACGTCAAGACGTTTGACCTGACAAAAATGCCGCATCTGTTGATCGCAGGGGCGACCGGTTCTGGCAAATCCGTCATGATCAATGTGATCATCACCAGCATTTTAATGACCGCCAAACCGACGGAAGTGCGCATGATGCTGATCGACCCCAAAAAAGTCGAACTTTCTGTTTATAATGGCGTGCCGCATTTGTTGACGCCGGTGGTCACCGAGGCAAAAAAGGCCCCATCCGCCCTCAATAAGGTGCTGGATGAAATGACGCGCCGCTACGAACTGTTTGAAGCGGGTGGCGTGCGTAATGTCGGCGAATATAATAAGAAAGCGGCCGCGGCCCAAGATCCTAATCTGCCGCATCTGCCGCTGATCGTGGTCGTGGTCGATGAGTTGTCCGATTTGATGATGGTCGCCGGTAGTGAGGTCGAAACGGCCCTGGTCCGGCTCGGTCAAATGGCGCGGGCGGCCGGCATTCACGTGATCATCGCGACCCAGCGGCCTTCCGTGGATGTCATCACTGGGCTGATCAAGGCCAACTTCCCGTCGCGCATCGCGTTTGCTGTTTCTAGTGGCGTGGATTCGCGCACCATTTTGGATGCCAATGGGGCCGAAAAACTGCTGGGGCGTGGCGACATGCTGTTTGCCCCGATGGATGCCAGCAAGCCGATGCGCATCCAAGGCGCGTTTATTCCGTCTGAGGATGTTGAAGCGGTGGTCGAGGCGATCACGAACCAAGTCGCACCGGCCTATGATGATAAAATGGCCCCAGCCGACGTCGAAGAAGGCGGCGCGGCGAACGGCGAGTCCGAAGATGAGCTCTACGAAGACGCCAAGGCCTTTGTGATTCAGCAGCAAGGCGCCTCAACTTCGATGTTGCAACGCAATTTCCGCATCGGCTACAACCGCGCGGCCAGGCTCATCGATGACTTGGAAAAAAATGGGGTGGTCGGCCCCAGTGAAGGAAGCAAGCCGCGGAAAGTCTACGGGCAAGGACCTGTGGATGCAGGCGGGCAAAATTAGAGGAGTGGTCTTTTGTCAATTGCATTAGCTTCAGGGGTTCATTTGAGCGTCCTGCCCACCACCCAATTTAAAACGGTGCGCATCGAGCTTCATTTTTTGGCGCCGCTTGATGTGTCGACCTTCAGCGCACGGACCCTTTTGACCTCGATGCTGGAGACGAGCACCGCGGCGTATCCGACTCAGATCGCATTGTCGGCGGAGCTGGAGCGGCTGTTTGGTGCGAGCTTTGGCATCGGCGTGGCCAAGGAAGGCCAGTGGCATCGTGTCACGGCGACGCTGACCTTGGTCAATGATCAATTTTCCGGCGAAGGGACGCTGGCCGCCGGGTTTGCCCTACTCAATGAGGTGCTCAACCACCCGCTCATCACAGCCGGTCAATTTGATCAGGGTGTGCTTGCGCGTGAACGCGAAAATTTGGCGCTGTATCTTGAAAGCATGGCGGAGGATCGCCAGCTACAGGCGAGTCTGGCCACGCAGGCGTTGTATTTTGGCGGTGAGTCGGGTCAGGGTGTGCCGAGTTTCGGCACCCCGGAAGGCGCTCGGGCGGTGGACAATGCGGCGCTGCTGTCGGCTTATCAGCAGCTTCTCACCCGCGATCAGATCGAGTTGGTCGTGTTGGGGGATGTGGACCAAGCCCAAGTCGAGGCACTGGCTTCGACCTTGGCGTTTGCCCCGCGGCCGGAGCTGAGCGTGCCGTTTGTGGTGGACACCCCGCTGCGTGAGACGGTGCAGGCCCAGACCGAGGAAGCCCCAGTCAATCAGGCTAAGCTCAATTTGGCCTATCATGTGGCCGCCCCGACAAGTGGCCCGGCGTTTTATGCCGCAATGGTGGCCGAAGAGCTATTTGGCGGCTCGCCGCTCTCGTTTTTGTTCACGAATGTCCGGGAAAAAGCCAGCTTGGCGTATTACGCCAGTTCGAGCCTGGATCCATACCGCCATTTCATGATGGTCCAAACAGGCATCGATACCGCAGACCGCGACCGCGTCGAGGCGTTGATCGACACCCAGCTGACCGCGGTTCAACGCGGCGATTTTTCAGATGATCTGTTGGCAAACATCAAAGCGGGGTTGCTGTCAGCGCGACTGGCGGCCTATGACACCCCACGTTTTTTGGCCAGGCAGGCGCTACTCGACCGGCTGGCGAGCGGCCATCACAGTGATTTTGCCGCATTCAAAGCTGGCATCGCCGCTGTCGATCGCGCGCAGGTCCAAGAAGCCGCTGCCGGGATGACGTTGCAGAGCCGCTATTTTATGGGCGGAGAGGAGCTCTCTTGAAAGAACGTTTCTATACAGCCGTCGCCGAACGACAGGTGACAACCCAACTTGCAAGCGGCCTGCGTGTCGTGATCGTGCCACGGCCCACGTACCACGAGACGTATGCCATGTTGTCCGTGGATTACGGCAGCATCGACACGACGTATGTGCCACTGGGCGCAAGTGAGAAGGTGCAGGATCCGGAAGGCATTGCCCATTTTTTGGAGCACAAGCTGTTTGAAAAAGCGGATCACGATGCCTTCGACTTATTTGGAGCGACCGGCGCTTCGGCGAATGCCTTCACCGGCGCAACGCGGACCTCGTTTCTGTTTTCCGCTACGGACCAGATCGATGAAAATCTAAAGACGCTGCTCGATTTTGTCCAGGATCCGTATTTTTCCGAAGCGACGGTCAATAAGGAAAAGGGCATCATCGGCCAGGAGATCATGATGTATCAAGATGATCCCGGCTGGCGCCTGTACTTTGGCATTCTGGGCAATCTTTATCCCACGCATCCTGTGCGCAATGACGTGACCGGCTCGGTCGAGTCGATTGCGGCGATCACGCCGGACTTGTTGTATCGTGCGTACCGGACGTTTTATCAGCCCGGCAACATGACCCTGACGGTGGTAGGCAATGTCGATCCGCAACATGTGATCGAGCTGGCCGAGGCTGACCAGGCGGCCCGCACCATCGCACCGTATCAAGCGCCGATTCGGCCCGTGTCGTTTGACGGGGATCTGGCTGCGATCTTGCCGTATCGGGCGGCGACGTTGCCCTTAGTGCGGCCGAAGAGCATCGTGGGTATCAAGGGCACCACGCCGGTCGACGATGACCTGGTGGGGACCAAGTATGCGATCACGGTCCGTCTACTGCTCGAGATGTTGTTTGGCGATTCCTCGCCGCTTTATCAGAGCTGGTATGATGCCGGCATCGTCGATGATTCGTTTGACTTTGATTTCACCGCGCAGCGCACGTATAACTATGCGACCTTGGGCGGGGATGCCACCGACGCGTCTGCGCTGTCGGAAGCCCTGACCGCCGTCATTGCCAAAGGGGCGGATCAGCCGCTGCTTGAAGAGGCGCGTTTTGCCCGCATCAAGCACGCGGCACTGGGCAAATATTATCAATCGCTGAATTCGCTGGAACAGGTCGCCAATCAGGTCAGTGACCAGAGCTTTGGGCCAATCGGATTGTTTGATCTGGCCGACGTGATGCAGGCCATCACGCTGGCGGATCTGCAGGCCGCCGCCAGTCAATTTTTCCGGTTAGATGCGGTGTCGGTGTTCCATATTTTGCCGGAGGTGGACGCATGACCCAAGCAGCCTTGATCATCGGCGCATCAGGTGACATCGGCGGGGCGATCGCACGGCGCCTTGCCAAGGCAGGCTGGTCCCTGTACCTGCACTACAACCATCACGAAGCCCCAGTGACTGCGCTGGTGGCGGAGCTGGCCGCGGCTTACCCGCGCCAGGATTTCATTCCGCTGGCGTATGATCTCACTGATTCAGCGCATGTGACGGCGCTTGCGGGGCAGCTGTTCAGCGTGGACGCCGTGGTGTTTGCGGCGGGGATGACGTATTATCATTTGTTCACCGCGACGACGGAACCGGAATTAACGGCCCTGATGCGCGTGCATCTGGTCACGCCGATGTTACTGTTGACCCATTTGCAGGAAAAATTGGCTCGCAGCGGGGTTGGCCGCATCGTGTTCATCGGCTCCGTGTACGGCGGGAGCGGGTCGGCAATGGAGGTCGCCTACTCAACGGTCAAAGGTGCCCAGTCAGCGTTTGTGCGCGCCTATGCCAAAGAGGTCGCGAGCCTGGGCATCACCGTCAATGTGGTGGCGCCTGGCGCCGTTGACACGAAAATGAATCAGATGTTTGATGCCATTGCGCTGGCAGCTGTGCAGGACGCGATTCCGGCTGCACGGCTGGCGACCCCGCCGGATGTCAGTTATTATGTCGCGATGTTGTTACAGAAAGAGGCCGCCTATCTCACTGGCCAGACGCTGTATGTTTCCGGCGGCTGGCTCGCGTGACTTCTCAACAATTTCTTAATTCATGAACATTCGAAATCATGCTATACTGAAAATGAACATAAAAAATCGAGCGGGTGAAGATACAAATGGATGAAATTGGGCAAAAATTGCGGGCAGCCCGGATCGAAAAGGGCTACACCCTTGACGATCTTCAACAGATCACCAAAATTCAAAAGCGTTACCTGATCGCGATCGAGGAGGGCAACTTCGGCGCGCTGCCGGGCGATTTTTACGTGCGCGCCTTCATCAAGCAATACGCCGATACGGTCGGCCTTGATAGCGACGCTCTGTTGACTCAATTTCAGCAAGACATACCCGATACTCAGCCGCAAGAGTATGTGGACCAATCCGTTGAAAACAAGACGCGGGCGACCCGCGCCATCGAGAACAATCCGGGGATCAAGCTGCGGCGCTATTTGCCTCAGGTGATCATCGTGCTGTTGGTCCTTGTGATCTTCGGGGCGATCTACTGGGCGATCATTCAGCAATCCGCCGGCGAGAAGCGCGCGATTCCGGTGCAGTCTTCGGCGGTCTCGGTCTCCAGCAAAAAAGAGAGCAAGAGCAGTTCATCCAGTAAGTCCTCTTCCGAAAGCAGCAAGAAGGAAGAAAGCAGCAGCTCCAGCAAAAAAGATGACGAGCTGACGATCAGCGTCGCACAGGCAAGCGGCAGCACCCAGGCCGTCACGGTCAAAAACATGCCCGCCACCGGCAACAAATTGAAAGTCTCTGCAACGGGTGCCGCCTGGGTCGCGGTGATGGTCAACGGCGCGACGACTTGGCAGGCGACCTTGGCCGCCGGGGAAAGCCAGGAAGTCGATATTCCAGACAATACGACGACCTTTGATGTCCGCTCCGGGAATGCACTCGGCACGCAACTTGAATTAAATGGGAAGACAGTCGATATCTCAAGCGGCACCAGTGTCGTGCGGACGATCACCTTCACCGCTGACTCGACGGCTTCTAGTAGCAGTTCCTCTTCTGACGCCTCAGAAAGCACAGGTGACTAAGCGATGAATCTGCCAAATAAATTGACCATGTTGCGCATCATTCTGATTCCCGTTTTCACAATTCTCTTGGCCCTTGGCTGGCCGGCGGGGAGTGTCACGATTCTCGGCACGAAGATCGGCATCGCCTGGCTCGTGGCGACGATCATCTTCATTTGCGCGTCGCTGACGGATTTTGCGGATGGCAAGATCGCCCGTAGCCAGCATCTCGTCACGAATTTTGGCAAGTTTGCCGATCCCTTGGCGGACAAGCTGTTGGTGATGACTGCGTTTATCTTTTTGACAGCCAGTGGCGTCATTCCGGCTTGGGCGACGGCCATCATTTTGTGGCGGGAGCTGGCCGTGACTGGCTTGCGGCTGTTGCTTTCAAATGAAGGCGAAGTGTTGGCCGCGGCTTGGCCAGGCAAGATCAAAACGGCCACGCAGGATTTTTCGATCATCTTCTTGATGCTGAACAATATCGGCTTTGGGGCCATCGGGTTTCCGATCGGCCAGGTGCTCTTCTATCTGGCGGTAATCTTCACAATTTATTCTGGCGTGGATTATTTTTACAAAAATCGCGGGGTCTTCAGCGATTCATTCAATTGAGCCTATCCGTCAAACGCGTCTCTTAGCAGGCGCGTTTTTGATTCGAGTGGTAAACTGAAGCGGAATTGCGAATCTATAAGATGGGGTGGCAAGATGAAAGCAGAAATCATTGCGGTCGGCACCGAGATCCTGCTCGGTCAGATCGTCAACACCAATGCGTCCTTCTTGGCCCGGCAGCTTGCCCTGCTTGGCATTGACGCAGAGCAGCAGCAAGTGGTCGGAGACAATGGCGAGCGACTGGATGCGGCGCTGACGCTGGCAGAAGGGCGCGCGGACCTCGTGATCTTGATTGGTGGCCTCGGCCCGACTGCCGACGATATCACGAAGCAGGTGCTGGCCCAGCATATCGGCAAGCCGCTGGTCACAAACTTCCAGGCGATCGAAAAATTGCTCGCGTTTGCCCAGCAGCGGCAGACCCCACTCACGGCCAACGACCGCGTCCAGGCAGCCTTGCCGTTTGACGCCCAGCCACTGGCCAATCGTGTCGGGTTGGCGGTGGGTGCGATCAGCGAGACCCCCAAGGCGACCTATGTTCTGTTGCCTGGCCCGCCGCGTGAATTCACGGTGATGGTCGAAGAGCAGCTCACGCCGTATCTGTTGACCCATCGCGGCGAGCAGCAGGTGCTGAAAAGCAAGGTCCTGCGTTTTTACGGCATCGGCGAATCACTTTTGACCACTGACTTGGCGGATCTGATCGACGCGCAAAGCGAACCCACGATCGCCAGCTATATCAAGGAACATGAAGTGACATTGCGGCTGACGGCCAAGGCGGCGGATGACGCGGCGGCAGAGGCACTGATCGCCCCAATCGAACAGGAGATCTTGGCCCGGGAAGGTCAGTATTTCTATGGCTATGGCGACGACAACAGCTTGGCGCAGGAATTGGCCAATGCGCTGGCCAACGCGCACTTGACCATCACGGCTGCAGAAAGTTTGACTGCAGGTGCGTTTCAGGCCGCGCTGGCAGACATTCCCGGCATTTCCACCTGGTTCAAGGGCGGCTTTGTCACCTACTCCAACCACACGAAGGCCACGTTGCTGGGCCTGGATGAGGCGACGATCGACCGCGACGGCGCTGTGAGTGAAGCGACGGCATTGGCAATGGCTGAAGCCGCCCGGGAAAAAGTGGACGCGGATCTTGCCGTCAGCATGACCGGCGTTGCAGGGCCCGGCCCAGACGATGGCGTGGATGCTGGCACGGTGTGGATCGGGCTGGCCAAGCGCGGGGAAAAGTCGCAGGCGACGCTGTATCATTTCCCAGGCGCCCGCAATGACGTCCGCGACCGGGCAGTCAAGGCCGCCATGTTTGCAGCCTTGCGCGCCATTCAACCACAATAAATATAGAACGCCTGTTCGGTTTTTCTTGCCTTCCCAGCGGCTGACTTGTATCATGGAAGTAAAGGTTTTGCGCGATCGCGCAAAGGAGGACGACTCGTGGCTCAAGATGAACGCAAAGCGGCGCTCGACGCTGCATT
This sequence comes from Lacticaseibacillus yichunensis, assembly GCF_003946405.1. Taxonomy (GTDB): domain Bacteria; phylum Bacillota; class Bacilli; order Lactobacillales; family Lactobacillaceae; genus Lacticaseibacillus; species Lacticaseibacillus yichunensis. Next base: position 6,972 of record NZ_RHOG01000016.1, on the reverse strand, counting down.
AAAGAAGATCGAAAAGAATTTTGGCAAAGGTTCCATCATGCGCATGGGCGACAAGATCGATACCCGGATCTCGACCATTTCCAGCGGTTCGTTGGCGTTGGATGAGGCGCTTGGGGTCGGCGGGTATCCGCGCGGCCGCATCATTGAAGTCTACGGCCCGGAAAGTTCAGGCAAGACCACCATCGCGCTGCACGCGGTGGCAGAGGTCCAAAAAGAGGGCGGCACCGCTGCATATATCGACGCGGAAAACGCGATGGATCCCAAGTACGCGGTTTCCCTTGGCGTCAACATCGATGAACTGCTGTTGTCGCAGCCGGATACCGGTGAACAAGGGCTTGAGATCGCGGATGCGCTGGTTTCTTCAGGCGCCGTGGACATCGTTGTTGTCGATTCCGTGGCGGCGCTAGTGCCGCGGGCGGAAATTGAAGGCGAAATGGGGGATGCCCATGTCGGCCTGCAAGCGCGCCTGATGTCTCAAGCGCTCCGGAAACTGTCTGGCTCGATCAACAAGACGAAGACCATCGCGATCTTCATCAACCAGATTCGTGAAAAAGTCGGCATCATGTTCGGTAATCCGGAAACGACCCCTGGCGGCCGGGCGCTGAAGTTTTACGCCACGATTCGCCTGGAAGTGCGGCGCGCCGAGCAGATCAAGGATGGCACCAATGTGATCGGGAACCGGACCAAGATCAAGGTGGTCAAGAACAAGGTCGCCCCGCCATTCAAGGTCGCTGAAGTCGATATCATGTACGGCAAGGGAATCTCACAGACCGGCGAGTTGATCGACATGGCCGCCGAGAAGGACCTGGTCGAAAAGGCTGGCTCCTGGTATTCCTACAGCGGCGAGCGCATCGGCCAAGGCCGTGAGAATGCCAAGAAATACATGGATGATCATCCAGAGATGAAGGCCGAGTTGCGTGAAAAGGTGCGCGCGGCTTACAACATGGATGAGACCAACGAGGAAGCTGAAGAAGGCACCCCGGAGGAAAAGGCCAAAAAGAGCGAAGAGATCGATATTTTACCAGACGATAAGGCGAAAAAATAACGCTGGCTCCCGATTTTCGCGCGGAGTCAAAGAGGCAGGGAACAGACATTGCAGTCTGCTTCCTGTCTCTTTTTTTGCTTCAGTTGCCAGAAACGCGGGGCTCGCTGCACACGACTCAACGGTGAGTGTCTCTGCCTCGTCAAAACGGCGAGTCCGCTGCCCAGTCGCAGGCTCATCCCGTCTCGGCGCCGTCCCGCGCGCCCAGCATGCCGTCTTTTCACGTGGCGGGCTGGCGAAGATGCCGCTACGCCGGCGTTGGTTGACACTTGTTCAGTGAACCGTTACAATCGATTGGTATGATAATTTAAGAATACAGCATTTCTGAATGCTTTGATCATTTTGATCGAATCGCTTAGATGATGCGGAGGTGAAAAGATGAGTTCAGGCACACTGGTCTCAATGATCCTCGTTGCAGTCATCGCAGTAGCGGTCGGATTATTGGTCGGCATCGCGTATCAAAAGCGGGTCCACAAAAACAATTTGAACCAGGCCACCGAATCGGCGGCAGGGATCATTGAGGCGGCAAAGGATAAGGCTGCTTCCCTTAAAAAAGAGACGCTGGTCGAAGCGAAGGACGAAGCCCATCGCTACCGGAGCCAAGTTGAAGATGAATTGAAGGGTCGCCGCAGTGAGGTGCAGCAAAGTGAGCACCGGCAGTTGCAGCGGGAAGAGACCTTGGATCGGCGCGACGACACGCTTGATCGTAAAGAGCAGAGTTTGTCGGATCGCGAAACGACCTTGAATCAGCGGCAGCAGCAGTTGGATGAGCGGGAGCAAAGCATCTCAACTGTGGTCGCCCAGCAAAAAGAGACTCTTGAAAAAATTGCTAGCCTGACTAAAGACCAGGCACGAGACCAGATCTTAACGGACACGAAGGCGGAGCTTGCGCATGAGCGGGCAATGCTGATCAAAGAGAGTGAAGAAGAAGCTAAGGAGACAGCGGACCGCCAAGCCAAAACGCTGATCGCAGATGCGATTCAGCGCAGTGCATCGGACATTGTTGCGGAAACGACCGTGACGGTGGTCAATTTGCCAAGCGATGATATGAAAGGCCGTATCATCGGGCGTGAGGGCCGCAATATTCGTACTTTAGAGACGCTGACGGGCATCGATCTGATCATCGACGATACCCCAGAGGCGGTCGTGCTTTCGGGCTTTGACCCGATCAGGCGTGAAATCGCGCGCATGGCACTTGAAAAATTGATACAGGACGGTCGCATCCACCCGGCACGCATCGAAGAAATGGTCGATAAGGCGCGCAAGGAAATGGATGACCGCATCCGTGAGATCGGCGAACAGGCGATTTTTGACATCGGGATTCATAACATGCATCCCGACTTGATCAAGATTCTGGGCCGCCTGCATTTCCGCACTAGTTATGGGCAAAATGTCCTGGATCACTCGATTCAGGTCGCCAAATTAGCTGGTGTGATGGCGGCAGAGCTCGGCGAAGATGTGACAATGGCAAAACGTGCAGGGTTATTGCATGATATCGGCAAAGCACTCGATCACGAGGTCGACGGCTCCCACGTCGAGATCGGGGTCGAGCTGGCAACAAAGTACAAAGAACCACAAGTGGTGATCAACACGATTGCCTCGCATCACGGCGACACGCCGGCGACCAGCGTTATCGCGGTCTTGGTCGCCGCCGCCGATGCGATCTCAGCTGCGCGCCCCGGTGCGCGGTCCGAGTCGCTTGAAAATTATCTGCACCGACTGGAAAAACTCGAGTCGATCGCCAATGGCTTTGCCGGCGTCGATCACAGCTTCGCGATTCAAGCGGGTCGTGAGGTGCGAGTCATCGTCAAGCCGGAGCAGCTTTCCGACGAACAAAGCGTGGTGCTTGCGCGCGACATTCGCAATCAGATCGAAAAAGAATTGGAGTATCCCGGCCACATCAAGGTCACGGTCATTCGCGAGACCCGCACGGTGGAATACGCCAAGTAAAGTTCGAAAGGGCGGCCAGCAGTGGTCGCCTTTTCTTGTGCGATATCTTTCAATTACCTTTCAATCACCAGCCGCCGTCCACACGCGCGACGTGGCGTAGTATAATGAATTCAATTATGAAATGGGGAGGGACGGCCACTTGTTTCGCATCATAGTCAGTTTTTTTGCGACGATGCTGATCACAGCATTGATCACGCCATTCGTGCGCGGGCTGGCCTTTATCGTCGGGGCGATCGACAAGCCGAATGCGCGCCGCGTCAATAAGACGCCAATGCCGACAATGGGGGGCCTGGCGATTTTTTTGGCCTTCAACTTTGCGACGTTTGTCCTGCTGCGGCCGCAATTCGACACCCATTTTCTCTTCTCGCTATTTTTGGCTCAGGCGGTCATCATCATCACCGGCATGATCGATGATGTGAAGGAGCTGACGCCACGGCAAAAATTATTTGGCCAAACGCTGGCCGCGCTGATCGCGTATTTTCTCGTTGGCGCGCGGATGACCGATGTGCACGTACTCGGCTGGACGTGGAATCTTGGCTGGCTCAGCCTGCCTGTGACCCTGCTGTGGATTCTTGCCATCACCAATGCCGTCAATCTGATCGACGGGTTGGATGGGCTGGCCACCGGCGTCTCGATCATTGCGCTGTTCACGATGGGCATCATCGGCTTTTTCTTCCTGTCGGTGGCCGAAGTTGGGACGCCGATCATGATCTTCACATTGGGCGCGGCGCTGGTTGGCTTTTTACCTTATAATTTTCACCCGGCGAAGATCTTCCTCGGCGACACCGGGGCGCTGTACATCGGCTTTATGCTCAGCGTCCTGTCGCTGCAAGGCTTGAAAAATGTGACGTTCATCACCCTGATCATTCCGGTCGTGATCTTAGGCGTGCCGATCACCGACACCGTGTACGCGATGATCCGGCGGCGGCTCAATAACGTGCCGATCTCACAGGCGGACAAGCACCACTTGCATCACCGCCTGATGCAAATGGGCCTGACGCACCGCCAGACCGTGCTGGTGATCTACGGCATCGCGCTGATCTTCTCCTTGATCTCGCTGCTTTATCCGCTGAGCACGTTCTGGGGAACCGTGATGCTGACGGTGTTTGTGGTGATTGGGCTGGAGCTGTTCGTCGAGTCGATTGGCTTGCTCGGCCAGAACCGAACGCCACTGCTCAAGCTGATTCGCCGCATTGTGAAAAAAGTGGCCCGCGACCGGGTAGAATGACCGGGTCCAAGGTGTTACAATACTGAGCATCTGCTAGTCAGACCGAGGAAGCGCATTGCGCGACCTCGGTTTTGCATTTTCCAGCAGGCACGCAGGAGGCTATTTTGACTAAAAATAAAAAACGGGTGACGATCGCGGGGATGCTGATCACGCTGGGCATTGTGTACGGCGACATCGGGACCTCACCGCTTTATGTCATGAACGCGATCGTGGCAGATGCCGGCAAAGTAGGCAACTTAACGCCGGATTATATTATCGGCTCCGTTTCGCTGATCTTCTGGACGCTGATGCTTTTAACGACGATCAAATATGTGATCTTGGCAATGCGCGCCGATAACAAAGGGGAAGGCGGCATCTTTGCGCTGTACGCCTTGGTGCGGCATCGCGGCGCTTGGCTGGCCGTACCGGCTTTGCTGGGCGGCGCCGCACTGCTTGCTGACGGGACGTTGACGCCGGCGGTCACGGTGACCTCGGCCGTCGAAGGGCTGAAGGGCCAGACGTTTGGCCGGTTTGTCTTCAGCAACTCCCAGCTTGTGATCTTGGGTATCACCACCGTTGTGCTGGTGGCACTGTTTTTGATTCAGCGCTACGGGACTTCTTTGATCGGCAAGGCATTTGGCCCCCTGATGCTGCTGTGGTTCGCGTTTATCGGCATTCTGGGACTCACCCGACTCGGCGGGCATTTGGAGATTCTCAAGGCTCTATCGCCTGTTTATGCGATCAAGGTGTTGGTCAGTCCGGATAACAAGGTCGGCATTTTCCTGCTGGGAAGTATTTTCCTTGCGACGACCGGGGCTGAAGCTTTGTACTCGGACATGGGGCATGTCGGCAAACATAATATTTACGCCACCTGGCCATTTGTCTATGCGATGCTGATGCTGAATTATTTTGGCCAAGGCGCCTGGTTGATCTCGCATTATCAAGATGCCGCGTACCGCAATTTGACCAATTTCAATCCATTTTATGAAATGATGGGCAATGGCATTCGGCCGTTTGCGATCGCGCTGGCCACGATTGCTGCGATCATCGCGTCACAGGCGCTGATCACCGGGTCGTACACGCTGGTCCACGAGGCGATCTCGCTGAAGTTCCTGCCGCGGATGAACATCAAGCATCCCAATTTGCATCAGCGCCAGATCTATATTCCGCTGGTCAATTGGTTCCTGTGTGTTGTCACCCTCAGCGTGGTCTGGTATTTCCGCACGTCAAAGGCGATGGAGGCGGCATACGGGCTTGCAATCACCGTGACGATGCTGATGACGACGCTGTTGCTGTTTGAATTCATCAGCCTGCATCGCTCGCGGCTGGAGGCGGCGTTGATCGCCGGCTTCTTCGGCGTCACCGAAAGTATTTTCCTGCTCGCCAGCTTGGTCAAATTCCTGCACGGCGGCTACATTACCTTGGTGATCATGCTGCTCATCCTCGCCTTGATGGTCGTGTGGTATTTCGGCAACAAGATGCGTGAAAAATACCAAGATGAAAGTGAAACGGTCAAGCTCACCGATTATCTTGACCAGCTGACCGCGCTCAGTGCCGATCAAAGTGAGCCGCTTTTTGCCACCAATCTCGTCTACATGACCAAGGTCAAGGACGACTACCGGCTCAAGCGCACGGCGCTGTATTCGATCTTGGACAAGCAGCCCAAGCGCGCCAAGGTCTACTGGTTCGTCACCGTCAACGAAACGAGCTCCCCGTATGAAATGCGCTACACCGTCGACATGATGCACACGCGCAATGTCGTGTCTGTCCAACTCTACCTCGGGTTCCGCTGCTCGCAGCACGTCAATCTATATATTCGGCGTATCATCAATGATCTGATGGACGCTGGGGCGATCGACGTGCAAACACCGGAGTACACCACGATACAGGGGCGCCGCGCCGGCGATTTCAAGTTCGTCATCATTATGGAAAAATCGATGGGCCTGCAAGCCGCAGAGAACATCCCGGCTTGGCAAAAACGGTTGATCGGTGGCCGGCTGTTGCTGCAGAACTTCACGACCAGTCCTGCCAACTGGTATGGCCTTGAGTTCAGCAATGTCGTTCAGGAAACGGTGCCGCTTTTCATCGACACCACGCACCGCCCGCAATTTCAGACTCATGAGATCTGGCATGTGAAAAAATAGATTCTGCTTCAGCTGCGACATCACGCTTCGAATTTTCGGCGTGATGTCTTTTTTTGTAGACCGCCGCACCGCACGCCCGCAAAATGCTGTAAGCGCGGGGTGTGACGCCATCAAAAAAGTTTTTGCCCGGCCGGCTGGGGCGTGCGATCTTCAGAGATGAAATACTGGCGTAGTACTCGAGATTGCCTTGGAGTTTAGAGCGGTTAAAATTACATTGTTTATTCTATCTTGTGTGCGTCCATGACCACTAATTTCAGTGTAAGGCATGAACTAGTCGCGGTTTTTCAGCGATTGCTGGAACCCGCATTACATCAACGTTTCAAAATTTCCGATCACATTTTCCGGCTCCCACTCGCTTAATATTATGTAAGGGTCAGGAAGGTGGGCTCTTACCGACTCCCGGATGAGCATGCCCCAAGTGGAGACTGTCGCATGCATATTCATTCGACTCCATGGGCGGTCGGGGGAAACAACACACCAACAGAAAGCTTGTCTAGCTAGCAGGCGTTCAGCACATGTTTTACGGGCACCGGTGCCCCAAAGTACCACCCAGTCTTTCATCGCAATGTCGTGCAGCCCACCTTCGTTTGCAGGAGCTGAATGCGGCCCATCTTGAGAACGACACCCAA
>NZ_RHOG01000015.1 GCF_003946405.1 Lacticaseibacillus yichunensis | reverse complement strand
AGTAACGACCAGTCGCGTCACGGCGCACTGTGATAGTGCCGACACGGATACTATCGGCATGACTGAACAAGCGCTTTCGTGAACCCGAAACGCGGAGCTTTCCCAGTCCGCTGATCGTAACGTGCTTGGTATCGAGAAATCGGTTGGAGCCGCTCGTTAGACCCGCTTCGGTCTTGGTGTATCGAGTAGGCAACTGATAACTGCCATCATAGCTCTTGCGGTGGAAGACGGGGACACCAGCCTGGTGGACTTGACGAAACATGTGCCACGCCGCTTGATAAGCTCTCCTGGCTTGGTCGATCACATCGGTGCCAATACCTGTGCCGGCCAACCAAGGGTGAATGGCAAACAGCAGTTGAGTGTTGTTCCTGCGTCGTTTTAGATAAGCAATACGGTCTTGAACGATCGAGATCGGTATCTGAACTTGTTGAAGCAAGTAGAGTTCTTTGTCGATCGCCACCATCTCATTGTAAGCAAAACGGCTGGCGTTAATGTTGTTGTCAATGATCCGCATCTGTTCAGACGAAGGAAAGAGGCGCATCTTTAAGCCATAGTAATATGGTTAAGTCGGCCATTTTCTTAGTCATATAGTTTCACCTCCTTACGCCTAAATTATACAATGGAATGGTAGAATCTGGCGAGTCTATCTGTCCAAATAATTATCTTTATAGGTAAATACGGGCACTGTATATATTTTTTAAGATTATTTAATTCATACGTTAAGGGCCAGCGTAAATCTTTCACCACTATGGGTCTCCATAGCTATTGGATTGAGACACCTGGTGATATGTCCAGAGAAACAGCCACTAATTATCTTTAAAATCCAAAAACAGAAGGGAGAAGGCGGGACGCCCAAGCAAAAAGGCTGACTAACATCAGCGACAGCGGGCTTACCTCCTCTGACAACAGTCAGAGGGTTCTCGCCCCAAAAAAAAAAATGAAGGGAAGCGGTTGCATGCAATTATCCACGAAGCTGTTTGCGCGCGTCGGCAAACAGGAGATCACCCAGTACACGATCGAAAATGATCGCGAAATGTCGCTCAGTTTCATCACCTTTGGCGCCAGAGTCCAGCGGTTGCGCCTACCCAGTCCACATCATCCGGGCGGCAACCCCAATCTGTTGTTGGGCTATGTCACCTTACAGGATTATTTGGAGCGGCCGGGCACATTTGGCGCCGTCTTGGGACCGGACCTGCAAGATGCCACCTCGCATCCCCACAATGGCTGGCAAAATTTCAATTGGCAAGGCGACCTGCAGCGCCACGGCGACAGCGCGACCTTGATCATGAGCCTGCGCTTGCCGGACGGCGCAGATGGCCTGCCCGGCGCGCGCGAGGTGAAGATCGCACACACCTTGGACAACGACAATCATTGGACGATCGACTGGTGGATCGAGACCAGCGAACCAGTCGCACTGCGGCCGACGATCGACCTCGCGTTTGCCTTGACTGGTGACCCGGCCCAGACGATCATGGACCAACGGCTGACCCTCGGCGCCAAAACCGTTGAGATGCCGGTGGTTGACCGCCTGACGAAGGAAACGACAGCCACCCTGACTGCGCCGCTTTGGCAACTCGCCCTTGAGACTGATGCGCCTGGCCTTTGCGTCAGCTCGTATCCGCAGATCAGCGCCGTGGACAACTTCAACGGCATCGTCGGCCAGCCCCACATCGCCGCGGGCTTGCGGCCACTCGTTGCACCCGATGACGGGGCCTTGCACCTTCAGCCGGGCGAGCCGTGGCGCCAGCGCACCGTGATCACCTTGGCCAGCACGCTGTAATAGTTTTTGGAAAAAAGTGTCACAGAGGACGGCTATTCGCAGTGTCGCGAGCCATCGTTGCAACCAAGATCGACAAATTTTTTGAAGCGTTGTCAAAAGAAGCCCCCTGCGCAAAAAACGCAGCGGGCTATTTTTATCTCGACACGACCCTATTTCACTTATTCACCGGCGTCGGCTTGGTGCGCAACAATTGCCCCGTCAATCCGAGACTAATGCCGCCGACGATGAGCAGCGCCCCGATCGGCCACACCAGCGCGACCAAAATGCCGGCAACATACCCGCCATAGAGCCACAGCCGCGCCGCCACATTGTTCGAGACATCACGACTAATGCCGGGATTGTCCTTGATCACCGACTCGTCCATCAGCTGAAACGCCAGCGACCACAGCAAGAGCACCCCAAGGTAAACGACTTCCGGCAGCGTTTTGTCGGCGTGTTGCCCCACCCAGGCAGTGCTGGCCGGCACTAAGGTCAGGCTGAACAACCACAAACCGTTGAAAAGGTACGTCCTGGTCGAGATGATCTTTGCCTTGTTGAAAAGATTGTGGTGGGAATACCAAACCACATAGATCATCGTGAAGCTGAAAACATAAGCGACCATGATCGGCCAATCCGCCGCCAAGCCGCGCAAGCTGACTGATTTTGGCGGCCGCAGCTCCAGCACCATGATGGTCGCCGCGATCGCGATCACCGCATCCGTAAACGCCTCTAGCCTGCCCCTGTTCATCGCGCACCCTCCTGTCAGAGCGATAGTCGCATACTTAGCCAGCCAGTCGCGCATCACATTTCGGGAAAAATCATCCTGCGTCCTGCAATCTTGCTGGGGCCTATTTTTCGGCTGAGGAAAACCTGCTGCCGGAGAAAAAACACACCCAGGCCACGATGCATGCCCAGGTGTATCTATTATCTCGCTTTATTTTGCCAACTCATGGACCTGAAATGTCAACGGTTCGATGGCCTGTTCCCGCCACTGATCAAACAGCGGGGCGGTCTCGATCTGTTCATCCAACAAGACGATGCCGCAGTCGCCGCCGCCTGCCCCAGAGGACTTGGCGGCCCCGCCAACTGATTCAGCCAGATCACACATGGTCGTCAGCTTCGGCGTTTCGATGGCGACGCCGGAAAAGGCCGCAAGCTCATTGAGCAGTCGGCGATTGTCGCGAATGCCCGCCTGAATTTTTTCTAGCGCCTTGTCGCGGAAGCCCTGAATGAGACTTTCGATGGTCTCGCGGCTTGCCTCCAAGAACTGGGTGTACTGCGCCCGTTTTTCAGCCTTGGCGATTGCGATCTTGTCGACGAGCTGGCTGGTCGAAGCCGGCGAGCCGGTCCAGCCGATCACCAACTTCAAGGCGGCCGGAGCCGTCAACAACTCGATCGAAAGCTCCGGCCAATCCATCGTGATCAGTTGACTCAGTGAATAATTGCGGCGCTGTGCCGCCAGCCAGGATTTATCGAAACTGCGATAGGCGATCCACCCGCCATATACAGACGCGGCGATGTCGCCCAAGCTGCCGTTGCCCTGGATGTCCAGATGGGCGATCGCGGCGAGTTTGTAGATCATGTCCGGGGTCATGTTCAATTGGTAAAACAGGTTCAGCGCTTTGACCGTGGCCACGGTGACCGCCGCAGAACTGCCCAAGCCGTATTTTTTGCCATCGGTCGAATCGAGGTCTGAATCGATGTCCAGCCGATACAGCGCAAGGTCTTTCCCCTGCTCGCGGGCGTAGGTCTCGGTGAGCTTGATTGCCGAGAGAATATAGTGAAACGGATTATCGCGGTTGTCGAAGACCATCTCGTCGCCATTGCGCTGCCAAAAAAGGGAGTTCTCCTGGTATTGCTTGGAGACGATGCTCCCATAGGCATCGGCTGCGGCCGTCACGTTCACGGTCACAAACTGATCCACTGCGACGATGATCGCGGGGTACCCCGTTTCAACGACTGCATATTCACCAGCCACATATAATTTGCCTGGCGCCTGTGCTGTTACCAATCCATCAGAACCCTTCACTTTTTGATTAACTCCATGCTGAAGTATACGCTTGCCCGCAAGCCGCGGGGCGAACTCGCGAAAAGCGTTACTCTTTTTGAAGAAAAGCCTTTTCTATTCTAGAGAACGAACGGCTTTCGTGCAACTTTTTTGGATTTTCTCGTCGACACGGGAAAGATTCCAGCCTGAACTAGCTGCCCCGCCATCCCGCGGGTCGCCGCACCTTTTGTAGTTGGGTTCCGGCCCGCATGGTCGAGGTATCTAGTTGGCTCGTGCACTCGAGGCAAAGACCGCCTCAAGCGCCCAAGCCAATCTAGCTACTCGACCATCCCGCGGTCCTCCACACCCTGACACACAAAACGGGTCATCGCTGGGATGACCCGCCTCTTTTACAGGAGATATTTTGCGTCAAACTCCGGATCCTGACTGGTCAAGATCTTTGGGCCGTCATCGGTGATGACCAGCGTGTGCTCGTACTGGGCGCACGGAGAACCATCGGCGGTCACATAATATTCCCAATCATCATTTGGCACCTGCTTGGCCTTGATCTTCCAAGTGCCGGTGGTGATCATCGGCTCGATCGTGATGGTCATGCCCGCCTTCAAACGCAGGCCGTGGCCGGGCTCGCCATAATGCGGCACGTTTGGCGCTTCGTGCATCGTGGGCTGAATGCCATGGCCGATCAGGTCGCGGACATCCCCGTACCCATTTTCATCTTCGGTATAGTGCTGAATCGCATACCCGATATCGCCGAGCCGGTTGCCGACAACGGCCTGATCGATGCCAAGATACAGCGCCTTCTTGGTGACATCCATCAGTTTCTGTTTCTCTTCAGAGATCTGACCGACCGCGTATGTCCAGCAGGAGTCGCTGAAGTAGCCGTTGAAGTCGACGACGGTATCAACCGCCACGATGTCGCCTTCCTTTAAAAACAGACCCTTGCGCGGCACCGCATGCGCCACTTCATCGTTGATCGAGACGCAGGTGGCGTATTTGTACCCCTCAAAACCAAGTTCCGCGGGAATCGCCCCGTGACTTTCAATATATTCACGGCCGACTTTTTCAATCTCCCAGCTCGACACCCCTGGTTTGATGATCTCTGCGACGGCCTTATGCATCCCGGCCAAGATTGCGCCGGACTTTGCCATGCCCTCAATTTCACGCGGCGACTTTAATGTGATCAAAATTCGCATCTCCTATTTAAAATGGCATTCTGCTTCAATATTTTCAAAACTTAGTGTAACACAAGATGCAACTGAAAACAGGGTGGCGAGGCGGGGCACCATCCCGCGCACCTCCGCACCCTTTCTAATTGGGCTCCGCCGAGCAGGGGGGGCATGTAGTCGGCCCGGTCGCTCGATGGCCAAGTGCGCCATCAACCGCCCAGCCCGCACTACCTGCCCACCCCTAAACGCTCGGCTCCGCACCCTTTCTAGTCGGGCTCCGGTGCGCATGGTGGGGACATCTAACTGTCTCGTGCACTCGGTGGCTAAGCACGCCACCAAGCACCCGAGCCAAGCTAGCTGCCCCACCATCCCGCGCACCTCCGCACCCTTTCTAGTTGGGCTCCGCCGAGCAGGGGTGGGACATGTAGTCGGCCCGGTCGCTCGATGGCCAAGTGCGCCATCAACCGCCTAGCCCGCACTACCTGCCCACCCCTAAACGCGCACCTCCGCACCCTTTCTTTTCCCGCCGCTTGTCTGCTATAATGCTTAGGACAAAACGCAAGGATGGAAGGAAGTTAGCACATGGTAGTGGCAAAGATCGTCTATGCCAGCATGACCGGCAACAACGAAGAGATCGCCGGCATCGTTGAGGACGAATTGCAAAAATATGGCGTCGACACCACGGTCACCGAAGTTTCGCAGGCCGTCGCCGAGGATTTTGAGGATGCGGATATCTGCGTCGTCGCAACTTACACGTATTCGGATGTTGGCGACGGCGTCTTGCCCGACGAAGCGGTCGATTTTTACGAGGATCTCAAAGAGTTGGACCTGACCGGCAAAGTGTACGGCTGCTGCGGCAGTGGCGATAAATTCTACGACGCCTTTGCGACAAGTGTCGACGACTTCGCCAAGGCGTTTGCCGAGACCGGTGCCACGCAAGGCGCGACGAACGTCAAGATTGACCTCGCCCCAGAAGCCGATGACATCACCGCACTTGAAAAATTCACGAAGGACTTGGTCGACAAACAAGCTGCCATGTAATTGGGCAAAAAAGATCGCTGCGGCGGTCTATTTTTGTCTAGCGCTGACAACTATCACGCTTACAAAACGAAAGTGTATAATAAAGACAGAAAGAAGGCGAAAGAGATGTCGATCTATGATGAACAAGTGACGCTCGAAGATGGCACGGACTATACGCTTGCCAAATATGCGGGTCATCCGCTTCTGATCGTGAACACCGCGACCAAGTGTGGCTTTTCTCCGCAGTTTGCCGGGCTTGAAGCGCTATATCAGGAATACAAGGACCAAGGGCTGGTCGTGCTGGGCTTTCCGTCCGATCAATTCCATCAAGAGTTGGCAGACGGGCAAGCCGCAGCGGAGGCCTGTCGCACCACGTATGGCGTGACCTTCCCGATGCACAGCATGGTCAGCGTCAACGGCGACGATGCCCTGCCGCTGTTCGACGAGCTCAAGGACGCCGCGCCGGGTGCGCTTGGCAAGGCGATCAAGTGGAATTTCACCAAGTTTCTGGTCGACCAAAACGGCAATGTGGTCAAGCGTTACGCGCCGAAGACCACGCCGGATAAGATCGCCCCAGACATCGCCAAGCTGCTCGCAAACTAACCAAGCGCGGCACCCACAGCAGTTAGACGCCCTCACGCAACCGAATCGAAAAGCCTGTCGCATGAGATCTCTAACCCGCATGCGACAGGCTTCTTTTATTCGTTGAGCGATGTTGTTTCTTCGACTTCATGTTCGGCCGCGCGGGCATCGCGCTGGGTGCGAAAATGTGTTGCGCGTTTGCGCACAAAGTCATGGACCTTGCCGCGGCTACGATGCAACTCACCTGTGAAGTATTCTGCGATCACGGCGTTGAGCACCACGCCGATCAGCAGCATCATCGCCGAAAAATTCAACCACAGCAATAACACGATCAACGTCCCAATCGTCCCATAGGAGTTATACCGGGTGCCGAACTGCTTCATGTACCAGGAAAACGCCTGCGCCAACAGCAACCAGCCTACCGAGGTGAACGCGGTGCCCGGCAAGATCGTCCGGAACTTCACGCGAACGTTTGGCAAAAAGTAATCGATGAACAAGATCACGATCAACAACGCCGCCACCGTGACGGGCCAACGCAACGCATTGAAGGTGTTCAGCCAGGCATCCGACAGACCGACGATTGGCCCCAGCCATTCCAGGAACTGGCGGCCAAACGCAAACGCGATCATGACGGAGCCCAGCAGGAAGATCAAGACGAACATCGACACCATCGCCAGCAGCCGCTGGATCAGGTAATTCGAGGACGAGGTCACCCCATACGCGCGGTTCATCGCATTTTTCAGCCCGCTGATGCCGAGCCCCGCCGCCCACAACGTGGCGACGGCCCCGATCGAAAGGATGCCGCCGCTGGTGCTGTTGAGCAGGTTTGAGATGATCGGGTCGATCCATTTCATGATATCGCTTGGCACCACCTGCGTGAGATAGCCGCTGATATTTTCGTAACTCAGCCCGAATACTGGTAGCAAGTTCCCCACTGTGATCAGCATGGGAAAAAGTGAAAGCAGTGCATAATAGGCCAAACTCGCTGACGCGGCCCCGATCTGCGCGTCATTGATGCGCGTGAACGCCATTTTCAGAAATTCACGGAACTTGACTTTGCGCGGCAGCTTCATGTCAGCCAGCGGCACGCGGCCGTCCTTGATTGCCGCCTGTTGCGCCGGCGTCAACCGTTGAACGGTTTTTTTTGCGTGCCGATTTGCCTTTTTCTTGGCCATACGCCCGCTCCTTTCCCCTAATTAAGTTAATTATATCAAAGCGGGGCCTAGAATTCAGTCGCCAGCCGTTTTTGCCAGCCTGACCAAAGAAAAAAGGACGCATCGCTGCGCCCCCGTTGTCTGAAAATGATTTATGCCGGCGTGATGGTGACATGGTGGTCGTTGCCCGGCGTCGCAAGATACAGCCGCGGCGCCACGCGATCGCTGAAGACCGCGTACTGGAACTCAACATTTGTTGCCACGCCGAAGTTGCCCTGATGATCCAGCGCGATATAGGAAAATTCGCCCACGGCCCCATTGCGCGCCTGAAGCTGATCGATGAAGGTGTAAACGGCCTTGTCCATCGCGGCTTGCACCGGCATCCCCTGCGCCATCAGCGACACGATCTCAAAGCACAGCGGCCGCTTCATCAGATCCTCGCCCAGGCCTGTTGCGGCGGCCGCCCCCACCGCGCTGTCGGCGTAAAAGCCATTGCCGGGCTGCGGGGAATCGCCGACCCGCCCGGCGTGCTTCATGAATAGCCCGGATGTCGAGGTGCCAACGCGGATGTGGCCGCGCGCATCCAGGGCGATCATGCCGACTGTGTCATGGCCGTCATATGGCGTCAGCCGCCCGCCTTGGCCAACTTCCACCTGCCGTTTTTGCCAAGCGGACTTGGCGCCACTTGTCAGCATGTTTTTCCGCGCCAAGCCGTGCTGATCCGCATAAGCCTCAGCGCCGGTGCCGACGAGAAAATTATTGACCCGCTCCTTGGCCAGTAGCCGAGCCAACGCGATCGGGCTTGCGACATCTTCCACACCGGCGACGGCACCGATCTGAAAATTGTCCCCGTTCATGTAGGCCCCATCCAGCTGGACCATGCCCTGTTCATTCGGCAGGCCACCATAGCCGACCGAGGTCAACGATGGATCGTCTTCGATCACCTGAATCGCGGTCTCCACCGCATCCCCCGCGGTGCCATCAGCGGCCAGTGTCGCTGCGGCGCGCTGCACGCCACCCAGCGCCATCGCCCATGTGCCGATCATTGCGTATGTCATGCCTGCTCCCCCTTTACCCCGCCGCGAAATGGCTGCGGCGCCTCTGGTACTTGCTCAAAATAATACTGCACGGCCTGCAAAATACGGGCGGTCGCGTGGCCATCCCCGTATGGATTTTTCGCGCTGGCCATGCGCTGATACTCGGCCGGATCATCGAGCAATTGCGTCATCGCCGCGGTCACCGTGGCCGGCTCGGTGCCCACCAGTTTCAGCGTACCAGCCGTGACTCCTTCCGGCCGCTCCGTGGTGTCGCGCAGCACCAGCACCGGCTTGCCAAGCGATGGCGCCTCTTCCTGCACACCGCCGGAATCGGTCATGATGAAATTGCTGCGAGCCGCCAGGTTGTGAAAGTCCAGCACATCCAGCGGGTCGATCAGATGAATGCGCGGCGACCCGTCCAGCACCTCATGCGCGACCTGTTGCACCGCGGGATTGAGGTGGACCGGATAGATCATCTCGGTATCCGGATGGGCCTCGATCACCGCCCGCATCGCCGTCAGGACTCGCCGCATCGGGGTGCCGAGGTTCTCGCGCCGGTGCATCGTCACCAAAATCAATCGCTTAGCCGGATCGACCATGTCGAGCACTGCATGGTGATAATCCGGCCGCACCGTTTCCTTCAGCGCATCAATGGCGGTGTTGCCCGTCACGAAAATACGGTCCGCGGGATGATTTTCCTGCAAAAGATTCGCCCGGCTTTGATCCGTCGGCGCAAAATACAGATCGGCCAGGACATCAGTCAGCTGGCGATTCATTTCCTCGGGATACGGACTGTTCTTGTTCCAGGTGCGCAGCCCAGCTTCCACATGCCCGACCGCGACGTGATGATAAAACGCTGCGACGCTGGCCGCAAACGTGGTGGTCGTGTCGCCGTGGACCAAAATGATGTCCGGCTTTTCCGCATCGATCACGCCGCCCAGCTCGGTGAGCACATTGCTGGTGATGCCATCAAGCGTCTGGCGCTGCTTCATGATATTCAGATCATGGCCCGGCGTGATGTGAAAGATCGCCAGCACCTGGTCGAGCATCTCGCGATGCTGCGCGGTGACCGTGACCACCGTTTCAAAATGCGCCGGATCTTTTTTCAGCGCGAGCACGACCGGCGCCATCTTGATTGCTTCCGGCCGCGTGCCAAACACGGTCATCACTTTGATTTTTTGCACATTGCCACCCCGTTCTTCGTTTGATTTCAGTATAGCAGAGATGGCGGGGCGAGCTCGACGCGATTTTTACCTGTAGCGGCGAATTCTTGCGCGGCTCAGGGCAGCGCCTTCTTGATGAAGACGAGGTGCGTCGGCGCAAGGAGGCGAATGCGATACGGCGCACTTGCGAAAAATAGCGCGCGGACCGCCGTCATGTCTTCGCCAAAATAGCGGCCCAGCAACGCATGCGTCGGCTTAAGGGTCAATTCGATGTTCTGGTTTGCCGGATCCAGTAGTTGCCTTGCCACCGCGGCGCGAAACTGCTCCGGAGTCATTTTGGCCGCCAAATGGTTGATTGGCCGCGCGACTGGCCAGTAGTCGGACAGCGCAAAGACCAGCGCGATCACAGCCGGATCGTTGCTGTCCACTTTCACTGCGTTGTCCGCCATTGCCTGCAAGATCGTCTCAAGCGCCATTTCAGCCACCTCCCTGTTTGCTGCAAAGGTTAACCCCGTTTGGCAAAAAAGGCAAAGATTTTGACTCGCTAACACCTTGGCAAATTTTTTTGTTCAAAGTGCTGACGTCACGTAAGCCCCGGGTGGTCCGCGGCCAGAAATGGCTGGAACGCTCCCAAGTGACTTTAAGCCCGTAAAGTCCACGGTCTTAAAGCTCACTTTCGTTGTAGGCGGCAGAGCCGCCAACAACGACGAGGGGGCTGAGCCATTTCTGGCCGCAGCCCACCCTCATATAGAACATCTGAATTTACCATTCTAGTTGCCGAGCTGTCGGTCAAAAGCCTATCTTTGGTTTCGAACGACTATCAACCTATGCCTGGCCAGTTAAGAGGGTGACGCAATTTTAATAGGGAACAATCATGACTCTGACGAACACGACGCGCAAATTCAGAGTTTAGCGTTCGAACTAATCCAATTCCTCCACCAGCAATGCGGGCTCAAAGTCGTTTGTCCGCTCTACTCCGGTCGCCAGCCATTTCTGGCCGGAGCGCACCCGTGCGCTTCCGCAAACTGATTTCAGAAGTTCGATGAGAGGAAGCTGCCAGTCTCTCCCCGCCCTTTCCGCTCAGATTGTCCTGTATAATAGAAGCGAGGTGATAAGGATGAAGATCGCGTTGATCGCGCATGATGAGAAGAAGCCGATGATGCGCCAGCTGGTGCGGGCGTACCAGCCTTTTTTGCAGGGACACGAGTTGTTTGCGACCGGGCATACAGGGCAATTGGTCGCTGAGGAGACGGGACTGCGGGTGCACGCGTTCAATTCCGGGCCGCTGGGCGGCGACCAGGAGATTGGGGCGTTGATCGCCCAGAATCAATTGGACCTCGTGATCTTTTTGCGTGATCCGCTGACCGCCCAGCCGCATGAGCCTGATGTGAATGCGCTGATCAGACTTGCCGATGTGTACAATGTGCCGCTGGCCACCAATCTCGGCTCCGCGGAAGTCCTCCTGCGCGGACTGAATGCGGGTTTTCTGAATTTCCGCTCGCTGGTCTCCGGTGACGAAACAAAGCATGACCACTATACAGAATAAAAAAAGTCAGGCACATCCGAAAGACCCGGGTGCGCCTGATTTTTTTACGCCGAAGCGGTATCAAATTGGCTGTAGTAGAGCTTCGCGTAAAACCCATTTTGCTTGAGCAAGGCGTCATGTGTGCCTCGCTCGATCACGCGTCCGCCGTCGATCACCAAGATCTGATCCGCGCGGCGAATGGTCGACAGCCGGTGGGCGATCACGAAGCTGGTCTTGTCGGCCATCAAGGCGGTCATGGCGCGTTGCACCGCGGCTTCGGTGTTGGAGTCGATCGACGCGGTCGCCTCATCCAGCACCAGGACCGGCGCGGCGGCGGTGAAGGCGCGCGCAATGCTCAAGAGCTGACGCTGGCCTTGCGACAAACTGGCCGCATTTTCGCTGAGCTCAGTGTCGTATCCGTCTGGCAACTGGCTGATGAAGGAATCCGCCCCGGCATTTTTTGCGGCTTGAATCACGTCTTCATCCGTCGCGCTAGGCCGCCCCAGCCGAATATTTTCCTTGATCGACAGGGAAAAGAGATAGGGTTCCTGTTGCACCACGGTGACGAGGCGCCGCAGATCCGCCCGCCGAATGTGCGCAACATCCACGCCATCCAGCAGCACCCGCCCTTTTTGCAGTGGATACAGATTCGTCAACAGATTCATGATCGTCGTCTTGCCGGCCCCAGTCGGCCCGACCAACGCGACGACCTGCCCAGGTTCGGCGGTCAAGCTGACATCGGTCAAGATCGGCCGTGTGTCATAGGCAAACGAGACATCATCGAAGCGGACATGCCCAGTCGTTTGCGGCATGGCGACCGCATCTGGGGCATCCACTTCCGGTTTTTCATCGATCAACGCGAAGACGCGCTCCGCCGAAGCTAGCGACAGTTGCAAGGTGTTGATCAGATCCAGCACGTTGTTGATTGGGCCGGTGAAGTTGCGCAGGTAGATCAGGAAGGTGAAGATCACGCCGACCGTCACCGCGGTGTTGCCCGTGATGATGGAAATTGCGCCCGCCGCGGTGATCAGGAGGTACGCAATGTTGTTGGTCATGTTGAAAAACGGGCCGATCATGCTAGAAAAAGTCTGCGCCTTAATGGCCGCCGCGGTGTACTGCGCATTGGTCTGATCAAACGTCGCCATCGTTTCGTCGAGATGGTCAAAGAGCTGCACGACCTGTTTACCGGACACGGATTCCTCGATCTGCGTGTTCAAGCTGCCAAGCTTCTCTTGTTGCGTGGCAAACGCCTTTTGCGTCACATGTGAGACCGCGCGGGTGAACAAGAACGTGACAAAAGAGGCGGCCAGGGCAATCAAGGTCAAAAGCGGCGACAGTAAGATCATCGCCATCCCTACCCCAACGACGCTGATGATGCCGGTGAACAGCTGGACGAAGGTCTGCATCAACGCCGTATTAATATTGTCGACATCATTTGTCAGCCGGCTCATGATGTCGCCGTTGTCATGGGTGTCAAAATACCGCATCGGCAGGCGCTGCATGTTGGCAAACACATCGCGCCGGATCCGCGTCGACGTGCGCTGGGCAACGCCGATGATCAAAGCATTTTGAAAATACGTGCAGACCGCCGATATCGCGTAGATCACGGCCATGCCGGCGCAGACCAGCATCAGCGTCTTCACCAACCCCTTGGCAATGTATTGATCGATCACGATGCCGTTCAGCCGCGTGCCGAGAATGGTGACCAGGGTCGTCAGAAGCGTCAGCGCAAACACGATCACTAATTTTGTCCGGCCGCCTTCCAAATATCCCCACACGCGGCGGACCGTCTGTTTCCAATCGACCAGGACGACTTTTTCCTGATGAATGTTGCGCGGGCCATGTCGTCTCATGTCCATGCTACTCGCCTCCTAACTGCGTCTGCACAAGCTGCGCGTAAAATGGCGAGCGGGTCAACAGCTCCTGGTGCGTGCCCCGCGCGGCAATGCGTCCGCCATCCAGCACGATGATCTGATCACAATCCATCACGTTGGTCACGCGCTGGGAAATGATCACCGTGGTCTTATTCCGCCGCGCCTTGGCTAGGTTCTCTTTGATCGCGGCATTGGTGACCTGATCCACGGCAGAGGTAGCATCGTCCATTACCAGAATCGGCGCATCCGGCACCACCGCCCGGGCAATGTTCAACCGCTGGCGCTGACCGCCGGAAAAATTTTTCCCGAGTTGTTCAACCGGTGCGTCAAAGCCGAGGTCACGCGGGGCGATGAACTCAGTGGCCGCCGCAATGTCTGCGGCGACTTGAAGCTGCGAGGGGGTCGCAGCCGGTGCGCCGTAGACGAGATTGCTTTTGATCGTGCCGGAAAATAGCAACGAGTCCTGCAAGGCCACCGCGACTTCCCGATGCACCGCCGCCAGCGGCATCTGCTGGATATCCGCGCCACCGATCGTGATCGACCCGGTGTAAGCGTCATTCGTGCGCGTCAGGAGATTGATCACAGAGGATTTGCCACTCCCGGTCGCGCCAATAATGCCAAGCCAGCCCCCTGCCGGCACCGTGAAGGTCAATTGATCCAAGATCGGCTCACTTTGCTGGTAGCCAAATGTGACGTTCTTGAAGGCGATACTGCTGTCTTGCGGCGCGGCCGGCGTCTCGGGCAATTCCTGCGGCGCAGGTGTTTCAGCCAGGACCGCCTGCACCCGAGTCGCACTGGTGATTGCGCGGGAAAAGGCGGTGATGATGTTGACAGTCTGGACCATCGCGTTCGTGATCTGGATCATGTAATTGACAAATGCGATGATCTGGCCGTCGCTGATCGTCCCCGCGATGGTCAGATTGCCACCATAGGCCAGCGCCGCCACAACGCCGAGGTTCAGCACCAACTGAATAACCGGTGCAAGCGGAACCGTCGCCATGGCCGCGCGTAAGCTCGTGTCCTGCAAGTTGACGTTGTCGTCGTCGAACTGGGCCTTTTGGTGATCTTCCAGCACATAGGCCTTGATGGTCTTGGCGCCTTGCAGATTTTCCCGCATCACCAGGTTCACCCGGTCAACGGCTTGCTGCATCTTCGTGTACAGCGGAATGCTGCGGCGCACGATGATCAGCATGAAGATCACCAGCAGCGGCATCGCGATCAGCAAGATTGGCGCCAAGTTCGGGCACACGATGACAGACATGACGATGCCTCCAAACAAGAGCATCGGCGAACGCACCATGCCGCGGGTCACCATCATCACCAAGTTTTGCATCTGGGTGACATCGTTAGTGATGCGCGTGATCAAAGTCGCCGGCTTCAACCCAGCCGGGTCCCGATTTTCCAAGGCGACTTGGAGCATGTGACTGCGCAGCGCTTCGCCCATTTTCAGCGACGCGATGGTGCCGAACACGCCGGAGCCTGCGCCGCACAGCAAGCCGAGCAGCGCAAACAGCAGCATCAGCCCGGATAGTCGGACCACATAGCCCATGTCCCCTTTGGCCAACCCATTGTCGATGATCTGAGACATCAGGGTGGGTTGCTGCAGGTCGCAGAAGACTTCGCCCAACATGATCAACGGCGCGGCAAAAAATGCGAGGCGGGCCTTGCCGCGCAAGTGTTGCATCACGATCGTAAACATTGACTCACATCCTTATTTCGAAAAAAAACGCGTCACTACTCCCCTACCTAGTTTGGTCTAAGGAGCCGTGACGCGTTCAGTTATTGTTGATAATTGTAAAACTCATTTTCGGGTGACACAAGTAAATTGCTTGAAAAATGGCTGGCCTGCGCCGGTCACTGATCCGCGCCGTATTTTGCCACAAACGCGGCGTAGTCATCGACCACCTGGTGCAGGTAGTCCTTCGCCCAGCTTTGGATGGCGACATCGGCGTCGCGGTTGAGATACCCATCAGCCACCGCGGCGGTCGGACTTTGCGCATGCGCCATTGCCAACAGGTACGCACAGATCCGGCAATAGGCTTCGAACTGCCCCCATTCCAGCCGGTCGAGGTTGATGGATTCCTTCATGTCCCGGAACTGGCGAACGTAAAAGCTCTTTCCATCCAAGTTGAACCAGCCTAAAAATGGATCAGATGCCTTTTGCAAGATCTGCTGGGCCGCGATGATGCGCTGGCCCTCACTGACTTCGCGATCCAGCGTGACCGCCAGATTGTTTGGCGCGAGCTCGCGCCGCCGTGGCAGCGCCTCTTTGACCTGCAGGACCAGGTGACTGCCGCCCAGCCCAGTGAGCAAGATCAGGTAGCAATAGGTTCCAAAGCTGCCAATGCCAACACTGTGGCGAATAATATCAGAGACATGATATTGGCCCAGCAGCAACGTGATATCCGCACGCGTGGTCTTTTGATAATCCAGGTACCCGCGCATCAACGCAATCTCCCGCCCCGGCTCCACATGCACCGACCGCGGCGCCGCATCCTTAAAGCGAAGGCGCGTGGCCGTGGCCCGCTCGGTGTATTTGGCGACGACCGATTCATTCGTCTGCTTTTGCGCCTTGGCCATCACGCGTTTCACGAATTCGACATCGTCTTCATCCGGCAACGCCGCCAGCAACTGCTCAACATTGGACGAGGCGTAAAAACGTTCAAGCGCCCCTTCCTTAAAGGCGTGCTTCAGTGCCTTGCGATACGTCCGCACCAAATTTTGCACGAGTTCATCCATCGGCGCTTCATCGAAATGCCGCTGGGCGCCCAGCAAATAAACACTGGTGGCCAAGCGCTTGAGATCGAATTCAAATGAGTTCGGCGCAGCTTCGTCAAAATCGTTGAGATCAAACAGTAAGTTGCGCTCAGGCGACGCATAGAAACCGAAGTTCTGCAGATGGGCATCCCCATCGCTGAGCACGCGAATACCCGATTGCGGCTCACGGCTCAGGTCATACGCCATCAATTCGGCGGTGCCACGGAAAAACGCAGCCGGACTCGCTGCCATTTTGCCATGACGCTGCGGCATGAGTTCCTGAATCAGATTTTGTTCGATCGCCTCTATGTAGGCCACCGGATCACGCCCCGTGCTTGTCCGCTCGCCGAGTGTCGCCGCTGGAACAGTGTCCCGCAGCGCCTTGCCCTGCGCCTTGAGCGCATCCAGTGCGGTGTCGTTTTTCATCACGCTTTGATCGCGCAAAAGCTGCTGAAGCATCGTCTTTTTCATACGGGTCACCTCATGGCTACGCTACAACAACAAATACGATGGCGCAAGGAAAAAGACAGGGTGCGGAGCCGAGCGCTTAGGTCTGAGCAAATAGTCCGGCCTGGGCGGTTGATGGCGCACTTGGCCATCGAACGACTGGGACGACTATCTGTCTCAGACCTGCTCGGCGCAGTCCAACTACGGTGCAGAGCCGAGCGCTTTGGGGTGAGCGGCTAACTTGGGCCTGGCGCTTGGGGCTGTACTTTGGCCCCGAGTGACGGGACCAGTTAGGCGTCGCATCCCTGCTCGGCGCAGCCCAACTATGGTGCGCAGGGGCGCGGGATGGTGGTCCAGCTTTTCCAGAGAAACAAAAAAGAACCAGCCAATGGCCAGTTCCCACATTCAATTTTCGGCTCAGCCGGCCAAGGTCGTGGAAAGATCCACGATTGTTGCCTTGTCGGAGAAACGGCCGTTGACGATAAAGTCGTGAATGACCGCTTTGAGAATATCGATCATCTGCTCGCGCGTGATGTCGATGAAGCCCGGCGCCATCAGATTGGCAATGCCGGTCGCGACGATCCACAGCCCGGAGATGGTGTTGCGCTGCTGCTCGTCGCTGAGATGTTGCGCCGGTGCATATGTTTGCAGGCGCTCCATCGCGGTGCCAAGTGCGTATTCGCGCATCTCGTCAACGCCGAAGTGGTCCTCGACGAAAACGGCCCGGTACAGCGGCCGATTTTCCAGCGCAAAATTAATATAGGACAATCCCAGATCGACGATTGGATCCTGGGTGAAACGCCGCGCCATTTTCGTGCGAAGCGTTGATTTGATCTCGTCCATGACAGCTTGCTTGAGTTCGCCCATCGAGGTGAATTCAAGGTAGATCGGTTGCGTCGAACAATTCATGGCCCGCGCAATATTCCGCGCAGTAAAGCTCTTGAATCCTTCTTCAACAACCAGATCATATGCAGCCGTCAGAATCTGATCCTTGGTGATCGTTTTCTTCCGTGCCAAAGTGTTCCCCCACTTTCGTTGCTTACACTAGACGACAGCAGTTGCCGACCGCGTCCTGTCTTTACACCGACTCTTTACATTTACAGCAACTTTTAACGTTATTTTACCAAAGTCTAGCGGAAACGCAATCATTAAATACCACGAATTATGAAGTTTATCTTCACCCATTGCCCGAAGAGCTTGTATAACAAGGACTACGGGCCATTTGCCTCAGGGTCTCACAATATATTCGTTATATTCGATACATTCGCGCCGTGAATGGTTCAAGCCGGCTACTGCGCGTTTTGTAGAGGTGATCAAGGATTGTCGCTGGCAATTGGCAGTTTGCTTTCTACCCCCACCATCCCGCGCACCTGCGCACCCTTTTCCAGTCGGCGGAGCACCCTTTCTATGGTACAGTTAAGCAAACAAATAGAAAGTTGGGAGAGTATGACAGAGAAAACTTTTGACCAAGCGCTTCAAAGCTATGCCGAATTGGCTGTCGATGTTGGGGTGAAGGTGAAGCCGGGCGACACGGTGTACGTGCAGGTCGCCGTTGACCAGGCCGACCTGGCACGTCGCATCGTGACAGCCGCATATGACCGCGGGGCTGCCGAGGTTCAGGTGCAGTGGCAAGACGACACGCTCAAGCGACTGGACATGGCCCACATGACCGAGGAGCGTCTTTTCAACATTCCACCGCACATCGGCGTCCAGTTTGAGTATTGGCTCGCCCATCAAGCCAAGCGCATCACCGTGATCTCGGCCGATCCGGACAATTTAGCGGGCCTGCCCGCCGAACGCATCGCTGGCTACCAGGACGCTTTCCAGAAAGTCTACGCCCCGCTGATCAACGCGATCTCCAACAATGATATCTCCTGGACGATCATCGGGGCGGCTTCGCCAAAATGGGCACAAAAAGTCTTTCCGGAACTGTCCGCCGAAGACGCAACGACCGCCCTGTGGCAAGCAATCTTTAAGACCACGCGTATCGACCAAGATGATCCCGAGGCTGCGTGGCAGGCCCACAACGCCAAATTGCATGCCAAGGCGGACTGGCTCAACGCGCAGCAATTTGACCGCCTTCATTATCAAGCCCCAGGCACAGATCTGACGGTCGGCTTGCCGAAAGACCATGTCTGGGCTGGCGGCGGCACGCAAAATAATCATGGTGAGGCGTTCATGGCCAACATGCCGACCGAGGAAGTCTTCACCGCCCCGGACAACCGTCGCATCGATGGCACCGTTGCCTCGACCAAGCCGTTGTCATACGCCGGCACGATTCTGCAGGGCATGCACTTCACCTTTGAAAAGGGGCAGGTCGTTGCCGCTCATGCGGACCAAGGCGATGCGGTGTTGCAACATCTCCTTGCCATTCGTGGCGCGCGCTCCTTGGGTGAGATCTCGCTGGTGCCGGACCCATCGTCGATCTCTCAGTCCGGCCTGATCTTTTTCAACACGCTTTATGACGAAAATGCCTCCGATCATATGGCCCTTGGCTCTGCCTATCCATTTTCAGTGAAAGGTGGCACCAGCATGGATGATGCGGCGCTCACCGCGCACGGCCTCAACCGCAGTGATACCCACGTCGATTTCATGATGGGGTCAGCGGAAATGAACATCGATGGCATCAAGGCGGACGGCACCGTCGTTCCTGTTTTCCGTAATGGCGACTGGGCCTAATGCCAGCTATTTTTCAAAAAAAGCGCACCTGACAAATGTCCGTCCCACGAAAAAATCGCTCATCTTCCGCAACTTGCGGTTGGATGAGCGATTTTTCATTGCAGGCGTTATTCGGCGCGCAACGCCACGGCTGCGTCTTTCTTAGCCGCCATGCGGGCCGGCACATGGCCGCCCAGCAGGGTCAAGATGGTACTGATAATGACGAGCACGATGGCATGGACGGGATTAAGCACCGCCACACCGGCGAGGCCGGTCACATTTTCAAGCACGATATTGATTGGGAAGGTCAACAACCACGCGACGAAGATCCCGAATAGTCCGGCGCCAAAGCCGAGGATGAAGGTCTCTGCATCGAATACGCGGGTGATGTCCTTCTTCCGCGCACCCAAGGCCTTGAGCACACCGATCTCTTTAGTCCGCTCCAGCACACTGGTGTAAGTAATGATCGCGATCATGATCATCGAGGTGACCAAGCTGATACCGGCAAAGGCCACCAGCACATAGGTGATTGCGTCCATCAACCCGCCTGTCATGTCGGAAACGGTTCCGGCCAAGTCGGTGTAGATGACTTTATCCGCCTTGTCCTTACCCTTGTTCCACTTGTCGAGGTAGCTGAGCACCTTGTCCTTGAGCTTGAAGGTCGTCGGATAGATCTGAATGGAGGCCGGGGTACTGCTTCCACCAAGGACTGTGAGGACGCTTGCCTTCGTCGAGGCATCCATCGTCTGGCCAGTCATCACGTTGGTCGCGCTGGCCTTTTGCGCCGTGACGATCGCCGAGTCTTTATTTTCATTCAAGACCATTTCGGTGAGCTTGCTGCTGTAAGCCACACCCGCCGCCAGCAGGCCATCCGAGTTTTTCGACTTCACGCGCACGATGCCAGTGATGGTCAGCGTCTGAGTCTTCGGCTTTGCGGCCAAGTCATCGAGCTTTTGGGAAGGGATGTAGGTCCCCGTCGGCAACTTGGTGTAGTAGTCGTCGTTGGCCACCAGTTTGATCTGGGTGCCAACCAGCTGATCGTAATCGAAGTGCTCGTTTTCCTTGACGTTAAAGCCAAGGTTCTTCAGCGCGTTGATATTAATGCTGTTGTCCTTGTTGACCACCAGCACCAAATCGGTCGCCTTAGTCGGATACTTGCCGGCGATCGTCTTATAGTAAGTCTTCAGAAAACTCTGCTTGCCATCGCGATCGATCGGGTAAATGCTGCCGCCAACGCCCGTGGTGCTGGCCAACATGGCAGACGCGTTGAAGGTCGTGCTGTCCGGATTGCTGTTGGAAAACGAGACCGTTTTGTATTTGCCATCGACTTCGCGCATCAGGTTCATCCCGGTGCCATATGAGACCGCGATGTTTTTGGCATCCTTCGCCGGCATTTTTTCCACATAGTCCAGATAGGCATCGGACAGCTTATTGACATGCTGGGCTTTATCCGCCGCCGACGTCTTGGCTGTCACTTGGTCAGCCTTGGAAAAACTCTTCTGCGACGTCCCTGTCATCGCCGTGTTATCGGAGCCGACCTGCGAGATCGTCACTGGCATAGAGGCCATCGCCTCAGATTGGGTCTGGTTGATCTGCTTTTGGAAGCCGTTGGACAGCGCCAGAACGACGGCGATGCCGATGATCCCAATGCTCGAGGCAAAAACAGTGAGGAACGTGCGCCCTTTTTTCGTCCGAATGTTGTTGAACGACAGATTAAGCGCGGTGAAGTAGCTCATCTTGGTGCGCTTGAGGTTGAACTGGTCGGACTTGGTGCCTTCGACATGGGGATGGGAGTCGTGCTGAATGCTCCCATCGGCAAACTCGATCACCCGGTCGGCATATTTATGCGCGAGGTCCGGATTATGCGTGACCATGATGACCAGCCGCTCTTTGGACAATTCCTTGATCAGCTGCATGATCTCTTCCGACGTCTCGGAATCCAGCGCGCCGGTCGGTTCATCGGCCAACAGAATCTCAGGGTCATTTGCGATTGCACGGGCAATGGCCACCCGCTGCATCTGGCCCCCAGAAAGCTGGCTCGGCTGTTTGTGCATGTGATCCTTGAGGCCGACGCGGATCAAGGCGTCTTCGGCGCGCTGACGCTTTTCCGCACTGGCGACGCCGGACAAGGTCATCCCCATCTCGACGTTTTGAATGATCGAGAGATGAGAGATCAGGTTATACGACTGGAAAATAAAGCCGACCGAATTATTGCGGTAGGCGTCCCAATCGGCATCCTTAAAATCCTTGGTCGACTTGCCCTTGATCAAAAGGTCTCCCGAATCATAGCGATCCAGCCCACCGATGATGTTGAGCATCGTTGTTTTCCCGGAACCCGATGGCCCGAGAATCGCGACGAATTCCTGTTTGCGAAACGCGACGGAAACATCGTCTTGCGCCTTGGTCAGCGTGTCGCCGACTTGATAGTATTTCTTGATGTGTTTAAGTTCGAGCACGTGAGCACTTCCTTCATAAAAATTGACAGTGGTCGGGCGGCGACAGCAGGACTCCCCCGTCGCAATGATCGATCTTGCCAGTTATCTCTTTTATAGTAGCACGTTGCGTCTTGGCACTTCGCCTGCAAAATAATGAAACGAGGCACACCGCTGGCTTACGCCAAGACGCCGCGAACGCCGCCTGAGCGACGCTTTGTCACATGGGTACGATCATCGCACAGCCGCGCCCCTGTCACCTCAGGCCAAGGACCTATTTAGATTCAATGTCATAGAAAAAGGGTGCGCAGCCGAGTGGTTTTGGGGTGGGCAGCTAACTTGGCTTGGGTGCTTGAGGCGGTCTTCGCCTCGAGTGCACAAGACAGTTAGATGTCCCACCCCTGCTCGGCGGAGCCCGACTGAAAAGGGTGCGCAGCCGAGCGCTTAGGGGTGGGCAGCTAACTTGGCTTGGGTGCTTGAGGCGGTCTTCGCCTCGAGTGCACAAGACAGTTAGATGTCCCACCCCTGCTCGGCGGAGCCCGACTGAAAAGGGTGCGCAGCCGAGCGCTTAGGGGTGGGCAGCTAACTTGGCTTGGGTGCTTGAGGCGGTCTTCGCCTCGAGTGCACAAGACAGTTAGATGTCCCACCCCTGCTCGGCGGAGCCCGACTGAAAAGGGTGCGCAGCCGAGCGCTTAGGGGTGCGCAGGTACGCGGGATGGCGTGATGAGAACAAGCCGAAAAGCCGGTTGTTCTTACCGCGTGATCACCGCAGCCAGTCCGGCAAAACACCCAAGCAGCAAGACAACGCCACACGCCACAAGGTTAACTTGCCGCCAGCCGAGCAACAACGCAGGCACGAGCCACCAGCCAAGTGCAAACATCGCGATCAATGCGATCAGGAGAAACGGCAATCCTTTCGCCGCCCCTCGTAGATCCTGCGGCGACAGATTTGCCCCAAAGCTAAGCAGCAACGCCACCCCCACCCAAAGCAGAATCTGCCACCAAGGCGCGGAAATTGTGGCGACACTGATCGTCCGCCACGGCTGACCCGGCCACAAGATCCATTTGCCACTCAGCACTAGGATCGCAGAAATACCCCACAGCGGGGCGCTGGCGGCAACGCTCAGGCCCAGCCGTTGCCACAACGTTTTTTTTGAATACGTGAACGTCACATGTCCCGCGGTTCGGCCACTTGCATCTGGACGCAAGGAATACTCGGCAATGTGTAGACCGAATAATTTGCCGACCAGCGCGTGCAGACTCTCATGCACGAGCAACCCAGGTTTCATGACCCAAAGCTGACTAGAGGCTTTGCCGCGCCGGTTCACAATGTGTTGCACCAAAAGGCCGTTGAGCCAGGACAATCCAACCGTCGCGCCCACAAGAATCGCAAAGCTTGCGCCAGCTGTTTCAAGTAAACTCTGCCAAACAGACATCCACTCACCTCCGTTTAAATCAAAAAGGCCGCGACAACTGACCTTTGCCAGTGTCACGACCACGACTGCACTCTATCGGAATCGAACCGATGACCTACCGCTTAGGAGGCGGTCGCTCTATCCTGCTGAGCTAAGAGTGCGAACTTACCCATTTTGCCAAAAAGTGAAAAGGCTGTCAATGTGAACCGCCCTTTCACTTTGTTTTACGCCCCGACCGACCCGTCCCGATAACTGGCGGCGATTTGGTCCATCATCAGTTTGAATTGGCGCTTGCGGCGGCGGCCAAAGACAAAGGCCATGATGCCCTGATTGGCGTTTTGACTGGCGCTGTTAAACTCACTGGTCTCGTTATAGACCACATGCGTCGTGCCGGCTTGCGTTTCCTGAATGTCATAATCGACCGAGTAAGTCCCGCTGGCCGTCCGCGTCTCAAACGCATAGCCCTTGTTCAGGATGTTCTTGGTGATCACAATACGGCCGCTCTTGTTTTTGCCAAAACTCTTGCCGTAAGAATAACCCTGAAGCTTTGACGCCGGCACATCCTGGCCAGTCGCCTGCTTGATATCGTACAGAACAGACGCGATCACGCGCTGATAGAAAAATGCAACTGGAACGTCAACATCCGTTTCAATGACCATTATGGTTCCCCCTTATGACACACCGGGAAAAAACACGGTGTGAAGTGGCGGCTTGTGTTACACTGAACGCCGCTTTAGTGATAACTCTACACGTCCCCTTTGCGAAAGTAAAACCGTTTCCACAGCCGGGACTTTTGAAAGGAAGCAAAATCATGTCCTTAACACCTGAACAAAAGGCCGCAACCCAACGCGAACTCGCGGAGAATTTTGCCAAAACCGGGCTGACCCAAGCGCAGGTCTGCGCCGACCTCCGGATCTCAGCGGCAAAGTTCGATCACATCATGACGCTGACCCAGACCTCACTTGAAGATCCGTGGATCATGCGCAACTACCTATTGGAAAAGGTGGCCGCAGCCGGTCAAACGCCGGTGCCCTTCACAGCCTTGAGCGGCGACTGGCACCGCCACTGGTTCCTCAATAGTGCGGCGATCGATGCCCGCCAAATGAGTGCCGGCGACCGCTAACCAATTATTTCGATTTCGGCTTGTGCTTCCCTTTGTTCTTTCGGTCGCGCAGCCGATTTTTTTTATGCGGTGTGCGTGGCTTTGGCATCTGTGCAGGCCGGGCAGTTTGCTCGGTCGCCTCACTTGCGGTCTGGGCCAACTGATGTGTCGACTGCAGGCGCGGCGTTGCGGTTTCCGTTTTCGCTGGTGTCACACTTGCAACAGGCGTCTCGTTTTCCGGCGCGTCCGTCGACAATTTGCCATCGACCAAATAGCCCCGCTGAATATCGTAATGCGGCAAGAGGCGCTGCAGATCACGGCGGTCGTGGTCATCGCCCAGCGTGATCACCGTCCCCGGCACACCCATTCGGCCGGTGCGCCCGGCGCGGTGAATGTAGGCTTCCTTGCGACTTGGCGCCTGGTAATTGATCACCGCAGGCAGCTTCGGAATGTCGAGCCCACGCCCAGCCAGATCGGTCACCAAAAGCAACGTGATCTTGCCCTTGCGCAATGCCGTCAGCGCCTGCGCCCGCACGATCGAGCGGTCATTGCGCGACAGCATGGCGAATTTCACGGCCTGATGCCGCAATGTGCGCGCGACGCTTTCCATCACCGCGTTTTGGTTGAAAAACACGAGTGCCTGGAAGTGATCCAGATGGGCGAGGCGCCGCAACCACAGCGCGCGGTGGGCGTTGTCCGTTTGGATGAAAAGATGCTGCACGGCGCCTTGGGTGTGGTCGATGTCGCGGACATCGATCACTTGCACCTCTTGGCCAAACCACTGCGGAATGCTGTTGATCATCTGACTCGCCGTGGCTGAGAAAAAGGCCAGCTGGACTTCCGCCGGCGCGGCCATCGCAAGTTCGCGAACCTGATCAAGGCCAGGGTCGCGCAGCAATTCATCCGCCTCATCGATGACGATCGTCTGCAGGCCGCTGAGCTTTAGCCGGCCACTTGAGACCAGTTCCAATAGCCGACCAGCGGTACCGACGATCACTTCCGGCTTGGCTTTGAGTTGTTCCAGTTGGCGCTTCACATTCGCCGACCCGGTCACACTTTGCACTGTCAGCCCAGCCACCTTGGCATAAGGCCGCAGCACATCGCGCGTCTGCACCGCCAGTTCCTGCGAAGGCGCCAAGATCAGTAGCTGAAGGCCATCGCCTGGAACCAATTTTTCCAGTAGTGGTAGGCCAAATGCCAATGTTTTGCCTGAGCCAGTCGGGGCGAGGCCGACGATGTTCTCATCATTTTTCAGCGGCGCATAGACCGCCTCTTGAATCGGGGTTGGGGCCTGAAAGCCGGCTGCCTGCCACAACGGCTGAAAGATCTCTGAAATTGTCATGTTCTCCTCCTAGTTGACCGGGTCGCTTGGAAAATGAATCCCGGCCTGCTGGCGCAACTGCCACATCAGGGTATGGACCTGCGTCGCCAAATCGAATTGGCGCTGAGCAAATGCTTGGTCGCCGGCCGCGATGACTTGGGCGAACACCCGCACTTCATCGGCCATCGGGTTGTCGTCCTTGGGCTGCGTCAGATCCTGGCGCGCCCCATCGATCAGGGCCAGTGAATTCAATTCCCCGGGACTGTCGAAACTCAGCGTGGCCCGCCCGGAATAGATCTCACTTGGCGCATACGAATTCGTGGTCTTACCGCACAGCATTGTCACGGCAAAATCATCATACGCAAAGCGCACCACCCCATCGCCATCGACGCCGCTGGCCAACAGGTGTGGCAAATACTGCGCGGCGTTTGGCACACCAAACCAGGCCACAGCTGCATAGATCAGATAGACCCCAAGATCCATCAGTGCCCCACCGGCAAATGCGGGTGAAAAAACATTCGGCTGCTCGCCGGCCAGGTACGCGTCATAACGCGACGAATATTTCACATAGGACAAGGTTGCCCCACTGATCGGCTGATTTTGGGCATAATCTTTGATGACCGCAAAATTTGGATCATACAGATGCCGCGCCGCTTCAAAGACCAGCAGCGTTGGGTGAGTTGCGCGCGCTTTTTCAAGGGCCGCAAGCTCCCCTAGATCTGCGACCATTGGTTTTTCACAGATCACATGCTTGCCCGCGTTCAGGCCGGCGATGGTCTGCGCGGCATGAAGGCTGTTGGGGCTGGCGATGTAAAGAACGTCAAAATCCGCGGCAAGAAACGCCCCCATGTCCACATAGGCTCGCGCCGGCGCCGTTTTGGCGATGAATTTTTCCGCCGTCTCGAGCCGCCGGGAATACACAGCCGTGAGCTGATATAAACCGCTGGCCGTTGCCGCGGCGACAAATTGTTCTGAGATCCAGTTGGTGCCGATCACACCGAGTTTCATAACGTCGCTCCTTTTATGACAATTGTTGCAATTACTTTTCATTTTAACAGTAATTGCTTGAGAAAGCAGGCCAACCTACCCGCCTCCCATTGCTTCGTGCTATCATGATGGGGAACGAAACGAGGAGGGACGAAAATGGCATTGGGCTTCCATCGACTCGCCAGTGGCCTGAGCCAGGCGCTGCGGAAAAAGCCAAAAGCGGCACCGAACCCAGCGTTGACGCTGGCCGGTCACTATACGGGCAAGTATGCGTTTTTAGATGAGCTGACCAACAAAAGCCATCAGCTCAGTGTCTCCCCTGAGCTGGACATTCAGATCGATGGCCGCTCCCTGCCTGGTCAGGTCACCGGCATCACAACGGCCAAGCTGACATTCCTCGACCATTACGGCTATGAGCTGATCATTACCAACGGCGCACACGGGCCGGAGTCTGTGTATGATGAAGCGGAAGATGCGACCTATGCGATCTTTAATCCAAATGTCCCCCGGCCGGCCGATGATGAAGACAACCCGGATGAACGCGGGTAAAAATCAACAGACAAAAAGTGGAAGAGATGTCAGCGCAATTGCGCCAACCATTTCTCCCACTTTTTTTCGTTACTCCTGTTCGAGTTTGGTCATTGCCTGTTTTGGCACATCGACGTCATCGACTGCTTCCCAGCTGGTGACGCCTTTTTTCTCGTTGTAGACCAGCTTGAGATAGGCGTTTTTCTTCAAAGGTCGGGCCTTGTTCGCGTTGAAATTCAGCGTCCGCGGTGCCCCATTTTCGTCATAGCCGACCAGGGTGTACTCATAATCGGTGTAGGTCGCGCCGTTGTCGTCTTTTTGCGTGATCTTCTTGCCGTCCGTCGTGATCTGGGTGTAATACGACGTGCCGCCATAATTCGTGACACTGTATAGTTTCAACCCGCCGAAGACCAGAACCACGAGCACGACTAGCCCGATCAGAAATTTTTTCATATTGAACTCACCTCACCGCTTAGTATGCCAACAATTCGGCGGCGATGCCATGGCTTTGGCGAACACTCAGCGAACAGTTTTGTTAGATTGATTGGCAAAACTGGTGGCAGTCCCGAGAAATGCGACCCGGGTCAGCGTCTGGCCAGCGACTGTGCCACTGCCATATTGCCAATACTGCGCGTGGGCGGGCTTGGCGGATGCCGTCACCCACCGTCCGGCAGTTGGGGCCACAGCCTGCACTGCCTTGAGAACTTGCGCGCTGCCCATTAGGACCACAGCCCGGTTGTAATGCGCCTGAAGTAGGTTGATGAAGGTGGTCAGATCGCGCTGAAAAGAGGCGGCAGCTGGCGGGTCTTCGGCATAATCCCCGTGATAACTTAGCGCGATGCCAATGGGTAAGGTGCCGATGTCACTGCCGACTTTTGCGATGAAATGTTGCGCTTGTGCGGCGGGCGTGCTGTCAAAACTGAATTGATGGTACACCCCGATTGCTAATTGCCCGCCTCGGCTCTGGTCATAATTGGCAGAGAAGCGATCGTCAAAATAGCTCGCACCTTCTGTCGTTTTGAGATAAGCGAAACGTAGCCCCGCTTTCTTCAAGGCTGAGAAATCCTGCGTCGCGTCATCTTGACTCAGAACGACGCCTTGGACGGGATTGTCGCGCAAGGCAGGCGGCTTCTGCAGGTGCACGAACACCACGACCAGCACCAGCGCGGCAGCCAGCACAACGGCCGCGATGCCCGCGAGCACCAGGCGGCGGTGATGCCGCTGGTAAGTATCGGCGTAGATCGGTTTGACTTGTTTGCGCGGCATCTCGGTCCCTCCTTTCGCGAAGTCTCTTCTGTTAGTGTAGCGAACTATCGGCGGAAAACCAGCCTTTCCGCCGAAATTGGGATGCGGACTTATCATTCTGAAGGAAAAACGTCAGAAGCATCGTCACCTCAGACGGAAATCTCCCAGGCTGCACTACCTACCCACCCCTAACCGCTCGGCTCCGCACCCTGTTTGAAGTTGGGCTTCGCCGAGCAGGGGCGGGACATGTAGTCGTCCTGGTCGCCCGATGGCCAAGTGAGCCATCAACCGCCCAGGCCGGACTACCTGCCCGCCCCTAACCGCTCGGCTCCGCACCCTGTTTTTTCCGACGTTTTGGCGTATGATTGTGTTGACGAAGCGCATTCATAAAGGAGGGGCGGCCATGCTTGATGAACGGCTGATCGGCAGTATTTTCATCCTACCAGAACCACCCGTGCAAGCTGTCGTGCTGTTTGGCATCCATTACCATTTTCACGTTCTGGACGATGCGCGGCCCGGCGATCAGGTCGTGATTGTGGCCGTGGGTCGACTCGGCCTTGAAGTGCGCCGCTCGGATCGTCAGTTGAAGTACTGAGAAATTGTCTTCGAGGAGGGATTTGACATGACAGGTCTCATCATTGGTATTGTCATTGTGATCGTTGTCATTGCGCTGCTGGTCATTCTGTTTTCCAGCGTCGCGATCATCCACACTGGGGAAGTCGGTATCGTCGAGCGCTTGGGTAAATACGTTCAGACCCTGCAACCTGGGTTTCATGTCGTGCCGCCATTGGTCTATCGCATCACCGAGATCGTCAACATGAAGCAGATTCCACTGAAGGTCGACGAGCAGGAAGTGATCACGAAGGACAACGTGGTGGTGCGGATTTCCGAAACATTGAAATATCACATCACCGACGTCAATGCGTATGTTTATCAAAACAAGGATTCCGTTCTCTCCATGGTCCAGGACACCCGCGCCAATCTGCGTGGCATCATCGGGAACATGGACCTCAACGATGTGCTCAACGGCACCGAGAACATCAACCAGACACTTTTTCAACAGATTGCGACGACCACGGCCGGCTATGGGCTGAATGTCGATCGCGTCAACATCGATTCGATTCAGGTCGATAAGACAATTCAGGAATCGATGAACAAACTACTGCGCGCCTCCCGTGAAAAGGAAGCCAACATCATGGAGGCTGAAGGGCTCAAGCAGGCCGCCATCGCCAAAGCGGAAGGTGAAAAGCAATCCGCGATTCTCGAGGCTGAGGCCAATAAACAGACCCAGATTCTGGAAGCCCAGGGCCGCGCTGAAAGTCAGCGCCTGATCGCCGACGCCATCAAGGATCAGATCAACTCGATCAATGCCGGTCTTGAAAACAACGGCGATCGGTACCTCAAGTACAAGAACGTTGAAGCACTTGAGGCCCTCGCCAAAGGAACCAGCAACACCGTTGTTTTGCCAAGCACCGCCGTCGATTCGCTGGGCAGTTTGCCAGCAGTTGGCCAAGTGCTGGCCGCAACCACCAATCAAAAGAAATAAGGCCACGCAAAAACCGGCGCGATGTGTCAGCTGCAAGCGAAAACTTGCAGCGGCATCGCACCGGCTTTTTATTTTGTCATGATCACGATTTTTCGGTGAAGGTCACATGGTTCTCGTTGCACCAGGCCACGGCAAGCTCATCGTGCGCGGCCGCTTCAAACGCATACCAGGTTTGAGCAACGCCGAGGCGGATGACCTCATCCTTGAACCGGCGAAACGCCCCGCGGCCCTGAATCGCACGGGCCAACTCGGCATTGATCGGATCGTCCTGCCTGTCGACAAAGGCCGACATTGTCGCATAATCGTTGATCTCATACAGATCAGGCAATGGCAATAACTGGTCATCCCCCGCCTCGAGCCGCTCTTGAACATCATCTTCATCCGCGGCCATGTCTGAATAAAATAGCAGGTCGCCGGTACCCAGATCAAGATAATATTGATCCTCGGTGCCGGTCATCCCGATGGCATCCACAATATCCTGAATCGCAACTTGAACCATGTGACCCACTCCTTTGTTCTTCAGTAAACAATTTTCCCCTACTCCGCGGCCTGATCACTCAGCGTCAAAACGGTGACGGATTCAATGTGTGTCGTTTGCGGGAACATATCCACCGGCTGGGTGCTGCGCGCCGTGTAGCCAAAACTGCGGAGCTCGACCAAGTCACGGGCCAGCGTCGCCGGATTGCAGGAAATATACACCATTTTTGGCGGCAGGATCTGACCCACAGCCGCCAAAAATTCTGGTGCAAGGCCTTTACGCGGCGGATCCACCATCAACACATCCGCCTTCATGCCCTGCGCCTGCCAGGTCTGCATCACCTCTTCGGCTTTGCCAACGGTGAATTGGACGTTGGTGAGCCCGTTAAGACTGGCATTCAGACGCGCATCAGCGACGGCAGCTGGCACGATCTCAACCCCTTCAACGCGCCGCGCGTGCTCGGCCAGCGCGATCGAGATCGTCCCGATACCGGAATACGCATCGATCACGACCTCATCCCCTGTCAGCGCCGCTGCATCGATCGCGGTCTGATACAAGACTGCGGTCTGCTGGGGATTGACCTGGTAAAAACTGAGCGCGGAAATTCGGAATCGGTGTCCCAACAGCTCATCTTCAATATAGTCGCGGCCGGCTAACACTTTGACCTCATTGCCCATGATCACGTTCGTGCGCTTGGCATTGAGGTCCTGCATCACCGAAACGACCTGCGGCAAGGCCTCTGTGATACCAGCCACGAGCTCGGCCAGATGCGGCACCGCCCAGTTGCGAGTGATCAAGACGACCATCATCTCGCCGGTTGCGCGGGCGCGCCGCACCATGATGTGACGCACCAACCCGTGATCACGCGCTTCATCATAGCCAGACACCCCGTATTGTCGCAGTAGGTCACGCACGACGACGACAGCCTGGTCGATCAATGGGTCCTGAATGTAAAAATCGGTCATCGGGACCAATTCATGTGAGCGCCGCTTATAAAAACCAGTCTCCAGCACCCCGTTGATCTCGCGCACCGGAATCTGTGCCTTGTTGCGGTAATGGGTCGGGTCCGCCATACCCAGCGTCGGCAATACCGGAATATCATCCAAATGAGCCTTGTGATAGAGCAGCTCGATCTGGCGTTGCTTGAATTGGAGTTGAGCGGGGTACGCCAAGTGTTGAAGCGGCGCGATGCCCGTTTGCGTGAGCGCCGCATCCACCGGTGCCACACGGTCCGGCGACGCCTTGAGTAGCGTCACCATTTTGGCAAAGCCGTACTGTTTTTGCACCTTCAACACATGAATGCGTGCTTCTTCGCCGGGCAAGGCGTCCTCGATGAATAAGGGGTAGCCGTCGATCTTGGCGACGCCCATGCCTTCATATGTGAGATCCGCGATCGTCACGGTCAGTTCCTGATTTTTTTGCACCGGTGTCTGCACGTTGCTGCCTCCTAATTAGTCTGCCTAAAGTCCCGTCCAGTGTACCAGAATTGCGTGTACGACGCTAGAGGGCGAAGACTCGACAGCAGTGTTGCTTTGCAAGTCTGTAATAAAGCCCGGGTGGGCTATGGCCAGAAATGGCTGGAACGCTCCCAAGTGACTTTAAGCCCGCAAAGTGCGCGGTCTTAAAGCTCACTTTCGGTGTAAGCGGCAGAGCCGCTAACACCGACGAGGGGGCTGAGCCATTTCTGGCCATAGTCCACCCTCACGTAGTTCATCGTATCAACTTCGGCCAAGATCTCGCCCCCCCCTTGCACATTCTGCAGGTTCTTTTGTCACAGCTCAACACCATTAACGGCCAAGTTGCCAACATAGATTATACGGACTCTAGTTTGACTTCATGCAACAGGAAAGATGTGCACTGGTCTTGTCGAAGTCTACATCGAGTCCTTCCGCCCAGAATCAAAAAAGCAGCGAATCGCTTCGCCGCTTTTCCGTGTGCTATTTGATGCCGATCTTGCCATCGCCGTCGATGTCTTGATGGGCAATTGTTTCGACTTCTTTGACGTGATCCGCTGCGCCACCGAGCGCCGCCGCTGGAATTTCGTCCACGTTGGCGTACATCTCGATGTGCTGCTTCAGGTTGGTGAAGGTCATCGGAGCCGAGCCGCCGTATTCGCCATCCAAGTTGATCTTCATTTCATCGCCATCCCCGCGCGCGGCTTTGAGCACACGCGTTTTGGTGTAGATGATATTCGGATCATCGACATGCCGGCCACCGGTCAACACTTTTCCCATCAGGACCAGAATGTCGGCCATGTTCGCGGTCTTTACCACGATCAGGGAGAACTTGCCATCGCCCAGCGCGGAATCCGGGACGATCTGCTCGAATCCGCCGATGCTGTTGGTCATCGCCAGCAAAAACATGCTTGCCGGGCCGTCATAGGTGCCTTCGTCGTATTCCAAGTGCAACGGGAAGCGCCGCACCGCTGGCAACATTTCTGCGCCTTTCATGACATAGGCAAAATAGCCGAAGATCGATTTGAATTCTGATGGTACGGCATAGGTCAGCTCGGTGAGCAGCCCGCCAGCTGCGATGTTCATGAAGTAGGTATCATTAGCCTGGCCAATGTCCATCCGTAGCGTTTTGCCGGATGCGACGACCTTCGCCGCCGCGACCGGATCTTCCCGCGGAATTTTCAAGGCGCGGGCATAGTCGTTCGTCGTCCCAGCCGGAATGATGGCCATTTTCGGCCGCCGTTGATGCGGCGCGATGCCATTGACGACTTCATTAATGGTGCCGTCGCCGCCTGCCGCAACCACGAGGTCAAACCCGTCTTCGGTCGCCCGGGACGCCTCTTTTTTGGCCGAAAATGGTTCCGGCGTTGTCTGAAAGGCGCTGGCTTCATAGCCGGCACTTTCCAGCACATTCAAGATCTCAGCCACGTAACGAGTCATGCCCTCGTTGCCGGCTGTCGGATTATAGATCAAACGTGCACGCTGTGTCATCGTCAGGTGCCCTCCGTTAGCGTTTCTTGATCTCAGCCATCAACAGCTGATTGACCACTTTTGGATTAGCCTTGCCATGCGTCTGCTTCATGATCTGGCCGACCAAAAAGCCGATCGCACGATCCTTGCCATCCTTGAAATCATCAATGCTCTGCTGGTTGGCATCGAGCACGCCGTCGATGACCGGGGTCAATTTTGCCGGGTCGGACAGCTGAATGAGCCCTTGATCGTTGACCCATTGCTCCGGATCCGTGTCGTTGGCGATGATCTCCTGGAAGACTTTTTTCGCGATCTTGCTGGAAATGGTGCCATCTTGAATCAACGCAATCATTTTCGCCAAATGCGCCGGGGTCAGGGCCACTTGCGCCAGTTCCAAATGATTGGCGTTCAGATAACCGGAGACCTCACCCATCAGCCAGTTTGAGGCCAATTTTGGATCAGCCCCCAAGGCAACAGTTGCTTCGAAAAAGTCGGCCATTTCCTTGGTCAGTGTGAGCACCCCGGCATCATAGGCGGGAATATTCCACTGACTCACATACCGCTCACGGCGCTTGGCCGCAGCCTCTGGCAATTGCGCGGCGACCTTTTCGATCCAGGTCTGAGTGACATGAATCGGCGGCAGGTCCGGCTCAGGGAAGTAGCGGTAATCATCCGCCCCTTCCTTGACACGCATCAGGATCGTTTCCTTCTTGTCCACATCCCAGCGCCGGGTCTCCTGGCGAATCGCGCCGCCAGCCATCAGCGTCTGAATCTGGCGCTGCTGCTCATAAGCGAGCCCATCGCGCACATGGTTGAAGGAGTTCAGGTTCTTGATCTCCGTCTTCGTGCCAAAATGATCCTGGCCAACGGGACGAACAGACAGATTGGTGTCCACCCGCATCGAGCCTTCCTCCATCTTGACGTCAGAGGCGCCGGTGAATTGCACGAGCTGGCGTAGCTGTTCAAGATACTGATAGGCTTCTTCCGGACTGGCGATGTCTGGCTTTGAGACGATCTCGACCAAAGGTGTGCCCTGCCGGTTCAGATCGACATAGGAGTAGCCATCATCTTCATGCTGGTTTTTCCCCGCATCTTCCTCGACATGAAGCTCCGCGATGCCGATCTTTTTCTTCTTGCCATCAACTTCGATCTCGATCCAGCCATTCGTGGCCAGTGGTTGCTCACTTTGGGTGATCTGGTAAGCTTTTGGATTATCCGGGTAAAAATAGTTCTTCCGGTCAAAATGCGTCCAGTGCGCGATGTCGGCATGCAGCGCTAAGGCCACCATGATCCCCAGGCTGTAAGCGCCCTGGTTGATGCTCGGCAAAACGCCCGGGTAGCCCCAATCGATCACATTTGTATTGACGTTGGGCTCGGCGCCATAGCTGACCGGCGACGGCGAAAACATCTTCGACTTGGTCTTCAATTCCACATGGACTTCTAGTCCGATGGTCGTTTCAAAATTCATTAACGCGCACCTCCCGGAATCTGAGCGACATAATCATTCGCAGCTTCAAAGGCGGCGGCGACTTGATAAATCGTCTGCTCGTCAAAATGCTTGCCGATCATGTGCAGCCCCACTGGCATCCCGTCAACAAACCCGGCAGGAACAGACGCAGCCGGCAGCCCAGCGAGGTTCGCCGGAATCGTCAAAATATCGTTCATGTACATGGTCAGCGGATCTGTCACTTTTTCCCCGATCGTAAAGGCCGTGGTCGGCGTGGTCGGGCCGATGATCAGATCGTAATTTTCAAATACCTTGGCAAAATCATTCGTGATCAACGTCCGCACCTGCGCGGCTTTTTTGAAGTAGGCGTCATAGAAGCCGGCGGACAGACTGAAGGTCCCCAACATGATACGGCGCTTCACTTCTGGGCCAAAGCCTTCAGAGCGCGAGCGCACATAAACATCCTTCAGATTTTTGACATCTTCGGCGCGGAACCCATACCGAATGCCATCAAAACGCTGGAGGTTCGAGCTGGCCTCAGAACTTGCGATGATGTAATACGTCGGCACCGCATATTTCGTGTGCGGCAAGGACACTTCATCCACCGTTGCCCCCAGGCTGCGCAACTGATCGGCGGCCTTACGAATCTGGTCGGCCACCTGCGGATCAACACCTTCGCCGAGATATTCGGTCGGCAAGGCGATCTTCATGCCTTTGATGCTTTGGCCGATCTTGGCCGTGAAATCCGGAACCGGCTGTTCGGCGGTGGT
The DNA here is from genome assembly GCF_003946405.1 of Lacticaseibacillus yichunensis. Taxonomy (GTDB): domain Bacteria; phylum Bacillota; class Bacilli; order Lactobacillales; family Lactobacillaceae; genus Lacticaseibacillus; species Lacticaseibacillus yichunensis. The sequence goes on along the minus strand of NZ_RHOG01000015.1, from coordinate 18,541 downwards.
GGCGTCTTTGTCATCATGGCCGGCGATCACATTGAGCACCAGCGCGGAGTCCTTCACCGTGCGGGTCAACGTGCCGATCTGGTCCAGGCTTGATGAAAAAGCAATCAGCCCCCAGCGCGACACGCGGCCGTATGTTGGCTTGAAGCCGAAGATGCCATTGAACGCCGCGGGCTGGCGAATCGAGCCACCTGTATCGGAACCCAAGGCAGCGGGTACCAGGCCAGAGGCAACGGCTGCCGCTGAGCCACCTGACGAACCACCCGGCACCTTGGTGTGATCCCAGGCGTTCTTGGTGACCTTGAAGGCCGAATTTTCGGTGGACGAGCCCATGGCAAATTCATCGAGGTTGGTCTTGCCGACATTGATTGCCCCGGCGGCATTGAGTTTTTCAATCACCGTGGCGTCATAAGGTGGCACAAAATTCCCCAGAATTTTCGAGGAGGCCGTGGTGGTCAGGCCCTTGGTGACGATATTATCCTTGATTGCGATCGGCAGACCAGCCAGCGGGCTCGCAAAGGTGCCGGCTTCGTCCAGCGCCTTGGCTTGGGCCTTTGCCGCGTCATCGTTCAGCGCCAAAAACGCATCGACGTCATCGTGCGCGTGAATGGCCGCCAGCGTCTCATCCGTCAAGGTGGAAGCCGTCAGTTCGCCGCTTGCGAGCTGATCATGCAGTGCAGAAAGATCATTTTTGAAAAAATCCACGCTTAGTCCTCCTCCTTGTCGATGATTGCCGGCACCTGAATCAGTGTTCCCTTATGCGTCGGAACATTGGCCAGAATCGGCGTCAAGTCGGCCTGGGCTACGGCGACATCCGCGCGCATCACATTTTCCAGATGGACGCTTTGCGTGGTGGTCGCCACGCCTTCCGTGTCAACTTCTGCCAGTTGGTCGACCATGTTCAAGATCTCGTCGAGCTGACTGGTGTATTGCTCAAGCTCGTCGTCCGTGAAACTGAGGCGGGCAAGATCGGCAACATGTGCCACACTATCTTTGGTGATCATGTGCTCCCTACTTTCTTCGCTTAAATTGGCAAAACAGGGCCGCCGCGCATGACGGCAAGCCCTGTTTCTGCGCGAAACCATTATGAGTTTAACATAAATCAATAGCTTCCAAACACATGGGTGTAAAATCCCTTGGCGCCTGCCTCACGTGTGATCAGTGCCTGAGTCCCAGCCGTCGAGGCGATCGTGATCTCGATCTTCGCGCCATCAGGCAAATATTTCTGCGCGGTGGTCGCGACATACTGGGTGAAACTCATGATCTCGGTTTCACTGTAAAACTGGGTGTTGATCGAGATGTTGAGCCCAGCCAACGACCCATCCTGATAATGCGCCTGAGCCGTGACCCCGGCCAGCGTCGGGAAGAAATTCTCAATCTGTTCGGAAAAATCCGAGAAATCAGTCGAGACATTGCTGTCGAGCGGCTTTGCATTGTTCACGGTCGGCAGTGTCTCATTTTGCTGATCGATGGTCGACCATTTGCCGAGGTCACTGCCACTCGTGGACAAGACCGAGCGGAAAAAGGTCCCGCCGACCAGGGCGTCTGATCCGGCATTTTTATACAGTGTGACGAGAATCGGGACGTTTTTGCCGACCCCTGACAGTCGCCGGAGCCGCGCCACGATCTCAGCCGCCATGCTTTCGCCTTCTGAGACGAGCTTGGCATCGCTAATATGCGTGGTGTACGTCGCGCCGTATTTGACCTTCTGGTAGTAATCGTATTCGTTCATGCCCAGCGCGATCGCGATCCCGCCGAGCTGGAGCTTGCTGCCGCTTTGGGTCATAAAATCCTGTTCAAGCAACGTTTGCAGGTAGATCGGCGCACGGGTGTCCTCATCGAGCTTGCCATTGCTGGCCGGATTGAGGCCATTGGCGTTGTCCTTACTTTTCCGGCCCAGCCAGTTTTCCGCAGTTGCTTCGGTGATCAGCTGGCCTTCTTGGAAGACATACTTCGACGTGGAAAATTGTTTTTTGGCCAGATCGAGCAGCCCGTTTTCCATGCTCTTGATGTTATAGGTCCCGCTTTGGGTGTTCGTCGACGTGGCCAGCCCGCGCGTTTTGCTGGTCTGGTAGCGCCCGTTTTTGATCACCCCTTGGTACATGCCGGAGTCCACGGTTCCTGTCGTTTGGTAGGTCGCTGTTTTCGTGCCAGAGCTCGCCGTGCTTTCACTTGAATCATTGAATCCAAGATTGCTGCACGCGCCAAGCACGCCAGCGGTCAAAAGTAGCGTCACCGCCATCCAAAAACGCTTCATCAATAAGCCTCACTTTTCCAGGTTCTGCATCAATTCTGTCTCATTCATCACAGGCACTAACAGCGTCTGTGCCTTGGCCAACTTGGAGCCGGCGTCGTCACCGGCCACCACCAGATCCGTCTTCTTGGAGACTGACCCAGTCACCTTGGCGCCCAACGACTCGAGCCGCTTCGTCAGGTCTGGCCGGCTGAACGCCGAAAACTTGCCAGTGATCACCACTGTTTTTCCAGCCACGAAACTATCCATCGCGATTGGCGTCACAGCGCCTGACGTGTAAGCCATGTTCACCCCGGCCGCGGTCAATTCGGCGATCAACTGCTGGGCGCCGGCACTGGCAAAATAGGTCACCAGGGCTGCCGCGATCGTTGGCCCGATGTTTGGCACGTCGGCGATCGTCGCTTCGTCGGCCGCCATCAGTGTTGGCATGTCGCCGAACTGTGCCGCCAACAACTGCGCGGCTTTGCTGCCAACATGGCGAATCCCTAACCCAAATAGTAGCCGTTCAAGGGAGTTTTGCCGACTCGCATCGATGGCCTTTAACAAATTATTAACGGACTTTTCTTTAAATTTTTCAAGTGTCAACAATTGCGGTTCGGTCAATTGATAAAGATCCGCCACATCTTCGACCATCTTTTTTGCCAGCAATTGGCCGATGATCTTCGGACCGAGGCCGTCGATATTCATCGCATTGCGCGAGGCAAAATGGGTCAGCTGTTCCTGCACCTGCGCCGGGCAGCGCGGATTGACGCAGCGCAGCGCCACTTCCTCATCCAAATGAACGAGCGGCTCCCCGCAAGACGGACAGTGGGTCGGCGCCGCAGCCGGCACGCTTGCCGCTGGCCGGTCCGCAAGCACCACTTCCGACACTTCAGGAATGATGTCGCCGGCCTTGTAAAGCAGCACGGTGTCGCCAATGCGAATGTCCTTGGCAGCGATCAAGTCGGCGTTGTGCAACGTCGCGCGGCTGACCGTCGTCCCTGCCAGCGCAACGGGATCCATCACGGCTGTTGGGGTGACGACCCCCGTGCGCCCAATCGTCCATTCGATATCGCGCACCACGGTTTTGGCGATCTCAGCGGGAAATTTATACGCGATCTCCCAGCGCGGCACCTTCACCGTGTTGCCCAATTCTTCCTGGAGCGCGAGGTCATTGACCTTCACGACAATACCATCGATACCATAAGCCAAACTGTCGCGGTCGGCGGTTTGGGCTGTAATGTAATCGTCGATCGTGTTCAGATCTTCGGCAACGATTGCGGTCGGATTCGTGGCGAAACCCAGCCTGGCCATAAACGCGAGCGCCTCGTGCTGGGTGGCGATGCCAAAGCGTTCTGGGTCGATCACCGTATACATGAAAGTGTCAAGTTGCCGACTGGCGGTCACCTTGGAATCGAGTTGCCGAAGTGACCCGGCCGCAGCGTTACGCGGATTGGCAAAGGTCGGCGCCCCGTCGGCTTCCCGTTGGGCGTTGAGCGTGGCAAACGCGGCCTTGGGCATGTAGCATTCCCCGCGCACCTCGATGTCCAGTGGCTCCGGCAGGGTTTGGGGCACCGATGCGATGGTCCGTACATTCGCCGTGACATCTTCGCCGATGCGGCCATTGCCGCGCGTCGAGCCCTGCACCAGGCGGCCCTGCTCATACACAAGCGACAGGGAAAGGCCATCGATCTTGAGCTCGACATTATACGCCACCGGGGTGTCCACGCCAGCTTCCAGCCGCTGCGCCCAATCCTTCAACTCGGTCAGGGAAAACACATCCCCCATGGACAACATCGGAATCGGATGCGGGACCTTTGGCAGATCGCCGCTTGGGGTGCCGCCCACGGCCTGGGTCGGCGACTCAGGCGTGATCAGGTCCGGATAAGCTGCTTCAAGATCCTGCAACTGGCGGTAGGTCTCATCGTAAACATGATCCTCTACCGTTGGCGCGTCCTGATCGTAATATTGCGTGCGCCAGCCATTGAGCTGAGTGACAAGGTCGCGCACTTTGGCGGCTGCGACTTCGTGATCATTTTTTGCTTGCTCTGCCATCGCTCGTTCCTCCTAAGATTCGGCCTTCACGATCGGCGCAAAGGCGGCCAACAGCCGTTTGATGCCTTGCGCCTTAAACGCGATGTCCAGTTCCTGGTCGTCGCCTGTCCCAGCCACCCGGACCACGGTGCCTTCTCCCCACTTGCGGTGCGCCACCTTGTCACCAACCGCCCAGCTGGTTTGCCCGGCATGCGTTTGCGGTGCGACCGAATGGGTGACCACGGTCTTGGCGCCGCGCGTCTTGACCGTTTCGCGGCTATGCACCCCATACACCGGAGTCACGGCTTCGCGCGTCCGATCAACGAACGGTACCCCAGTCCGCGGAGCCGCCGCACTGCCGGCCGTTTCCAGCAGGCCCTCGTCGATCTCCGCGATGAAGCGACTCTCCGGATTGTTTTGCCGCTGACCATACAACATGCGGGCATAAGCGTTGGTCAAAAACAGCTTGTCCTTGGCTCGGGTAATACCGACATACGCCAGGCGACGCTCTTCCTCGAGGTCACTTTCATTCATGGCCGCGCGACTCAGCGGGAAGATGCCCTCTTCCATGCCAACGAGGAACACCACGGGATACTCCAGCCCTTTCGCCGCATGCAGCGTCATCATGGTGACCTCTTGGGCTTCCTCTTCGATCTCGTCTTGGTCCGATAGCAACGACAACTCGGCCAAAAAGTCCGCATCGATATCGCTGTCTTCGTCTTCAGGCTCATAACGGCTGTCAAAATTTTGCGTCACCGACAACAATTCGTTCAAGTTGTCGACGCGGGTCTCGGCCTCGACACTTTCCGTTTGCATCTGCAGCGCCGGAAGATACCCGGTATCCGTCAAGATCGCCTGCATCAAGTCCGTAACACTGCCGGCCTCTTTTTTTGCCTGCAATTGCTTGATGATGAAGCCAAAATCACTGAGTGCCTGGCGCCCGCGGCCACCAATATTCGACAGCTCGGCGTTTTGCGCGGCGGTGAGCAGCGACCAGTTATTCTGGTTGGCAAATTCCTGCAATTTTTCCAGACTGCCATTGCCGATGCCGCGTTTGGGCTCATTGACGATGCGATTGAAACTCATGTCGTCGTCCGGATTGACCACCAGGCGAAAATACGCGAGCGCATCCTTGATCTCTTTGCGATCGTAGAACCGGTGGCCGCCAACGATCTTGTAAGGAATGCTACTCTTGATGAACGCTTCCTCAATCGTGCGAGACTGGGCATTGGTCCGATACAAAATGGCGAAGTCGCCAAATCGCCGATGGTGCTCCCGCATCTGTTTTTCAATGTTGCGGATGACAAAATAAGCCTCATCCATTTCGCTTTGGGCCCGATAATAGGTGATCTTTTCACCGGATTTATTTTCCGTCCACAGCGTTTTGACCTGGCGCTTGGTGTTGTTTTTGATCACATCATTGGCCGCGCCCAAGATGGTCTTGGTCGAACGATAATTCTGCTCCAGCAAGATCACCTGCGCCTTGGGGTAATCCTTCTTGAAGTCCAGGATGTTCTGCATGTTCGCGCCACGCCAGCCGTAGATACTCTGGTCGGCATCCCCGACGACGCACAGATTCTGCCACTGGTCGGCCAGCAGGTGCACCAGCTGATACTGGGCTTCGTTGGTGTCCTGATACTCATCGACGTGAATGTATTGAAATTTGTTTTGGTAAAACTTCAGCGTCTCTGGGTCTTGCTGGAACAACACGATCGTCTGCATGATCAGGTCATCAAAATCCATGGCTTGGTCGCCGCGGAGCCGTTTTTGATATTCTTTGTAGACGATGGCCGCCGTTTGGGCAAAAGGCGAGGACGCCGTTTTTGCATAGTCCTCTGGGGTCAGCAGGTCATTTTTCGCATTGGAGATCGCGCTGAGCAAGGCCTTTGGATCAAAACGCTTCGGGTCGAGATTCAGATCCTTCAGAATATGTTTGACCAACGTGCGCTGTTCGGCGGGATCGGCGATGGTGAAGCTGCGGCTCATGCCGAGTTTTTCAATATCGCGCCGTAAGATTCGCACGCAGAGCGCATGGAAGGTCGAGACCCACACGTCTTGGGCAAGCTCGGCATCGAGAAGCTTGCCGACACGTTCTTTCATTTCGCGTGCCGCCTTATTGGTAAAGGTGATAGCCAAGATGCGCCATGGGTTAATGTTTTTTTCTTCTATTAAATAAGCGATGCGGTGAGTCAGCACCCGCGTCTTCCCGGAGCCAGCTCCTGCCATGATGAGGACCGGTCCTTCAGTGGCGAGGACCGCTTCTGTTTGTTTGTCGTTCATTCCTTTAAGCATCGGTGCTGGCATTGATAACGTCCTTTCTAAAACGCGTTTGAGTCCTTCCCATTGTACCAGAAACCGCACTTGGTCGGTAGCGAGCCAGCGTGGTGGACTGGACTAAACTGTAACGCCCCGGGTATGCTCTGGCCATAAACGGCCGGCGACCGGAGTAGTGCGGACAAGTAACTTTATGCCCGCAGAGGTCGCGGTCATAAAGCTTACAACGACGAGGGGCTGAGCCATTTCTGGCCAAAGCCTACCCTTATATTCAGCCCAATCAGTCCACATTAACTTAGATGCCGCCTCCCAATAATGCACAACGCGCACCTTGACTATTCTTAAGAACGTGATTTTCCTCCCTGGTCAACCAAAACCTTGCGAGAAACCGGTCTAGCTTTACACAACTTATACAGCAAAACGGCCTCACAGATTATCGCACTCTGTGAAGCCGTTCGTTGCTACAAGCGTTTTTCGCCTTCTAGGGCGCGGATGCCTGTGATGTCTTGCGTGACTTCGAGACAGCCGAGATAGTGGCCGCTTGGGTCGGTGATAGCAAAATAGCGGATGTAAACCATTTTACCGTGCATGTCGATCCAAAAATCGGCGTGAGTCTCCTTGCCACTGTGAAAATCAGCGAGAATCTTTTCGACTTTGTCCACAGACTTTGGCGGATGGCAGTTCTGCACCAAGCGCCCGATCACGGCTGTGGTGCGCGGAAAGACGCGACTGCCAGAGTCTGAGAACCAGCGCACAGTGTCGGTGTTGTCGACAAATGTCAGGTCCAGCGGCAAAAGGCGCAAGACGTTGGTCAGCTGATCCAAGTCAAAGCTCCCAGTCGGCAAGAGAATCTTGGCTGGGTTGATGCCATCGATTGCGATGCGGCCTTCCTCTGTGCCAGATGTCGCATCGCTGGCTAGGGCGGCTGGTTGCTGGGCTGGCCGGGCGACGTTGATGCGCGGGGCGTTGCTGTCCCCGGCCGCAAGTGGCGCACGAGTGGTCATTGCGCCAGCGTCTGCGGCCTTGGCCGCCTGCAATTTTGCCATCACTTCAGGCGGCGCCACCGGCATCGGGGTATCCTGGTGAATGGCATTGATCACATCGCGCTCTGAGGTCTGATTTTGCCGTGCAGAGCCCAATTGCTGGCTATCGGCCAATTGCTGGGCCATTTCGTTGAGCTCCTTGGCCAGCGCGGATGGTTTTGGTTGTTGGGCCAGCTCCTCTGCGGTCGGCTGCCACGGCAGCGGGTCTGGGATCAGGGTTTAGCCGATCGGGTCCGATTCTTTGGCGATCATGCCCCAGTCGCTTGGAGTGAAGACTTCAAGCACCATCGGCAACATGATCTCCTCTTCTTTGAAGACCATCTCGTCGACTTCTTTGGCCGCTTTTTGAATCGCCGCCTCGACTGCATAGCGATCCGGGATGACCGGTGCGGAAGCGAGTTGTTGGGCGTCTTTGATCCAGCCGCGAATCTCGTCATCAACGCCCCACATGACCTTGGGCGGCGCGGTGATGCCATATTTGTCCATCAACGGGAAAATCAGATTCTCTTTCCGCTGATAATGCTTATTGATGGTTGTTAGATCAGCCAGCGCGTTATTGATCCGGGCGAGTAAGATCGCATCATCTGGGCCGGCCGGTTGTGCGGGGTCTTGTTGTTGCCATTTTTTCAGGCTCGGTAAAAGCTCATCGTTCAGAAGGCTCTCCAACACCACGTTTTCAAGCTTCATCACTTGAACGGGATGGCTTGGGGTCTCTTCCATCGGCGTTTTTGCATGGTCATTGATCTTGCCGCGAAAAACAGCCGCGTGGACATTACAGAGGTTTTGAATCTCCATCGGGTTCAGGCCGCTGGCAATCAGTTCTCGCTCTGCGCCTGTGATCTCGGCAACATCCACGCCGTCAAATGTCTCGTCGAAGATCTTTTTCGCGTCCTCAAAACTGCCGCCTTGGTGCAGCATCTGAAGAATTTCCACGATTTTTTTTTGCCTATCAGTCGCATGTGTCTCAGTCATTATTTTCCACCTCAAATCCTGCCGCAGTCAGCGCCGCCAGTAAGTCAGCCAGCGCGATGTGCTTCATGCGGGCACCCTTTTCAAGTGTCATGAACCGGCCCACCGTGTTGAGTAGGGCCGGATCGGTCACCCCGGACAGGCCCATCTTGACCATCACCGGCACGACCTCCGGATGCGCTTGAACAAGTTCGCGCACCGGCGTCTGTAAACTGATCTTCGTCATCACCATCAGCTCCTTCACCATAGTATAACAAACAAGGTGCGCAGGTGCGCGGGATGGTGGAACAGCTAGGTCGGCTCGTGCGCTTGATGGCGTATTTGGCCATCGAGTGCACGAGTTGCCTAGATGCTTCCGCCATGCGCACCGGAGCCCAGTTAAAGGTGCGCAGGTGCGCGGGATGAGTGAACGGCTAACTTGGGCTGGGTGCTTGGTGGCGCACTTGGCCACCGAGTGCACAGCACAGTTAGACGTCTCACTCATGCGCACCGGAGCCCGATTAAGGTGCGCAGGTGCGCGGGATGGTCGAGCAACTAGGCTAGATATAAGAAAAAAGCGGCACGCGCAGACACTGTTCAAAATCCTCGAAAAATAGTTAATATCAGGTATAATTGACCCATCAAACAAGTTAAATTCTGGGAGGTCACACAATGGCACAGAAACCATTTTACTATGCACTGGCTGGGGAGAACTTCACCGGACTTTTTCCAAGCAACCCGGCACGTCAGGCGAAGATCAAGGCATTAAAGGCAACGAGTCGCGATGGCAAGAACAACACGATCATCCAAAGCTTCACGCAGTCGCAAAAAGCCGAGGCCGACAAGTTCGTCAACAGTCCTCAGCTGAAAGAATTCTTCAGTCCTTTTGACCACACCAAAGGGCTGTTCGCATTCATCGATGGCTCCTTCACAAAAGGCGTGGCCAACTCCGGCTCCGGCGTGATCTTGGTCAAAGATGGCGTCGCGATTCAGGCATTTTCCATCACCAACACCACATTTTCTACCTCCAACCAGATCACCGGCGAGCTGAATGCCGCGCTGATCGCCATTCAGTGGGCGAAGGCGAACGGCTATGACCGCGTTGACCTCGTGCATGATTATGTCGGCACCGTTGCGACCCCTTATGGCTGGGGCCAAAATAGTCCCGTTTCCATTGAATATGCAAAATTGCTGCCACAAGCGGCATCTGGCATCGATGTCCATTTCCATAACGTCGGGGGCCACACCGGGGTCAAATTCAACGAATGGGCCGACCAAATGGCGCGCAACGCGGTTTCCAGTGAGATGCACCCCAACCCGACGTTGACGACCACCTGGCCCGCAGATCTGCCAATCACAACGAGCCTGCCAACCAGCTACATGTCACTGTAAGGACCAAGCTTTGAATACATCAAGAGGGGCCGGAACGAAAATCGTTCCGACCCCTCTTTGCGTCCACTGGCGTCGTCGATCAGCGGAATCAGTCGCCAAGCCCAATCCGGTCAAAGATCTCATCGACATGGCGAAGGTGATAATGATAATCGAAGGCATCATCCAGCGTAGCCTTCGTGAGGCGATCCGTGACAGCCGGATCCGCTTCCAGTAACTGGCGAAAATCGCGGTGCTCATCCCAGGCTTGAGCCGTCTTTGGTTGCACAAGGTCGTAGGCAGCCTCGCGACTGAGGCCGGTCTCGATGAGTTTGAGCATCACACGCTGACTGAAAATCAAGCCGTGCGTCTTTTGCATATTCGCAAGCATGGTGTCGGGAAAAACATCCAACGTGTCAATGATGCCCGTGAAGCGGTGCAAAATATAATCCAGCAGGCCGGTCGCATCCGGCAAAATCATCCGTTCCGCGGAGCTGTGGGAAATGTCGCGCTCGTGCCAGAGGCTGACGTCTTCCAGCGCCGGGGTGATATATCCGCGAATGACACGCGCCAAGCCGGTCACGTTTTCCGAGCTGATCGGGTTACGCTTATGCGGCATCGCGGAACTACCTTTTTGCCCAGGATTGAAGTGTTCCTCGACTTCATGCACTTCGGTCCGTTGCAAGTGGCGTACCTCAAGCGCAAAGCGTTCGATCGACGTCGCGATCAGGCCAAGGATCTCAATGTAATGGGCGTGCAGATCGCGCGGCAACACCTGCGTCGAGATCTCTTGGGCGCGCAGGCCGAGATGTTCGCACACATAGGCTTCGACAGCTGGCGGCGTGTTGGCAAAGGTGCCGACCGCCCCAGAGATCTTCCCAGCTTCAACATCCGCGGCCGCCTCATTGAAGCGCGCCAGATCGCGTTTCATCTCGGAGTACCAGGTCGCAACGACCAGGCCAAAGGTTGTGGGCTCGGCATGCACGCCATGGGTCCGGCCCATCATGACCGTGTGCTTGTACTGTTTGGCCACTCGCGCCAGCACCGTCAGCAACGCCTCAATGTCCCCGCGTAAAATCGCGTTTGCCTGCTTGAGAACAGCGCCTTGCGCCGTATCAACAACATCCGTTGACGTCAGGCCAAAATGAACCCATTTTTTCTCATCGCCAAGGCTCTCGGAGACGGTCCGGGTAAAGGCCACCACGTCATGGCGCGTCACGGCCTCGATCTCGTGAATGCGATCGACGGTGAATGACGCGTTTTTCCGCAAGGCTTTGACATCCGCTTCTGGAATCTCGCCGAGCGTCGACCAGGCCTCTGCCGCTAAAATCTCGACCTCGAGCCATGCCTTGTAACGGTTCTCTTCAGTCCAAACACTGGCCATCTCTGGCCGACTGTATCGATCGATCATTGGTGTGTTCTCCTCCTATTATAAGACAGGGTGTGGAAGCCCGCGGGATGGCGAGCCAGCTAACCAAGCTCGAGTGCTTGGTGGCGCACTCGGCCATCGAGTGCACGAGTCGGTTAGATGGCCTCGCCATGCGGGCTGAAACCCAACTATCAGGGTGTGGCAACCCGCGGGATGGCGAGCCAGCTAACCTGGCTCGGGTGCTTGATGGCGCACTCGGCCATCGAGTGCACGAGTCGGTTAGATGGCCTCGCCATGCGGGCTGGAACCCAACTATCAGGGTGTGGCAACCCGCGGGATGGTCCCGCCATTTCGCAAGTGCCCTAGTTTCCAGTGCCGATATGAAAATGTTCCGTGGCGTTGATGCTACTGTTGAGCTCGGCCAACTCGCCGAACACCGCGATCTCCCCGATCAGCGACGCGCCTTCTGGGAAGAAATGGAATTGCCAGTCCGGTTTGATCTGCACCTGCGTCATTGCGGCGGTTCGATCACCCAGCCGCAGGGGCAATAAGGCGCCTGGTCGCGTCACAACGGGCGTTGGCAGCGGCCATCCCAGCAGCGCGCGGAGATGGAGCTCATAAGGCGAATATCCCGTCGTGTGCTCGAGGACATCCCCGAACAATTGTGGGCCAGGATACAGACGCTTCACATAAAGCGTCCTATTTTTCGTCAAAAATAGCTCCACGCCGAAGACACCGTTGTAGGCCATTTTTTTCGCCAAAACCCCGGCCACGCGTTGAATCTCCTGTTGAACCGCGTCGTCGCACGCCGGCGGAACCAACGAGGCGGTCAACTGGTGATGGTCGAAGAAATTCTGCACCACGGGCAAGACAGTGACCTGATCATCGACCTTGGCCACCAGCACGGAGAACTCTTCCGGCTGATCGAGCCACGCCTCGACAATGTAAGGCCGCTGCTGCAAGAGCTGAGCTGCCCGTTCTACATCTTGCGGCTGTGTCAATCGCAATTGTTGATCGACGCCGACCCCTTTTTGAATCGGCTTGAGCAATGCAGGGAAGCCAACCGTTTCGACGGCCTTGGCGATATCGTTTGGGGTGACCACCTGGGCATAGGGCAAAATGTTCATGTTCAAGTCATCCAGGTACACTTTTTCAAGATAACGGTCCTGGGTGACAGCCAAAATGTCGGTCCCGGATGGCAACTGCTCCGGCCGCGCCACGCGACTGAGCAAGGTTCCATCGATCGTCTCATCGGCGTACGTGATCACCGTCGCCAAACTGGCCAAGCGCTTCAAGTTCTCTTCGTTGTTGATCTCGCCAGCCAAACTCATGTCGGCGGCTTGAAGCGCGACATCTCCCTGCCCCGCCAGCACCACCGTGTGCATGCCGAGCCGCCGGGCAGCCAGCGCCAACCGGTACCCCAACACACCCCCACCGATGATGCCAACGACGCTTCCGGGTTCGATGAATTGTGCCACGCAAATCGCTCCTTTACTGCTCTTTAGTGTCTTCCGTGTGTTGCGGGACATCCTGATGCGCCGCATCCGGCGTCTCGGCGAGCAGCGCGACCTGTGCCGCGGCGCCCGCAACGCGTTCAGTCGCCCCGGCGCCTGCCCCGTCCTCGTCGTCGCGTTCGTTCAGCCCGTCTGCCGTCTCAAGCTCAGGCTGTGGTTCCTTATTATTGAACAACCAATTGAGGACCACCGCGCTGAGGCTGGCCATCAAAATGCCAGATGACAGGAACAGTTGCAGCGTTTTCGGCAAAAACTGCACGATGTCTGGCTGCACTGTGACGCCCAGGCCGAGGCCAATCGAAATCGCGGCAACCAACAGATTTTTATCATTATGAAAATCGACTTGTTGCAACATCCGAATGCCCTGGACCGCCACCATGCCGAACATCACCAGCATCGCGCCGCCCAGCACCGGCGACGGAATGATTGTTGCCAGCGCGCCGACCTTTGGCAAAAGCCCCAGCAGAATCAGAAAGCCTGCTGAGTAAATGACCGGCTTGCGCGTCTTGATGCCGGACAGCTGCACAAGGCCAACGTTTTGCGAGAATGTGGTGTATGGGAAGGTGTTAAAGATCCCGCCAAGAAGGACCGCCAGCCCTTCCGCACGGTAACCCTTTTTCAAGTCCTCTTCGCCGATCTTACGCCCGACGACATCGCCGAGGGCAAAAAAGACGCCGGTGCTTTCGACCATCGAAACCAAGGAGATCAAGATCATCGTCACGATCGAGCTGAGCTCAAAATGTGGCGTGCCAAAATAAAATGGCGTTGGCACATGGAACCAGCTCGCTTCGGCAACAGGCGTCAAGCTGACCATTCCAAAGGCCGCTGCGAGCAACGTGCCTGCGACAAGCCCGATCAAGATCGCGATCGAGCGAATGAAGCCGCGGCCCCAGACATTGAGGGCGAGAATCAACAGCACGGTGAACACACCGATACCCAGGTTGGCCAGACTGCCATAACTTTTCGCGGCTGTATCCCCGCCGCCAAGATTTTGAAAAGCGACTGGAATCAGCGACAACCCGATCACCGTGATCAACGTCCCAGTGACCAATGGCGGAAACAGCCGCCGAATTTTCGCGAAGACCCCGCTGATCAAAAAGACGAAGATCCCAGCGGCGATGATTGCGCCATACATTGTTTGAATCTGATATTTTTGGCCGATCATGATCAGCGGCGTGACCGCCTGGACCGCACAGCCAAGGACGACTGGCAGGCCGATGCCAAAGAACTTATTTGCGAATACCTGAAGGGCCGTGGCGACCCCACACATGAAAATATCGATAGAGACCAGATACGTCATCTGCTCCGCATTAAAATTCAGTCCGTTACCGATCAGAATCGGCACGAGCACAGAGCCGGAATACATGGCAAGCAAGTGCTGGAGGCCCAGCACAGCGGCTTTTGGATTCGAGATATCCGCAGATTTTTGCATGACTCCTCCTCTTTAGTCTTGGGCGAAAACGACGTGGCCGTTTTCAAACGCTGCGATGCGCGCCAGTGACTCCACCCGGATGTGCCGGTCATCGAGGAGCTGGCGACCCTTCTGGAACGTTTTTTCAATGACGATGCCAACGCCTTCAAGCGTGGCGCCAGCCTGGCCGATAATATCGATCAAGCCTTCAACAGCCTGGCCATTGGCGAGAAAATCATCGACGATCAGCACTTTGTCATCGCTGGAAAGAAATTTCTCAGCGATCGCGATCTGGTTGGCGGTCTTCTTCGTGAACGAATAGACCTCTGAAGTGTATAAGTTGTCCTTGAGCGTGAGGCTCTTGTGCTTGCGCGCGAACACGACTGGCACATGAAACGCCATGCCTGCCGCCAGCGCCGGGGCGATGCCGGAACTTTCCACCGTCAAGATCTTCGTGATCGGTTCATCCTTAAAACGGGCGTAGAATTCATTGCCCAAGGCGACCATCAGATCTGGGTCGATCTGATGATTGAGAAAACTGTCCACCTTTAAGACATCTTCACCTAATACGCGCCCATCCTTTTCGATCCGGTCTTCCAATAACTTCACCGTTGCCACATCCCTTTTCAAGATTCGAGTTTCACAAATTCTACCATTAATCACGCACTCGAACAATACGAAACAGCGTGAATGTGTGACTTTTTACGTGACCATTTTCTGGCATTTTCCAGCGAAAGTCGCGCGGCCGCCTGTTTTGACCGGCGAATCAAAAAAAGATCCGCATCGCTGCGAATCTTCGATCATTCGGATTTTGAGTCATTGGCAATCTGCTCGCGATACCGGTCCATCTTGTGGCGAAACAGTTCCCCATTGGTCGGCGGCGTGTACGTCAGGACATTTGCGCCAGCCGCCAGCGTCGCGCGAATCGAGTCATCCGTCGGCCCGCCAGTCGCAATGATCGGCAAGTCCGGATATTGCCGCCGCAAACGCGCCACGATTTCGGGTGTGTGCGGGCCGCCCGACACATTGACTAACGCGACGCCAGCCTCAAGATACGCATCGATCTCCTGGTTGACGGCCACGACGCTGAGCACCAGCGGCGAATCGACCGTTTTTTTGATCATCTGAACGGTCCGCAGCGTCGTCGGCGCGTTGACGACCATGCCGATCGCGCCATTCGCCTCCGCCAGCAGCCCAATATCTGCCGAGCGCTTGCCCGAGGTCAAGCCCCCGCCGATCCCGGCAAAAACCGGAATGTCGGCGACCTGGCAGATCGCCTGAATGATTGCTGGATGCGGCGTGAACGGATAAACGGCGATCACCCCATCGGCATCTGTGTTGCGAATCAGGGCGACATCGGTGCTGAACAACAGCGTGTGAATTGTATGGCCAAGCACCTTGAGGCCAGGCGCTTCATGCATGATCTTCGGCACGCGCACAATGTCTTGCCGCAGTGTAGTCATGATCTCCGGAACTGTCATCAGATCGCCTCCTGTTTTACGATGTCGTGGTGTTGTGGGAAAAATTGGACCTGCAGTTGTCCACCAGCCAGCGCTGAGGCAATGTTGCGCCTCAATTACCGTCGTACTGCGCGAGATGCCACTGCTGAATCAGCGCGATCAACTTACTGGGATAATCCGGATCCGTCGCGTAGCCAGCCGTCTGCAGCGCCTTGGCCGCCGTGACATAGTCTTTGGCCGCCAAGACCGCCGCATACTGCTTTGCATTCCAATCGGTGCCATTCACCAACAGCAAGGCATGATCTTTCATCGACTCCTGGTCACTGGCATACACACGAAAGCGTGCGCGGACCGTGACCCACTGATCATTTTGATATTCCTTGGTCGTCATGATGCGGCTGGTCGCCGGATCGGTGCCTTTGATGCCAAAAAGATTATGGTAGTTGGCCGCCAAGGTACTGGTGCCCCAATTTGATTCAAGAATCGCCTGGGCTAACGTGATACTGGGCAAAACGCCATAGACCTGCTGGAGCTCTTGCGCATATGGGGCAAGTCGCGAAATAAATGCCTCTTGCTTGGCCGTGGCTTCTGACTGCGCGCGAGCCTCATCGGCAATCTGTGCGCGCTGACTCAAAATCTGGCCGCCCACCACCCCAATCGCCGCGATGAAAAGAAGCAAGAAGATCCAGATCACGCGCGGCAGTTTCAATTTATGTCTCCGATGACTCTTCCGCGCCATTGTCTCGCCTCTTTCCGTTTTGGTTTGGTGCAAGTTCTTTGGCCGGCGTTCAGGCTTCGCGCTGGCGGCTAATTATTTACTACTCGCATTATCCGCGATCTGCTGGTTCGTCCAGGTCAGCAGATCGAGTTTGTCGTTTTGCAATTGCTTGGCTTCTTGGCTGGACACCACGAAGTCCAGGATATCCTCCAAGCCGTGGTCGCCATATTGCAGGCGCAGCTGCAGGTGCACGCTGACAGTACCGTTGGCGCGGGGCTGTTTTGAATAGCTCGTGGCCAAAAGCGGCGATGTCAGCCACTTTTTAGCGATCTGCAATTTTGCATCCTGATAGCGCCACGCCACATTGCGGATATCCGGGTCACTGGCGGCTAGCACCGCGATTTTTTGCGCGAGCATCCACTCGTAATCAGTAAATAGGAAGCGTAACTTCTCGCGCTGCTTGGCTGTCAGCTGGGCATGGCCGCGCAGCACCGCGCCCACTGGGATGTACAGCGTATCGGTCAGATAAGTGCTGCTGGCGCCGTATTGCTGCTGGGTCGTTAAGATGGCTAGTTCAACTAATGTTTGATCATTCATCTTCCTCACCTCCTCTATATTGTAGCAGAAGCGCGCCTGAAGAAAATAGTGCCGCAAGCGGTTGCGGGCGTGCTACGATAGACGGGACGAAAACAAAGGAGCGTTTGATCATGACAAGTTATAAATGGGGCATTATTGGAACGGGTCGGATCGCCGACTATTTTGCCGAGGTCTTTCCGGCCAGTCAACAGCTTTATGGCGTCGCCGCGCACAAGGACGACGGCCGGGCCGCGGCATTTGCGGCCAAACACCATGTGGCGCACGCCTATCCAGATTACGCGAGTCTGTTGGCTGACCCGGCGATCGACATCGTGTATGTCGCGACAACGCACAATTTTCATTATGACAATATCAAGGCGGCGCTGAACGCAGGCAAGCATGTCCTTGCCGAAAAAGCGATCACCCTCAACGAGGCCCAGCTGGATGACTTGGTGCTGCTGGCCGCCCAACACCGTCTGATCTTGATGGAGGCGCAGACCATTTATCACATGCCGCTGTATCAGACGCTGGATGAATTCAAAGCCGCGCACCAACTTGGCCGGCCAAAAATGATTCAGGTCGCATTCGGCACCCATGTTCCCAATGACCCAGAAGACCGCCTGCTCAATCCGCAACTCGCCGGCGGGGCCATGCTGGATATCGGGATCTATGCGCTGAGTTTTGCCCGGCGCTTCATGACCGAGTCGCCGACCCTCCTCGCCACGCAAATGGTGCCCACCGCTACCGGCGTCGATGACCGCTCGAGCCTGCTGCTGACCACTGCGCATCAGGAACAGGCTCAGATTGCTCTGGCGCTTCAGACCAATCTGCCGAACCGCGGCGTGGTCGCTTATGAAAATGGCTATCTGACGATCACCGATTACGGCCGGGCCACCACCGCAATCTTCACCGGCCTGGATGGCAAGACCCAGCAGATCGAAGCCGGCGACAACAGTCTGGCCTTTGTCTACGAGATCGAAGACATGGCCAGCGCGGTGACGACCGGCAGCGACCCGACACTGCGCTGGACCCGCGACACAATGACTATCATCACCGCGGCGCGCCGAGCATGGGGCGTGACCTATCCGGATGAAACGGATCTATGAGTGAAATCCTCACCTGCTCATGACCTTGAATCATCCCGATTTTTGCGGAATCAAAATGGCATCGCGCACCCGAAGTCGAGTGTGCGATGCCATTTCGTATCAATTAGTCTTTGTTAACGTTCACAGCTTGTGCGCCGCGGTCACCCTGCTCAACTTCGAAAGTCACAGATTGGCCTTCATCAAGCGTCTTGTAGCCGTCGCCCTGGATCGCTGAGAAATGAACGAAGACATCGCTGCCATCCTCACGTGTGATAAAACCATACCCTTTATCAGCGTTAAACCACTTTACTGTCCCATGTTCCATTAGAAACATCCTCCTTGCGCAGTGCGCATATTAATAATTGCATTTTCTGATTGGTGCCTATGGGAGAACGCTCTCGGAACGATCAGACCATGACCCGCCAAAAAGTACTTAGTGGCTGTTCAACTAGGCCACCATATTCTTGGTGCTGGTAGTAAATTTGTACCGGAAACGATAGGTTTGCCCGTC
>NZ_RHOG01000014.1 GCF_003946405.1 Lacticaseibacillus yichunensis | reverse complement strand
GCTTAAAGCATAGCACCGGGGAAGACCAGGTGCCTTTTTTGTTATTCAAAAAAGGTCCAAAACTTCCGGCGTTGTCACAATCAACACCAAAAATTTTAGACCCTTTTTTTAGTGCCCTCAGGAAAAATAGGTTGGCGCTGGCCGCTATTCTCGTGACCGGATTCACCCTAGTGGGGATGCCACGCACTTATAAAAACCCTGGTGCGAGGAAATTAATATGCTTGAAAAAGATGCAGTCAGAAGCCGGCGCTCATTAACGCAGCGTATATCAGCGTATATCGGCGTATGAAGCCTGTCATAAGCACAAAAAAATCCAGCACAAGGCTGGATGATTGAACAATATAAGATGAAAAGTCACGGGACGTCGGTGGTGTCTGCTGGCATCGTATCTTTGAGCCAGCTCCAAGTATAATGCACCGTGCCATCTTCAAGCTGGACAGAATACGCAGTCGCCTGGTCATCGGATCCGGCGGCTTTTTGCGCGGCTTTCATCGCGGCAACGGCTTCGGCCATCGTTGCGTACAAGCCGTTTTCGCCGATCACAGCTGGGTCGGTGCCTTTTTCTGTGGCTTCGGCGTCGTCTTTCGAATCGGTGGTGTCCGTGGCCGCATCGTCCTGGGCCGGCTTCTTCTGGGTATCGGCATCGGTGGCCGGCGTCGAGGTAGCCGTTGCGTCTTTGGCTGGCTTGCTCGTGGTAGTGGCTTGCTTATCCGTGGTGGTTGCGGACGAGGACTGAGCCGCCGCTTCGCCCGATGGCTGCGCGGCGGTAGTGTTGCTGGATCCGGAACTGGCCGTGGCCGCGCTTGCGTCAGACTTGGTCACCTTATCAGTCGTGGCCACTTTGGCAGAGGTCTTTGCTTCGGTGGACGTTTCAGCTGTCGTTGATTTTGCCGGGGCCGCCGCCTGTTGCGCCGCACTATTTTCCGCGGGGACCGCGGTTGGCGTCAGGGTCTCGAGCAAGGGGAGGTAGGCCTGGCGAAACGCGGCGACGGGGACCGCCTCGATCGCCTTTTTCGCGGCGGCGAGTTGGGCGGCGGTCGGGTCGCTAGTGGTCGCGGCGCGAATCGCAGCCAGCGCCGTCGCCTGGGTGTCGACCAGCTTGACGTCGGCGGCCGCAGCCTTGGCGTAGGTCTTGTCCGCAGTCTGGAGCCGCTGGAAAGCGTTGTTCAGGTTGGTGTTGTCGTAGCTTGTGTCACGGATCACGTGGTCGGTGTTCAGAATCTGCTCGGCTTCGGTGTGGACCGCGACGAATAATTCGGCGTTTTGAATCTGCTTTTGGGCGGTAGCGAGTTGTGCCTGCTGGGCAGGCGTCATGGTCGCCTTCAACTTAGCGGCCTGGCCCGCCGTGTAACTCGCACGGTTGAGGTAGGCGGCTGCGAGATTGCTTTTCGGCGCGCTGACAAAATCGGCGCCGCGCAACGCTTTGGTGGCCTTGGTGACTTGCGTGATGGCGTGTTCGGCTTCGTTGGCGCGGGTGAGCTGGGCGCGCACCTGCCAGCCGACCGCGATCGTCACGACCGCCCAGAGGATGACAAAGACTGTCATTTTCTTCTTCATGTGATGTGAACGCCTCCAATCGACTTGGTTGTGGCCATGATAGCATAGACTTTCGCGTTTCGACACGATGATAAGACGATGTGACAAGGATGTTAGCTCGCCGCAACGTTGTCATGTGGCTTTAATATTTCGCTTTCCTTCATTAGTATGGCGGATGGCAAAAATAGTTGCAATCAAAATCCAGCGGTCATTATATTTTCTTATTCCAAGTTCGTATACGCTGCCATACCAGGTTTGGCCCGCTTATTTGCTCGCTATCTAATTTTTCGTGATATTATTTTTCCGAAAAGGAGGCGACGCTCATGATCAGGATTCAGGGCGGCACGTATGATATTGGCACCAACGCCGATGATGGTTTCATCGAGGACGTGGAAAAACCGGTGACTGCGGTGACGGTCGCGCCGTTTGAGATCGGCGAGACCACCGTGACCAATGCCGACTTTGCGGCGTTCGTGAAGGCGACCGGCTACCAGACGGACTCCGAGCGCATCGGCTGGAGCTACGTCTTCCACCTGTTGATGAGCGAGGCGGCGAAGCAAGACGCGATGCCGCTGCCCCGCATGGAATGGTGGTACGGCGTGCGCGGCGCGACATGGGACCATCCATTTGGCCCGGATTCGACCATTGAAAATCGCTTGGATCATCCCGTTGTGCAGGTCTCGCGCAATGACGCGGTGGCGTATTGCCAATGGGCCGGCGTGCGCTTGCCGACTGAGGCTGAATGGGAGATCGCGGCAAAAAGCGGCACCACCAACACCAAATGGCCGTGGGGCGATGACGCGCTAGTCCCAGATGGCACCTACATGGCCAACACGTTCCAGGGCGATTTTCCGTGGGTCAATGAAAAAACGGATGGCTTCGTTGGCACCGCGCCGGTTCGCTCGTTCACCCCAAATGGGTACGGCCTTTGGCAAATGATCGGCAACGTTTGGGAATGGTGCGTCAATCCGCGCTACATCCCGTTGGCTGATTTTCAGACAACCAGCGGTCCGGCGTTTTGGGCGCAGTACCAGGCGCATGACGACGCCGATTACGCGACCAAGGGCGGCTCGTTTCTCTGTCATGAAAGCTACTGCAAACGGTATCGCATCGCGGCGCGGAATGGGAACACCGGGGAAAGTGCCAGCAGTAATATGGGGTTTCGGGTGGTTAGGGATTTGTAGTAGTAAGGAAGGCGGTGCTACGAATGCGCCGTCTTTTTGTGCAGTAGCGAGGTGGGCTGTAGATGTAGCCTGCAATTTCGTTTATTCTGGTTCCCATTAGGCTAGTATGTACCCCCGACCCCACTGCAAGTCGGAGGGTGGCACGTTTCGCTTCGCTGCAGTGGAAACGAAGTGAGGCGTGCCGATTAGTACTCTTTGAAAAACTTTTGTGGCATCCGTGCCGCCGCCATATATCGATTGCTGGTGCAAGTTGGGTGACCTATAGGCTTAGAATTTCGGTGACCTTCCCGCTTCCGAAGAAGAAGGCGTCGTTCTCAAGATGGGCCGCATTCAGCTCCTGCAAACAAAGGTGGGCTGCACGACACTTGTGTGGATACCGATAGAACTTATTCAGCTGTCAAAGAGCGTGACGTGGCGTTGCCGCCGGGGACGTTGCATCGGTAACGACCTGCTTGCGCAAGCCGTTCGTCTTTCATCATGGGTGGTTCTTACGTCGCCGCCATATCGGACGCTGGTGCAAGTTGGGTGACATATAGGCTTAGAATTTCGGTGACCTTCCCGCTTCCGAAGATTCGGGTGTCGTTCTCAAGATGGGCCGCATTCAGCTCCTGCAAACGAAGGTGGGCTGCACGACATTGCGATGAAAGACTAGTGGGAGTCCGGACTCCCGTGGTGCGGGTGGTGCTGAACGCCTGCTGTACATTCAGGTGTTCTGTTGGTGTGTTGTTTCCCCCGATCGCCCATGGAGTCGAATGAATATGCATGCGACAGTCTCCACTTGGGGCATGCTCATCCGGACGTCGGTAAGAGCCCACCTTCCTGACCCTTACATAATATTAAGCGAGTGGGAGCCGGAAAATGTGATCGAGATATTGATATTATTTTTTGACGGAGCTAGAAACGCTGCTGTGAAGGGGATTTTGAATCACCGCAAATTTTAACCAAGGAAGCTTTTTTCGCCAAAGTAAGTCTTGAATCGGCACTTATCTCGGGGCAAACCGAAATCAACAAATACACAAAAGCGAAAATATTTCCGCAATATATTCAAAAAAACAGTTTTTTTCCGAGCTTGCCGAGATGTCTCTGGACTAGAGCGGACGTACCTCTATGCCGCTGCATCAATCGTGCTGCACAAAAACGCCGCCTCCAGCGGAAGCGGCGCGTGATTCAGTTTAGTTTTCCTGTTCCCCGACTGATCGGTGCTTGAACATCGTGGTGGCAGCGACGGCTTGTTGCCAGCCGGCGTAAAGGTTTTCGCGTTCTGCGGCTGGCATAGTTGGCTCGAAACGGCGGCCAATGGTGGCGATGGCGGCCAGCTCATCCGTATTTTTCCAGAAACCAACGGCTAGGCCGGCGAGGAATGCGGCCCCCATGGTCGTGGTCTCGAGATTGCCGGCGCGCTCGATCGGGGTGTTGAGGAGATCCGCCTGGAACTGCATGAGGTAGTTGTTGTTGGCGGCGCCGCCATCGACGCGCAGGGCGGGAATGGTGATGCCGGTATCCTTGTACATGGTATCGACCACGTCGCGGGTCTGGTAGGCCAAGGCCTGCAGGGTCGCTTTGATGAAATCGGCGCGGGTGGTGCCGCGAGTCAGGCCAAAAACGGCACCGCGGGCTTCGGCGTCCCAGTATGGCGCGCCGAGGCCGGTGAAGGCAGGCACGACATAGACTTCGTTGCGGGAGGTCGAGCTGAGCGCCTCATCCTCGGAATCGGTGGCGTGGGCCAAGAGTTTCATGGCGTCGCGGAGCCACTGGATGGCGGAGCCGGCGACGAAGACCGAGCCTTCTAGGGCGTAGTTGATCTTGCCGTCGATGCCATACGCGATAGTGGTCAGGAGGTTGTTGGCGGACATGACAGGCGTTTCGCCGGTGTTCATGACGATGAAGGAGCCGGTCCCGTATGTATTTTTCACCATGCCGGGCTCAAAGGCGAGCTGGCCGAAGAGGGCGCTTTGTTGGTCGCCAGCCATGCCGGCGAGGGCGACGGGGCTGCCGAAGAAGTGCTCGGGCGCGGTGTAGCCGTAGACTTCGGCGTTGCTGCGGACTTCCGGCAACATAACCCGGGGAATATTCAGCAGGCGCAGGATGTCGTCGTCCCATTTGAGGTCGTGAATGTTGAAAAGCATCGTGCGGCTGGCGTTGGTGTAGTCCGTCACATGAATGGCGCCGCCGGATAATTTCCAGACCAGCCAGGTGTCGATGGTGCCAAAAAGCAGCTCGCCGCGCTCGGCACGGGCCTGGGCACCGGGCACTTGGTCCAGAATCCAGCGAATTTTGGTGGCGGAGAAATAAGCGTCGATGATCAGGCCTGTTTTCTCGTGAATCGTCTCGGAAAGGCCATCTTCCTTCATTTCTTCGGCAATGGCGTTGGTCTGGCGAGATTGCCACACGACCGCGTTGTGAATGGGCAGGCCGGTCAGTTTGTCCCACACGACCGTTGTTTCGCGCTGGTTGGTGATGCCGATGCCGGCGATCTGTTTAGGTTGAATGCCGGAGTCGATGAACACGCTGGAGAGGGTCGCCTGCACGGCATTCCAGATCTCGTTGGGGTTGTGCTCGACCCAGCCGGGCTGGGGAAAATACTGCGGAAACTCGCGCTGCGCTTCCGCAACGGTGCGGCCGGCGTGGTCAACGATGAAAGCGCGAGTGGAGGTGGTGCCCTCGTCGATGGCGAGGATGTAATTTTCAGTCATGTGAGGCGACTCCTTATTCCGCAAAGGCGGATGATAGCGATAATGTTAGCGCTGACAGGGGAAAAATTCAATTGCGTAGCGGTTGGCGCGTGGCAGTTGGGGGGGCTGGGCAGGGCGGACAGCGGTGGATGGCGCACGGAATGGGGGGAATCGGAGGCTAATGTCCCAGGCTGCCAAGGCGTGGGGAATCCGGCACGAAAAAACACCCACCGGCATAGCGGCAGGTGCGACTGATTTTTTGCCTGACGATCAGTAGATAAAATCGAGGATGAACCAGCCCATGATGCCCAGAATCAGCAGGCCCAAGAAGTTGAAGCCCAGGAAGCCGAGGAAGAAGCGGCCTTTCTGGTGGTTACCCCAGTTGACGTATTCTTTGTAAACAAGCAGGTTGCACATGGAGCCGACCACAGAGCCGAGGCCGCCGATGTTGGAGCCGAGGAATAGCGCGCCGGCATAGGTAGTGAATTTGCCGATCAGGATGGTCGATGGCACGTTCGAGATGAGCTGGCTGGACAACAGGCTGGTCATGTAAACGGAATGGTCGGTGGACATCAGACTGGCGATCAGGGTGGAGACCCATGGAATCTGCCGCAGAACGGACACAATCACGAAGAAGCCGGTGAACGTGAGGACGATGCCGTAGTCCACGTGGATCAGGATGTGCGGGTCAAAGAGGGCGGCGAGCACCAAGGCCACGACCGCGCCGACCCAGGATGGCAAGAAGCCCAAGACGCCGGCGAAAATCACGAGGGCGGCCACGCCGGTGATGACAGTCGGCCGCATCATGATGTGGATGTCTTCAACAGGCACAGTTGGCACGGGCGTTTTTTTCACCATCAGCGAAAACAGCGCCAGCAGGATCAAGCTGGCGATGAGCAGCGGAATCGACCAGGAAAAAAAGGTCCCCAGCGACACCTGGTAATGATTCATCATGAAGATGTTGTGGGTGTTGCCGAAGGGCGTGAAGGCTGAGCCGAAGTTGGCGGCCATCCCAATCAAGGTGACAGGTAAGATCTCCGGCAGGTCATATTTTTTAGCGATGCGTAGGTAAAGCGGGACTAAGGTCAAAACGGTGACGTCATTGGTCAAGAACATCCCAGCCACGACGGCAAGAATCAAAAACATCCACGTCAATTGACGGGCGTCATTGGCGTGACTGGTGAGACGATACGCGCAGTAATCGAGCACATGAAGGTACTCGAAAATCTGGATCAGCGTCATCATCGCGGTGATGGACCACAGGGTGGAGAAGTTGATATCGGCAAGACGCGGCCGCGCAATGAACAGGCTGAGCACTGTCAGGACCGCTGTGATCTGGAAAACGCGGTCCTTTACAATGTTTTTAAGTATGGTCATAGTTACACTCTCCAAAAAGACTCAACAGCTCTAGTTTGCGCCTAAATCAATGTACTGACAATGTATCGCGTGTAAAACTCGTGTAAAGCGAAACGTTCGGGAATCGCGGAAATGCCGGCGGATCAAGTTTTGTGAAAGCCCATACAAAAATCAAGACTGATACGCTTTCATGCACGATCATGCGTGTTTGTTCCGGAAACTGACCCACAAAATGCCGAATGTAAATTTTTTGTATCGGCATCGGCGGACCTATTTTCACCAAATCGTCTGTTATACTGGACCCCGGAGGACTGTTGTATGAATATCACGGTGATCGGTGTTGGCAAGCTCAAGGAAAAATATTTCAAAGACGGCATCGCTGAATATATGAAACGACTCGACAAGTTTGCCAAGGTGAAGCTGGTCGAAGTGGCGGATGAAAAAGCGCCGGAATCGCTGTCCGAGGCGGAAATGGCGCATGTCAAAGAGGTCGAAGGCGAGCGCATCCTCGGAAAGATCAAGGACCGCGACTGGGTGATCGCCCTCGCGATCGAAGGCAAGCAGCGGCCCAGTGAGGTCTTCGCCAAGGAGCTCGCGGACCTGGGCACGTATGGCCATTCCGATATCACCTTCGTTATCGGTGGCTCGCTGGGCCTGGCGCCGGCGGTGATGACGCGGGCCAATGATACGCTGTCGTTTGGCAAGTTGACGATGCCGCACCAGTTGATGCGGCTTGTCTTGATGGAGCAAATCTACCGCGCGTTCATGATCAATGCGGGGAGCCCGTATCATAAGTGAGACGGGGATATTGCGCGAAGCTCGCTTTCGCACAGGGGGCGCGCATTCAAGTTGGCCGGCTTTGATGTCAATAATTGTTGACATGTGCACGCACATGCATATAATTGGCGAAGGTGGTGAGGAAATGGCAAAATACGACCCAGCTCAGTGCCGCGCACTGATCAGAGACAATGTTGATATTGATTTCTTCCGGGTGATCTGTGACCCGGTTCGTTCCGAATTGCTCGTTTATCTTGCGGGCGCTGGCGAATTGACGATCGGGCAGATCGCTGAGGAATTTCCCCGTGATCGCTCAGTCATCTCCAGGCATCTTGAGATGATGTATCGGCTTGGCGCGATCACGCGTCGAAAAGACGGACGCGAGGTCTATTACAAGGTCGCCAATGAGACGATCATCAACAAATTCAGTGAAGCCGCAAGAAACATGAAGGCGCTGCTGGGCTAGCAGGCCTTTTTTATCGCCAATATGTGCATCCGTGCGCACAAATACTTATATAAAGAGGGATTCGTATGAAAGAAGTCACTGGTCGCAAATGGTGGGTGCTTGTCGCCGTTTGTTTGGCCGTGTTTATGGGCATGCTCGACATCACCATCGTAAACGTTGCGTTGCCGGAGATTCAGAAGAGTTTTGCCACGAGTTTTTCAACGCTGCAGTGGGTGCTCAATGCGTATACGTTGGTGTACGCGATGATGCTCCTGCCAGTCTCGAAGCTGGGGGACCGCTTTGGCAAAAAGCAGGTCTTCCTGATCGGCGTGGTGATCTTTATGCTCGGGTCGCTCTTGAGCGGATTGGCGACCAACGACACATGGTTGAATATTGCCCGCGGTTTTCAAGGTATCGGCGGGGCGGCCATGATGTCGTTATCGCTATCGATCGTGACGCTGGCTTTTCCGGAGACGCAGCGCGGCCTCGCGCTGGGTATCTGGAGCTCAGTCACCGGCTTGGCCGTTTCGATCGGTCCGCTGATCGGTGGCGCCTTGGTGGATTCACTGGGCTGGCGCGCGATCTTTTTGATCAATCTGCCGGTGGCGATTCTGACGCTGATCATGGGCGTGGTCTTCATTGAAAAAGGTCACGCCGATGCCGATGAACACTTGGATTGGCTAGGAATGCTGTTCAGTATTTTGATGGTGTTCGGGCTGATCTTGGCCTTGATTCAAAAAGAGATGCACATGTCCTATGCCTGGACAGATTGGCGTATTCTCTCACTATTTGGCTTGGCACTGGTCAGCTTGATCGCTTTTATTGCGGTTGAGCGGCATGGGCAACAGCCAATGATCAGGCTCTCGATCTTCCGCTCGGCACCATTTGTCGGAGCCAACATTGCGGCTTTTACACTGGGCGCCGGGATCTATGGGGGCTTCACCTACTTATCGATTCTCATGCAAAATTATATGAATTATTCCGCCTTTCAAACCGGGCTCAAACTACTGTGGATCTCAGTCTTCACGTTGGTCTTAGGGCCGTTGACTGGTTTTCTCACGAATAAGATCGGCAGTCGCTGGTTGATCAGTGCGGCGCTAGTCTTTGGGACGGCAGGCATCTTGACCATCGATCATCAGATGCAGGTGCCGTTTGCCTGGTCGGATCTGTTTCTCGGCTTTATTTTGCTTGGCATCAGCAACGCGCTGGTCAACCCGCCGATCTCAACCACCGCGATGGGTGCGGTCGCCAAAGCGGATGTCGGGATGGCCAGTGGGGTGCTCAATGTTTTCCGCCAAGTCGGCATCTCGTTTGGCGTGGTGATTCTCGGCATCGCCGCCAGCAATGGCTACACGGCCAAGCTCGACGGTGGGTTGGCCAAGCTTGCGACCTTGCCACCGGTTTTGCAGAATCCACTCCCCGCGGCGAAGGGGCAGTTGGTCGATGCGCTCCATCAGGCCGGTGCGTTTGCGGGTGAGCAGATCTTCGCGAGTCCACAGACGAAGGGTTTTCGCGGCACCCAGCTGTTTGAAGACCTCCACAGCCTCGTCTTTCACGCGTTTGAAAATGGTTTTGCGCGAGCGTGTCTTGTGATCGCGGGCTTGTTGGCGGTGGGCGCCGTCAGTGCAATGGTGTTGATCAAGCCGAAAGCGAAGGAGGGCGAAGATCATGCGCATTAGAAAATTGATTGGCGGGTTAGTCGTCGTCGGCGTGCTGGCCACATTGTCCGGTTGTGGGCAAGCATCCCCGCCTGTTGTCTCTTACCGTGATCACGGCAAGGTGGCAGTGATCAGTGGGTCAGCGCATCAGAAGGTGACCGTGACTGCCCAGACAAAAAGCGGGACAACTGCCAGCAAGGGCACCGCACATCCCAATCAAGGTCGGTATCAATTTTATCTACCGGTGACCACCCAGACACAGATCGTGCGAGTGAAAACGGCGGGGAAGACGAACACGATCCATGTCAAAGCCACCCGCGCACTGATCGACGCCAAGGACTTCACGACCAAATACGATCAGGCGCTGGCTGTCAGTCAACTGACACCGGCGCAGCAAAAAGCGGTCTTGACGCCGCAGCCCAGTCAAAAGGCGCTGGCCAAGCTTTCGCCCGCCCAGCAACAGGCACTTGCGCAACAGGTACAAGCGCTCCGTCGCGCCTACGCAAAGGCTGATGCTGCGACACAAGCACAGCGGATTCCGGCATTGCGGGCAGGAACGCAGACGATTTTTGCCAAAGATGGCATCACGATCTCGGCTAATGTGCGGGACAACCAGTTGATGACGCTGACCGCCTCGTTGACGCCGGCTCTCCTGAAAACGAAAAAGTCGCTCACCACGCTCGGCACGCAATTAGGACTGATGGCGAGCGCGCTTGGCGCCGACCCACAAACGGTGACGATGGATCTGCAAAAAGCGCTAGCCGGTTCGCTCAGTCAGGCCACACACCAGGTGATCACTAGCAATGGCGTGCATATTCAGTTAGGTATCACGCTCAGTCACGTGTATGTGTATCTCTATCGCTAAGACGAAAGGTTGTCATGGCCGCCGCCGAAACCGCTTGCAAAATCCCCATTCTTCGCTATAGTCATGGTGACAATATCAAGGAGATGGGTGAATGACAGAACTAAAGGATCTGCCGGGCAACGCGGCGCAATTTTTGCCGGAAAATGCCGAGAAACATCTAGGAACTAGCTTGGAGGGTGCGCCGATCGCGTTTCTCGGGTCGTCGATCACGCTGGGTGCGGGGTCGCTTGACCGTTCCTACGTGGATTTCTTGGCGGCCCAATATGGCGTCGAGGCCGTGAAGTCGGCGGTCAATGGGACCACGCTGGCGGATGCGGATGACGCTTCCTACATTGCTCGGCTCAAGCGCGACATTCCGACCGCCCAGCATTTTGCCGCGCTGGTGGTTCAGCTGTCCACCAATGATGGCCGCCGGGGCTGCCCGGTTGGCGCGATCGCCGACGGATCTTCCGCCGACGCGTTTGACCCGCACACGACGATTGGTGCCATCGAATTTATTTTGGCGTACGCAAAGGCGCACTGGGATTGCCCCGTGCTGTTCTATACCTGCCTGCGCGACCCGGCAGAGACCGACTACACAGAATTAGTTGAAAAATTGATCGCGTTGCAGGCCAAGTGGCACTTCGCCATCCTCGACTTGCATGGGGATGCCGCGGTGGCCGAAGAGACGGCCGCCCAACCTGCCAGCATGCTCGATGATGCCCATCCGACGATGATGGGGTACCGTGATATCTGGACACCGCGGTTTGCGGCCGCCCTGGAAACACTACTCAAATAGGCTATCGCCAAACAAAGACGGCGCAAGTCACCTGGCTATTTCCCGGGAACAATCGCGCATTTCGCGCCTGTCCCGTGGTATCAACGTTTCTAGCACCACCGATTTTACGGTGGCACAGTTTTGACCCTTTTCAAATTATTTTGGCTCATCGGGCACCTCCTTGGAGAATATCCCGTTGAGCTTTTTTGCGACTTCAAAGATACTGTTGGGGTAGAGATGACCGTAAGTGCCGAGCGTCGTTTCGATGTCCTCATGCCCCAGACGTTCTTTGATCTGGAGTGGGTTTTCACCGAGGCTGATCAACAGCGACACATGCGAGTGGCGGAGGCCGTGTACGGTAATTCGCTGAACCTTGGCCGCATCGCTGTAAGTGTCCACAATGGCGATAAATTGCTGGTCGGAGCACGGAATTCCATTAAGTGAGAATACCCACTCGGAATTCACCATTACCGCTTGTGCGTCCTGCCACGCGCCTAAGCACGCAACGGTATCATCATCAAGAGCCACGGTACGGCGACTAGCGGCGGTCTTTGGTGCTGGCGTCTCAAACCAGTTACGGTTGTGATAATCCATCGTCTTATTGACGTTCACGGTCTTAGCTTCGAGATCAACGTCTGTCCACTTCAACGCCCGTGCTTCACCGCTACGTAAGCCAGACATGAACATGAACCACAACATTGTGTAATCAAAGCGGCCCGTATACGTGTCTGTGTTCGTCTTGGCAAGTACCTTTTGAAAGTCAGCTTGCGTCCAGAACTGGATTTTTGCTTTCTTCTTTTTGATAAGGCCAACAATCCGCACAGGATTTTCAGTGATGATACCAAGCGCCTTAGCACGTTCAAGCACTTGGCCTAACATAATGTTGATGGTACGCGCATAGGATTGCTTACAGTCTTTGAGTACGCTGACTTGCCAATGTTGCACATCAATCGGCCGAATTTGGTTAATGATAATGTCGTTGAACCTAGTCAGATAATCGGTGTTCATCAAAACTAACCGTTGGCGGTAGGTGCGTGGTTTCACTTGGGTTTTGTACCAAGGTTTGAACACGTCCTCCATGAACTCGCCAAACTTCGTCTTCTTGATGTCCTCATCATCGGCGATCCCCGCCGCCAACATTGCAACTCGTGCTTTTTTCGCCTCCGTTTTCGTTTTGAAGCCGCTGGCGCGTTTTTGAATTCGCTTGCCAGTCCGTTTGTCAGTTCCTAAGCTCACGCGGAAGCTAAAAGTGCCGTCCGCTTGTTTTGTAATTGGGTCTTTCGTAGTCAAGATAGTTCCTCCTTAACTGCGGAAAGGCCACTTGGTGCACCCTCAAGTTGGCTTAGTTTCAAGCCTAATACTGCGTCTACTGCTTCCACTGGAACACGGTCTACGCCTTTCTTACCGTACCATCCAAGGCCACGTTTGAGCAACAACTCTTTTGCCATTTTGATGATACGACTTGCTTGCGCTGGACTGTATCCCAGCTTGATAAGGTCAGCTCTTGTCATCGTAAGGAAGACTGGCTGTGCTGGTACGTTAATATTCAATCAAATCACTTCCTAAAGTTTGGTGGGAGTGAGATAATCAAACCAGATAGAACCCATATTTTATCTGTGAAGGGTGACTACTTGCTTTGGTCGGCGTAGTCGCTCTTTTTTGATTCCTCACTTGGGATAATCATTTCTTCGGTTGATGCGAGCATCGCTTGTAGAATGCTCATCTCCTTTTGTGTGATTTTAGCGTTGGCGATCATCGTCATCAAAATGTCTTGGGCGGTGGCTGAATCATAGGCGAGTAACATCTTCAAGGTTGGTGCGACTTGCTTCTCAATCCAATTGTAGGTGCGCTTGATCGAGAATGGCTCCGGTTCGGTTGTTAGCCGAAGCTTCTCACCGTATTTGCCGATAAAATTCGCCCAGAGGTCGTCTAACGGCCAGCTTGCTCTAGCCTTACCATTGGGCTTTAAGAAGCGCACATAGCGATTGATGATGCCAAATATCACCTTGGCAGGGTCGCGTTCGTTTAACAACGCCTCAATCGCCTTTGTTGCCCGTTCATCAGCCAGGCGTAGCTCAAAGCGGTTTTTGATTGGCGTTTGATCTAGAGGTGTGCCATATTTGAAAAACTGTTCGGCGTCTTTTTGGTACAGGCACATGTAGAATTGGCTTTTTCTCGAACCAATGTACAGTGTGCGACCAATGACGCCGTGTTCTTTATTGGCGTCTTTATGAATGCGTCGAAAAATTGAGGTAAATTCGTCGCGATCACACTTATCAATAAAGTATTGCACCGGTAGCATATCTACATAATCATTGATAGCAAGGTCGATTCGATTGTAATGACCACCGAGTTCATTTGCCTTTTCAAAGAAGTCATACCAGCTGCGATGTTGGGCGAGTAGCAGACACTCAAATTCGCGACAGCCTTCACCTTTCAGTTCCAGTAGCGTACCGCGATCGTCATCTTCTGGTGAAGTGAATATTTGCATCGCGCCGTGTTCAAACTTACCAGTGTAGCCGTAAAAGCCCCAGTTGTCCGGTGCGAAGAATATTGGCTTGATTTGCAACAACTCGGTCATGATGGGGATAGCATCGTGGGTGGGGAAGCGAATGCGGACATAGTCGATCCACATGGTCAGTGCTTCGTCACCGGATAGCTCACGATAAGCACACATCAGCTGGCGTCGCATATTTTCATTTAGCGGTCTTTTGCCACCAAGTAGCTGATTCAGGTAACCGCGGGTAATCCCGACCTTATCGGCCACTTGTTGTTGCGTCAATTTCTGCTCGGCCATCAAGTCCCAGAACTTGCCTAACCAATCAGTGACCACGATTCCCGCAGTCAAATCATTTTGCATTAGCGTCTCTCCTTTGTTTTCTGGTGTTTACAGCTTTTTTAGCCTGTTGACACTCTGTCTCTACGGGGAATGCCTTGCCTACGGCATTTCTACCCTGTGTTTTTGTTAATACATTCCTGTCTCTGCCCCCCTATTAGATACTGGGGGCTTGTGGCGGCCGGCTAACGCCGACCGCCGCCGCTCTCGCTAGCGGCTTTCGCGCTGTACGCCGCGCGCGGCGGCGCAGGTTTTCTTCCTTTCTCCTCGTCAGTTTCAATGTTATAATAATAACAGGATGATGTTTGTCGTCCTGTATCTGCATTCTAGCAGGTTTGCACTTGTCACACAACCATATAATGTTTGACCATTAACCCTGTCAATGCTTTAATAAGCCTCAACAGGACTTCAAATGGTTTGAAACAGTTTCATATAGCTTCAAATGGACTCAAATCGTCAAAGAATCGGGGAGAAGAAATGTCTGAAAAAAATTCAGAAGGCATCGAAATCAAAATTGGCCTGAACGTCAAACGTATTCGCAAAGAACAAGGCCTGACCCAAAAGGAACTTGCAAGCAGGCTAAGCAGTATCGAGCAAACAGTGTCCAAGATTGAACGTGGCGTGTTCACACCGTCTGCCGAGACGATTATGCAGCTGTGCGAGGCATTGAACGTTACGCCTAACGAATTGATGCTTGAGAATCCAGAATGGCAGAAATGGCAGTCTGAACGGTTGGAGCATCAAGATCACTCGATCAACGGTTTAGCTGACCAGATTAGTCTAGTGCAAGGTATGTTCGCTAAAGCTGATATAGCACGTGATGCCGGCGATGAGGACAAAGAAAAAGCGTACTTGGATGACATCATCCAAATGTACGCTTGGCAAAACAAGGATATTCGTGCTATTGCAGAATGGCTTGACCACCGTTATTTGGATCAATATATGGTCAAGATGCAAGGGGAGATTAGAAAAACAATGATTAAAAATCCGGAGGACGAAAAATGATTTTTTTATCACACAACAAACTCGACAAAGCTGTAGTTGAACCCATCGCGATTAGACTTTCCAATTTATACGGACAAGACAATGTCTTTTATGATTCTTGGTCAATTCAGCCCGGAGATGGAATAATTGACAAGATGAACGAAGGGCTTTCGAAGTGTGAGTTCTTTTTCTTTTTCGTGTCCGTAAACAGTCTTTCAAGTAAGATGGTTACAATGGAGTGGCAGAATACAATTATGCGTTCAGCGCAGGCCGATGTTAAACTAATACCAATCCGATTAGATGGTTCGATTATGCCAACGATTCTTCTACAAACCCTGTACATCGATCTATTTCAGAATGGTATTGAGGTTGCATTCAAACAAATGGTTGACGTTATCAACGGAACAAATACGTTTCATGAAGCATCATATTCTTTTTCGAACTTGGGATTTAAATTTCAGCAGAAAGATGATAGTTACATCTTTACCGTAGAAGCACTTCACTATATGGAACCAATGTCCAAATATCTGTTAATTTTTGATAATCCTCTAAAGGACTTGGATGTAAAGATTGAAAGTTCAATGTTTCAAAGCAACTCTTTTGAGGATGTTAAATTTGGTGGACTGCAAGGGAACGGTTGGTATGTAGCGGTCTACGATGCAACTGTTCCTGGATTTCCCGTAAAAATTTCAGTTACTCCAAAATCTGACATAAAACCAAATTTCAGAGCGATTCTCCATCAAGTATCTGAAGAAAAATGGCAAATCATCCCACCAATAAATTCTTTCAGCATATAAAACTTAACTCAACCGCAAGTTGATACCCAACTTTGGTCGTAACTGCTATTGTTCATTATGAAAGGTGGGTGAACAACGATGTTACAACAAGACATCCTTAAGCTATATCGGAAAAAGTACAACTACACTCAAACTGCACTTGCAGATCAACTCCATGTTTCCCCTCAAGCTATCTCCAAGTGGGAAACCAGAGATAGCTTGCCCAGTATAGATAACTTATTGGCGTTGAGTGATCTATACAACATTTCACTTGATGAGCTTGTACAGGCAGGCCCATATTTCAAAAAGCCGTTTACAGTTGGCCATCGAGTTTCGTGGAAACGCTTGGTTATCTTTGTTCTTGTGTGGACGCTCTTTTCACTTTTTGTTACGGGATTTGGGTACCAACCTTGGTGGCTTTTTGCAGTCATAATGCTTTGGGGCCTAGTTGTTGTCCTACCGATTATTTTTGACAGCTACTGGACTATCGAGAGGACCCATATCTCAGCAACCATCTTATCAGATCGCTTCTTTGAGAAGTTCTCACAACTGCTTAAGCATGACATGAAAGAAAAGGTAAATTATTCCGACATAACTTTAATTACCATCCGGTACATTGCAAAAGTTGAAACCTCACCGTGGGATTTTTGGCGAGATGAATTGGTTCTTGATCTTGTAACGAATGCGAATACAACCATCCGTCTGCCAGTATCGGTGCCAGCTAGTACGTTTCTACCACAACTAATTATGTTTCTTCAACGGCAACATATTGACGTTGAAGACCCTCAAGGAATTGTGGACAAACTACTGCTCGGGGAAAACTTGCATGATAAGTTTCACGAAAAATAATGTCCGCCGCAAATTTAAACACCAAGAGGAGCACCCTGCAATGGTAAGGGTGCTCCTCTTGATGTATTGAGGTGGCACATCTGTGGCACATTCCATCAGTAGATTATCGTGGTTCAGTGAATGTTGTGCATCGTTAGTACGTGATATACAAGGATTTTGGCTATTTACTGATTGAGAGAGTTATTTCCCGGGTAATACTTACGCCGCCTTTTTGCGTTCAGTCGGTCACGGGCGTTGAAAATTTTTCCAGTTGCGTCCAGCGCTGGGCTAACTCGATTCGTTGCGCCTCGACGATCGGGGCGGGCACGAAAAGGGTGATCGCGGCCACAAGCTTGTCCTTCAAGGCGGTGGCACCAGGAATATCGCCATCGAGGTAGGTCGCGACGACAGCGCCGATCTTCACATAGAAGAAATAATAGAAATTATGATTTTGCGTCTGGCGGCTGTGCATCAGCGCGATCGCCTCGCGCACATTGGCCTCTTGCCGCGTGTCCAGCGCGCTGCTGAGAAGATTGATGTAAAACGAATCGATCACATACTCGGCGGCGTCATCGCTGGCCGACCAGCTGCCGGTGCGCCGCTGGACGAGAAGATTGCTGAAAAGCATTCGGAGCTGTGCATAGGGCACATAGCCGACGATCGTGCTCAGCATTCGAAAATCAAAGCTGGTCAGCTTCTCATCATTGGCGAAAAGCGCAAAGATCTCTTGCCCCAGCCGCTTGGCGTTGACGTCATCCTGCCTGATCTCGGCTTGCAAGGTCTCGGCGAGCCGAATCAACGCCAGCAGTCCCGGCATCGGCGTTTGGCGGTATTGCTTGCGCAACGCAGCTTTGACTGACTCAAGCTTGCTGGGGTCTTTGGGGTCGGTGTTGTTGATCACCGCCCGCTCGCCGTCGAAGACAAAATTTGCGGAAAGGCCTGCGCCTTGCACCAGCTCCTGAAAATCGAATGTGAGATACTGCGCCAACGCGAGCAGTTGCGGCAACTTGATGTCCACTTCACCGCGCAGGATGCGCTGGAACGTTTTGCTCGACCAGCCCAGGTCCTGGCCCATTTGCTCCAAGGTGATGTGTTTGGCCCGCCGCAGTGCATCGATGTACCGCCCAACTTTTTCTTGATCCGTCAAAGGCATCCCAGTTCCTCCATCGGCCCGCAGCGTGCGGGCCTTTCCCATCAGCTTGTGCGTCCAGTTGAAGATAACGATGTGCGGGCACGCACCGGTTAATAAAAAACAGTTTCCTACTTCTATTAGTATCCTACTCGACCTAAATATTCAAGCAGGATCATTTGCAAAGTGGGGACCGACTGAGCAGGCGCTGATCATCCGTTCAAAATGTCAGATCACGCCACCGACTTTTTCATGCCGCGGCATGCCGGCCAACCCCCGCCCGATTTTTCCAAAAACCCGCAACGTTCGTGTCTAGGCTAATGCAACGCGTGCCAAAATGAAGTAACTTATTAATGATAGGATCATTGTATCTGACGCGCAGGCTGTTCAGCCGAAAGGAGCCGCTATGACAAACGTTGAAACGATGTTGCACCGGGTACGCCCGGACTTACTCGCGATGAAGCCATCCGCTTTGCGGGCATTTGATGAGGAGGTCTCAGCAATTCCCGGCATCATCAAATTGACGCTGGGCGAGCCGGACTTTAACACGCCTGAGCACATCAAGCAGGCGGGCATCCGCAGCATTGAGCAAAATCATACCCATTATCCACAAGCGGCCGGCATTCCTGCGCTGCGCGAGGCGGCGGCCGGCTTTTTGAACGAGAAATACCGTCTGCATTACACGCCAGAGGAGATCATCGTCACGGTCGGCGCCACCGAAGCCATCTGGGCGAGCCTGGGCGCGCTCATTCAGCCTGGCGACAAGGTGATCGTCCCGATTCCGGCCTGGGGTCTGTACATGAATGTGATCGAGTTGCTCGGCGCGACGCCGGTCTTTATCGACACCGAACCGGATGGCTATGAGCTGAATCCCGAGAAGTTGCGTGCTGTCCTTGATGAAAATGGCGACAGCGTGCGGGCACTGGTGTTAAATTTTCCCAATAATCCAACTGGGAAGACCTTGCGCCGGCCAAAGCTTCAGGCGATCGCCAATGTGCTGAAGGACTACCCTGTTTTCGCCATCGCAGATGAGGTCTATTCCGAGTTGACGTTTGGCGAGCCGCATGTGTCGCTGGCGGAATTGTTGCCGGAACAGACGCTGCTGCTCAACGGTGTCTCCAAGTCGCATGCGATGACAGGCTGGCGCATCGGCGTCATCGCAGGCGCGCAGCCGATCATCGACCAAGTCTTCAAATTCCATCAGGCCTCGGTCACCTCGGCGGCTTATCCCATGGAAGACGCCGCGGTCGAAGCCTTCACCGCGGGCAAGGACGATGGCCGCGAAATGGCGCAGGACTACGAAAAACGCGGCCGGTTCCTTTATCAAGCGCTGGTCGATCTCGGCTTTGATGTCGTGGAACCAGAAGGCGCATTTTACCTGTACTGCAAGGTGCCGGCCTGGCTCAACGAAGACGACGCGACGTTCTGTCGGCGGTTGGCCTACGAGGCACAGGTGGCCGTCAGCGCGGGCACGGCGTTTGGACCAAGCGGGAAAAATCACTTCCGAATCAGCTACGCCTCAAGCCTTGCTGATCTGAAGGAAGCGGCCCGACGCATCGGCGTGTATCTCGATAAGCGGCGAGCGGAATAGGCGTGACGCAAAACAGGCCGGATTGCGGCCTGTTTTTGCGTGGCTTGTGTTTTGACTGAAAATAGATAGACTGGAAATAATCTGAGTGGCGCGGGTTGGCGGGCCGAGACTCGACCATGGATGCGACAAAAACGAAAGGTGGCGGCGTGATGGACAGTGATTTATCGGCAAAAGCGGGGCTCAAGGATGTCATGCCGACCGCTTTTGGTTATATCGGCGTTGGCTTGGCTTTTGCCATTGTTGCGCACACCAGTGGCATCGGGCCGATCATGGTCCTGTTGATGTCGTTGATCGTTTACGCGGGCTCTGCGCAATTTGTGCTGACGTCGATGCTGTTGGCAGCCAGCCCCGTCAGCGCGATCGTCGCCTCTGTTTTTCTCGTCAACGCCCGCATGGCCTTGATGAGCATGACTGTGGCCCCTTATCTGAAAAAAGAATCGCTGACCCAAAACATTCTGATTGGCTCGCTTTTGACCGATGAGACCTTTGCGTTGTCGATGAATAAACTGAATGTGACACATCGCACGCTGCGACCGGCCTGGTTTCACGCGGCGAATCTCGGCGCGTACCTGATC
This sequence comes from Lacticaseibacillus yichunensis, assembly GCF_003946405.1. Lineage (GTDB taxonomy): Bacteria > Bacillota > Bacilli > Lactobacillales > Lactobacillaceae > Lacticaseibacillus > Lacticaseibacillus yichunensis. Next base: position 36,983 of record NZ_RHOG01000014.1, on the reverse strand, counting down.
TGGGCAGCGGCGACGGTCGCCGGCGATCTGGTCGGCAGTCTGATTCCCGATGCCAAGGCGTTTGGCCTGGATTTCGCCGTGGTCGCCATGTTCATCGGCCTGCTTTACCTGCAAATGGTGACGGATCGCTCACGCCGTTTTTCCCGCCACCTGGAAGTCGCGGGGACGGTGATGCTGCTGATGTTTGTGCTGATGCGCTTCATGCCGGGCAATACCGCGATTCTGGTGGCCACGGTGCTCGGCTGCTTGATCGGCATGGCGCTTGAACACCTGCGAAAGGAGGCGCCGACGCATGACTGACGGAAAATTGTTGGTGACCATCCTGCTTTGCGGCCTGGCCACCTGGCTCTTGCGGGTGACCCCATTTGTGCTGGTCAAGGCGGCGCGCCTGCCGAAATGGCTGCTCTCGTTTTTGAGTTTCGTCCCAGTCGCAATCTTGGCCGCAATCTTCGCCGAAGAATTGCTTGTCTATCATCCGGGCGCGTGGCCGACGCTGAATGTTGAAAATACGTTGGCGGCGTTGCCCGCGATCGTGGCGGCCATCATTTCAAAGAGTCTGCTGGTGACTGTGGTCGTCGGTGTCGCTGCTATGGCCGCGGTGCGGCTGTTGGGGTGGGGCTGAGAGACAGAAGCTGCGCATTTCGGCTATGGCCAGCTTGCGGGGCTCGCTGACTGGGAGAATCGTATATCCTTTTATTTATTTGCTAGTTTCGAGGTCATAAGCCGCTATTCTACATCAATTTGCGCCAAATGATGTAGAATAGAAGTTTATGTTAACTAGTGGCGTGCTTCACAATCAATTCTGCGACTAAATAATTGCAGCAATTTTTGATGGCTCGTGGTTGACTCTTAATGACTTGAGTGGCTGGCCCTTCGTATTTTGACGAATGGCCAAGCATGAACTTTGCTCATTCGGCCTTCACGCTGTTATCATTTCACCTCATTTCATCTCGGTGTATATGGCCTTTTTATCACTAAAAATGTGGCAAGGTCCCATTTTCCCCTGATATATTCAAAAGATTAACTTGTTGGGGGTACAGAGAATGATAAGACGAACGATGTGGGTCTTTGCTGGATTGGCGATGGGTTTGCTTGCGGTTGGACTGACAGGATGTGGCGAACCAGCCGCCACGTCGGACTTAGCAAATGTTGGGTCGCACCACGAAGTAACGGCCGAAGAAGCGAAGGCGGATTCTTCTTTCGACGCCATGATTGCCAGTAATCAGGCGAAGGTTAAGGAGGAAGAGGAGGTCAAGGCACGATTGCCACGGGTGCCAGTAACAGCAGCATTTTTTAAGACTAAGCCGGTATCTTATACCTATCGTGAGCAATATGATAGTGATGAGAATGACACGTTGCTTGAGGTTCTGCCGGCGGACCGTGATAATCTAGAACCATTTGACAAGGATATGACACGGTTGGAATACCACATTGTGACTTTGATGCCCAATGGGGATGCCTATACGTACGACGTGGTTAAAATAGATGACGGTAATAAGCAAGTGTCAATCGTGATGGATAAGGGACGCTACGCCGTGGCAGGAACGCAGGTAACGGTGACAGCAAACCGGCAAACGATGCGTAACGAAGGGCGAGATGAAGATGGGACGATCACCGCTCTTATTGATGGCACGGGCTACAGTCCAGGCTTGAATACCACAAGCTACACGCTCGACCCCGAGACCGGTTGGTTGGTCGCGAAGGACAAGGCGAAGGCACAAGAGGAAGCAACTATATACCCAGAAATCACTGATACGCCGCTGACCGATCTGCCTGCGTTGTACCAGCAGATTGAGGCCGAGTTGGCAAAGAATGGTGAAATACACCCGTATCGACAGAATTGATAAAAAAAGAGCTTGTTTCCGAAGCCACCGCATCTGAAGCGGGAGCCGGGAGACAGGCTCGTTCTTATTTTTCCACTTGTAGGTCGCGGTCATCATTTATGCCAAAATGATGTAGAATAGCGCGACAGCAAGACGAAAAACCGGAGAGACTGGTTCACTGTTTTGTGTTGATTCCTCGTTCCTGGACCGATGCTCGCCATCTCTCCAAGCTACCTCATCCGCTCTTCACACCGCCCTCATTTCACCGCGATGTGGGTGGCGTTTTTTTCACCAAAAATGCGGCTGGGAGCCCATTTTCCGTTGATATACTCAATAGATCAACTTTTGGGGGGAACAGAAAATGACGAGACGATCGATGTGGGGCTTTGCTGGACTCGTGATAGGGATGCTTTCGGCTGGATTGACGGGCTGCGGTGAGCCGACCGCGACTTCGCACTTGGCGAGCGTTGGGCCGCACCATGAAAAAACGGCCGAGGAGGCAAAAGCGGAATCCTCTTTCGATGCTATGGTGGCCAGCAATAAGGCAAAGGCGAAAGCGGACGCGGCGGCTAAGGCGAAGCTGCCGCGGGTGCCGGTCACGGCAGAATTTTTCAAGCAGAAGCCGGTGTCGTACACCTATGAGGAACGATACTTTAGCGATGAGAATGACACGTTGCTCGAAGTGTTGCCGGAAAATCGAGACAAGTTGGCGCCGTTTGGCAAGGATATGAGTCGGCTGGAATATCGCATCGTGACCTTGATGCCTAATGGCGATGCCTACTCGTACGACGTGGTCAAAACGGATGACGGCGACAAGCAGGCATCGGTCGTGATGGACAAGGGGCGCTACACCGTCGCGGGAACGCAGGTGACGGTGATGGCGAACCGCCAAACGATGCGCCACGAAGCAAAGGATGCGGATGGGACAATCTTGCAGCTAGCCGGTGGCGCAAGTTATAGCCCTGGGCTGAACACGACGCACTACACGCTTGACCCCGAAACCGGCTGGCTCATCGCAGAAGGCAAGGCGAAGGCGCGCGAAGAGGCGACTATTTATCCTGAGATCACCGAGACCCCGTTGACCGATCTGCCTGCGTTGTACCGGCAGATCGAGGCGGATCTTGCCAAGCATGGGCATATCGAGCGGCACCATTAATTGGATAAAAAAGAGCTTGGTTCCGAAGCCACCGCATCTGAAGCGGGAGCTGGAGACAAGCTCTTTTTTATTTTTCCACTTGTAGGTCGCGGTCATAATGGCGCGCGGCTGGCAAAATCAGCGTTAACAGGCCACACAGAATGCTGCCGATGCCGCCAATCAGGAAGAGGTTTTGCACGCCCAGCGCATCGCCGACCGGGCCAGCCATGATCAAGCCGATCGGACCGCTGATGCTCATCAGGGAATTCAGGACGCCCATCACGCGGCCAAGTGTGCTCGGGGCAAAACTCTGCTGAATCATCGCCATCAGGAGCGTGTTGAAGAACGGAACCGCTAAGCCCGCCACAGCGTTGAGCACCACGAACCACCAGAAACCATGGGTGTTCCCAGGTAAAAAGGCGGCGGCGCCGATGGTCACACCCACCACGAAATACGAGAGGATCATCGGTCGCATGCGGTCGGACCAATTTTTCCAAATACTGATGATGAAGCCGCCTGCCAGCATGCCCACTGACCACACGACTTCGACAATGCCAGCCTGTGCGACGGTGCCGTGGAAAAATTGGACCGTCATCAGCGGATACATCGAGCCCACCGGCATGAAAAAAAGGGTGAATAAGGTGCCAATCAGCGTGATGATCAACAGCCCGCGGCGTGTTGCCAGCAATTGCAGCCCGGCTTTCGCGTCGGCGAGGGGATGCACGGGCTCGCTGCGCGTTTCGTGATGATGGTCCGGCAGCGTCACAAGCAGCAACAACCCTGCGCCGATCAAAAAACCAATCACATCCAGCAAGATCAAGAAGCGGATCTCGACCAGCGAGAACAAGAATGCACCAAGGGCCGGCGCGATGATGAAGTTGGCAGAGCTGATCATCCCGAGTTGGCCATTTGCGCGCGTCAGATCATCGGCGGGTACCATTTCCGGTAAGACGGATTGAATGGTTGGTTGCTGAAAAGTCTGCGCCAGCGCCCGCATGAAAAGGCTGATGAAGACCAGCCAGAGCGGAAAAGTCGCTTGGAGACTGCCCGCAATAAATAAGATCACAGCAAACAGCGCCACTACGGCATCCGAAATAATGAGGAGGGCCTTCTTATTTGTCCGGTCGATCAATCCGCCGACAAACGGGGAAAGCAGGACCGTTGGTAACATCCCAAGCAGTGACGCGAAGCTCAACATGCTGGCCGAACCCGTCTGCATCGTCAGATACCAGATGATTGCGTATTGCACGATCATCGAGGTGATACCGGACAGAAATTGACCGGAGAGAAAAATCAAAAAATTACGCCGCCAGTTGGGAATGGCGAGTGGAGATGGATTCATAGGAACTCCTTTTTGGGGGCTTTGTGCCGATTTTAAATAGGTCGCGGAGCGTGAATTGTGGCGCGTACAACAAACGATTTTATTCAGAATAGCATAACGCGAAAGATTTGAATATGGGAAAGCCAATCACGAAAAGTGTACTGCCCACCCCTAACCGCTCGGCTTCGCACCACAGTCGGGCTTCGGCGCGCATGGTCGAGCCAACTAGGTACGCCAGTCACTCGGGGCAGAGAGCGCCCCAAGCGCCAGGCTAGCCTAGCTGTTCGACCATCCCGCGCACCTCCGCACCCTTTCTACTTGGTATATCCCTCCGATCCGACTTTTCGCCGCTTGCCGCCTTTTGCATCGGGTTCCGTGTTATTCTGCTTGTGAGAAAGTGCTTACATTAATGGAGGGACGAATATGGCAGTGACATGGCAAGGGGTGCCTGCGCAATATCGGCAGGCGCTGGTGCAAGTGATCGATGGCCGCGATGGGGGAATCGACGGTCAGGTACAAGTCGCCTTCCAGCAGACGCCGGGCCTCGCAATCGAGCGCGATGGCGATCAAGGCATGGTTACGTATCACAGCGAGGCGGACCTGCTCAGGGCGGCAACGCTGTGGCTGGGCCGGGCGAAAACAGAAACGGCGTTCACGGAAAGTCAGCGTGCCCGCTATGATACGGTCGGCGTGATGATCGATGTCGCCCGCAACGGCGTCCCGACCGTGGCCACGCTGGAATCCGCCTTTGTACGTCTGGCCAGTTTGGGGTACAACGAGGTCTGGCTGTACCTGGAAGATATTTTTGAGGTGCCCGGTGAGCCGTATTTTGGCTTGCAGCGCGGCCGCTATTCGCAGGCAGACCTTCACGCGCTGGCCGTTTTTGCCGATGGGGTCGGGATCACCTTGGTGCCGGCCATCCAGACGCTGGCGCATAACCGGGGGATGTTGAAGTGGCGTGCATTTGACGACATTCGTGACGCACCGGATTGTCTCTATGTTGAAAAACCGGAGACGACGGTTTTTTTGCGCAACCTCCTGAAGGCAGCCAGTGCCCCGTTTTTGACGAAAAAAATTCATATCGGCATGGACGAGGCGAACAGCCTTGGCCGCGGGGAAATGTTGAATGACCGCGGATTGGTCGATCAAACTGAATTGATGGTCGCGCATCTGAAGACGGTTGTGGGCCTGTGCGATGAGCTCGGACTTCAGCCGATGATGTGGAGTGACATGTGGTTCAAAATGGCCAGCGAACAGCATCGTCTGTACGACCCCGACACTGTTTTCACGAAAGAGTTGGTTGACTCGATTCCGCCCGTCGCCCAAGTTTATTGGGATTATTACAAAGATCGTGTCGAGCCATATGCGAAACTGTTCGACCTGCATAAAGACCTGAAGCAGGAGCTGATCTTTGCGGCCGGCGTGTGGACCTGGAACGGGATGGCGCCGAATCAGCAGACGATGCTGGCGACGCTCCGGGCCGGGATGCAGGCGGCCAGTGATGCCGGGGTCAAGCAGGTGATCGCGACGATGTGGGAGGATGACGGCGCCGAGGTGCCACTGGAGGCCGCGTGGTTTGGCCTGCAGACGTTTGCCGAATATCAATATCATGATACGGTTTCATATGAGGAAGCCGCCCACGCATTTTCGCTGATGCAAGGCGAGGATGCGGCGAGTTTCATGTTGTTTGACCGCTTCGACAATCTCGAGCATCCCGACCGGCCGAACCTGGAGATGGATGACCCCAGCAAGATCGTCCTTTACGAGGATCTCCTGCTCCAGCGCTACCAGGTCAACCTGGCGCCGTTTGACATCAGCGGGTGGTACGCGAAGCTGGCGGCCGACCTGCGCGCGGCGCAAACAACGCCTAGAAGCGCTGCGATGTTTGCGCAATACGCGTTGCTGGCGGACTTATTAAGCAAAAAGAGTTTGGCGCTGCAGGCCATCGCCACGTTGCCCGATGCTGGGGTGGGAACTTTGCCTGCGGTGCGCGCGGCGCTTGAGACTTATCGCACCGCGTTGACGACGTGGATTCCCGTTTTTCGCAAGCAATGGCATGATGAGCGGCGCGGCGAAGGCTACGAGATCATGGATCTGCGCCTGAATGGCCTGCTGGGCCGCATCGATACAGTCGAATACCGGTTGGATGAATGGGCGGCTGGGCGCGATGACCTCGCCGAACTCAAGGAACCCAAGCTGCCGATGGATAAATACACCAGTGGCCAGATCGGGCGCGGGCGGTATTACCAGATCTTCAGCGCAAGCGGTATCGGGCAAAATATGTAAAAATCGAAGCCCGACAAAAACGACGACGCATCCGAAGTGGGTGCGCCGCCGTTTTGCGTTACCTCGTAAAATGTTTCACGAGAAACATTTGGCTGGTACGCTTGATTGCTGTCATGACTAATGCCAAAGGTTACCGGTTGATGATATGATTGCGATGGTGAGGGATATTCATTGAATCTGAATATATGACTGGCACGTCATGAAAGGAATTCACAGATTATGTCACGGTATAAGCACAGCGATTCAAACCCCAAGATGAAATGGATCGTTGCAGTTATTGTTGGGGCTGCGTTGGTGAGTCTTATCACAGGATCGATCGTGTGTAATCACGCGCGCAAGTATTTTTCGAATCAACAGGCTGACGTTCGTTCCTCGAGCGTCAGTCCAAGTGCCTCCAAGCAGCGTGAAACGGGCGAACCGGCCTCATCAACCGCCCGTTCACAATCGAGTTCAGCGCAGTCAGCTGCGAAGACGGAACGGGTCAGAGACGTTACCGATTACGCTGATCTTGATGCCCCATATGCGGTCTCGAATGACGTACCGGGAGGAAGCCTCAGCATCTCCTTTGCGCGTCGATCTTTCGGCCTGCGAAGTGCAATGGGCGGGCAGAGTCCGTACCAGATCGACGAAATGCTAAAACACCCAGATGGTAGCCTTGTTGTGAATGGCCACACATCGTTGAAGGATGCAGAGGGAAAATCATTCCGCCTTGATATGAGTCTGTTGATCGTACCGGGAAATTGCGTATTGACGCACAATTGGCAGACGAACAAGGCGATTGGACCAATTCCGGCGACAACATTTCCCCGAATCGCCGTCGCTCAATCGCCAGATAATGGAAAGACTTTTGATATGGCACCGGCGTATCAAGCGTTTATCGATTATCCGCAAGACAGTGTGCGGATTGCTTCGCAAAATGGCGCGACGGAAGAGATATTTGCCCAGACAGGTGGTATCTAACGTAGATTGGGGCTAGTGCAGAATATATGCTTCGCGAGGAAAGCAAAAAACCGCCCGCAGCCTTTGCCGACTGCGGGCGGTTTCGTCATTCACGCGTTTGGACTAACGGATCATAGAATTGGTGATAAGCCTTTCCAGAAACGGCTGGGCCGGCCATCAAAACAGCGTACGGCACGCCCCAAGTTGAATAGCGAATCTCACTGTCAAAGAAGCCATTTTTGAAGTAAAAATGCTGGCGAGATAGGCGCTAGGCGGCATTCGGTGCGGCGGGGTCCGGCGTTTCGATCTCAAGCGCCAGCGTTTCCGGCAAACAGGCGTCTTTTAAAAGCGTGATTGCCTGACTGCCATAACCTTTGCCGCGCAGGCTTTCGTCGATGGCAAAATAGCCGAGCAGGTGCAAGCCATCGCGCGCAATCGTGGTGGCCAGCCCAATGAACGTCTCGTCATCGTTGAATGCATACAAGTGGGTGGTATAGCCAGGCCGTTGTTTATTTAACAGCACATCAAATTGAACCCGCTCAGCTTTGGGAAAGGCGGTTTCGTACAGCGATTGAACCTGGCTGACAAGTGGATCGCCAGCGGAAATGGTGGTCATGGTGAGGGACATCAGGCGCCTCCTGCATTCGTGTTATTAAGATGATTATAACCGATTTTGGCAAGGAGGAGGGATGGCCCTGTGGAAGCTAGCCGGCCAATCATGTGAGACAAACGCATTTGGTGGGTCTTGTACGCCGTATCAAACATCTGTAGTATATTGGTTAATTATACGAAAAAAGAGGCGTCGCAAATGAGCCAGATGACGATCGGCGAGTTCTTCAAGAAGATGAGAAAAAACCGTGGCCTGACCCTCGAGGAAGCGGTGGTTGGCGCGCATTATTCTCCCGCCGCGTTGTCGCGGTTCGAACGCAACGAGACAGACCTCAGTGTTGAGGATGCGGTGCCAATCATCGCCAATCTGCAGATCACGGCGCCGAATTTCAAGCGCTTTATGGACAATAACGATGGCCAGCTGACCACGCAGCTTTACACGGCCTTTTTTTCGCACGACAAAGCGGCGATCGTAAAATTGGCTGCGGGGTTTGAGGCGGCCCACAAAGACGATCATCGGCCAACAACTGATTATGCCCGCTTTTTATTTCGCATTTCCGCGGTCGACCACGACTCGCCCATTCACTTGAATCACCAACAAGAAGCCGCTGTAGCACGCTTTCTCAATCCGTTTCCAGGCTGGAACATTGGTGTCCATCAATTGACGATGGCGGCGGCGATGCGTTTTGCCAGTCAGGATCTGTTGGGGCTGATCACTGCGCGGCTCGACGCCTATCAACAGTTGTTCACGGCCGAGTCGATCAATGACTCGAAAATTCCGGATGCGGATTATGGCCTCTTGCTGATTCACCTTGTGGCGCGGCGGGAAATGGCCCTGGCCGAGCAAATGATGGCAGCGGCCACACGTTACCACGGGCTACGTATCGCGGTCCATGTGCCCGGGCCGCTCAATGTGCTCGCGATGAACGGCGCGCCGTTTGTGCAATTTGCGCAGGCTGCCTATCGCTGGGCGAAAGCGCCGAATGAAACGGATGCCGCCGCGGCGCAACGTGTGATCGATCAGGCGCGCGAGCTGATGGCGCCGGCCTTGGCGGATTATCTGGCGGCCATGTGGTCTTTTATCCGCGTTGGGCGGCCAAGTTGGCGTAATTTGAAATTGACGGCGTCCCCAAAACTGACTGATTTTTCCCAGGTGGAATGGGCCTTTAATGGCGCGACCATCGCAGCGGTGCGCAAACATTATCAGCTTACGCTTGAGGACGTCATCACTGACCGGACCGTGTCGTCGCAGTCTCGCTTTGAAAAAGGGGCGACGCAACTCGGCTTCCGCGCCGCAATCGGGTTGTTGCAAACGCTCCTGCTGGAACCCACGATGTTTTATCGTAATACATTTCTGTCGACCTACATTGAGCTGGACCAACTATTGGCGCCAGCGTCGCCCAAGACTGGGGCGGCACGGCTGGCCGAAGTGCGCGAGGCTGTCGAAACGGCTTGTGCTCGCTTGCCGGAAAAACCGGCTGCGCTTCGTGATCTGAATAGGACAACATTTTGGATTTGTGGGGCCCAACGCCTGATGAACGAAGGATTTTCCAGCGAGGAATCAGTTGCAGCAGGGTTTGACACCGATGTTTTTGCCGAGTGGGCGATGCGCGGGGTGCGCGGATTGACCCATGTGCAGCTATCGGACTTTATCGCTTTTTCCGAGTGTACCAATAGTCTCCCCGGGGAGCTGTCCTATGAAGGCTGGCGGATTCTTTTCTCGCACGCGGATTTTGACCTCAGCACCGCAGCGGTCTGCACCGATATGCTGGAGAATATGGTCTTGAATCTCGCGCTCGATGGGCATGTCGACTTGATCTTGCAGCTGCAGCACGCGCTCGACAATCTCTGGCAAGACAAGGTGTGGATCGCGTCCAGCATGACCGTGGCTGTTTCCACGTGTCTCTTTCAAATGTACGCAGACCCCGCTCGCGCTGATGAATTGTGGGCCCTGAATAAGCGGCAACAGGAAGCGATGGCCGGCTTTGCCGAACGGACCGATAAAGGCAGCGTTTGGATCGGCAATACTTTTGAAGTCACCGAAGCCTACGTCAAACCGGCCTTTGATGAATGGCGGAATGCAGCCCATTAGCTTTTGAAAATTGATTCGTTAGCGATGCGGCCTCTGGTTTTGCGAGGTATGGATCGCCGCCGACGCACCAAAAGGAGTAGAACCATCAAGCTGACATCGCTTGTGAGACTACTCCTTTTTGCGTTAATCGAGGAGCGCGACGACATTGCCCGTGAAATCTCTTGAGCGTTCGGTGTCTGGCAACACTATCGATATCTTAGGATAGTCAACGAAATTGCTTAGGATATCAAGGCGCCATTCATAGTAATCTGTCGTATCGGAGCTGCTGGTGCCGGTTGACCCGCCGACCATTACACCGGTATCGCCAATCATCGTCCCCGTGCCAACGCTACTCGAAGAGGTCGAAGTGGATGATCCAGTATGTAAGTGCTCACGGGTCGCATGCTTGATATTCTCATTCGAATAAGCGACTAAGGTGCCTGTATCTTGATTCACAAAAGTGCACCCAGTTGACCCATAGAGCAGTCCCCAATCGCCATAGCGGTGAGTCCAATACTTACCATTTACAGTCAAAGGGACGACCGCTTTTAGTAGCTTATCTGTATACCGATAGCGGCCCTGAATCATATCTTCGCGTGCCTGCGAACGCGCCCGGCTGGCCCGGCGTCCCAAGAAGCTACTCCCACGGAAAACAAACAACAGGATGAAACAGATGAAGCCGACGCCAAGTGATCCGCCGGTTTCCGAAGTGAGCATAAAAAAATTCCAGATAATAATAATCACGCAGAGCCAAAAGGCAACTCTGTAAATGCTGAGCGTTGACTGTGTCTTAGCAGCCGTCTCATTGTACTTCTTGATCAGCGCGCTACCTTCCGCTGACTGATCGAAAGGCGGCAGCCCGGTTGCCTTAAAAACGTTCCAGTAACCTGGTACTTGAAGTTTTGCCATAGATGACCCTCCAGAAAAAATAAGTGCGAATAACTGCTTTTATTTTATGGAGTATTCACTTAGTCAACAATAAGCAGCGGGGTCCAAACAACACGACTTGGTCCCAGTTTGCAGATATGCAAGTCGAAGACCTCGAAAGAGACTCGCACGTCCCGAAAAAGGCTCGCAGAATCAAACAGCGGTCAGCGCGCACAAGCCGCTGGCCGCCAAATCGATCGCTTTATTTTTCCCTAGTAAACCAGTCGCGCACCGCGCTGGCCGTCTTGAGATCCAGATAACGGACCTCGATGGCCTCGTTGCTATTGCCTTTGCGGACATTCACGGTCAAATGCGCGCGCTTCGGCTTTTTCATCCAGATACTTTGCGCGAGTTCAACCGCTTGGACGTTGGCGCGGCGGACGAAGAAACGCTCGCGGGTAAAATAGTGGCCGGTCTCAAGCATCAAGAGGTCCGGCGACGCAATCGCCACGCCGGCACTGCGGCTGACATAACGGCCTTGGAAAAAGCCGAAGAGTAAGATGAGCGCCGCAAGCACGAGGTAGGGGGCCAGCCAGCCACGGGCAAAAATGCCGACTGCGAGGCCCCCTGCCAACAGGATGCCCGCCCAGATCAGGACCGCGTTGCGAATGAACAGCCAGCGATTATCGGCGGGGACGCGCACCACGTCTGGCACCGCTTCAGGCAGCCAGGCGATGAACGGCCGCATCGTGGTCAGCGCCGCGTCATCGCGCAGGACCGGCATCAAGACGAGCTCATCGTCGTCCTCATCCTGGCCGGCGTTACTGGCGATCAGGACCTGAACCGTGGCGAGATGGAGCCACTGCCGCAAGATGCTTTGTTTGATGCGCACCGCCTGCACATGGGCGCTGCGAACGCTGACGGTGTTGCGTTTAAAATAGCCCCGCGCTGTTGTCAGCTGGTCGTCGCTGCGTGTCAGGGTGAAGTGGTAGAATTTTTGCAAAATACTGAGGTATGTCACCATCAGGCCCAGCAGTAAGGCGACGATCACCAACGCCACGACGGCCAAAAAGGCCAGGTGCGCCATGACATCGGTGGCGTCTTTGACAGCATCGTCTGGGAGCCGTTGCCACAGCGCCAACAAAAAGACGATGATCGGCACAAAGCCCAGGGAACTCAGCGCGTACAAATTGAGGTCATGGGCATTGATCTGGTACGTGGGGTCAGTGGCCTCGGGATGGGCCATCGCCTGCAGCGCCTCGGCGAGCTCGGCGGTATGCATCGCTTCCGGGTCGGCAGCTGGGGCGGTCGCCGGCTGTTTGCCAGTCCGCAGTGCCTCGATCTGGTCGCCAACCGCCACCGGCACCGCCATCAGGGAGGCCTCGGCTTCCTCGTCTTTGTGGCTCGCGGTTTCAATCGTCAAGGACTCCAGCCCAAATGGCCTCAGGAAAAACCATTGCTGACGCTGGACGGTCTGAATCTTTGAATAGGGGATGTGCTGGGTTTTTTGCTCAAACAGGCCGGAATTGATGGTCAAACCGTCGTCGCCCACCAGGTAGGTGAAGCACCAGTACCGCACGGCGACATTGATCAGGGTGATCACCAAGATTGCCGCCACGATCAGCCCGAGCCAGATCGTCCACCAGTTCAGTTTCGACGCGAGGGCCAGAACGGCGACCACGGGCCAAAATGCGCTGCGGAGTTCCTTAACGCCCATGCCGACCAGCGCCAGTGGGGCCAGATGCTTACCCTTCATCGCGTGCCTCCTTGGCCAGCAGGAGAATCTGGTCGCGGAGCTTTTCGGCCACCGGTTTCGTCAGCCCATCGATCTTGTGGCTGGTCGAAGCCGTCTCGATATTGACCTCCTGCAGCTGAAAATGCCGCAGAATTGGCCCGCTTGATAGCGTCACATTTTGCACGCGGGTGATCGGCACGGCTTCCTCACTTTGGATGATCGCGCCTTTTTGCATGTAGACTGCAGTATCCGTGATCTTGTACCGCCAAAATTGATAGCGGTATGGGACCAGGCTGAGCATGATGATGGGCTGCAAAACGGCCAACGCCGCAGGAAAAGCCAACAACCAAAGCGGCCAGTTCCACAAGATGTGGCAGGCGAACAATCCAGCGGCGGCGACCAACCACCAAAAAATTGTCAACAATGCTGAGATCGTCCAGACTTTGCGAATCGCGGCAGGTAGTTTCTCTTGCACAGATGTGTCCCCCTCGTCTGATTTCTGCGACCAGTATAGCATAGGGGGTTACTGATTCGTGGCCGGTGCGCCCACATAAAAACGCGGCGACCCGAATGACGGGCGCCGCGCTAGTTGTGAGGGCGAACAGTTTTGTAAGGTGGGGCGGGAGAGGGGGAAAAGAGACTGAATCATGAGCGTCTCGGTCCACCGCTCCCAGGGCCCTTATTAATTAGTCAATCCTACAGCTTTCTTTGCCTCGTTGTTTGCCTCTTTCATTTCGGCGCTGGTCTCTTTGCGGGTGTGGACGAAATAGAGGGTCATTTCATTTCGCAGTTGCGCCATTTTGTCGCGGTAGGCCACAGCGGTCGGGTGGTTGGCTTGCCAGCGCCCGGTGCCCCAGCCTTCGATCCCATTGTAGTCGTAGACAATGGTGAGTTCTTTGATGTTGGCGGCTTGCGCTTTTTCCAGACCGGCCAGCACGCCTGCCATTTCACCGCCATAATCGCGGAGGTTGAGCGTAATTTTCTCTTGGCCTGCGCCGGAGATCACATCCGTTTTGCCATCTTGCGCCAGCACGCTGCCGTAGCCATACGTGCCGGTCTGCGGGTTGAACGCGCCGTCGACATAGAGCACCGCCGCGGTCTTGAACGTAAGCGGTGGGGTCACCTTGATTGCAGCCGCGCGCGCGACGATCTTGTCGTCCTCATCCACGTCAACGTTGATCTGATGCGTGTCTTCGGTGGTCAAAAGCAGGTCGGCGATCGGCCCCATCAACGCGTCGTCGATCGCACGCTCCAGCGGCCGGGCGCCGCGGTCGGGCTTGTAGCCGAGCGCCACGAGTTTGGTTTTAACGGCGTCGGTGAGTGACAGACTGATGCCCTGGCTCTCAAACAGCTGATAGAAGCGCTTGAGCTTGATCTCCAAGATCTTGAACAGATCAGGCTTGCTGATCGGCTTGAACTCGATGATGTTTGAAAAACGGTTCTGCAACTCTTTTGGAAACGCCTTGGTGAATGCCTCTGTGGAAAAGGCATAGTCGGCGCCGGCCTCGGTGTTGCCAAAGCCCACATGCATATCACTGGGCGCCATCCCGGCATTTGAGGTGAAGATCATAATGTTTGAACGCAGAGAGAAAAGCTGCCCATCGCCTGCGGTCAAGCGCGCATCATCCAGCATTTGCAGCATCAGATTCTGAACCGGCCGCGCCGCTTTTTCAAATTCATCAAACAAGAGAATCGCGTTGGGATGTTCACGCAGGGCGTTCGTCAATAACCCGCCGCGCTCGCTGTTTTTATAAACGGAGGCGATCCCAATCAGCTTGAACACGCCCTCTTCTGGACTGGAAAATTCGGACATGTCAAAACGCAGGTACTCAGTTTCGCGGCCATACAGCGCCAGCGTCAACTGCTTGGCGAGCTCTGTTTTCCCTACTCCGGTCGGCCCGACGAACAGGAACGTTGCCAGGGGGCGGTGCGGGTTGTTCAGACCGACGCTGGCCCGCGCCATCGCCTGCGCGACCGCATGAGTGGCCTGCGTCTGGCCGATCACACCATCGTTCAGCGTATTTTCCAGGCCGAGAATGGATTCTTTGTTAAGTACGCTGGCTGGAAAAGTATTGTAGCGCGTGGCCAGGGTGTCCTGGACCATTTCTTTGGTGATCGTGACCGGGGCCTCTGCCGTGCCGGCAAATTCGCCGCCGAGTTCGTCCATCAGCAGAATCGCCTTTTCCGGATCCGGCAAGTTGGTCATGATCGCGCGGGAGCCGGATGCCAGCTGCACCAGCGCATCGGGCGCAAAGGTGACATGGTGGCTGGTTTCGTAGTGTTCGCTGAAATGGCGTAGGACATAGGCGACGTCGCTGACGCCAAGTGTTCTGAGCGGCAAGAAGAGCGGGGCGGTCAGGCGGGATTTTTCAAAGGCGCTGGTGCCGTCCTCAAAATGCGGGGTGAACGCGGCGTCAGTGGTTTTGCTGCGAATCACTTTATATTCGGCGGGGGTCAAATGGGCGACGTAAATCAAGTCGTCTGTGCTCTCGGCGAGCTGCCAGCTGCTTGCGGTGAGGATGCTCTTGTGAGCGAGGCTCGGCGACGTTGAGGCAGCCAGGTCGTGCGCCAGTTGCGTGAGAAACAGCGTGTAGGACAGCGTGGAGTCTGTGACAATGGTGAGTTTGGTGTTCGCGTCGCGCGCCAACGCGTTTTCCGCGCGCTCGCGGTCAGCCTTGAACAGATCCATGTCGTCAGGCCCGGGAATGACGAGCTTACTCGCGGCGCCGGGGCCGGCGAAAAATTGGAACGCCGCCTCCTCGTCTGGGCGCGGGTCAGCCGGCATCACATTCGCGGTCACACGGAACAGATTGATCAGGCCGCCTTGATCCGTGTATTTATGAAACATCCGCGTGGCAGTGGCCATCAAGTCGGCATTGGAAAACGTCCCCGTCGCTTCCTGGGCGACATCGCTAAAAACCGTATCAAAGTCGAGATCAAAATCATTTTCTGACATGACGTGTCCTTTCTGAGGAAAAGGGTGTGAAGGTGCGCGGGATGGCGGGGTAGCTAACTTGACTCGGGTGCGTATGGCGCACTTCACCATACGTGCACGAGCCAGTTAGATATCCCCTGCCATGCGCACCGAAACCCAACTACAAAAGATGTGGCGGCTCGCGGGATGGCGGGGTAGCGGTAGTACGACAATGTCACCGTGCTTTCCGCCAACCAACTGAAAAGTGGCACCCCCGAAACAGTGCCCGAGGAATAATCAACAAGGGTTTAATCCAAATCGATTTTACCCCATAATGAATGGGGAAACGATGACATATTTTGGCAAGTTGGGGGAACTGTGATGATCTCAGATGACAAAATGACTGAATGGGTCAAAGGTGTGCGCACCGAGTTTTCGGACCTGCGCGAAACGCTGTCAGACCAGCTGACCGGCTGGCAGTTGACCCTCAATAAACAAGCCGATTACGCCGGCCGCATCCATCCGCTGATGGAAGTGACCAGTCGCGTCAAGACGACCAGTAGCATTCTTACCAAACTCCGCGATCCAGCTAAGCAGGCGCTCGCCGGGGTCAGCCTAGAGGGAATGGACAGCCAGGAAGACTTTTTGGCCGCCGTGTTTGCGGTGGTGCCGGATGTGCTGGGCTTTCGTCTATTGTGCCCGACAACGGCCAGCGTTTTTTACGTGGTGGAAGCCTTGAAGGAGCGCCTGGCTGGGGCAGGGTACACGAACATCGCGGCGCTTGAGCGTAATTATGTTGCCCCGCGCCCGGAAGATGCAGACCCGGCTGATGTCGCCGAGTTCGCGGCGGATTCCAAGGAGGTCCAGCGCAACTACCATTCGTATCACTTCACGGTCCAGGCCCCGGCGCATGGGACGCTTGGGCTGGTGTTGCCGGTGGAGATCCAGGTGCGGACTTACGGGATGCATTTTTACGCCCAGATCGAACACGAGATCCACTACAAAGGCGAGGAGCCGCTGATCGCCGACCGGGCCGCGGCGGTCGAGGCCGGGCTGACCAAGATCGCGCCGGAGATCTATGCGCTGGATGATAAGTTCAGCCAGATCTACGAGGGCTATCTTGCGGCCAAGGAGACCCAATTCTCGCTGGTGCTGGCGGTGTCCGACAACAAGTGGGGCGTCTCGGTGCTGGACGCCGGCGACCAGCGCATCGACCAGTTTGGCGGCACCGGGGATGCGGACGTGTCGCACATTCAAGCGGAGCTGATCGCCGCGGCCGCCGCCGTTGACTGGTGCCGGGAAAAAGGGTTGGCGGATCCGGCCGCGCGCACCTTCAGCATTTACTATGGCTGGGACAAGATTGCGGACCTCGCGGAGAAACGGGCCAAGCCAAGTGCCTCGACGCGTAGCTATGTGACGGTGTTGCAGGCGGCGCTGGCCGAGGCAGACCGCACACGCATCACGATCTTATGGCGCTGGTTGGATGAGCATTACACGCCTAAGCAGATCGCGGCCTATCGGAAAATTCGCGGGAAGTGATGGCGGCCTCGGCGTAGCTTGGCGGCGCAACGTTTGCTTTCTCTGGCTGTGTTACGCGCCCCTTTCCATCGAGACCTGCCCCGCGCCCTTTTAAATAGAAGAAAGGCGACAAATTGACTTCACGTTTGGCGGAAGATCTGACGACTGCCCAGCTCCAAAAGATCGCGCACCATCTGCGGCCCGCGCTCAACATCTCCGCGGTGCGCCCGCTGGCTGGCGGTCTGTTTAACGCGGTCTATCTTTTGACAACGACTGACGGCCCACTCGTGTTGCGGGTCGGGCCGGTGCACCGGGAGCTTCTGTTGCCGTACGAGCGCCATCTGATGCAGGCGGAGACGGTTGTGGATAACCTGCTGGGCCCTCGCCAGATCCTCGCCACCGATTTTTCCAAAACGCTGGTGGATCGTGACCTCATGCTGCAACGGTATCAGCCCGGCCAGCCGCTGAGTGCCTTGATGGCAAAAGGGCCACTGCCAGATGCACTGCAGAACCAGCTGGGCCAAGCGGTGGCGCGCATTCACCATGTGACCGCGTCCAACCAGCAGTTTGGCCGTGTCGCTTTGATGACGGCGAATCCTGACGACGGGTTTGCGAGATGGGGCGCGTTTTTGACCCACGAGATCACGGATACGGCCGCGCGGTTGGTGACATGCGGATTGTTGACGGGGGGCCAATCCGCGATGATTGGCGATTTGTTTCGGCGTGAGGAAGCGGCGCTGAATGAGGTGACCGAGCCGCATTTGGTGCACGCGGATCTGTGGTCCGTCAATGTGCTGGTCAGCGAGGACAGCAAGCGCATCGTGTCGGTGATCGATTTTGACCGGGCCATCTGGGGGGATCCTGAGTTTGATTTTTCCCCGACCTGGGCGTTCGGCGCGGATCCGGCTTTTGCGCGCGGGTACGGCAACCTGCCGCATCACCCTCGGCGCCGGGCGCTGTACCAGGTGGTGACCTGCGCGCTGGATGCGTATGTGTGGCAAGTGGAATACGAAGACGAGGCGCAGGCGCAAGTGAATCGGGAGAAGCTGTTGAAGTTGCTGGGTACGCTGGCGTGACTCAAAAAAGAGAGGCGGAGTGCCTCTCTTTTTTTTCCTGCCTTTAGATTAGTGACGTACCCTTTCGTGCGCCGTTGGCAAAATATTTATTTGTGACGATTGATGTTGTTGTTCTCTAGGGTCCCGCCTCCGTGTTTCAAGTCAGAAGGACACACTTTTAAAAATAGTGCGGCTACGACGGGAGAAACTCGACGGTATAGGACCCGTCCGCCCCCTGGAGAATCGTAATAGTAATTCGGTCATTCTTTTTAAATGTGAGAGTGGCTAGTCCCGAATCGTGTATCTCGGTCGGCCCAGGCCCGTTCATCACCTCAACCTGACAGATGCCGTTCTTTGTGTCAGTGAATTTAACCTTATAGGTACCCGGTCGGATATCCGTGCCACAGATCAGTATTCCTTGGGTATTCGTTAGCCTGACACTTTTTTTGGCAGTCATTGTGTCAGCTGTCTGACTTGGTCTGACGCTTACTTTTCCCTGAATCGAAATGACATTGCTTCCAGAAACAAGCATGTTGACGATACGATGGCCCTTCACTAGCTTGTAAGAGTCGGCCTGACCTTTCGCGCTGATCAATTGGACGTCATACAGACCGCGTGGTAATCGAGTTGCAGAATATTGACCGGAAGCTAAGATACCAGAGAAATTCGTTGGATTCGTTGTGCGATACTTCACGGCGATGTCTTGGCCCAGGGACCACACTCGCCAGACTAATAATCCAGCGGTGATCAACACCAGACCCAGTGCTGCAAAGCTGCGGAATGTGCGCTGACGATTATAAGCTAATTTCTTCAATGATCTGACCGCCCTGTATCATTAGAATGGTGTCAGCAAGTTCGTTCAAATCTTCGGTGATATGGCTCGCAATAATGATGAGTGCACCACGGTCGCGTTCTTCCTCTAGTAGCGCTTTTATCTCTGTGACACCATCTGTATCAAGCGCATTTGTTGGCTCATCCAGAAAGATCAGCTGTGGTCGTTCAAAAATTGCCTGCGCAATGGCGAGCCGTTGCCGCATGCCGAGGGAAAAATGGCGAACTTTCCGCTTGTCATTAGGGTCCAAGCCAACCCGTACCAATGCATTAGAAATCATCTTGTCATCGGCAACACGTTTGATCTTTGCGAGGATCTCTAGATTTTGCTTTGCCGTATAATCTGGCAGCAATTCATTATTTTCAATCAACAGGCCCATATCAGGCGGAAAATCGAATTTTTCGCCTAGCTGAACGCCATTGATTTCAATCTTGCCTTGCGTTTTGATTAAGCCCGCAATGGCCCGGAGTATCATTGTTTTTCCGACTCCGTTTTTGCCACGTAGGCCATAGATTCGCCCGCCTTCAAAGGTATAAGAGATATCGTTTAAGATAACCTGTTTGTGAAAGTGTTTGGATACGTGTTCAAGAATTACTTCGGTCATCGCTGTTTTTTTCCTCCAATATCTAATTTTCGTCCAAAAAACATAATTACTATGAGGCAGATCGCAATCAGTATGAGGTTCTCGAAGAAGCTCCGCGAAAGTGGGGCATTGAGGCGAAATACCATTAGACCGCGAATTCCCTCAGTGATGCTCCGAATCAGCGTGTCTGGGATTACAGCGGTACCGACAAGTAGAAGTGCAAAGACTACTAGGACTGCGTATAACGGATTTAACAATAAACAGAGCGTGAACAACAGCACAACGATGGTGATCGTGGTTGCGAGCCAATTGAGGTCTGCTAACGTGTAAGAGAAGTCAATTCTCTGATGAACGACAGAATTAAACGCTATCTGGTATAACCCCATCCCCGCCAGAGTTTCGAGCGCCGAGATCTCGAGCCGCTTTAGCCAATATGTCGTGATTCTTCGATAGCGATACAGTTGATATAGATGAAAGTCATTACTCAGGTCTGCAAAGGATATACCCTGATAGACGCACCACAGAAGAATGGGCATTAGCCAGACCCAAAGATAATAGGCCCCTGCATCAGGAGGCACGCCATCGGACAGCCTAAGAGACTGGCTCGGAATCGTCTTAGCAAGATTGATCTGATACCCAATAAGTAAGATGGTAAAGCCGAAAACAACCCACTCACTGGCAACTCGCGAGGTTCTCATAGAAAGTCCTCTCTTTCAACTACCATGATAAAGATCGCAATCACCACAAAGAGGCAAGCTAGTAGTACCAACCCCAATTGAATCGAGAGACCGACGTTAAATAGAGGGAAAAGAAAACGAGCCTGATTAAGACTTTTACCGAGAATGCCGGTGCTCAGGTACACAATGCCACCGCCGAGCAGGATTGCTGAAAACACACCAGCAATGGCTTTGTGCGTCCGTGAGACGACAGTCAGTTGCACTGCGCCTACGATAAGCAGTAATTGAAAGCGAAGAAAAAACGGGCTGATTGCCATTGAGGCAGTATAGAGCGGCTCGCGAAGAAAGACCATGGTTGGAATAAGCTGAATTAAGGTTCCAATCAGACATAAATGGAGAGAGATTTTTGCTAATATCTGCAGACGACCGATGACAACTGACATTCGTGAGTGGCGTGCGCCAATCTCCAGAATGGACATCCCGTTGTTTGCTAACATCAAAGCCAGAAACGGTATCCAGATAAGCGCAAACATAATGATTGAGGAGTAAGCGTTCGCAAAGCTTCCGCTAGCTACACAATATGATGAGAATGAGTATGTAAAAAATTTTCCATCCTGTGTGATAAAAACCAGCGCCAATGTGGACGCGGCAACAATTAGCCATCGTGTGTAGCGCTTTTTACTATAAAAGGTCACCGTGAGCCTCCTGGTATCCAGCAATCAAAGAAACAAGGAAGATGACAGCACACGTAATACCTAAATGAATCAACACGCCTGCGACATTGTATTCCACAAACGGCTGGAGGCCACTCAGTACTGTTGAGTTCCCTGTTGAAATAATGATCCAGGCTGCCAAACTCACAAAAGCCGTATAATACCTGTTTTGTAGGAGAAGCCCTAAGTTAGCAATACCGACCGCCAAAATTCCGGCCAGACAGCTAAGAATCACGATTGCAATTATGATAGCCAATAATTGATGCCCATACTGCCAGGCCATCCAGGGCCAATCTGTATTTTTTGCAAAGGAGGCGTCCGCGTTACCGTAGCCCGGCTGGTGCGTAAATGCGATCGCACAGAACAGCAAGTTTAGCAGTAATAGCGTGGCCCACCTAACTAATTCACTCAAAAAAACAAACCAATTATAGGATCTGTGTGCACCTCGACGCGACTCTCTGGATATAGCATATACGGAGTACCCGGAGGCCTTATCGGTGCTTGTCCAAATGGCTGGTCCTATACAGATATAAAGCGGTAAAATCCAGAGTACGATCATCTGGGGATAGTGCCCGATAGATGTTGCGGCCAGGAATGACATAAAGATAAAATTGAAATGTGAACCCTGTAGCGTATTTAGAATAGCCTCGCTCATAAAGAGAACAAACAGAACAACATTAGTCACCCAGTAGACGCGGTTCTTTCGGAGCCGAAGCAAGTTAGCCCAAAACATTGTGTTCCCCCCAATACCAAGCTCTAACAATTTATCACCGATATCATAATCCCCCCCAATGAAAACGCAATCAAATGTGCTGGTTTCTTGGTACGGCACGTTTAAGATGTCGCTGACGTGGCGCCGAGCTGTCGTGGAACACCAATTTTGAGAAAAATTTTATCAAAAATCTTGTCGTAGACCGTCTTTTTCTTGCTTCCAAGGGCGCAGACTTAATTATGCAGAATTTTGATCTCCCGTCTCTATTCTTGCGTAAGCCTGTCGGTGTCCATTGTCCCTCCAAGACCGATAAGTTGTGAAAGGCTTGCCAATCTCGTATGCTCAATATATGGGAGATGGTTAAGATGGAAATTGGAATTCCAAAAGAGATCAAAGTCAATGAGAACCGCGTCGGCATCACGCCGACTGGGGTGCAGTTGTTGTTGGCGGCTGGCCATCATGTGATCGTTGAACGCGAGGCCGGTTCGGTCGCCGGATACAGCGATGCGGCGTATGTCGAGGCTGGGGCGACGATGGCCGATGCCGAAACGGCTTGGGCCGCAGAGTTGGTGATCAAGGTCAAGGAACCGCTGGCCAGTGAGTATCATTATTTGCGGCCGGATCTGGTGCTGTACACCTACCTGCATTTGGCAGCGAATGCCGAGTTGACGGCCGCCCTGATCGAGCACGGCACCACCGCAATCGGCTATGAAACCATGACCGCCGCGGATGGCAGTTTGCCTGCGCTGACCCCGATGAGTCAGGTGGCCGGGCGCATGGCTGTGCTCATCGGCGGTCAGTTCCTGCAGACGCAATTTGGCGGCAAGGGCCTCCTGCTGACCGGCGTGCCTGGCATTCGCAAGGCCAACGTGGTCGTGATCGGCGGTGGGGTCGTCGGGCAAAATGCGGTGAAGGTCGCACTTGGCCTGGGCGCCAATGTCACCTTGCTGGATATTGCCCCGCATGTGCTCGCAAAAGTCGACGACGAATTCGGTGGCCGCGTGCAGACCCTATTTTCCACCTCGGCCAGCATTGCCGCCGCAGTCAAGACGGCGGATCTGGTGATCGGGGCGGTGCTCATCACCGGGGCGCGGGCGCCAAAATTAGTCACCGAAGAAATGATCGCCAGCATGGCCCCTGGTTCCGTGGTAGTCGATATTCCGATCGACCAAGGCGGCATCTTCGCCACCTCGACGCACGCGACGACGTTTGACGACCCGACCTATGTGGTAGATGGCGTCATTCATTATGCGGTCGCGAATTTGCCGGGCGCCGTGCCAAAGACGGCGACCGACGCGCTGACCAGCGTCACCATTCCATTTGCTAAGACACTAGCAGGCGGGGTGAAGCCGGCGCTGCAAGCCAGTCGCGACCTATTTTCCGGCGTGAATGTGTATCAAGGGACGCTGGTCAATCAGGCCGTGGCGACGAGCCTTGACCTGACGGCGAAAAATCTGGCAGAATTGCTCTAATGCAAAAAGCGCACGCCTCCGAGTAGAAGACGTGCGCTTTTGTTATACCCGCTAAAAGATCAAATAATACAGCCCGCTGAGGCCGATAAACGCGTAGATAAACGGCTTGACCTGTTTGAGTTCCCAGCGCGCCGACAGTTGGGCCGCGACCAGCGTGCCCAGTACCGCCGCGGCCATGCCGCCCAAAATCAGTGACAGATTCGCCGCCACCAGAATACCTGAGTGAATGCGCACCGCGGTAATGTAAAACGTGTCCATCAGGAAAAAGCCTTGCAGGTTCCCCATATACTCCGGCGTGGTCTCAGCCATGCTGAGGAAATACAGCGCCATCAATGGGCCGCCGATGCCAAACAACCCATTGAAAAAGCCTGAGATGATCATGAACGCCCCGGCGATGAACCACGGGTAAGGATGCTCGCCAGCTGTTTTTGAAAAAATGAAGTAGATGCTCAGCGCGATCAATAACCCGCCCAGCAGTTTTCGCAACAGCCCCGCGTCCAGCACCATGCCCAAATGGACGGACCAAGTCGCCACTGCGGCGTAGACGACGAACGGAATGGCCACCTTGCGCAGCGAAAACGCGTGCCGGTAATGCCACGCCAGCACGATCGTTGAACACAACATGATCACACCGCCGATGCCCGCTGCTCTTGCGATGGGGAAAACCGCTGGGAAAAACACCATCATGATGATGACCGACCCAAAGCCGGTGATCCCTTGCACCAACGCCGCGAAAAATGATGGAATCAACACCAGTAACCACGCCACGCGCCCAACCTCCTTTTGTCCTTTCTTAGTTTGGCGGGGGAAACCGGTTCTGTCAATTTTTGTTAGCGGCAAGTTGGCTTAGAACAGAAGACAAGTGCGACCTCTTTTTCGAAAAAAGACTGGCGCCGAAACAAAAAAAGACGGTCTGCGATTCCAGACCGTCCAAGGACACACTAAAGAGGCCTCGAGAGGCCCCATTTTTGAAATTATGCGATTACGAACGTGCCGCTATCTGCACGGGGATGGGAGCCGCGCTCTATGTACCGTGTGCGACCCGCTGTGATGGCACACGGTGATCCATCCGACCCATTTTGAACACCAGATGAAAATGGCATCCGTTGTTAACGCTTATACCCGAATCGCCGAACACGCGCCAGCGCCGGTGAGACAGGCCCCATGAGACTCAAGGGAAAGCTACGATCGTTCGGCAACCGGACTCGGCCGGCAGGACCACCGAAGGAATTGGACAGGAGATCAGTGGGTTAGCAAGGCCCACACCTGCAATCGAGTTAACGCGGTTACTATAACACCGTAATGGCATGCTGTCGACTATTTTAAATTAAGCGTTGTTTCCGGTTACACGCGATAAACCGCGCCGTTATTGGCTTTTCAATTCAAGGCCAAAATCGCCACTAAAAATGACGATTGTGCAGCCGATGTTGCACGTTTATGAACGAGATGTTTCACCCGCCGGCCCACCCGCTCGCGCCCGGGGTTCAACGACCAGCCAACAGGGCGGACTTGTGACCGGCGCCGAAACTGGTACAATAAAGGCATTCATTAATAAGGGGATTACATCATGAGCGAATATACCGTTAAGTTGAGTGAAGCGGACTACCAGATGATCCGCGATTGCCATTCCAAGAATGCCTCGATCATCAAGGTCTTGGACGAAGCAAAGAAGAGCGAAGCGTAACAGTAAATGGCGGCCTACATTGCGAAAATGCGGGCCGCCATTTTTTCTTTTTATTGAATCGGTTTTAGTTTCGGCGCCGGCTGCCACTTGCTCAGGCAGGCGCGTGCCACCAGCCAGGCCAAGAACGTGCCGATCGCCAGGGGCACTAGGGCTGTCGGGTGCAGGTGGCTGACTTCAAAGAGCATGAACATCGCCATCAGGGGGGCCTGCTGAGACGCCGCGAGCAGTGAGGCCGCACCGAGGACGGCAACTTGCCAGATCGGCAGGCCGAGGCCAAGTTGCGCCAGTCCGATGCCGGCCGTCATGCCCAGCACCCCGCCAATTGCGATGCTTGGCGTCAAGGTGCCACCAGCCGCGCCGGCGCGTAGGGTGAAAACAGTGACCAGCGCTTTGGCCAAGGCCGCAAGCAGGAAAAAGCCGATCAAGCTGGCCTGTGTGTTGGTCATTGCCGGTTCTGCCAGGGCGCGGCCATTGCCCATGATCTGCGGCATCTGCATCGCGATCAGTCCAGTGATGGCCGCCATCAGTGGCAGCTGCCACAGGAGGTTTTTGTCCCGCGTCGAATGCAGGGTGGCCCATCTAAAGCCCATCCGGAAAAGGGCGCCGACCACGCCGCAAACGGGGCCGAGCACCACCGCGATCAGCGCCACGCGCCAATCAAACGCCCCACCGCCCAACGCGTAGTACGCGGCAAAACCTCGGTGCAGCGAGCCGATCAGCATCGCAATCACCGCCATGGGTAAGCTGACAAGGACCGCGCGCAGATCCGCCTTTTTCAATAGCAACTCGAGGGCAAACATCGTCCCGGTGAGCGGCGATAGGTAAATGCCGGCAAATCCCGCGCCGGCCGCCGCTGCAATCAACAGCCGCCGTTCGTCTTCGGACAGGGTAATCGCGCGCATCTTGTGAAGCAGGCGCTCCCAGCTTTGGGCGAGCATCGCGCCGAGTTCACGCGGGGCAAGCTCGCGGCCGACCGACCCACCGATACTGACGTACAAGATCTGGGTGAGGACATGGACCGTTGTGGCGGCAGGCGGCATTTCCTTTTTTTCCAGAAGGGCTTGGGCGATGCTGACGGTGGGGCGCATGCGGCGCCGCATCAGATACCAGATCACCGCTGCCAAACAGCCGCCGATCAGCAGGCTCACCAGCCGCCGCGTCGAGCCCGCCGCCCACGCCACAGGCTGCGCCGCGGTCTCGGTGAAGTTGAGAAAAAGATGCACGATGGCTTCGGCGATGAGACCCAGCAAAAGCGACGCGAACCCGACGCCGACGCCGAGCACAACGGTTGAAATGGCCAAAACTAGATCATGATGTTGCGATTTCATGTGGCAGCCTCCCGGAATTTCTTTTTCTACCTTATCGAGCAGGGGGCAAAATAGCAAGTGCTTTGGTGGCCAGCAGCGCGTTGGCTATTTGTCTTGCAGCCGCCTAAGTAGCGCTTTTTAAGCGATGTGGTCAGCGTGTTTGCGCGCGAGCCAAGCTGCTCGGCCGCTCACTTGCACGCCCCCCTGGTCAGCAGTATCATCTGTGTGTGAATACAACTTTACGCGATGCGCAGAAAAGAGACTGTTATGTCAGATACTGAAGAATTGATGCAGCTCGTCACCCGCGAGCGCCAATACCGGGTGCGCCACGAAGATGCCAAGTTGGCCGCGCAATACTGGCCGGATGCCGCGGTCGAGACCTCTTGGCAACGCGGCGGCGTGCAGAGTTTTGTCGCCCACGCCCCAGCGGAAATGGACACCGGCCTGCCGATCATCACCCGCGTTTGCGGCCCCGTGGTGCATCAGCGCAGTGCCACCCGCGCCTATATCGAGGTCCCGACGATCTCCAACTATTGGGAAATGTGCCACGGAAAAGAGGTCGTGCTGACGGAATACATGCGGCTTTTGGAGCGGGCGGAAAAACGGGATGGCATCTGGAAGCTGGCGGGGATGTTGTCGATCTATGAAAGTGATAGCCTGGCCCCTGCAATTCCTGGCACGACCCTCGCCATCGACCAAGAATCACTCAAGGGCCTGCGCCATCCGTATCGCTTTTTGGCCTACACGCGCCTAGAAGCTGGCGGCCAGATCAGCCAAGACCTCTTAGGCATCGACCAACCGGAAGCCCTTGCCGCCGCGTATCAGGCAGCGGAAGATTGGGCGAAGGCCGGCGCGTAACGTTCCGCGCACTTGGGAATAAAGCGTACACGAAAAAAGTCGGTTCCCGCGTCTCTGTTTTTCACGAAAACAGATCGCCGAACCGACTTTTTGAATCCTGACTTAACGAATCTCGCCGCCACGCGCCTTGATGATCTTTTTCCCAAAGGCGCTGTCGTAAATGTGGGCCAGCTTGTCCGCAAACTCGGCGCGCGGAATCGCCTCGCCAAATAGCGGACTGCCAGGCTCGAGCACCAGGCCGAAGCGCAGTGGCCCGAGGTCGAAGGGGTCAAAGCCAAAGTCGCGTAGTACGGCCTCCACCACTGGTCGGATGTCGTCGTGGTCCGTCGCATAGGCCATCGCGCGCGGCACATCGGGATGACGGTCGACTTCGATCTCCAGATCGTGGTAGCCCATGTGGTTGAACGCCTTGGCGACCTTGCTTTGGGCCAGATGTGCCTGGACGACTTCAGATGACGACTCGGTGAGGCTGGAGATCGTGTTCTCGGTGCCATCGACCTCCGCCCAAAAATTCGTGGCGTCCAGCACGATCTTGTCCGCAAACGCCGCTGGGTCCAGATCCTGCACGTGACTCAGCGGAATGGCGAGGATGATCACATCAGCCTGGCGCACGACCTCGGCCGCCGAAAGCGTGGTGGCACCGGGGGCCAGGGTATCGATCACCCATTTGAGATCCGCGACGGAATGGCGGCTGCCAATCAAAATGGGCAGGTCCCGCGACTCCCCGATGCGGGCCAGCGTTGAGCCGAGTTTGCCGGCGCCGAGAATGCCAATGGTTGGTTTGTCTGTGTTAGGCATTCGCGTCATCTCCCAGCAGTTCTTTGACCCGCGGCACGACCTTTTCGCCGAAGTTTCTGATGGTGGCCTCGCGCTGGTGAATCAACTGGCCACCTGTCCCATAGACCAGGTCGAAGCGCGACATGTCCAGCGCCTTCATGTTATGCGCGATCTTTTGGGCGACCTGTTCCGGCGTGCCGACATAATAGGAACCCTTATCGATCTCAAATTCAAAGCGGTCGCGCGTCATCGGCGCCCAGCCGCGATCGATGCCGATGCGATCCATTTCGGCTCGGATGTATTTCCAGCCGACTTCGACCGCTTCATCGGCGTCGTCCAAAATAATGCCGTGGGCGTGCATGCCAAGTGGGTGCTCCGGCATGTTGAGCTGCGCGGCGGCCTTGTGATACAAGTCGACATACGGGCGGAAACGCACCGGCTCGCCGCCGATGATCGCGATCACCACCGGAATATTGTAGTGGACCGCGCGGATGATCGACTCAGGCGAACCGCCGACCGCTAAGCTGGTGGGAATCGTTTCGCCACTTGGCAGTTTTGGATAGACCGTGGTGTCGGTGAGCTTCTGGGTGAATTCGCCCTTCCAGTTCATCGGCTTGCCCTCGAGCAATTTTTGCCACATCGCGATCTTCTCGATGAAGAGCTCATCGTAATTCTCAAGCGAGTAGCCGTACAGGGGAAAAGACTCAGTGAATGAGCCACGGCCCAGCATGATCTCCTCGCGGCCGTGCGACAGGCCATGCAAGGTGGAAAAGCGTTCGAACACGCGCACCGGGTCATCGGAGGACAACACGGTGACGGCGGTGCCGAGCTTGATGTGGTTGGTCACCGCGGCCATCGCCCCGAGCACGACCTCGGGACTGGAGATCGCAAACTCGCTGCGGTGATGCTCGCCCAGCGCGATGCGGTCGAGGCCGAGCTTGTCTGCCAAGACCGCCTCCTTGACCACCTGGCGCAGCGTCTCGTCGCCGTCCATGGCCGTGCCATCATCATGGAACCCAATATCGCCGAATGTGTTCAAGCCGAACTCATATTTTTTCGTCATCCTGTTGTCCTCCGTCTTCTTACTTTTAGTAAGTACATTTATAGTTTAGCAGGAAAAAACGCAATTGCAACCCTGTTTTTGTTTGAACTCCGTTGGGGGAGTTACCCTGAGACTTCTGGTCGACACACCTTAGCTAAAACTTGAGACTCGTCCCCAATGCTAGTGCGGTATATTAAAGTGGCTAACCATTGCCTGCGCAAACAGCGGGGGCAGACCACTTCAAGAGGACGGGGGACCATGTAATGAAAAAAATTCTGATCGGTGGCATCGCAGCGCTTATCGTTGTCGCGGCGGGAATCGGCGGCTTCTTCGGCTATAAGAAGTTCGAAAGCAATCGCCAAGAAGAGGCTGCCAACAAAGCGGCGACCACGTATCTGACCGCCTTTCAAAAACGGCAATACGACAAGCTGATCAAGGTGATCGACGGCAACAAGCTGAAGGGCAAAGGCTACCACTACACCCTGAAGCAGGTCGAGGCTCGCAATCAGGCCGTCTTCGACCGAGTCGGGGCGGATGACATCCAGATCGAGAATAAGAAGGTGGTCCGCAAGAACGCGACGACCTTTACCCTGTCGTTTGATGTCAAAATGGCGACAACGGTGGGTCCGCTCACCGCGCGGGGTTACGAGACCACCGTTCATCAAGTTGGCGATCAATGGCAGGTCGTCTGGAATCCGCAGATGCTTTTTCCACAAATGTCAGGTAGCGCGACGGTTCAGCTGACACGCACGGCTGCGACCCGGGGCTCGATTCTCGATCGCAACGGCGAAGCGCTGGCCACTAATGGCACCCGGGTTGAAGCGGGCCTGGTGCGCGGCCAGCTCGGGACAGGTGCGGCCAAGACGGCAAATCTGGCGAAGATCGCGGATGCCCTCGATGTGACGGCCGCCTCTTTGGATAAGTTGCTTGCCCAGAGTTGGGTGACCGATGACAATTTTGTCCCGATCAAGGTCGTCACTGCGCAGCCCAAGCTGACCGGTGTCACCTACGAGAATGTGGCGATGCGGACGTATCCGACCGGCGCGGCCAGTGCGCAGCTGATCGGGTATGTCGGCGAGGTGTCGGCCGACGACATCAAGAAGGACCCGCAGCTGGCGGCCGGCGACGAGATCGGCAAGACCGGCCTTGAGCAGACATACAATAGCGAGCTGGCGGGCAAGGCTGGCGGTGAGCTGTGGATCGAGGATAACGGCAAGACCGTCCAGACCTTGACCTCGCGCAAAATGGTGCCGGGCAGGAACGTTCAGCTGACGATCGATGCCGCCGCGCAGGAAAAGGCTTATGCCCAGATCAAGGACAAAAAGGGTGCAGTGGTCACGCTAGATCCAACCACGGGCGCTGTGATGACGTTGGTCAGCGCCCCCAGCTATGATCCAAATGACTTCGTGGCCGGGATCAGTCAAGCAGATTACGACAAGCTCGCAAATAATTCCGCCGCCCCATTTTCCAGTCGCTACCTGCAGGGGTACGCGCCGGGGTCGACCTTCAAGATGGTCACGGCCGGCGTGGCGCTCGATAACGGGACGATCACGGCGAGCACGACTCGCAAGATCAGCGGGCTGAAGTGGCAAAAAGATTCCAGTTGGGGCGACTACAAAGTGACCCGGGTCGAGGACGTGGCCAGTGAAAACATGGCGCAGGCGCTGGCCTACTCCGACAATATTTGGTTCGCCCAGACCGCGCTGGAAATGGGCGCTGATAAATTCACCAGCGGCGTTTCGCCGTTCTTGAAACAGGGCGACACGTTGCCCCTGACCCAGCAAAAGGCGCAGCTGGCTAATGACGGATTGAAGCGCGAGGTCCTGCTGGCAGATACGGCGTACGGTCAAGGCGAGCTGCTCCTGACGCCGATTCAGCAAGCCACGGCTTACACGGCCCTAGTCAATGGCGGCAAGATGACCCTGCCGCATCTGCTTGAGTCGGACAAGACGCAGACGAAGACGGTGCTCACGTCAGCCAGCGCGGATCTGGTCAAGACAGCCTTGCAGTCCACAGTCACCGATCCGGCCGGCACGGCGCATGCGCTGGCCAGCCTCGGCCATTCGATCGCCGCCAAGACCGGCACCGCTGAGCTCAAGGAGAAGCAGGACACGACGGGCAAGACCAACGGCTTTTTGATGGCGGAAGACGCCGCTTCGAATAAGTTTTTGGTGCTGGCCATGCTTGAGGATTCGGACAGTGGGGCGGTGGTCACGGCCATGACGCCTTATCTGGCGAGCTTGTATTGAGGCGGGATTTCCAAAGCTATTCACAGAATTTGCTTGTAGGCACCAACCGGTAATTGCGGTACACTAAATCAAAATCACCTAGGAGGTCACACATGGTTCGCGATTGGTTGACAACAGTGCGCACAGAAACAAATGGTTTTGCCGCCTGAGGGGGAGAATCTACCCTTTTTTGTCGATCAACACGTTCCATGACGTGATCGCAGGCCCTTCTGCGTTATGGCGTGGAGGGGTTTTTGCGTCTCAACGCAAAAGGTGAATATAATGAAAATCAAGCAACAATTACGGGCGGCGACTGGGTACAGTGTCCTCGCCTATTTTGGAATCACTCAACTGTGGGTGATCTATTTGGCCCAACAAGGCCTCTCTTTGGTACAGATCGGGTGGTGTGAAAGTATCTTCCACATTGCCAGTTTCCTGTTCGAAGTACCTTCGGGGGTCTTGGCTGACCGCTTCTCCTATAGACGGATGCTGATGGTCAGCCGGATAGCCGCACTCTTATCGGCCGCCATGATGCTAGTGCACGGCAATTTTTGGTGGTTCGCGCTCAGCTTTGTGTTATCCGCGTGGTCCTACAACCTGCAATCAGGAACCTTGGAGGCGCTTATCTATGAGTCGCTTGAAGAAGTTGGATGCGCAGCCGACTACGCCCGGGTCAACAGCCGAATGAATATTTGGATCGAGGTGGCGGCAACCGGTGGGCTATTGATTGCCGGCACCCTCGCCACCCGCCTGCAGTGGGGCTACGCGCTGGCAATCGGATTGTCACTGGGCGCGCTGGTATGTGTTGTCAGTATGACTGAACCAAAAAGTCGCCAGGCAGGGCTAGCGCGCGAGACTACTGGAAGTATTATCAAGACGGCGGCGCAGGTGCTACGGCAGCAGCCTCAGCTGTTCTTCCTGATGCTGTTTGACGCCGCTATCGGCGCGGTATCCAGCGGCTATTACTACTACTTTCAAAATGTGATGCAGACGCGCCAATTTGCGACGTGGCTAATCGCGGCGCTTTTGGCTGGTTCATCCCTTTTCGCGCTACTGGCGATTTGGCTCAGTCCCCGCTTTGCGGCGGCGAACCAGCGGGTGGTTCTGGTGGGCCTGAGCGTTCTGCTGGGGCTGGGCCTGCTGTGCTCCTTGTTGAACGCGAGCTGGGTGCTGGCCGCGCTGTACCTCCTCAACTACGCCCTGGGGGCCTTGATCGCTCCGTTGTTTAGCGTGTACTACAACGCGCTGATCCCCAAAGGCCAGCGTGCGACCCTACTATCGGTAGCGTCCTTGTTATACTCACTGGTGATGATTGGCCTTTTCCC
The DNA here is from genome assembly GCF_003946405.1 of Lacticaseibacillus yichunensis. Taxonomy (GTDB): domain Bacteria; phylum Bacillota; class Bacilli; order Lactobacillales; family Lactobacillaceae; genus Lacticaseibacillus; species Lacticaseibacillus yichunensis. The sequence goes on along the minus strand of NZ_RHOG01000014.1, from coordinate 4,500 downwards.
GCTTTTGGGGTGGCTGATTGGACTGCTTGGGTTCGGCGTGACGTTTGGCGGCCTTGGCGCACTGATTTTAGCCGGGGCGGGGCTTTTGGCAGTTGGCATGCGTGCGCGTGTGCACGCGTAGCCCGGTTAATTAAAGAGTGGCACGCTTCCCAACCGGGGTGGTGCGCCACTCTTTTGAATTGTGAGAGCCTAATTTGCATCAGACAAGGGGGCCTTGCTAAGCTGAAGTTAAGAGGCGGTCTCTCGATGCGCAGGACAGGCTGATCGCATTGAAGCAAGACTTTCCTCGAGCCCAGATGCAAACACATTTAACCCCCAAATTAGAGAGGTGAGACAAGATGGCAACTCATTTACCACCAGGCTTACAGGATATGGCGACGCTGGCCGCGGCACATGCGCTGCGCGAACTGAGTACGGACCAGCTACCCGAGGAGATGAAGCCTTCCGTACCAGACCGCATCGCTGAAACGCTGACGCGCCAAATGGCCGCGGTTTTTCAGCGTGATCTGGAGACACAACTCGAGGCTAGAGAAAGACAGGCGCGATAATTATGAGGTGGTCACTGGCGTTTCTGCCGGGGGCCTTTTCTTTTGCATTAGTACGCGCAGGGTATCAGTTCGCGCTCGGACTGCATTGAGTTCATAGAAATACGGTTTGATCTTCACAAACCGGAGACAGACCGTATTGTCATGCACTGGACCAAATTAAGAATATGCTTCGGCGGAAAAGAGAGATTGCCTTAGATCCGCCTTTCGCTTGTCGCTGGGGGTAAATTTGCGAATCTCCGAACGGTTGAAACCGACCAGTACTTTTGCGCCATCCATAATGATCGGGTACCGCAGAAGGCCAGGGTCTTCGACGATCTTAGCGATCAAGTCGTTAAGTTGGAGGTTGGCGAGCGAGTCCTTCAGCGAGGTATAGGCGCGCCCGCGAACCGAGAGAATATCGAGAAAACCGTGCTCACAGCGAATCAGGAGCTTCAGGACTTCATCAAAACTTAGTGGCGACTCGCTGCTTGTGCGTTTGATGTGGGGGATACCATTGTTTTGGAGCCAGGCAACGGCGCGGCGACTGGAACTGCAACTTGTCCGGGTAATGACGGTAACTGGCATGGTGGGGCCTCCTCTGATAATTTGATTCTCAATATAATCATAATTATATGGGGCGGCGCACACGTACAACAATAGAAAGCAGACGCGTTTTGGTCGCAAAAATAAGGTGGCAGACGTTATTCAATGACGCGGAGAAACAGGATATCGACAACACTCACTTACTAGCCGCCAAGCTCTCAAAATAAGCCAAAAAAGTTGAGACAGTGGTTGAAGCTGTCGGACACGGCATTTGCGACGCAGACTTGAGTGAACTTGGGGGCGGGTGGTCAGTGGTGCCGAATTTTTATCTTTCGCGCTTTGATCGCGTAACGGGCAGCAAGGCTATCGACAAAGCGCCAAGGATGAACAGTCCCAGTGGCATCAATGCAGAGGCTCGCTCGCCTGTTTTTGGCAGTACCTGATCTCGGGTTGGCGCAGCGGATTTAGGTGAGATCGTAATGGCTGGAGTGCCTGATGGCGGGGTAGAAGTGGCTTTTTGGTGATTGCCGCCGGTCGCGGTCTCCTGACGTGAATAGACATAGACAACTTCAAGTGGCGATGCGCCGAATGCGTTCTTTTCAGAGCCGATCACCTTTGTCAGGGTATAGCCGGCGAAAGATTGGCGGGGTGCCTGGAAGGACGTTCGGATCGCGCCCTGAAGAATCACTGAATCGGTCAGTGGCTGATCATTTTCATCTACATAGCGAACCGTGACAGTTCCAATTTTTGCTGGAACCGGAGCATAGACATAGCGGACCGTCTGAGGCGCTGTTGTGAACACGCCGGTTGCATTGGCGGGGATAGTGGTCAGGAGGTAACCCGGAATCACTTCGGGCTGGGTCGTGAAAGTTTCACCAACCGCACCATTCAAGAGGGTGCTTGCGCGCAACGGTTGATCATTCTCGTCGACATAGACGACGGTGACCGTTCCAGCCTGCACTGGGTCCTGGCGATAGAGATAGGTGACTGACTGCGGCTCATCGCTGAAGACACCTGTCGCGTTTTTTGGCGACGCAGTGAGTGTGTAGCCAGCGAAGGTCTTGGCGTCTGTGGTGAATGGGTCGCCAAGGTTGCCGGTGAGCGTGAGCGGTTCAGTTAACGGCTGCCCATTTTGATCGACATAGGAAACGGTGACGGCCGCACCAGCCACGGGGGCCTGCCGGTAGATATAAGTCACGGACTGGGGGCCTGCCGGTAGATATAAGTCACGGACTGGGGGGCGGTGTTAAAGCGGCCTGTCGCATTCGCGGGCGTGGCAGTCAGTGTATAACCCGGGAAATTCTTGGCTTCGGTGGTGTACGGGTCGCCAATGGTTCTGGTCAGTGTCGTCGGGGCCACGATTGGTGTGCCGGCCTCGTCGACGTAATGGATGGTGACGGTGCCTTGCACGACAGGAAGCGGGACAAACGGGTTGGTCGATTCGCCACCAAAAATATTGGCCGTACCCGTGAACGTTGCGTCCTGTTCTTGCACGAGTGCGTTTGGCGCCAGAATGCGAATGCCATTGAAGTTGCGTCCGGCATTGACCGTATCAACGGTTGAGGCGGTCGGCAGATTGAACAGGATTTGATTTGGGTTCAGGACCGAATCAACGTTGAACGTTGCCCCCTCAAAGGTCACGTGGGCATCATTGGTCACGTTGACCACAACTTTTGCGTCAGCGGGAATCGTTTCACCCGCAGCGGGCGCAAAATCATAGACGGCATTTGGCTTGATGGACGTGCCATCCATCGTGAAGTAGTACGTGTTTGTGGCGGTGTCGTAATGCGCCTGATCCAGTGTGAATGTGTATTGATTGTACGAAGGATTCGTTGGCGTAGCGGTCTGCGCTTGACTGGCGTAGAAGGTGGCCAGCGTGTTGACGGCGGTCTTCAACTTGGTGAAATAGTCTTGGTCAAAATTGGGGACTGCCTTCACCTGGTCGGCATTTGCCTTGAGCCAATTGATCAGACCCCAAGGCACATTGCCGCTCCCTGTAAAGCCATGGTCGCCGGAAAAGAGAATCGGTGCAGTGGTGGCCAGAGAAAAGCTTTCGCCGGCCGCGAAGATTAGATCCCCGTTCAAGATTGCGGAATAGTCATGCCCGGCCACGTTCGTCAGGTTGAGGCCACTGCCCGCATCGATCTCTAGGTCTGCCCCTGTGGCAAGACTGCCGGTGTAGGTGCCCTGGCCGCGAAGCGTTGAGTTTGAAAAGACTGTCATACCAAAGCTGTTGAGATAGTCGACGAGGCGATTGGGCGTTGCACCAATCGCAGACGCGCTTGTTAGATAGGCGTCCTCTAGTGTTGCAACGGAACTGGAATCAGCGGTTGCGGTCGGGACGATCTTCCAGCTATTGTTTTGGCCTTCGATCAGCTTGAAGCCATCGGGCAGGCTGGCGCCGGATGGTAGGCTGGACTGTGTGCTTATAGATGGCGTTGCGGCCGCTGCGACAGCAGAGATTGGCTGAATAATGGCGGTCATCAGGACGCCCACCATAAATAAAACTAAACGCTTCATGTTTGTTCCCCCAAGTGTGACCGTTTCTGTTGATGCGAAGGTTTGTGCGCTTCGTTAATAGTTTAGTCACGTTATTTTGATGATTGCTTTTCCAAAACTGCGAACCGAGCTGCTTGCCCAGGTACAGGTCGATCATGCGGCAAAAGCAAAATTGTTTTGATCCTATCGCATATTTGTAAAAGCAACAACAATCTGCTCATATTGGGCAACCAATCTTAACAAAATAATTCCGTTTTTCCCGTTGCGTGCCCATTTTGAGACGAGCTTTCCAAATGGCATAATTTTCTGTGTTTTTTAGTCATACCGGGGGGAAAAATCTTCTGTGTATCGCCCGACTAATTCAGTCGCCGCACCGTGTGACGCCATCACAAAAGATTTTGCTGGGCCGTCCGGACGTGCGGATCTTCCAAAGTGAAATACTGGCGTAGTAGTCGAGATCACCGTCGAGTTTAGATTGGTTAAAATTGCATCGTTTATTCTATCTTCTGTGCGTCCATGACCGCTAATTTCGGTGTAAAGCATGAACTAGTTGCGGCTTTCCAGCGATTGTTGGAACCCGCAATGCATCAACGTTTTAAAATTTCCGATCACATTTTCCGGCTCCCGTTCGCTTTATATTATGTAAGGGTCAGGAAGGTGGGCTCTTGCCGACGCCCGAATGAGCATGCCCCAAGTGGAGACTGCCGCATGCATATTCATTCGACTCCATGGGCGGTCGGGGGAAACAACACACCTTCAGAATGTCTGAATGTACGGCAGGCGTTCAGCACTCGCACCATGGGGCCCGGGTCCCCACAATAGTCTTTCATCAAAATATCGTGCAGCCCACCTTCGTTTGCAGGAGCTGAATGCGGCCCATCTTGAGAACGACGCCTTCTTCTTCGGAAGCGGGAAGGTCACCGAAATTCTA
>NZ_RHOG01000013.1 GCF_003946405.1 Lacticaseibacillus yichunensis | reverse complement strand
GGGAGGTAAAAACCTGAACGAACACCGTCGTTGTGCACTTTAGCAAAACGGCGGTCCAAAAAAATGTCCGCACGCCCATCTCCGAGATTGCGGCTCTTGATGTGATGGGCCGATTTAGACAAGTTTGTGATCTCTGAGATTGCGTTTTCTTGAGGCAGTGAGGACCACGGGACCGCGGATGCTGCCTATCTGGATTAAAAGTGACAAATTTTCGCGCATGAGTCTAAAGAAGAAAACGGTCAGAATTTTGCGATCCCTGAGACTGCCCATTTGCTTCATCCGGGGCAGGTCTTCGATATTTCCGATCTCAGAGACCGCGGCTTCCGGGATTCCGTCTGAACAACCTCCACATCAGTGTGACGCCATCACAATTTCCCGCACGCCCCAACTTGGGCGTGACCCCATCACATTACTTTTCCACGCATTCCATGGGCAATCGACACGCGCATACCCCGGGGACGCCGATTATCATCTTTCAACAAAGAATCTCAATATCCGCATACCGAGAGTACGCAACAATTGAGCTGACTCATCTGCCCCATTCACTCCTTCAGCCAGTCCCCAATCAGTACCTCATACTCACTCAGCAACTGTTCCTGCTCCACAAATTTTCCGCTAAACCGAATCGTCGCCAGCTCCGTTTGCAAAGTCGAATCGCTGATGCGTCGGTCCCCGGTCCGCCCGGCATCTACCCGGCCGCGATCCGTGATCCACTGCAGGACCCGCTGCGGCGTCTGCAGGCTGAGAAAATCGGGCGCCGCATCACGCGGCAACGCGCCCAGCAAGGTGTCGGCGATGCGAATGCCTTCGCTGTCTAAGTCGCCGAGATACGCCAAACGCAAGCCCCGCGCGACCAATTGTTGCATCAGGCCCACATACGCCTTTTGAAAATCATTCCCGCCCTGATCGATCAGCGGCCAGGTGGGGTGCAGCGTGTGCAACAACACAAACACCCCATTATTTTCCACGACCACGGCCTTGGTCGTCGCCAGCGGATAATTCGCCATTGCCGCGATCTGCCAAGGATTGAGCGTCAACGGCTGGGGCAGTTCAGTCTGGAAAATATTCGCTGCCGTGAAAGCCATGCCGATCAGTTTCGCCGACAGTTCGTTGAGTTGGCCATCCGCAAAATAATGCGCGAGCACCCACTGATAATAGTGGAAAACGGCCGGCGCCTCTTTTGCGTCGTTCAGCGAATGCGCAGTCAGGCCGGCATCGACCGCCTGCTGACCCCGCGGCGGAAGCGGCTCGCCGGCACTGATCTTGGCAAAAAGCGCGTCCAACCCGGCTGCTTCGGGCGGGACTGGATGGCCTGTTGCGGCTTCATACGCCGCCCGATAATCAGTCATCCTGACGCCCCTTCCATGTTGCGACCTTCAGCAGTTGATTGGGATGGAACTCGTTTTTGCGCTTATGGGGCGATGACAACACCTCATAGGCCACGTTGGTCACACCGTCTGCGAGAATCTTGTTTTGTCCGCCGGTTGGCATCGTGGCGATGAAGTTGAAACCAAACCGCGCGATCGTTTTCGTGAAAACACGCGCCGTTTCCGGATCCAGCTTGTCGGCGAATTCGTCAAACATCACGAGATGCGGGGCATCAGGTTTGCTGGCGCGGGCCAGGCGAATCTTCGGCACCAAAAGCAGTGGCAAGACCATCGCCTGCGCCTTTTCCGCGCCGGAGCCGCCCGATTGCACGAAGGCATCATCCACGAGCTCCGGCGTGTCGCTGTCTTTGCGGAAGATCTCGACCTGAAACCGCGACCAGTAGCGTGTGTCCAGCAATTCGTTGGCTTTGGCAAAATAGGCCGCCTCATCGCCGCTACCAATCGTCGTGTCGTGCACCAAGTTGTCGATCAGCGTCCGTACGAATTTTCGCAGTTGCGGCAAGTCGGCATTTTCGGCGCCTTGAACTTCCTTGATTGCCTCGCTGGCCGAGCCGAGCTGGGGAACAAGCGAGATCATCAGGCGAATGCCGTCTGCGGTCTGCACTTCCTCCAACATCTGGTTATAAGTTTGAACATCTTCATATTGATGATTGACGCTTGTGATAGCCGCATTCAAATAATTTTCAAAGGCCATTTCATTGCCGGTGGTCAGTTGCGCCAGCGCCTCATCGATGCCGGCCAAGTCGTCCGTCAAAAGCTGAATCGTTTTCACCAGGTCGATCGGCATGGTGATCAGAACGCCCTGGTACACCACGGTCTCTCGATGAAGGCGCGTCGCCAGGTCCTGATACCCGCGCAACTCAAACAGCGTGTCGAGCGCGGTCTCCTCGTCATGGCCTTGCTTATTCGTACCATCGATGGCGGTACGAATTTTCAGCGGCAGGTCCTGACTGCGATTGGTGTCGATGCGCTTCTTGAACCGGTGCGCGACCTCAAGCAAGCCCGGAATATCCGCGATCGCCAGGTCCGCCGGGGAAAAATCGGCCAGCACCTTGATAGCCGCATTGAGCGTTTCGGTCAAGGCCGTCAGCGCGTCTTTGGCCTCGGCCAGCGCTTTTGTCTGAAAATCGAGTTCGCTTTGCGCGCGGGTGCGCCGATTCTGAAAATCAGCTTGTTGGGCCTGCGTCTGATCGAGCGCTTGTTGTGCCGCGGCAAACTGGCCGGGCAAGGTTTCATCCAGGACCAGCGCGGCCAATTCCGCCTCGGCTACCTCAAGTTGAGTCTGGATGTCCTTCTCTGTTTCGGCGGGTGGATTCTTGGTCAACGTTTCCAGGCTGGACTGTTTGGCGGTCAGCTGATTGGCCAGTTGCGTGTCTTGGCGCGTCAGGGCGGCGAGTTGATCCAGCAACGCGTGCAAGTCTTGCGCCTGGGTATCCAACATCGTCAGCCGGTTCGAGTCAGCAAGCATCGCTTTGAGATCGGGATGTTGATCATGCAGCGTCCTTTGCGCCTCGATGATGGTTGCCGCGTCCTGGTTCATTTCGGCCACGCCGCGTTCGTGGATCTCGTTGTTGTCTTGATGCAGCCCGTCCTTGGCGCGACTGGCAAACCCGACGGCGCGCTTGTCGATCGCCAGCCCCATCGCCCCTTGCATCCCCTGGACCAGGCCAACGTCTTTGGTGGTTTGAGAAAGAGTCTGCTCGAGGTGTTGCGCGTCACTCACCGCCAGCCGATAGCGTGCCAGATAGGCGGAAAACGCCGTCGCCAATGCCGCGCGATCTGTTTGCGCCAACGCATCGGTCAGGTCGTGTTGGCCAGCCGAGGCCGCGTGGAGCTTGGCAGTCAATTCGGCAAGCGGACCTGCCTCGATGGTCTGGCGCTGGGTGGCCATTTCGGCGCGTTGGGCCTTCAGCTCGTCAATTGCCTGATTCAGCTCGCTGATCTGCGCCTGCCGTGTTTCCAGTTCGGTCAAAGATTGGCGCAGGCGCGCGATCAATTGCTGTTTTTCGTGACGCGAGCGGGCGATCTGCTTCTGCGCGGCGAGTGCGTCACGCAGGGCCTCCACCTGGGATTTTTGCTGCGCGACTTGCGCGTTGACCAATTCAAGCTGCGTGGTCAACGCCTCGATCTCCGCCTGGGCATGACCCATGGCGCTTGTCGCTTGGTCGCGCTGATTGATGGCCTTCGCATAATTGCTGAGGGTCGGTGACTTGAGCGCGTTCAGGTTGCCCCAAAACAGATCCTCGCGCATTTTCACCAGGCGCTGCTTGGCGTCGGCCATCCGCGCGCGCATCGCATGCATCTGGTTGAGATCGCGATGGCTTTCAGCAAGCGGGCGAATAATCTGGTCAAAATCGATCGGCTCTTGGGCCTCGCGCAACGCATTTGGAATCGGGGCAAACCGGGCATTGCCACCCGTCAAGATCGGCGACGCCAGCAAGCGGTACGCGTTTGCCAGCCGGCCCAGCGCCTCGCCGGACTCAAAGCCATAGACCTCGCGCGCCGAAAAACTGCGGTAGGCCTCCCAGTCCTTGAAGACCTTCAACTCATCGCCAAACGCCATGTTCTCGATTGCAAATGCATCGCGGTCCAGGCCCCGACCGGCTGTATCGGTCGTCACCAGGGTCAGCGGCGCGTTTGGATCATCCTGAATCAAGATGAACCACCACGTCTGACCGCGGCGCCCGTCCGCCTGCCGGTGCGCGCCGATGCCCAGCGTCACCACGCGCTGGCTGGACCGCAGCCGCATGTACGCGTACCCGGTGCGAATCTGCTGGGCGCCTTTGCCCCAGCCCAGCAGCATCGAGTTGAACGTCCGCTTATCGCGCGCCGTACTGTGCGGGGTGTCGCTACGGCCCACGCTGTCAGTGTCTTTCGCCGAATTAAAAGACGGCGTGGCGATCGAGCCATCCACCAGCACGGGGAAAAAGGCGTTCGCAAGTGTCGTCTTCCCGACCGCGTTTTCACCCAGCAGCGTGACGTTACCGGTCTCCGAAGCGGCAAAATCCAGCTTCACGTATTGGCCAAAGTCGCGCAGGTGAAAATCCCAAGGGTGCAAAAAATCAGTTGCCGTTTCAGTCATCGAAGTCCTCCTGCTCGTCTAAGACCAATTTCAACCGGCCGGCTAAAGGGGTCGCCAGCCAAAAATCGTCGCGTTGATAGGCAAACGCGTTCTCCGTTAGTGCCTGGCGCACCAGAATCGCGGCGACCTCAGCATGCGGATACAGCTGCTTGCCGATCGACCGAATCCGCCCATTCAGCGCCGCATCGGGTAGCCCCTGCCCCAGCGTCTGCGCCACCTTCGCCGCAATAAAATAAGGCCGCGAGCGCAATGGCGTCCGGCTCGCGTCTAAGAGCAGCGCGTAATCATCGCCGATCTCCAGGTAAAATCGATCCAGCTGACGCCACTGCGCTTCGATCTGAATTTTATTGGCGAGCAGCGTCTGCCACAACTCGGGCTGAGCGGCAGCCGCCAGATATGTGTGCTTCAGCAAAAACAGATTCACGCGCTGACTCGCCGTGACTGGGGCCGGCTCCTCTTGCGCCTGCAAAAACAGCACCAGGTTTTGGGCCTCGGCCAGAAAGTCGGGCGAGACATCCCAGTATTCCTCGATCTCCGTTTCTGCCTCGCCCGCATCCATTTCCGGGCGATCCGGCACAAACAATGGAAACCGCGTGACAAACAGATCATCGATGCATTTTCTGACCTCGCGCGCCGTGTGTTCGGGCAGCTGGCTCTGCACGGTGGTGACGATGGCAAGACAGTCCACCACGCCATCGCCGGTGACATCCTGCATCTCAAGCGAATTGACCACCGCCTTGAGCGTCGCCAGTAGGACCTGCACCTCAAATTGCGAAAGCCGCCCCGGCCCCGTCAAAAGCAGGAGGTCGTCTTGAAAGTTCAGTGGCGTCGTCCCGATCAGATCGCGCAGAAAATAATTGATGCGCCGCTGGGTCTCGGGGCGCTTGTAGGCCTCGCGCGCATTTTTGGCCGCCGCGGTCTCATGGTCGGCGGGCGTGCTGGTAAACATCTCCTGATCAAAGAGTTGGTTGATGATCGTTTTTTCCGTGTTCCGTAAGCCAGGCATGTGCTCACCCCTTTTCAAATGTGAACTGGAAGCCATGTGGCAACTCGACGGCAAAGGCTTCGCCGGCCACTTGAAGCTGGACCGGGCCGCTTTCGGTAAGTTGCGTCGCCTCGGTCAGCTGGCGGCCATCCACCGCAAACGCGAGCGGGTCCGCATAATTCGTCGCGCTGTATAAAAAGACGGTCTGGTCCCGTGCCCACTTGGTCTGGAAAAACACTGGCCGGTTGACTTCACCGTGCGCATCATCGACCATCACGAGCCGCCGGAATTCCGCCTGGCCCGCTTCGATGCCCGATGCAAGATCTTCATCATCGACCAATTGCGGGTTGTCCGCCTCGGTGTAGGTCTTCACCTCGGCGTCTTGAAGCGCACGCCGAACTGCCGGCATCGCCCCTGCCTCCAGCAGATCCGTGCGCAGGGCCGTCGCCATTTCCGCCGTGGCGGCCGCCTGTTCACTCGGTGGCAAGATCGCGATTGCGTTTTTCTGGTCCTCAGTCAAACGATCCAGCGGCAGATGACGGGGCAGCTGTTCTGGCATCACGAGGTGGGCACTTTTCGCCAGCAGCGCGTCGATCGAAGTGGTCAGGGTCTTGATATCGACGGTCTGACGCTGGACGTGGTCGTATTCGGCCGTCAGCAATTTGATCATTTCCCACAGGGTATTGAACAACAAGTAGATCGAATCCATGCTGCTTTGAATGGCCGTCGTGGTGCCTTCAAAACTCTGGGCCATGCCCTGCAGCTGGCGGCGAATCGCAGATTCCAGCTCACGGCGCGCAACGAGTTTTGCCTCGTCGTCACTGGTCGCGTCGTGCACATCGATGCTGCCAAGGCCTTTTGAACTGATTGCCAAGGCCGCCACCAGCGCCTCGTCGCGCCCCATGCGCACAATTGCTGGGGCCAACTGTTGCAATTTTTGATAAGCCGGCACCGCCTGTTCGTGGAGCATGGCCTGCAGGTGTTTGGCGACGTCGCCCGCATGATTGAAGGACAGGTCCGTCGCGATCTCGCGCAGGTCGATGTCGAGCTTGCGCATCCCGTTCATCACGTCATGATAGGCCTCCATCATGGTGCCAAACCGGGTGTAAAACGCCTCGATGCTGGTCTCCCACTGCACGCGATCGCGCATCAAATGCACATCAGCCACGAACTCGTCGATGCGCTTGGTCGACGCAACGACGGTGGTTTCCGCATCGATGACTCGCTGCATCGCGGTCAAAAAGGCGATGCCGGCGCTGGTGATGCGGTAGACCGCGGTTTGACTGATACGAAACCGCCCATTGGCCAGCCGTTTGCGAATCATCCGCGAGGTCGATTCCACCAGCTGGACCTCATCGATCAAGACGGTCAGAATGCCGCGCAAGCCGTCAAGCGAGATCACTTCTTCGTCTGGCTGGCGATACTCGTTGTTGTAGGTGCGCAGCAAATACCGCAACGTGATGGCTTCCTCTGCGCTGGCGCCGTCGTGATACAGAATCGCCAAGACCTGCCAGCCGGCCAGCGGATGTTTGGAGCTGCGGCCAAGCGCCATGGCGTTGACCAGGGCGTAGAGTTGATCTGAAAGTGCATGCGCCAATGTGGATTCCTCCTGTTTGTTTCTATGTAGTATCATACGCAATCTGCGCGGAGATTGCAGGATGAACGGCAAATTGTTTGCGACTATTCGGGCTCAAAAAGGTTTGCGGAAGATGGCGGGCTGTCCCCGACCAGAAATTAGCTGGAACGCTCCCAAGCAACTTTGAGCCCGCTTAGACCGCGGTCTCAAAGCTTGCTTTCGGTGTAAGCGGCACGCCGCTAACACCGACGAGGGGGCTTGCTCTTGGCGTTAGGCATTTATGCCTTACGCCAAGACAGGCGAAGCGAGCCATTTCTGGTCGGGGCCAGCCCTCAGTTTGATTCTTTGATGAGATAATCGATCATTTGGCTACCCAACGCCTCAATTCCTGTTTGCCGATATACACCTGCACTTTCCATACTATCTCAAAGATGTCTCCAGATTATGGCATAACAATCGCTGCGGTCCTCTTCCAACACAATCAAATCAATTATCCGCGCACCCAGCGTAGCGCCCGGCCTTTCGCTTCCCAACAAAAAAGATCCGGCCGCAGCCAGATCTTCTTGAGAACAATTTTTAAATTTAGCTTCCAGTCAAATCGCATTGCCGAACGTCCGACTTTTTGCAACCTTCCGCTATTCTTTTCCTGCCATTTCGACGGCGGCCTTCATCATAGGGTCGTCGGTTTGGAATTTGGCGGAGAGGCGGCCCATCAGTTGGGTGATGGTCTTTTGATCCGCGAGGCCGGTCTGGGTCAGGCCTTCCGCTTTCTGGAAGGCTTTGACCACTGATTCGGTGGTTGGGCCGTAGAAGCCGTTAGTGGTGCCTTTGAAGTAGCCGAGCGCGGTGAGGATCTGCTGCATGTTGCGCACGTCCGAGCTTTCGTCTTCTGGTTTCAGCGAGGTCGCGCTGATCGCGTTGATGGTGGCGTAGGCCGGGTACGCCACTTTCTTGGTCGGGGTCAGGCCTTTTTTGTTGATCCAGTTGCCATCCGGCGTCAGCCATTTGGCAATGGTCAACTTGATCTCAGCGGATTTGCTGAGTGAGGCGACATTTTGCACGAGGCCCTTGCCGTAGCTTTGCTGGCCGATCAGCGGGACGCCGGCGGATTCGTTGAGGGCCGCCGACAGAATCTCGGAGGCCGAGGCGGAGTTGCCATCGATCAAAACAGCGAGTGGTTCGGTGACTTTGAAGCCGCCATCCAGTTTTTCACTGGCCTTATCGATCTCTGGGTCCCCTTCGCGCTGCTGAATCTGGACGATGGTCTTGCCGTCCTTCAGGCACATCGAGGCAATCGACAGGGCCGCCGTCAGTTCACCGCCCGGATTGCCGCGCAGGTCGATGACAAAGGATGTCGCGCCTTCCTTGCGCAGCTTCTTCACGGCCTCCTCAAATTGGTTGGCGGTCGGTTCGGAGAAGGTGGCGATGGTGATGACGCCGACTTTTTTGTTCTCGGGACTGAGCGCAGAGGCCACGGTGTCGGTGGTGATCTTCGCACGCGTCATTTCGATGGTCATGAGCTTGTTGTGGCGCTTAATGGTCACCTTGACTTTGGTGCCGACCTTGCCGCGAATTTTCGCCACGGCTTCGCTGGACGACTTGCCCACGACCGAAGTGCCATCGACAGCCATCAGCTGGTCACCGACTTGCAGATCCGCTTTCTTCGCGGGGGTGTCCGGCATGATGCTTTCGATCAAAAGCTGCTTGCCGGTGTCCTGAATCGTCGCACCGATGCCGCCAAAGGTTGCGGACAGGGTCGAATCGAGGTCGGCCTTGTCGTCTGTGACTAGCAGCTCGGACCATGGATCATTGAGACTGCTGAGCATGCCGGAGATCGCGCCATTTGCCAGGGTCGAGCCTTTGACATTTTTATAATAGCTGGCCTGAATGGTCGCGTAGGTGGTGACGACCGACTGGAGCTCTTTTGGCACGCCGGTCACGACAGTCGCGGCCTGCTGCTGGGTGACTGGGGCAACGGCGTACCCGATGACGCCACCGGCTGCGAGGCCACCTGCCAGGCCGACGCCAAGGAGCCACGCCGGAATCTGGATACTACGATGTTTTTTCTTATCAGCCATCAGCGGCCTCCTAATTCATGTTCGTCTGAGAGATAGTCGTGCCAAACGGAGTCAAAAATATCCATGCTCGGCAGGTAATTGCCGTTGTACTCCAAATATGAGGAAAGCTCCTCGAAATCCGTCGCCTGCTTGGGAAAGGCCTGGTCCAAAAAGGCGTTCTGGGCAAAATTCGCGACTTCCCCATGGTCATTGGGATTGCGTTTGGTCATCAGGTATTGATAAAAAGTCTGGCGCATTAGTTCTCCTTCCAGTTCGCATCGATGAACGACTGGCGCTGGGCATGCTCTGCCGCATAGCGCCGCGGATTGTGACGGTAGAATTCCTGGTGATAGTCCTCAGCCGGATAAAATGGTTTGGCGTCCTCGATCGTGGTGACGATCGGGTCGGTGAAACGGCCACTTGCGACCAAGGCTTCTTTGGACGCCTCGGCAATGGCACGCTGAGCCGAATTTTGCACAAAGATCACCGGGCGATAGTTGTCGCCGCGGTCTTGGAACTGGCCCATCGCATCGGTGGGGTCAGTTTGCTCCCAGTAGACTTCGACCAGTTGCGCGTAGCTGATAACGGCCGGGTCAAAGGTGATCTTGACCGCTTCGGTGTGGCCGGTGGTGTGACTTTTCACTTGTTCATAGGTCGGATCGGCCACATGCCCGCCTGTGTATCCGGACAACACATTGAGGATGCCTGGCTGGCTCTCGAAGGGCTCGACCATGCACCAGAAGCAACCACCGGCAAAAATCGCAGTTTCAGACATTTTTCTCTCTCCTCAGTATGGACATGTGGGGGCGCGTGACGACCGGGCTTGGGCCTCATCGGTGACCGGCCACATTGGCGAGCGCGAAGACCCGAGACCCGGTTACTTTTTCGCCGGCAGGTACACGGCAAATTCGATCGCGTCATGCGTCAGATCCAGCTTGTTGGCTTTGATCTTCATGCCACTGGCCATTTCGAATTTACTCAATTCTAGCACGACCGTTTCCTTCTTGTTATTCAGGCTGACCCATTTCGGCAATTTATACGTGCGGCCGACATAACCCAGCACGTATTCCACCGGCACAGACAGCGAACCGACATTGAGCTGGCGGGCCTTGAGCTCGACGTCCCCGTTGGCTTTGACCAGCGGATCGAACAGCAGGGAGAATTTCACGGTCGCCCCGAAAAATTTGAAGTTACCGGCCAAAACGGCGTGGTCCCCCACCGTCAATGTATATTTGATCGTGCTGGATTTCAGATAATCCTTCAGATAGTAGCTGATGATCGAGTTGACTTGGCGTTTGGTCAGGTCAACGGTGAAGGCCGGCTCACTTTCAGTCGCCGTTTTCGCCGTGGTGGTCTGGCTGGTCGGCGTTTCATATGGCGCGGCGACCCGCACGGTGAACCAGATCGCGCTTCCCAGAATCAGGCCGATCAGCACGAGCGCCAGCCATTTCCACCAGCCCCCCGGACGCCGGGTCGGTTTGCCAGCGCCGGTGCCCGCGGGCTGCGTAGCGTTTTGCTTCTTAGCTTGCTTTGCGGCCTGCGATTTATTTTGCTTGCGCGTTTGACGTGTTTCTTCCATTGTCACTGTTACTCCCATTCCTTTGCGGTGTCCTGCATCACGGTCCACAGCTGCTTGGTCATGGCCGCATAGCCCGCGTTATTCGGGTGAAAATGATCTTGGTCAAAGATCAGCGGGTTGGCATCATCGTCGCCTTCCGCGGCTTTTTCCAGACTCGACTTGGCGGACTTGGTGGTGTCTTGGGTGCCGCCATCGGACAGGACGCTATCGATGTCGACATAATGAATTTTCTTGAAGCCATCGATCGTCTGCTGGGTCGATTTATTCCATGACTTCACGCTGTCTTCCATCGCGGTGATCTGCGGAAAATAGACATAAAACGGATTGTAGATTCCGAATACATAGATCGGTGCAGCGGCGTTCAAGCTGCGCAGTTCCGTGAGCAGCTTCGCCAGCCGTTTTTGAAACGCGGTGTTGCCGGTCGCGATATCCTTGCTGGTAATATCAAAAAAATGATTCTGCAACACATGCATTAGGTCGTTGCCACCCACCGTGACGGTGATGATGTTGGCCTTTTTCATATCAGCGCGGAGCTTTTTTTGCTCGACCACGCGCTTCATGATCTGACTGGAGGTGTCGCCGCTGTGGCCGTAATTGGTGGTGCTCACGTCGTAATCGCCGGCGCTGGCCAGGTCGGCCTTCAGCAAGGCCACATACCCGCCGGATCCGGTCGCATCCCCGACCCCGTATGTCAGAGAGTCGCCGACCGCGGCCACCCGCATTTCTTTGACGCTGCCAACTTGGCCGTGCAGTGTTTCCGTTTTCGCCCCGGGCCAGGTCAACTGTAGCGCGACCGCCGCGACCAATGCGGCAACGACAAGCACCGCGACTTCTTTCAGTGGTTTTCGCCAGTTCAAGATGGCAGACTTCCTTCCTATTAATATATCTACTTAGTGTAACGCAACTGGCGGGTCGGTGGGCAGGCTGCAAGCGAGATTTATCCCTTTTGTGCGAAAAATTGGCAGAAGCGGCCGGCCATGCGTGTGCCACTGAGGCCGCGCCGTGGCCGGATTTTTCGCATAAAAATAGTCCGGAACAAAATTGTCTCTTGTCCCAGACTATTTTTCGCGGATCAGCCCACGTAATACATGATCGCAAAGGCGCCATCGCCGGTATGGGTGGCGATCACTGGATCCGTTGGCCGAAGCATTGTTTCGACATACGGCACTGCCGCGCGGAGCTTGGCCGCGATCTCCTCGGCCATTGACTTCCCGCCAGCATAGGAAACGCCGATTGCCTTCACATCGGTCATTGTCTTGAGCTTGTCGGCAACGCTATCGACGAACTTCACCAGCGTTTTGGTCCCGCGGCCCTTTTGCAAGGCGTTGAGCTCCCCGTCTGCGACCTGTAGGATGACCTTGATGTTGAGCAGTGAGGACAACATCCCCGACACGCGGCTGATGCGGCCGCCCTTGACCAGGTTGTCGAGGGTCGACACGCCAAGGACCAGCGTGGTGTGATCGCGAATGGTGGCCATCGCCTTGAGGATGTCCGGCATCGTCTTGCCATCTTTGATCAAGCGGGCAGCGGCCAACACCTGAAAGGCCAGCGCGCGGTCCGTGAACGTGGAATCGATCACGGTGACATTGCCCTTGCAGATCTCAGCTGCCTGGCGTGCGGAATTGACCGTGCCCGAAATGGCTTCGAGCATGTGAACGGACAGCACTTCACTGCCGTCTTCGGTCAGCTTATCGTAAACATCAAGGAAGGTGCCGATCGGTGGTTGCGAGGTCTTCGGCAAGGCAGAAGCCGCCGCCATTTTG
Organism: Lacticaseibacillus yichunensis; assembly: GCF_003946405.1. Classification (GTDB taxonomy): domain Bacteria; phylum Bacillota; class Bacilli; order Lactobacillales; family Lactobacillaceae; genus Lacticaseibacillus; species Lacticaseibacillus yichunensis. Next base: position 44,782 of record NZ_RHOG01000013.1, on the reverse strand, counting down.
TCCATGAACTCATCGCGCGTGATGGTCTCCCCATCCACGTAAACGGTGCTGTCGATCATGATGGTCAGCGGCACCACGGTAATGTCCCAGGTCTCGATCTCCTCTGGCGTCAATTGAATGGACGAATCGGTCACAAGTTTGATTTTAGCCATACAGTACCACGCTTTCTTTCCGGTTAAATAGCTTAACAACAGTATAGCAAAATCGGTTCTCTTTGTCAGTATCAAATGATGTCGTTTTAAAAACCAGATGTAATTCTTGTGAAGCTAGCTGACGTTTCCACGTTGTAATAACATGACAGCTTAATATAGTTTTAAAGACTAGATGCAATTGTCTGCGTGTCATCTTCGTGGTATCATGAACTTGCAAAACAGAAACACGGTCAATGGAGGCAGGAAGATGCAGATGAAGCTGAAATCGCATTCGCAATATTACACATTCAATGATCAGATGATGTCAGCCACGACGCACGCGACGGCGCTGGGCATGTCGATCGTCGGCACCGTCGCGCTGGTCGCAAAGGCTGGCAGTGATCCGCTTCGCATCATCAGTTTTCTGGGCTTTGGCCTGGCGCTGATCACGCTGTACGCCGCCTCGACCGCCTTTCACGGGTTCTACTTCACCAAGGCGCGCCACATCCTGCAGGTGATGGACCACAGCGGCGTTTTCATCCTGATTGCCGGGTCCTATCTCCCCTATTGTTTAGTCGCGATCGGCGGGGGCCTTGGCATTGGCCTCTTGATCGCGATCTGGGCGTTGTGCCTGGCTGGCATCCTTTACAAATGCTTTTTCCTCGGTAAATTAAAAGGCTTTGAGACTGCGATCTATGTGATTCTTGGCTGGATGTGCTTGATCGGCATGCAGCCGCTGTGGGCGCACATGGGGCCATGGGGCTTTTGGCTGCTGGTCGCAGGCGGCGTCGCTTATACAGTCGGCGCGGTCGTTTACTCGCAGCGCCAAATTCCTTACATCCATGTGATCTGGCACCTGTTCGTCATGATCGGCTCGGCGTGCATGTACGCGTCGATCTACCTATTTGTTTGAGGGTGGTGCACGGATCAGGGCCACGATAAATTATCTGAATTCAAAATGGCCAGCGACGATTTTGTTGCTGGCCGTTTTTATGCTTGATGTGTGCGATGCGGTGGCATCAGGCTTTCGCTCGCCTCGATCACGACAGCTGTGCCCCCTGCGTTTACCAACTATTTTCCACCAAAAAAGCGGCCCCCAAAATACGGAGGCCGCTTCATTCGCATCCAGCAATATCGATCAGTGTTTCCGATTCCACCGTTCAAAATCGTGTGCCAAGGCAGGATCCGCGTTGGCGACATGGCGGCTGGAATTCAGCTCAAACTGCGCCCAGTCCAGCGGCGGCATGCGCACATCCCCCGTGAAGGTCCCGGCGATGCGGGTCACTAGCAGCGTGTCGACATCGTCTTTGAAAAGCGTGAAGATCTGCGCGCCACCGACGATCATCAAATTCAGCTCCGGGTGCGTGCTGGCATAGACCAGAACATCCGCGCGCGAGTGAAGCACCACCGCGCCTGGCGCCGAATAGTCGGCGTCACGCGTCAGGATGATATTGGTGCGCTCAGGCAGTGGCCGCTTGGGCAGGCCTTCATACGTGCGCCGGCCCATCACGACCAACTGCCCCTTTGTCACCTGATGGAAAAATTCGAGGTCGTCCTTTAAATGCCATGGCAAGTGGCCATCTTCGCCGATCAAACCGGTGTGGTCCTGTGCCCAAACAAATGCGATCATTGCGATTCCCCCTTTTTCGTTCAGTATACCGCGCGGCTTGGAAAAATTGTGTGCAGACGACTCACACCGCGACTGGCGCCTTGATCGCAGGATACGGATCGTAGCCAACGACCTTGATATCCGCCATCGTAAAATCCTCGAGGCGCGTGATTGCCGGGTTCAGCTGCAAGGTCGGCGCTTGGCGCGGGGTGCGGCTGAGCTGTTCTTCGATCTGCGCGACATGATTTTTATAAATATGCGCGTCGCCAAATGTGTGCACGAACACGCCCGGCTTGAGACCGCAGACTTGCGCGACCAAACTCAACAGCAACGCATACGACGCGATGTTGAATGGCACGCCCAAAAACATGTCCGCCGAGCGCTGGTACAGCTGGAGCGAAAGCCTCCCGTCATTGACGTAAAACTGATACAGCGTGTGGCACGGCGGCAGGGCCATTGTCGGCACATCTTCCGGATTCCACGCCGACACGATCAGGCGCCGCGAATGCGGATTTACTTTGATCTGCTCGACCACGTCCCCGAGCTGGTCGATGGTCTCGCCGGTGCTGGTGCGCCAGGCCCGCCACTGACTGCCATAAACATTGCCGAGGTCGCCGAATTTGGCCGCGAACGCATCATCGGTCAAGATCAGGTCGTCGAATTTGGCTTTTTGCGCCTGGTAGGCCTCGTTGAACGCCGGGTCGCTCAGGTGGCGGCGGCCAAAATCGGTCATGTCTGGCCCATCGTAACTGTTATCCGTCACCCATTTTTTAAACGCCCATTCATCCCAGATGTGGTTCTTGTGTTGCAGCAAAAAGCGGATGTTGGTGTCGCCATACAAAAACCAAAGGAGCTCACTTTTGATCAGGCCAAACGCGACTTTTTTCGTCGTCAAAAGCGGAAAGCCTTCGCTCAGATCAAAACGCAGCTGCGCGCCGAATTGGCTCAGCGTGCCGGTGCCGGTGCGGTCCTCTTTGAAGTCGCCGTGGTCAAGAATCTGGCGACACAGATCCAGATAAGGTTGTTCAAGCGCCATGGGGATCCCTCCTAAAAATCAGTTCTCGTATTCATCAAGTGCGGCGAAGCGGTCAAACATCGCATCGAGTGTCTCGTTAGCTGCATCGATCTGATGCTGCAGATCGCCGAGGCGGACATAATCGCTGCCCGGCACCCCGGCCATTTCCTGTTTGAGCGCCGTGATCTGATCATCCAGCGCATCCATTTTTTCCTGCAGCTCATCGTGCTCGATCTTCTCGGCATAGGTCAGCTTCGTCTTCACTTTCGGCGCGGCAGGCGCGCTCGGGGCAGGCTTGGCCTTGGCCGGCGCGGCAATGGTCGCCGCCGCTTCCGCCTGTTTTTCCAGATAAGTGGAAAATTCGCCAACGTAGCGGTCGATCTGGCCGTTGCCCTCAAAGATCAGGAGGCGGTCCGCTGTCTTGTCGAGAAAATAGCGGTCATGGGACACGGTGATGACGGTGCCCGGAAATTGATCGAGATAATCTTCCAGCACGGTCAAGGTGGCCACATCCAGGTCGTTGGTCGGCTCATCTAAAAGCAGGACGTTGGGCTTGTGCATCAAGATATTGAGCAAAAACAGCCGGCGTTTTTCCCCACCGGAAAGATTGCCGATCAGCTCACCATGCATGCTGCGTGGAAACAGGAACTGTTCCAGCAGCTGAACCACCGCGATGCGCTCCCCGCTGGCCGTCACGAGCTCCGAGCCCGCGTCTTGCAGGTAATTGATCACCCGCTTATCGTTGGGCAACTCCTGAGCGAGCTGCGTGTAGTAACCGAGCTGGACGGTTTCGCCGATGCTGAGGGTGCCGCCATCCAGGGGCAGCTTGCCGGCGATGACGTTGAGCATGCTGGATTTGCCGGCGCCATTGATACCGGTGATGCCGATGCGCTGGCCGGGCTGAACCAACCAGGAAAAATCACGGAGCAACACATGGTCGCCGAGATCCAGATCCGCATGGGCAAACTCGATCACTTTTTTGCCAAGTCGGGTGCCAGCCACCTGCATCGAAACGGTGCCCAGTGCGCTGGGGCGCTCTTTGATGTCATCGGAGAGCTGCTCGAACCGGGCAATGCGGGCATTTTGCTTGGTCGAGCGAGCCTGGGCGCCGGCGTGCATCCAGGCCAACTCTTGTTGATACAGCTGAGCCTGTTTGTGCGCAGCGGCGTCATCGCGGGCATCCTGGTCCGCTTTTTTCTCGACATAGGCCTCATAGTTGCCCGTGTACCGGAAAAGCCGGCCGCGGTCGAGCTCCCAGATATTGTTGGTGACGTGGTCCAGAAAATAGCGGTCATGGGTCACGATCATCAGCGCGCCCTTGTACTTGGCGAGGTACTGCTCCAGCCAGGCGATGGAGTCGAAGTCCAAATGGTTGGTCGGCTCATCCAGCAGCAGCAGGTCCGGCGCTTCGATCAAGACTTGCGCAAGGCCCACGCGCTTCTGTTGGCCACCGGAGAGCGAGCCAATGGTTTGGGTGAGGTCGGTGATGTGCAGCTGGGTCAAGATCGTCTTGATGTCGACTTCCACCTGCCAGGCGTCCAGTTGCGTCATTTGGGCATCGGCTTTGCTGAAGGCATCCTGTCGCGCGGCGTCGGTCGGTGCAGCGGTATAGGCTGCCAGCGCTTGTTCATAGCGGCGAATCGCCGCAAAAACAGGCGCAGTCCCGCCATACACCGCGTCCATGATCTGCTGGTCCGGCGCCAAGGCTGGGTGCTGGGCCAGATAGGCGATGCGGTAATTTTTTGGCGTGGTCACGGACCCGCTGTCGAATGGGTCGACGCCGGACAGGCCGTTGAGCAAGGTCGTTTTGCCTGTGCCGTTAACGCCGATGAGGCCGATGCGTTCGCCTTCCTCGATCAAAAAGTCTAGGTCACTGAATAATTTTTTTGCGCCATAGGATTTGCTGACGCCAGTCGCGGTCAATGTCTGCATAATGCCCTCGTTTCCTGATACTGGTTCTAGTGTACCATGAAATCAAGTGGCGCAACCGGGGGTTCAACTGGGTGGATTGGAGAAAACGCCCGGGTGGGCTCCGGCCAGAAATCGGCTGGAACGCTCCCAAACGACTTTGAGCCCGCGGAAATGCGCGGTCTCAAAGCTCGTTTTCGGTGTAAGCGGCCGAGCCGCTAACACCGACGAGAGAGGGGGTGCTCTTGGCGTTAGGCATTTATGCCTTACGCCAAGACATGCGAAGCGAGCCGCTTCTGGCCGGAGCCCCCCTCACATCCAGCCTTCAACAACCCTAACTCCTCGCACGTGAAGCTTCGAGTTATCTGACTCTACCCAGCAGATCAGTCTGTTAGCAGTCATCACTTCAAGCCCCAGTCACTCCGCTTTTTCACCTTCACAAATTTTCGACGATTGTTGAAGCATCCGAGCCTTCTCTAGCACCTTCTCCCAGAGCACCACCTTCATTTAGGGTGTCCCTTCCTTCCTACAAAAAATGATCAGTCCGGAGAGCCCCCCCGGACCCGAACTGACCATTTTGTACTCACACGGAAAAACGAACGGCTGAGAAAATAAAGCCCCCAGGACGCCGGTCTCGACGATACGCGGCTGGGATGCTGCAGACATCACAGGCGGTCGAAGCCGGCGCCGCTCGCATCGCTGCGGGCTGGTAAATTACCTGAGAGCATTTTACCACGTCGTTATTTTTCTGACTACTATTTTTAACCAGAACGACCGTTTCATTTTTCCACTGTGGGAACGGGTGTCTTTATAATAGAAGAAACACGTCGAATGCGGGGGAAAACGCCGTTGTTTTTACACAGAAAAGCGCCACCTACCTTGAAGGTAAATGGCGTCTGGTATTAGATCTCTGGGTAATCATCATCGACGGTGCGCTCGGCATCGATCACGATGTACAGGTGGCCGTTGTGCTGGGACACTTTGCTGCTTTGATAGGCATTGTCGAGGCCACTTGGGTCTTTTTGCTTGAATGGGAAGTAGATCTGAATCTGCTTGGTCTCCTCTTCATCGAAGATCAGATCCATTTTCTCGATGTCCTGATACTTCGTGGCGCGGCCGAACATGCCCAGCTCCAGGGAACCTGTGTTGATGTCGGTCGATTTGACGTGGTCGGCTTCCGGCAGAATCTCAACTTTGAAACTCTTACATGGATGGATCTCTTGAATGTTGCCGCCGTTGATGCGGCCGTAGCTCGTCGTCACCCGGCTGATCCAGATGTCGGCCAACTCCTTGTGCGAGATCGTCCACTCGTCGCCATTGCGAAAATGGAAAACTAATTGCTGGAACACGTGCTCTTCAGCCATTGTCCTCATCCTTTCTGAATGTGCTTACATTGCTATCTTACCACACTCAGAAGGGCTTTCGGACATCTACGCAAACGCTGCGTGTAAAAGAATAGTCGCCTCGTTTTCGAGGCGCCCGGCCACGACTTGTTCCGTCAGGTGCCGCAACGTTTTGCCCAAAAGCGGGCCCGGGGTCATGCCTGCCTTGATCAGGTCTTGGCCACTGATCGCCAGGTCCTTGGCGCTGTGAATCGGCAGGGCCTGGTAGCGCGCCAGCAGCCCGTCCGCATCAAAATCGGGGTGGCGGTACGGCTGCACCACCGCGGCGGTCGCAACGGCTTCGGGGCCGGCGTCAAAGAGTTGAAGCGGACTGGCATCCGGCAGTGCCCCCACTAATGCGCTGGCATGCTGGACGTGGTTGATCAGCGCATTGGCCTGTTTCAGGTCGCGCAAGAGTTTGCCCGCATCGACTTGCAGGCAGGTCGCCAGCAAAGTCCACGCGCTTTCGGCATCCGGCAGCTGGGCTTCCGGCAGGCCCGCAAAATGACGCAGGTCTGCCGCCTCGTTCGCCAGGTTCGGCACGTACTTGAACAGGCCGGTCTCAAGAAATGTCGTTACCCCGGCTTTGCGCGCGATGCCCAGCAAGAGACGGGTGAACTCGCTGGCGATGCGCTCGATGGAGATTTTTTCCAAGAGCGGCGCATTTTCGGCGATGGCCGCTTCGGTCTGCGCCTCGATGGCAAAATCGAGTTGGCTTTCAAAGCGCACGGCGCGCATCATGCGCAAGGCGTCTTCATGGAAGCGGTCATGGGCGTTGCCGACTGCGACCAAGCGCCGCGCCTGAAGATCTTCCAGCCCGCCAAAAAGGTCGACCACGGTGCCGTCTTGTTTGACCGCCAGCGCATTGACCGTAAAGTCGCGGCGCTTGAGGTCCTCTTCCAGCGAGCGCACAAAGGTCACGTGATCCGGCCGGCGAAAATCCTGGTACGTCGATTCGGTGCGGAACGTGGTCACCTCGTAGCCGGTTCCATGATCGAGGACCATCACCGTGCCATGTTGAATGCCAGTATCCACTGTTTTGCGGAAAATCTGCTTGATCTCCTCGGGATACGCCGAGCTGGCAATGTCGACATCGTGAATCGGCAAGCCGAGTAGCGCATCGCGGACGCTTCCGCCGACAAAATAGGCCTCAAACCCCGCGGCCTCGATCTGCCGCAACAGAGGCAGCGCGTTGTAAAAATCAGGATGTCTCAGATCGATCTGCATACTTCTTCCCCGCTTTCTGGTCTATCATAGCAAATCCAGCCCATTTGTTCCAAGAATGCCGGCAATTCTGGTATGATGAAGGGAATTGGAGGTGGGTGCATGCGCTGGATCAAAAAACAGGAAGCGCTGGATCTTTTATTGATCGCGCTGGGTTGTGCGCTGTATGGATTTGGGTTGGTGACGGTCAATATCGCTAATCACCTGGCGGAAGGCGGCATTACAGGGATCACGCTGATCATCCGCTATTGGTTGCACATCGATCCGGCGTATTCGACCATCGTCTTGAATATTCCATTGATCTTGGTCGGCTACCGCTTCCTCGGGAAAAAGGCGCTTGCGTATACCATCTACGGCACGGTCATGTTGTCCTTTTGGCTTTGGCTTTGGCAGCGCGTCCCAGTCGCCCTCAACATTCATCACGACCTGTTCATCGCCGCGATCTTGGCCGGGCTGTTCGGCGGCATCGGCAGCGGCCTCATTTACCGCCGCGGCGGCACCACCGGCGGCTCGGATGTGATCGCCCGCATTTTGGAAAAACAGACCGGCATTCCGATGGGCCGCTCGCTCCTATTTTTCGACGTGGTGGTCTTAACAGCCAGCTTGTCCTACCTCAACTTGGAATTGATGATGTACACATTGGTCGCCTCTTACGTGTTTTCCCGCATCGTGGACTTTGTGCAGGAAGGGACCTACGCGGCAAAGGGCGTGCTGGTCGTGTCGGATCAGGCGCAGCCCATTGCCTCTGCGATCATGGCCGAGCTTGAACGCGGCGTCACCTTCTTGAATGCGGAAGGCGGCTTTGCCCATGACCCAAAGCACGTTGTTTACGCGGTGGTCGCGCAAACTGAGATCGCGGCGGTCAAACGGATCATCGACCGGTTCGATGACCAGGCGTTCGTCACCATCATCGACGTGCACGAGGCGCTGGGCGAAGGCTTCACGTATAAACGCAAACCACGCAAACTTTTTCATTTATAAAATAGACGCAAAAACGACCCGACGCTACCGCGCACGGATCGTTTTTTGATTCAGGGTGCGCAGGCGAGCGTTTAGGGGTGGGCAGGTAGTTCGGCCCGGGCGGTTGATGGCGCACTTGGCCATCGGGCGACCGGGACGACTACATGTGCCACCCCTGCTCGGCGAAGCCCAACTCGGTTCGGTGAAAAATGGCTGTCATTTGGTTCGGCGAAAAATGGCTGTCAGTCGGCTTCGTCGTTGAGCTCATCCAACCGGGCCTGCATGTCATCATCATCCGGCACCAGCGCGAGGTAACGCGTCAAAGCGGCCTTGAGTTCGGCGGTGGCTCCAGTCGATTGGAAGAAATCGATCAGGTCGTGCAAGAAGTCCGGCTGATCTTGGAATGGTCGAAACGCCAGGAGATAATTCTCGCGCGCCTTTTCCACCTGATCGAGGCGATCATAGCTCTTCGCCAGGTTCCAATAGATCTGCGGGTCGATGTCGCCGCTGTTGTCGATTGCCGACAAGAAATCAATGTTGGCCTGATCCTCGCCGGTCTGAAGAAGCAGATTGCTCCAGGCCAGCATGATCGTCTGGTCCTCGGGATCGATCTGGCGGGCATGTTGCAAATAGCGTTTCGCAAGGTCCGTATCCGCCGCACGCAAGGCCAGCTGCGCCCCAAGGAGGTAGAGTTGCGGATTGGTATCATCCACCGCCACCCCATTTTGCACAACGGTCAACGCCGCGTCTTCACGTTGATCCTGCCGCAACGCCTGGGCCAGCGGCAGATAGGCATTAGCATAACTGCTGTCGGCGTCGATCACATCCTGCAGAATTTTCGCCGCCTTCCCATATTCTTGAAGCTGAAGATACAGGCTCCCCAGGGAAAATCGGTCGTCAATGGTCAGCGCACCTTCCGCGACAGCCTCATATGCGTCGATGGCCTCCTCGTATTGGCCGAGATTCGCCAGCGTCGACGCTTGGCGCGCGAGAATGTCGACGCCGGCGATCGTTTCCTCGCCTTCACTGATCAGCTGAGAATAAGCCGCATTCGCCTGTTCATCTTTCCCCCAGGCAAAATACAACTCGCCCAGCGCAAACGTGATGATCGGCTCATCGGGTGCCAAACGCGCCGCCGTCAGGAGTTTCTGTTCACTGACCTCATAAAGCCCCTGGGTCTGATAGACATCGGCAGCCGCGATCAACGACTGCACATAGGCGTCGCTGTCGGGCGAGATCTCGCTCAGGTATTTCAGCGCCTTATCCGCGTCGCCATTAGATGTGGCGATATCCGCCAGCGAGGTACGGATGTCGTCTTCGTCCGGGTATTTGCCGAGCAGCTCTTCATAGAGTCGCTGCGCCTGGCCGGTGAAGCCAAGCGCATAGAGTTCGCCGGCTAGATTATATTTTGTCTCATCATCGTCATGTGCCAAGACTTGTTGAAAATCGTCACGCGCCTTGGCCATGTCGCCGCTTTCGAGCGCGTCAAGCATTTGTTCTGAATAACTCATCGTCTGCACCTCCGCTCAAACTAGTTTACCCGTCTCTTGCGGCGCTGTCGACAATTGTGTTCTGCAACGACGCTGTCTAGGTAAGATGTCACGCCCGGGTGGGCTCCGGCCAGAAATCGGCTGGCGACCGAAGTAGAGCGGACAAGTGACTTTAAGCCCGCAAAGGTCGCGGTCTTAAAGCTCACTTTCGTTGTAAGCGGCACAGCCGCTAACAACGACGAGGGGGCTGAGCCGTTTCTGGCCGGAGCCCACCCTACATCCAGCACTACAGTTTTCGTCAGTCAGTACTGCCTGATTACAAATGGGTAACGACAGCGAGAAATAATCCTAGGTCAACACCAACGAATCGCATTGTATCCAGGCTCTAACATAGCTCCAGCCGTCTTCAGACGCAAAGTATCTCTTATCTAAGCGATTTGTCTACACGCCCCCGACTCGCTTGCTTTTTTTTCGAGCAAATAAAAACCGGGTCCCCGTGAGGACTCGGTCTAAGTAAACCTATCATTGCTTCAAGGAGACTACTTCACAGCGTCCTTGAGTGCCTTGCCAGGCTTGAATGCAGGTACTTTGGATGCTGGGATCTCGATCTCAGCACCGGTTTGCGGGTTGCGGCCTTTGCGGGCTGCGCGTTCGCGGACTTCGAAGTTGCCGAAGCCGATCAGTTGTACCTTATCGCCCTTAGCCAAGGAAGCCTGGATGGAACCGAATACTGCATCGACTGCAGCGGTTGCGTCCTTCTTGGTCAAGCCCGTCGTGGTAGCAACGTTTTCGATCAATTCTGCTTTGTTTGCCATAGTCATTTCACCTCCGTTGATTTAGATGGCGGACCATCTAAATATACCCACCCTGAGTTTCTCAAGAATGAGGAAACAATGATAAAGCGGTATCACCATTTCATCGTTAAAGATAGCACAGAAAGCCCGTTGTAGCAAGGATTTTTCGTATTTAGAAAAGTATTTTTGTTATTGATTGAAAATATTCCTTTGAAAGCGACGATTTTGAGACAAATGCCTCAAAGCCCCGTCACTTGCGACTTCGCGCGATCAAGTGGATCGGTGTGCCGGAGAAATCGAAGGTTTGGCGCAACTGATTTATGAGAAAACGCTCATACGAGAAGTGCAACATGTCCGGATCGTTGACGAAAACCACAAATGTCGGCGGTTTGACCGCCACTTGGGTCATGTAATAGATTCTGAGACGCTTCCCATTGACCGTCGGCGTTGGGGTCACGGTCAGGGCATCCATCAGCACGTCGTTGAGCACAGAGCTTTGAATCCGGCGATTTTGATTTTCAGAAACCGTTGCGATCATCGCCGGTAAGTTGCGCAGGCGCTGCTTTGTGAGCGCTGACACGAAGATGATCGGCGCGTAATCCAGGTACTGGAATTCGTCCCGAATGTGCGCCTCAAACTCCTGCATCGTGTGATTATCTTTGTCCTTAATGGTGTCCCATTTATTGACGACGATAATGATGCCGCGACCAGCCTCATGGGCGTACCCCGCGACCTTTTTATCCTGCTCGCGGATGCCTTCCTCGGCGTTCAAGATCACCAGGACAACGTCGGAGCGGTCGATCGCACGTAGCGCACGCATGACGGCATACTTTTCAGTATTTTCATAGACCTTGCCGCGTTTGCGAATGCCCGCGGTGTCGATCATCGCAAAATCCTGCCCGTTGTCCGTGAACTTGGTGTCGATCGCGTCGCGGGTGGTGCCTTCGATGTTGGATACGATCACGCGCTCTTCACCGAGAATCGCGTTGACAAGAGAGGATTTGCCGACATTGGGCCGACCAATCAAGGAGAACTTGATGCGGTCATCCTCATCGCCTGTGCCTTCTGCCGGGAATGCGGCAAACACGGCGTCGAGCAGGTCCCCCAGCCCGATGCCATGTGCTCCGGACAGTGGATAGGGTTCACCAAAGCCAAGGGAATAAAAATCATAAATGTCCTGGCGGCGCTCCGGGTTGTCGACTTTATTGACGGCAAGTACGACCGGTTTATCGGCGCGGTAAAGAATCTGAGCCACCTTCTCATCGGCATCGGTGACGCCACCTTCGATGCTGGTCAAAAAGACGATCACGTCTGCTTCTTCGATGGCGATCTCTGCCTGTTGGGTGATCTGGGAAAGTAGGGGTTCATCGCCCATGTCGATCCCGCCTGTATCGATCACGGCGAAATCTTTGCCAAGCCACTGGGCGCGGCCATAGATCCGGTCACGCGTCACGCCAGGGGCATCCTCCACGATGGAGACACGTTCACCGAGGATGCGGTTAAAGATCGTCGATTTGCCGACATTGGGCCGGCCGACGATTGCAAGTGTTGGTAATGCCATAGGGTTCACTTCCTTTGAGTTGGTTCCGAGGGCGTCGGGCAAAACACGAGGACTAGGCAAGTCGGTTTGCGCTTGCCTGTTGCCCGTAGTCCCGACCGTTACCCTCAAAAAAACCGGGCGCAAACCGTTTTTGGTTTGTCCCGGTCTTTGTTGTACGGTCTCAGCGAAAATTAGTCTTCGTCGTTACCTTTTGCAGCGTCTTTCAGCTGTTGGCCGATCAAATCGCCCAAGGTAAAGCCAGAGTCATCCTGCTGGTATTCAGCTGGGATGGCGGTGTGCTCTTCACGACGACCGCCACGACGGCCGCGGCTTTCGCCACCACGGTTGCTACTGCGGTTGCCACCGCGGTTGTTGCTGTTGTTGTTTTCGTGGCTCTCAGAACCAGCAGGTGCTTCGGTCAAAGCCTTAATGGAAAGGGCAAGACGATGCTGGGTCGGGTCAACGGAAAGGACTTTAACGTCGATCTCCTGGCCTTCTGCCAAAACATCTTGCGGCTTTTCAATGTGCTCGTGAGAGATCTGGGAAATGTGGACCAAACCTTCAACACCAGGGAAGACTTCAACGAATGCGCCAAAGCTGGTCAGGCGCTTAACGGTCCCTTTAAGGACGCTGCCTTCTGGGGCTTCGCTTTCGATGTTGTCCCAAGGCTGTGGCAAGGTCGCCTTGATGGACAGGGAGATGCGGTCGCGGTCTTCGTCAACGGCGAGGACTTTCACCTTCACATCCTGGCCGACTTTGAGCACGTCGCTCGGCTTGTCAACGTGGTCAAATGCGATCTCAGAAACATGGACCAAACCATCCACGCCGCCAAGGTCAACAAATGCACCGAAGTTGGTCAAACGAGCAACTTTACCTTCGATCACATCGCCTGGCTGAATTTTTTCAAAGATCTCTTTGCGGGCTTCCTTCTTGGAGGCTTCAACGATCGCACGGTGGGAAAGAATCAGGCGGTTTTCAGCCGGATCGATCTCGACGATCTTCAGTTCAAGGTCTTGACCCTTGTAAGAAGCAAGGTCTTCGACGAAGTGATCCTCGACCATGGAAGCCGGGATGAAGCCGCGAACGCCGGCATTGACAACAAGGCCGCCCTTCACAACACTGGTGACCGGTGCGGTGATGGTCTCACCAGCATCGAATTTCGCCTGGATGTCTTTCCAGACCTTTTGCGCTTCGAGGCGCTTCTTGGAAAGCAGGTACTGGCCGTTTTCCTTGTCTTTGCCGATCGTGGAGATGACGACAAGATCAAGCTTGTCACCGACTTTAGCAACCGAGTTGATATCTTCGATTGGCTGAGTAGATAATTCTTTCAGAGGAACGACACCCTCAACACCGGTGCCCTCGATACCTACTACCAGTTGCTTGTCTTCAACTGCCAAGACCTCAGCCTTGACCGTATCGCCGACGTGGACAGTCTCAACGCTATTCAGCGCATCTGCCATCGTCTCCGCGTTCTCGTTCGTTACGTTGTTTTCACTCATGCCAAAAAATCCTCCTATACGACTGTCATACAAAGCATATTGTACCTGAGTCAGGACAAAATTACCAATACTTTATCTGCCAGTTTCATTTGCGCCGCGACGAGTTTTCACCAGCGCCAAAATTTCAGCCACTTCTTCGTCGATGGTCATGTTGCTTGAGTCGATCTCAACGGCGTCCGCCGCTTTGCGCAATGGCGACACCGCGCGACTGGAATCTTTGCGGTCACGCTCCGCGATCTCTTTTTCAAGATCGGCCACCGAGGTCATGATGCCCTTTTCAACATTTTCCTTGTGCCGGCGCTGGGCGCGCGTGGCAACAGACGCGACCATGAACACTTTCACCTCGGCATCTGGCAAAACAGTGGTGCCAATGTCGCGGCCATCCATCACGATGTCATTGTTGGCGGCGATCTCACGCTGGCGCGCCACCATGTTTTCACGGACTTGCGGCAAGGCGGACACTTGCGAGACATTATTCGTCGCGTCGGGTTCCCGAATGGCCAGGGTCACGTCCTCCCCGTCCATAAAGACCAGTTGACCCTCTGCGCTTGGCTTGAACGTGATGGTCAGGTCCTTGAGCTGGGCCATGATCGCAGCCTCATCGCCCAGTGGCAACTTTTGGCGCAAGGCCATCACGGTCGCGGTGCGATACATGGCGCCTGTATCACAGTAGATGAACCCTAATTTTGTTGCGACCAATTTGGCGATCGTACTTTTCCCGGAGCCGGCCGGGCCATCAATGGCGATCTGCATGAAATACGTCTCCTTTTTGCCAGTGCGAGGACTGGCGGTTGCGTTCTAGTTTCTGGATAGTTTCCCACTGTCTCTGCAGTGTCGTGGGCCAAATGTCCGGGCCGAGCAGCTAAGGCCTCAAGCCCCTGGCCCGAGTTCGGACCTGGTTGTTGAGACACTTTCCTGTCGGACCCAAACCAGACATTTGACCCACTTCTTTTTTCCCCAAAAAAATTGAGCCGTCACCGACTCAATCTGTGAGATCATTGGGCTTTGACTTTCACTTGCTGATTTGGCGTGAGCCCATTTGCCTCAACACCCGGGTTCGCCGCGTAAAATTCTGCCAGCGTCATGCCATGGTTGAGCGCGATGCGGTAAGGATTTTCGCCCGCCTTGACCGTGTACGTCGTCATCCCAGAAGTGCTGGAACTGGCATTTGAGGACGAACTGCTTGCGACCGAGGAGCTGCTTGACTTCGCCACCGAACTGCTGGATGCCTGGCTACTTGACGCTTTGCTACTCGACGACTTGGAAACGGTGCTGCTGCTCGAGCTGGCTTGTTTACTGCTCGATGATGATTTCTTCGAACTGTCGACCACGATCTTTTCGCCGGCATAGTTGCCACCGGAGTTGACCGAATTTGTCTTGAGCACCTGGTAGGTCACCGGAACGATGACCACCAGCGCCAAAAGTACCCATAGGATGACCCATAATAGGCGATTGCCGTGTTTTTTCCGGCGCGATGCCACGCGGGAAAGATTGCCAGCGTCGTCTTGGTCGTCATCGAATTGCTTGGCCCATGGCTGCTCCTCTGCCTGCTTCGGCTTGGTCGGCTTATCTGGGGTATTGTGCATGTGACGATCCTCCTCACTAAACTCATCTTATTGTAGCATAGCCGGCCTGGTAATATTAGTTGGCAAAAGTAAATATCTGCTTAAACACCGCTTGCCAGGCTTGCGGCGCTTGCGACTTGACCGCGGTCGCCGGTGCGAGTTGCGCGATCACGGCCGGCGTTAATTCGCCGCAGCACAGATCGGTATGAGTGGGCACCAGGTCATCAAAGTGCGCGACCAGCGCGGCCCGCTTGCAGCCGGGCGCGTTGACGAAGCCCACCATGGCCTGCAAGCTGGCCTGTTTTTCGGCTAGCCGGGCGGTCAGCTTCGCCAGGGTCTCGGCTTCTGAAAAACCGGATTGGATATAGGCCTCGATCAGGTCGATCTGCGGGTCGTTCATCTTGGTGTAAAGCTCCGGATGGGCGAAAATTGTCTTGATCATTTTGGCATCGGGCAACGTCGACGCAAATTGGCTGGCGCGTGCCATGTCGGCCGGGGCGAGCAGCAACAAGGCCGCACTTTGCGCCCCATCGCGCCCCGCCCGGCCGATGCCTTGGGTGAAGGCCTCGAGCGATTCGGGCAGATAGGTATAGCACACCAGCCGCACATCCGGTTTGTCGATGCCCATGCCAAACGCGCTGGTGGCGCAGATCACATCGACTTGATCGACCATGAACTGCCGGGCGACAAGTTCGCGAGCCGAAGCGGTCATGCCGGCGTGATAAAAGGCGGCATATTGGCCTTTTTCCTGAAGCTGGGCGGCGACTTCTTCGGCCTGCTGGCGGCGGTCAAAGTACAAGATCTTCGGTCCCTGCACGGCCTGGGTCACCGCGAGTAAGTCAGTGTGTTTAGACTGCGCATCGGCCACCTGCATCACGCCCATAAAAATATTGGGCCGGTCGACCGAGGCGATGAAAGCAAACGGCTGCCGAAGCCCGAGCCCATTGACGATATCCTGTTGCACGCGGTTGGGGGCAGTCGCGGTCAGGGCCAACACACTGCGCGGTTTCAACGCATGAATCACGTTGCCCAGCTGCAAGTAGGCCGGCCGAAAATCGGGGCCCCACTGCGAGATACAATGCGCCTCATCGACCACAAATAAGCTGATCGTCAGTTGCCGCAACAGTGCCTGGACATCGCCGCGCAACAGCATCTCCGGGGAAATGAACAAAAACCGGTAATCCGCCAGATGCATTTTCACAAAGCGGGCTTCATCCGGACTGAGATCACTGCCCAGCGCCACCACCCGCCGCTCACCGCGGGCCTGCAGCCGCGCCACTTGATCTGCCATCAGCGCCAGCAGTGGCTCCACCACGACGACGAGCCCCGGCTGCAGGCGCCCCGGCAGTTGGTAACATAGTGTCTTGCCGCTGCCGGTGGGTAGAATGCCCAGTGCATCCTGGCCGCGCAACGTCGCCTCGATCAATTCCCGCTGGCCGGGGCGAAACGCGGAAAAGCCAAATTTTTGCTGGAGCATCGCATCAAGATCGATCATTTTCCGGCCACCTTCCTTGAAATTGCAAGATCTGAAATAACCGCACCTGGAAAAAGTCGCTGGCAGGCACCTGCGTCAATATCGTTTGATAATTCGTCTCGGCGGCATCGGGCACCTGATCGAATGCACCCTTCACCCCCGCGGGAAAGAGACCCTCAAGTGGCAGGGCTTGGCCCATGATGGCGGCGGTCAGGAGGTGCTCGTTCACGGTGCTCGGCCGCACGCGAAGCCGCTGGCCGATCGCCTCACGCGAGAAGCCCTGATCCAGCAAGTCGACGATCTGCGTTTGCGTTCGTGGAAAAATGGCTTGCCGTCCGCCCCAAAGCGCAGCTGTTTGGGGCCACTTCTGCGTATTTTCGTCGAGCAGGGTGACCAGCTGGGCCAGGGCCTGGGTCCGCCGCATCTGAGTGGCCAGGTCACCTTGGCCACTGCCGACAAACTCATGGCCGATGAAGCCAGCCGCAAGCACATCCCCTGCCGCTTGGGGAAGCGCCGCGAACAGCGACTGCAACTCATCGGCAAATGTGTGAGGCTGGATGCCTTGTTTGTACCAGCGGCGCACTTGTTGCTGAACGCCCCAATCACTCACCGCGGGCCGATAGTGATGAACCCCCGCCCCATTTTCCGAGACCGCCTGCACGGCCAGCGTCAGGCGTTGGTCAAAGGCAGTCAGGCCCATCCACGGACGATATGCGTCCGGCAACTGAATCGCCTGCGCCGCGCGCACTTGCGCGTTTTTATCTGTCAGAATCAGCCCGCTGTCTGTTTTCGCCAATACCCCAGCCCGAATCAATTGGGCGATCGCGGCTTGATAATCTGTGCGGGCCAACGTAGGATACAAAAGGAGCCATTGCAAGATGTGCGCGCGCATGCCGGCATACAGTACCGAAACGGTCCGTTTGCCGGTCAGCAACAAATAAACGCCCGTTTCCCGGCGCGGATCGTCACCAAATAATTGCAGTAAGAGCGCTGTGAGCATCGCGATCAGTCCTTTTGGAGGAATTCTTATGACAATAGTATACGCGAAAGTGGACCGAGAAATGTGCATCGCCTGCGGTTTATGTCAAATGCTGGCGCCGACACTTTTTTCCTATGACGCGGATGGCATCGCCAGTTACCAGCCCGATGGCAATACGGGCAGCGTGCCGCTTGATGCCGCCCAACAAGTTGCATTCAAGATTGCGTACCGCCGCTGCCCGACCCATGCGATCACACGCAGCGACCAGCCATTTTCCGCGGATCAGGGATGATGAGTTGGCGCGCCATTTGAAATTTTGACTCACACAAAAAGGCGGCTAGTCCGGCAACACATTGTTGTCGACTAACCGCCTGTTTAGTTGTCTAACTTACCGCGCCGGGTGCAGCGCCCGCTGTTTTTCCAGCCATGGCATCATCGCATGCGCCAAGGCGAAAAACAGGACGGAGATCACGGCGCCCTTGATGAGGTTGAATGGCACGACACCAATCAGAACATACTTGGTCGTGGACATCCCCAGCTGGAAATTCATCACGGCCAGATACATTGGCATGATGGCGACCCAGTTCAGGAAACTCATGATGACCGTCAGGCTGAAGGTCCCGCCGATCAGCCCACCGACTTGATGCCACATACTATTGCCCTTGCGCACCGCCAGCACCACCGGAATCATGAAGCCAACGCTGGCGATGAACGCCGCCAGGTCCCCCACCAAGTTGATGAGATTCGGCCCGGTGATGAGAAAATGTAGCAGGCTGCGGCAAAAGGCGACGCCGATGCCCGCCACCGGGCCGTAAATGAAGCCCCCAAGCAACACAGCCAGATCTGATGGATCCAGCTTGAGAAACGGAAACGCCGGAATGATCGGGAACGCGATGAACAGCTGTAGGACAAACCCCACGGCTGCCAGCAGCGCGATGCCGACTAAGCGGTGCAACTTTTGACCAGACATAGAAAAACCCTCCATGCGGCCGCTTCAGAGGAGCAAAAAGACCCACTCCAACAGGGGAGCGGGTCTTATTTTGAATGCGAGTTCAAAAAAGCCCCATCTTCTTTATCTAGACTATACTATCGGCCTCGGAATCACACCGAGTCAACCGCGCACTGCGCGGGTCGTGGGCTTTCACCACCGGTCGGGAATTTCACCCTGCCCCTGAAGACGAACCATATTTTATTTTATGAGCATTGCTCACTAAAAGATAGTAACCCAAGAAGCTGATGAAATCAACCCTTTTGTGCAAGTGCTTTCAGGTCCGCGATCTCTGCCGGCTTCAACGGTCGGTAATCCCCCGACTGAAGCCCCTGTAAGGTCAGCGCGCCGTATTGTTCCCGCGCCAATTTGATCACGGGAAAGCCGACCGCCTTGAACATATTTTTGACCTGGTGATTGATGCCCTGATGAATGGTCAGCTCAACGATCGCCGTCTGCTTCTTCTTATCGCTGGACAAAATGTTGTACTTGGCCGGCGCGAGGCGCTTACCATCCAGCGTCAGGCCCTGCTTCAGCGGCAAGAGGTCCAAGCGCGTCGGGATGCCCTGCACCTTGGCGACGTATTTCTTGTCGATGCCAAAGCTCGGGTGCATCAACATGTTGGCAAACTCACCGTCGTTGGTCATCAAGAGCAGGCCCGACGTATCGTAATCCAGCCGGCCAACCGGATACAACCGCACCGTTTCGTCTTCGAAAAAGTCGGTGACGACGCGGCGGTGTTTGGGATCGCTGACTGCCGTGATCACGCCCCGGGGTTTATAAAACAGTAAGTGCTTGAGTGGCTCTTTACCAAGCGGCACGCCATCGACCATCACTTCGTCTTTTGAGGTGACTTTCGTGCCAAGGGTCGTCACCACCTGGCCGTTGACTTGCACATGCCCGGTTTGGATCAGCACCTCCGCATGGCGCCGTGATGCGACGCCGGCTGCGGCGATCACCTTTTGCAATCGTTCTTCATTCACCATCGCTGGCCTCCGTTCCTTGATCCGTGTTGTCTTGATCTTCAGGTTCCTGTTCCGTGTTATCTAGATCGTCATTGAATGTGTCGTTGAAGTCCTTAAACAGGTCTACCTGCTGCGGGCCCTCGGGCGCCTGGTCGATCGGCGGCAGCGCGTCCAGATTTTTTAACCCGAAATAATCCAGGAAAAAATCGGAGGTGGCATACAAGATTGGCCGGCCCGGTGCGTCTTTGCGGCCGGCTTCTCGAACCAGCTGACGCGCAGCCAGCGTGGTCAACGCCCCACTACTTTGGACCCCGCGCACATCGTCGATCTCCAGACGCGTGATTGGTTGCTGATAAGCGATGATGGCCAGCACTTCAAGCGCCGCCTGCGAGAGGCCCTGCGCCGGCGGACCGGAAAAGTAACGCCGCAACGTGTCGGCGTAGGTGGGTTTTGTCACCAAAAAATACCGATCGTCAGAAACGCGCACCATGGTTCCGCGGCTATCATCGTGTTCCAGCGCGTCTTGGAAATCATCAAGCTGCTGGCGCATCGCCGCACTGGAGATGCCGAGCACCTGCGCGAAATCTTCCAGCGTCACGCCGGCCTCACCGGCAGTGTAAAGCACCGCTTCGATCACCCCGTGCATCAGCTCGCCTCCTTCAACGTCACAATGATCGGCTCAAATGGTGCGTCCTGCGCACAATCGATCTGATCGTTTTTCATCAATTCTAGAATGGCCAAAAAAGTGGTCACCACCCCATCGACTGTACGCTGGGCAACCAGCTTGGCAAAATCACACTGGACACATTCATGCAGCTGCTTGAGGACCTCGGCGATGCGATTTTGCACCGACAAAGGCTCCGCTTCAATATGCGCGATGGTCGTCGCGGTGGCAACCTGCTGGGCGACCACACGCTGCATGGCCGTGGTCAGGTCACGCAACTTGATTGCGCCGGGGGCCATGGAAACATGGACATCCGCGGTCGGCAAAGACGCCGGCTTAGCATACGATAAACTGCGCTGCGTCTCACGTTGCTGCAGATTTTTAGCCGCATTTTGATAGACCTGATACGTCAACAACTGGGCGACCAAGTCCGCACGCGGATCATCATACTCTTCAGCCGGCTGATCGACCTCTTCCGGCTGGGGCAACAGCATCCGACTTTTCAGCGCCATCAAGCTCGCCGCCAGCACAAAATAATCACCAGCCACATCCAGCCGCAATTGCTGCATCTGGTGCAGGTAATTGAGGTATTGACTGGTGATCTCTGCGATCGGGATATCGTATATATCGATCTCATTGGTTCTGATCAGGTGCCACAAAAGATCCAGCGGCCCCGAAAAGTCATTCAGCACCAGTGTCAGTGCCATGCAGATCCTCTTTTCTGTATTGCAAAAATGCGGAGATCAACGGCGTGTACTCCAATGAGCCCATCAACCGCTTATCGCGATAAAGGCCAGCCAGATCATCGAGCACCGCAAACTGCGTCGCCTGGTCGCGCACATTCGGCGACAATGACAGATGGCGCACGAGGACAAAATCATCCCCCGTCTCAACGCCGACAATCCCCACAAAGTCGGCGTTGTGCTGTTCACGATAAAGATAAAGGGCGTGCCCCTCGTCCTCCGTGTAGAGCTTGAGTTCACTGCGCAAATGGTCAATGTCCTTCAAGTCCGGCGCGAAGGAGAGAAATCCCATCGCGATCTTCTCATAATCATTCTTGTATTTCGTCAGCATAACAGCCTCCACATTAGCTTCACTCTCGAGCATACTGTACCATAAAATGGAACGCAGGGAAATTGGAAGGGTGCGTAGGCCCGCGGGATGGCAGAACAGCTAGGCTGGCTCAGGTGCTTGATGGCGCACTCAGCCATCGAGTGCATGAGCCACCTAGATGCTTCCGGCATGCGGGCCGAAGCCCAACTGGAAAGGGTGCGGAGCGGGGCGTTTTGGGGTGATCAGCTAGTTCGGCCTGGACGTTTGATGGCGCACTTAGCCATCAAGTGCCCAGGTCAACCGGATGACTCACCCCTGCCCCGCGAAGCCCAAATACGGTGCGTAGGCCCGCGGGATGGCGGGGCAACCACTATCTTTTTCCAGGTCTACCCCGTCCGCGCGTAACGCTTCCCCAAAAGCGCCCTATATAATAGAAGAAACACGTTAAAAAAGTAAAACGGTTCCATTCCCACAGCGGCGCGAAAGCTTACGCCCGCGTCGCTGCATTCGCACTCACCCGCGGGGATGCGTGTTGTGGTACACCTCGACCAGCTTCTTGTTGCTCAAATGCGTATAGATCTGCGTGGTCGAAATGTCGCTATGCCCCAAGAGTTCCTGCACCACGCGCAGATCCGCCCCATTTTCGAGCAGATGCGTCGCAAAACTGTGACGCAAGGTATGCGGTGTCACGTCTTTTTGAATATTCAACGCGGCGATATAGGCCTTCAGGTTTTTCCAGATGCCTTGGCGCGTCAGCTTGTGGCCGTGGAAGTTCACAAAGACCTCGTCCGGCGCCGTTTTTTTCGTCAGCGGGGGCCTTGCCACGTCGAGATACCGCTGAACCCACTCGACGGCTTGGGGACTGATCGGCACAATGCGCTGTTTATCGCCTTTCCCGGTGACCTGAAGCAGATTCAGCGCCAAGTGCATCTCGCCAAGCTGAAGGTCCACGACCTCAGACACGCGCAGGCCCGTCGCGTACATCAGCTCGAAGATCGCGCGGTCGCGCAAGCCCAGTGGCGTTGCGGTATCCGGCGCGGCCATCAACCGCTCGATCTCCGGCGTCGTCAAGGTGGCCGGCAAATGCTGCGCAGGCTTCGGCGAATCGATCAACGCCATCGGATCCTCAGTGATGCGAGATTCACGCATCAAATACCGATAGAATTTTCGCATCGCCGAGATCATTCGACTCATCGAACTGGCCGCCTTGAGCGTGGATTGCGCGGCCAAAAATTCTTCGATCACTTGCCGCTCTTCTGGCACTGTTTGAATCTGCTGTGTCTCAAGCCACGCGGAAAATTCGCGCAAGTCCTGCTGATAGCTGGTCTGTGTGGTTTTCGCCAGGCCCCGCTCAACGTCGAGATAATGCACGAAATCTGCGATCAGATCATCCATGCAGCCAGCCTCCTCACTCTTTTTTCGCTAGCAAGATCGTCTTGCCGTCTGCCTCAACAATCAGGCGGGCCTTGAGCAAGTGGCCCAATGCACGCTTGAACGCGCCCTTGCTGATGCCAAATGCCTTGCTGATCGCCTCTGGATCGGATTTATCCGTGTATGGAATCGACCCATCCTGGGTATGCTGCAAGACCGCCAGCACCATTTCGGCATCATCTGAGATCGCCTCGTAGGCACGCGGGCGAAGCGACAGGTTAAGTTCCCCATCCGGCCGCACCCCGATCACGCGCGCATGCAGCACTTGCCCAAGCCGCGGCTCCTCATCACGTTCATCGGGATGAATGAACCCAAGGTAAAAATCATCCGTGAGCACATGCGTCCCGGCGATCTTCAGGCGGTAAACAGTCGCGGTGACATTTTGATTATTCATCGCCGGCTTGGCCTGATTGGCGACCGCATTGATGATTGTTTCGTCCGCCAACTGACCCCACAGCCGATGCTTTTTGTCAATGGTCAAAGCGATCATTAGCCGATCCCCGCGCGCCGGCCACAGCCGCGCCAGCTCAGGCAATTGATCAAGCGACACCACGATATCCTTATCGCCGAGACCGACATCCACGAACACGCCCAGGTCGCGGCGCACCTCGACCACGGTCCCAAATGCATAATGATCTAGCCCGACCTTTGGTAAATGGGTCGTCAGGCGAGGCGTTTCGTGTTGATTTTCATACGCAAAGCCCTGAACGAGGCTACCCACTTCAGGCAAGATCTCGAATTCTTTTCGATCGATGGCAAGCGTGACGCCATCATATTGTGCGAAGACCTGCTTGTCATTGTGGTCCGAGACCTTCGCCGACACGATCTGTCCATTAAAGTCCATTGTTTCTCTCCTTATTTCACTGCGGCAGGCAGAATATTAAAGACCGTGAGAATCACATAGGTCATGCCACTGGCGATCACCGGCCCGGCGGCGATGCCCTTGAGCAGCACCACGCCAAGAATCGTCCCGAACACAAGCGCGACGGTCATCTCCGGGCTCGCCGCCAAGAGGCCAACACCTTTTGCCGACAAAACAGCCACGAGCACCCCCATGGCGATTGCGATCCAGCCAGCGGGCGACTTAAATGTTTTCAGCAATTCTTTGACACCGATCTCGCCGGTCGCGATCGGCACCATGATCGCCGCGGAGATCACGGTCACACCCCAGTTGATGCCTTGCGTCTGCAATAGCTTCATGAACGGATGCAGCGGCGGCAGTGCCTTGAGCACGATCACAAAGGCAACCCCGATGAGCAGCGCCTTATTTTTCGCAAAAGCGGCGATCGCCAGCACCCCAAGCAAAAACAACCAGCTTTCCATATCGTCCCTCCAGTTTTTAGTCATCTACCAGTGTACCTGCTCAGACGGCCAATGTCGAGCTAGTTAACATAAATTATTTGGCGATTTCCACCGAGTTGTTCGTGATGTGTAAACAGCCTGAGTGTCATTCGAATCCCACGCACCGCCACACCCTTTCAGTCGGGTTCCGGCTCGCATGGTGGGGTCATCTAACTGTCTTGTGCGCTCGGGGCGAAGTGCGCCCCAAGCACCGGAGCCAAGTTAGCTGGCCCACCATCCCGCGAGCCTGCACACCCTCCCAAAATAAAAACGCCTGGCTTTATTTCGCCAGGCGTTTCTGAAGAGCTGCTATTACAGGGTATTGGTTGCGCCCTTGTAGACGATACCACGACGGGAGTCAACGGTGATCACTTGACCATCGGTGATGAGCGTCGTTGCGTCGGTTGCGCCGACAACAACTGGGATTCCCATTGCGATGCCGACAACGGCTGCATGAGAGGTCAAGCCACCATTTTCAACGACCAGCGCAGCAGCCTTTTCGATTGCTGGCAGGTAGTCTTTGTCGGTGGTCTTAACGACCAGAATGTCGCCCTTTTGCATCTTGGAGGCAGCTTCCGTCGCGTTTGCGGCAACGACAGCCTTGCCGACCGTTGCTTCATCGCCAACACCGGAACCTTCGACCAGCTTAGAGCCGATCAATTGAACCTTCATGACGTTGGTGGTGCCGCTTTCGCCGACCGGCACGCCAGCGGTGATCAAGATCAGATCGCCTTCTTCAGCAAAGCCGAGCTCTTGGGCCTTCTTGGTCGCAAGGTCGAACATTGCATCGGTGCCCTCTGGCTTTTCCGTGATGACTGGGAAAACACCGCGGTTGATGGTCAAACTG
The DNA here is from genome assembly GCF_003946405.1 of Lacticaseibacillus yichunensis. Classification (GTDB taxonomy): domain Bacteria; phylum Bacillota; class Bacilli; order Lactobacillales; family Lactobacillaceae; genus Lacticaseibacillus; species Lacticaseibacillus yichunensis. The sequence goes on along the minus strand of NZ_RHOG01000013.1, from coordinate 19,923 downwards.
CGCTGGGTCTTCTCGTCAAACGTGATCGCCAAGATGTTCGCGTAAGGGCGATACTTGGAGATCATGCGTGCGGTGTAGCCGGACTGGGTGGCTGCAACGATGGTCTTGACGCCAAGTTTTGCGGCGGTCAACGCAACTGCGCGGCCGACAGACTCGGTGACACTTTCCTTGCCGAAGTCCTTCAGTTCATATGGCTGGCCAATCTCGATCTGCTTGTCGATGTAGTCATCGATCGTCGCCATGGCGGCAACAGATTCAACAGGGTACTTCCCGTTAGCAGATTCGCCGGAGAGCATCGTCGCATCGGTACCATCGAAAACAGCGTTCGCAACGTCGTTAACTTCGGCACGGGTCGGGCGTGGGTTCTCCTGCATGGAATCGAGCATCTGGGTGGCCGTGATAACTGGCTTGCCAGCAGCGTTGCACTTGCGAATCAATTCCTTTTGAACGATCGGCACATGTTCAAATGGAATCTCGACACCCATGTCGCCACGGGCAACCATCAGCCCATCGGAGACTTTGAGAATGTCATCGAAGTTGTCGATGCCTTCCTGGGATTCGATCTTCGGGTAGATCTGAACGTTCAACGCGTCCTTTTCCTCGAGCAATTCGCGGATATCAAGGACGTCCTGAGGCTTACGGACAAAGGATGCGGCGATGAAGTTGATGCCGTTATCCAGGCCGAAGCGGATGTCATCGGAATCTTTTTCCGTGATCCCAGGCAGGTTGATGGAGACGCCAGGTGCGTTGACACCTTTACGGCTACCAAGAGAGCCATCGTTTTGAACGGTGGTGACCAATTCCTTGTTGGCTTCATCTTTTTCAGTGATCAGCATGTCGATCAGCCCATCATCGAACAGCACGTGGCCGCCGACATGGGTGTCGTCATACAGACCTGGGTATGTCACAGCAAGCTTTTCTTTGGTCCCTTTGAGATCAGCATCCATTGAGATGCGAACCACATCGCCAGTGGTGAATTCGATGTAGCCAGTCGGGGTGTCCTCAACCGTTGTCCGGATCTCGGCGCCCTTGGTGTCTAGCATGATGCCGACTGTTTTGCCGGTGATCTTTTCTGCTTCATGAACCATCGTCAACCGTTCGAGATGTTCCTCATGGGTCCCATGAGAGAAGTTGAACCGGAATACGTTAGCCCCTGCTTCGATCAATTTAACAATGATGTCCGTCGTGTTTGACGCCGGGCCAAGCGTGCTAACGATCTTGGTCTTTTTCATATAAGAAATCGCTCCTTTGACATTTTTTATAAACATGACTTTAACGTCAGATTTACCAGAAATTGATGGTGCCTGAAAATTAGTAAGCGAGATCGTCCGCAAGTTGGTGCAGGGACAATTCCGCGTGATGCTTGGCGTTGAACAGATCCGTCATCGGGTGGTTAACAAGCTTGTTGTCGAGCACACCAACGGCCAAGCCGCCCTTGCCAGCCATCAACAATTCGACCGCATAGGCGCCCATCTGGGAAGCCAAAACGCGATCACGCAAAGTTGGGCTGCCGCCGCGCTGAACATGGCCCAGCGTGGTCGCACGCAGCTGGAAGTCGCCATACTGGCCGAGTTCCTCAGCAAACTTCTCGGCGCTCATGACGCCTTCAGCGATCACAACGATGCCGTGCTTTTGGCCGCGTTGACGCTGCGAACGCAAGTGATCCGCAACCTTCTTCACGTCATAGTCGTGTTCTGGAATGATGATGTCGGACGCACCGCCAGCAACGCCGGCCCACAAGGCGATATCGCCTGCGCCGCGACCCATCACTTCAACAACGAATGTGCGTTCATGGGACTTCGCGGTGTCGCGCAGTTTGTCGATTGCATCCAGTGCGGTGGTCGCCGCCGTGTCAAAGCCGATCGTGAAGTCGGTGTAAGGGATATCGTTATCGATGGTCCCTGGCAGGCCGATCGCGTTGTAGCCGTGTTCGGTCAAGCGCAGTGCGCCATGATAGGAACCGTCGCCACCGATCACGACAAGCGCGTCGATGCCGAACTTGTTGAGCTGCTCGATGCCTTTGAGCTGAGTTGGCTCTTCGGCAAATTCAGGGTACCGTGCAGAATAAAGCATGGTCCCACCGACACCGATGACATCGCTGACGGAAGCTGCGTCCATCTGGAAAATGTCACCGGCCACCAAACCAGCAAAGCCATAGTTGATACCGTAGACTTCAAGCCCTTCATGCAAGGCTTTGCGTGCGACGGCGCGAACGGCTGCGTTCATGCCCGGAGCATCGCCACCACTAGTCAAGATCCCAATGCGTTTCATCATTTCACCTCATGAATATTCTTTTTAGGACCACGGGGCCCCAAACACAGAAATCATAACACTTTTCAGAAAAAAAGTCGCCTATTGTTCAAGATTTTACGTTTGTTGCGCTTTTTTGTTTGTTTGAGCGATACACCACGTTCTTTTCGCCCAATTGTGCACGTATTTGGCCCAACAAATCGTCGTCGACCTGCACCCAGTAGGTTCGCGCAAGCATCACGGATTCCTTGCTGGCGGCATTCACAGTGATCACAGGAATCGAGCCGCGATGGTCGCGCAGAACTTTCAGTAAGTCGCGCTGGGCTGCTTGCGTCACATTCCCTGGCAGCTGAAGAAACAACTGTCCCGCAGGCAGTGCCGCCACGGCCGCCTCACCGCTGACCACGCTGTCGGCGATCAGTTGCAAGTTGTCGTTGCGCATCTCGGTGCGGCCGCTGACCAGAATCACGCTATCCGGCGCCAGGTCGGCCACCCCTTGGAATTGATTTGGAAAAACTGTGACGGAAGTGGCCCCAGTCGCATCCTGCCCGTCGATGAAGGCCATCTCCTGCCCTTTTTTCGTGCGGATGCGCTTGATGCGGCGCACGACCAGCACGACCTCGACCTTGCTATCCTCGACCAGTTGCACGACCGGGGTGATGTGATGAAATCCACCCAGTTGCGCCACATAGCGGTCGACTGGATGGCCCGACAGATAGACGCCCAGCACGTCTGCCTGCCGCTCGATGCGCTCGCCTTCCGACCAATCCGCGATCGCGACCGGTTTTGGCTGAAGCACCGCAAACAGCGCAACGTCATTGCCGGCCAGACGCACCGAGTCGATCAATTCATCCAGCCCCGCCGCAAGCGCCGCGCGGTTGGATTCCAAGCTGTCAAAGGCGCCCGCCTCGATCAATGGCATCAGCATCTCTTGTTTTTGCCACTTCACGTCGAGCCGCTGCAGCAATTGCCGCAGGGAGGCGAAGGCCCCACTTTGCCGCGCACTGAGCACCGCCGAGGCAAAATCATTGCGCACCCCTTTGACATTGAGCAGGCCAAAGCGAATCGCCCCATCCGCTTGAAGTGTGAAAAACCGCTGGCTGGCATTGATATCCGGGCCAAGCACTGGCTGTTTTCGCCGCTTCAGCTCCTGCACATATAGCCGCAATTTCGGCGTGTTGTTGAAGGACGTATTCATCACCGCGGTGAAAAACGCTGTCGGGTAATGCACTTTGATAAACGCGAGCCAGCACGCCACCATGCTATAAGCAACGGCGTGACTGCGGTTGAACCCGTAGTCACCAAATTTATCGATGTAGTCGAACACGGTCTCGGCCGTCTGGGCGTCGTAGCCCTTGTTTTGCGAGCCGGCCACGAACTTGGCGCGCTGTGCATCCAGCGTTGCCTGCTCCTTATGGCTGACCGCCCGGCGCAGCGTGTCCGCTTCCGCCAGGGAAAATCCGGCCATGGCGCTGGCCACTTGCATGACCTGTTCCTGATAAACGAGGACGCCATATGTGCTGTGCAAGATCGGCTCGAGGGCCGCAACGGGGTACACAACAGGCTTGTCGCCGCGCTTGCGGGCAATGAACTCGTTGATATAATCCTTTGGCCCTGGGCGATACAAGGCGTTGACCGCCACGACATCCTCGAACTGGCTCACCTGCATCTGCTTCAGGACGGCCTGGATGCCGGCACTTTCGAACTGGAACACGCCATTGGTGTCCCCCCGGGCAAAAAGCGCGAGCGTTTGCGGATCATCCAGTGGAATCTGTTTCGGATCAAACGACTTACTGGTCAAACGCGCAACAAGCTTGCTGGCTTCCGCTAAAATACTAAGATTCCGCAGGCCAAGAAAGTCGATCTTCAGCAAGCCCAGTGCCTCGACATCATCCTTGGCCACCTGGGTCTGGGCGATGTTGTCACTGCCAGTCTGCAGGGCCACGGTGTCGGTCAGTGGCTCCTGCGCCAGCACGATGCCAGCCGCATGGGTCGAGTCGTGGCGCGGCAGGCCTTCCAGCGCCACGGCGATGTTGAACAGCCGTTGATTTTCCGGTCGATCCGTAATGAGATTACGCAACGGCAACGATTTTTTCACCGCGTCTGCTAATGTGATATGGAGGTCGCTGGGCACGGCCTTGCTCCAATTGCTGAGATCCCCCTGCGACAGCCCCATCACCCGGCCGACATCGCGTAACGCCTGCTTGGCTCCAAATGTGCCAAACGTGATGATCTGCGCCATGTGGTCATCCCCATAGCGGTCATGCACATATTGAATCAGCTCCGCGCGGCGGTCATCCGGAATGTCCAGATCGATATCCGGCATGTTTTTCCGATTCGGATTGAGGAACCGTTCAAACAGCAGGTCGTATTGCAGCGGGTCGACCTCGGTGATCGCCAGCGCGTAGCTGACCAGTGAGCCCGCCGCCGAGCCGCGCCCCGGCCCAGTCATGATGCCGACTTCATGCGCGTGGTGAATCACATCCCACACGACCAGAAAATAATCGGCAAAGCCCATTTGGTCGATCACGCCGAGTTCATATGCCAGGCGTTTCTGATAGGCTTGTGGCACAGCCTGGCCGGCAAAACGGTTGGCCAACCCCGTTTCTGCCAGCGTCGTCAAATAGGCTTTCGAGGGTTCCCCGTCAGGTGTTGCAAAATGCGGTAGCTGGGGCTGACGGAAGACGATCTCGGCGTCGATTTTGGCAACCAGCGCCGCCTGCGAGGCCAGTGCGCTGTCAAAGCCCGCATCCACGAAGGGCTTTGCTGCGACGTCGGGTTTCGGCAGCCAATCTGGGCCTGCATCCATCAGGGTCGGATCGTGCTGATTAAGCAACGTGTTGTCGTCGATCGCCTCGAGCACTTTTTTCAAAAACGCATCTTGCGGGTCCAGATACGCCACGTTGCCCAGTGCGATCAGCGGCATGTCATGGCTCTGGGCAAAAGCAGGAAGGGCTGTCGTCAGGTCGGCTGCCGTCACACCCAGGTAAAAGTCGGCTGGCTGGCGATCGGCGATGGCGGCCACTTTTGCCTCTGCCGGAACCTGCTGGGACTGCGCATCGTTTTGCGTCAGCAGGGCCGCGCCTGGAAGAATCGCTGCCAGGCCGGAAAATAGGGGCAGCTCCGGGATGGTCAGCGCGTGATCGGCCAACTTGATGGCGCTTGAGACTTTGAGCAGCTGATGATAGCCAGCCGTCGTTTCGGCGATCAGCAAACAATCCCCCGTCTCAAGCGCGACATGGAGGCCGAGCAAGGGTTTAATGCCGGCTTTCGTCGCCGCTTTGTAGAATTCGACGATGCCATACACGACATTGAGATCGGTCAGCGCGATCGCGTCATAGCCGCGCGCCTTGGCCGTCTGGACGAGTTGGGCCACCGTCAATGGACTTTTCAGTAAGCTATAGCTACTGATCACTTGTAATTGGGTAAACGTCATATTGCCACCTCACCTTCCATTATACCCGACTGCAAGCATGTCACGGTTGCAATCTTGCCCGAGCGTGTTAAGATAGCGAATGAAAAGGGGAGATAGTATGCGCTATATCGTGACACTTTTCTGGGGCATCCTGCTCGGGCAAGTCACTGGCTTTTTGGTCAGTGCCCTGGGCGGCAGCAGTTTCGACATGAAGAGCAGCTTTATTTTCAGCATCATCTTCGTGCTCATCCTGTTCCTTCTGCCACCAATCATGGAGCATTTCGCCCCGCAGCCGGCAAAGGAAAAAAAGGACTGAATGTCCACAGAATAACCGAAAATGGGTCAACGTCTGAGTTCTTAGACGTCGGCTTATTTTTTTGCGCAAAAGACGCCCCTCGCGTGGATGCAAAAAAAGCCCCCACTCCTTCGCAGCCAGGATTTGGCAGCGACAATGAGCGAGGGACTGACGCGTTATTTCGTTAAATAAATGTAAAGTTCTGTCGTTGAGTAGCCAACATCGAACTTCACGCCATTGCTGACGATGGTGTCGATCGTCGTTGAACTGCTGTTGGCATTCTTGGTCGCATCTTGGAACTTCTTGCCGACTTTGGTTGCATCCGCGCCGACCGCATTGGCCAAAACACCGAATTGCACGCCGAACGCCTCTTGGAGCTTCTTATCCTTCAACGCCTTGATCGGCACGATGTCGACCGCAGAAATCAACTGACCGTCCTGAACGTTGACGCGGACGGTACCACCCGTGGTCTTGAGGACCTGCTTGAGGCCATCGACACTGGTCGGCAACTGCTGATCTTTGGTGGCCGCAGTGGCCTTTGCCATCGCTGCCTTCAATTCCGTTTGTGTTTTGACCAAAGCCGCGCGCTGGGCCTCTGTCATTGCGGCCAGTTCCGCTTTGGTCGGCTGCTTCGCCGTGGCCGCGGATTTGAGCTGCGCCTGCACGGATTTCGGCAGCGCCGTTGCGACGATCGCCTGATTGAAGCTAGCGGCAACTTTGCTATACGTCCCCAGCGCCGTGGCCGCCTTCACGGTCACGGTCTTCGTGGTGTCGCCGGCGGTCAATTTGACCTCCTGGGCCTTCGTGGACGTCGGAATGCTGATCACATAACTGTCACTATTGATCTTTGTGGTGCCGCTGGTGGTGTCCGCCTGATACGACACCGTCTTGTTTCCGGACGCGCTGCCTTTGATCACCGCGACCATGCCATCTTGCTTATAAGTGGTCTTGCTGGTATCCAGCTTTTGGCCGCATCCCGCTAATAGAAATAGCAGGCCGGCTGTAGCCGCCAATAGAATTTTTTGTTTTTTCATCGAAATCTCTTCCTTTACAAGGTCTGAAGGAAAGAATAACCCGCCGCGGCCGCTTGTGCAACTAAAATGTGACTACGTGTCACATTTTGCCTGCCGCGCCCTGCACTTTGAAGTTGTGGTCTACGGTGGCCTCAAGCTTCGGATTCGCGCGCAGATAGTCCGCGATGAGCTCGGTCATATCCTTTTGATTTTCACGCACGATCTTGCTTTGGTCGAACATGGCAAAATTGCCGCCCCCGCCTGCGCGATACTGATTGACCGTGACGTCATAGAACGCAGTCGGCGCAACGGGCGCCCCGTGATAGCGCAAGCCGGCGACGCGGCGCCCCACTGGCTGGCGGATATCCAAAGTGTACTCGATACCCTGATACATGTCGTAATTGTACTGCTGCGGTTTTGGCAGGAGGAACCGCTCCGTGACCGCCAACTCGCCGTGATCATCAAGGGAAAAATAGTCCGCGCATTGCTCAAGTGCGGCCTTGAGATCTGCCCCACTGAGCCGCATCACCGCCAGCGTATTGGGATAAATATAATTGGTGACCACATCGCGCATCGAGATCTGCTGGCCAAACCCGCGGCCATCGTCATTGAACAGTGCGGTTCCGGCAATGTCCGTGCCCGTCGCCGCCATTTCGACCCGGTTGATGAATTCGATATACGGATGTTCCACCACGCGCGCCTGAAACGGATCGGTGATCGTCATGTCGCCTTTGACCACCTGGCCCACCGGTGCATCGAGCCAATCTTCGACCTGCGGGGCAACAGGCGCCACGGCGGCCAAAACTTGAGGCGCCGGGACTTGATGGCCCGTTTTCACCAATTCAGCGTGCTGATCAGTCACGTGCCAGTGAAAGCCCTCCTGCTCAAGCGTCAGCGTGATCTTGCCGACGTCCTCGCCGCGGTAGCCGGGCTGCGTGGTGGCCACGCCATTCACGAGGCCGGCCAATTCGCGGTGTTGATGCCCAGTGACCAGCGCATCCACGCCTGGCAATTGACTGAGTTCGTAGCCGACATTTTCACCGGTCAACGCCTCAGTCGGCTCGCCCGTCTCAAGGTCACGCTCGAACCCGCCATGATACGCGATCACCACCACATCCGCCAGTTTGCGCAGGCGTGGCAGCCACTTCTTTGCAGTCTGCAGCGCATCGACAAACGTCAGGCCTTCGATGTTGGCCGGACCTTCCCAGTGCGGAATGTAAGACGTGGTCAGCCCCAGCACCGCCACCTTAGCCCCGCCGCGTTCAAAGATCTGATAGGGCTTGCCAAATGCCGGCTTTTTTCCGCGCAAAATGTTTGCGCATAAAATGGGATAGTTCAGCGTTGCGATCGCGTCTTGAAGATTGGCCGCACCGTAATTGAACTCGTGATTGCCGATGATGCCGGCATCATAGCCCACCGCATCATAGGCGGCAGTCAACAGGTGCGGATCAGGCTGAACCTTTGCGGCAAAATACGCAAGCGGGGACCCCTGGAGCCAGTCGCCATTTTCGATCGTCAGGGTCGGCCCGTCCGCGTGGCGCCTGAGATCATCCAGCACCGTTTTGGCCTTGGCCAGCGAAAATGGTTGGTCCTCGCCACGCTTGCTGTAGGTCGTCGGCAACACATAGCCGTGCGTATCGCTGGTGGACAAGATCGTTAGTTGCATGTTAATCCTTCTTCTCTTGGGGCTGAACCGCTTGCGTCATGGATTCCACGAGCAATTTTTCCAAGACCGCGTTGATCGCCAAGCTGACCATCGCCGATTGAATGTTGACGGTGTCCTCCTTGTTGACCTTCGCGATCGTGACATCGCTGGTGAAGTCGGAATTCACCTGCTGGACGGCGCCGATAAAGGCCAGAATGAACGCATCATATGCCTGGGACCGCTCGCGCTCGATCAGCTGATAGCGAATGCCCGCCGCGATCGTGTCCAGCGAAAAAACAGGCTTGAGCATTGCAATCACCAGCACGTTGGCCAGCTGGTCGCGGTTGTACTTCTTCTTGATTGGCGGCTGGATCACGCCTTTTTTCACATAATTGTTGACCATGGTCGGGGTCAGGTCATCCAATCCGAGGGGATGAATGATCTCGTTGACGTACTGCACGATCTGATCCATGTACAGATCAAATTGTGGCAAGTCCGTCCAGCGCGGCAGATTTGCCTGCTGCAGACGCTTTAGATATAACGTGAAGATCTCTTCTTCAGCCATTTGTTTTCCTCCTCACCGCATCTTGCGCGGGTCTCTTGTCTTGATTATACCATGACATCTGGTGTGCGAGACTATGTGAGCTGATTTTTGGTGCACATCGAAGTTGCCTTGTTCGAATACAAACAATTAAGTGACAGTTCTAGTTCAATTTGATGAAGAACACGGGGGACTCCGGCCAGAAATGGCTGGAACGCTCCCAAGCAACTTTTTGCCCGCAAAATTCGCGGTCATAAAGCTTGCTTTGGGTGTAAGCGGCACAGCCGCTAACACCGACGAGGGGGCTGAGCGATTGCTGGCCGGAGTCCTCCTTAGATCAAGTGATCTATCAATAAAGGCGGATATCAATCAATGCCTTCTTAGACTTTCACTACAACCTCATTGAGCCATTGACCACTTTTCTCTTAACCAGATTCGCTGTTCACTTTATAATTATCAGCACATCGCTGACCGTTTACACGACCAATTAATGGAATGACCTCACTCACGATTCACAGCCCTGTCAGCCCCCAAAACCCCACAAAAAAACCGCACCCCCGGAAGGATGCGGTCTAGTTGTTACGCGTTGTCGCTGTCGGTTGTTGCTGGCTTAACGACTTGGGCGCCTTTGTAGAAGCCCTTTGGCGAAACATGATGAGATGCGCGGTATTCACCGGTCGTCGCGTCGAATTGCAGGTTAGGCACATTCAACTTGATATGGCCGCGGCGCATACGCTTCTTGGTCTTGGATGTTCTGCGTGCTGGAACTGCCATGAGGAAAACCCCTTTTGCTTTAGATTTCTTTACTACTATACCGGACCCGGCCAAAATTGCAAGCGGCCGGACACCCGATGGCGGTCATTTGACCACCACAGCATGACTTATCTTACTAAAAAACAGGCGTCAAGGCAATACCTTAACAGCATTTTTCTCAGACAGCAGGCGCGGCGGCCGTGCTGGTAAAGGTCAAACCACCATCTTTGACCCCGATCTCGACCGTACTTTGCGGCAAGATCTCCCCTGCGATCAACTTTTTCGCAAGCGGCGTTTCAACCGCCGTTGTGATCAGCCGTTGCAGTGGCCGCGCGCCATACGCCGGTTCGTAGCCCTTGTCGGCGAGCCACTCTTGAGCGGCTGGGGTGACGTCGAGCGTGACCTCTTGATCCGCCAGTCGGTCGCTCAGGGACGCGAGATCCTTCACCGCAATTTTTTCCACATCCGCAAGCGAAAGTGGATTGAACATGATGATGTCATCGATGCGATTCAAAAATTCCGGCTTGAAGTGGCTGCGGACCTGACTCATTACCGTTGCCTTAGCCGCATCAGTGATTGCGCCATCCTGGGCCATGCTGTCGAGCAAACTTTCGGAGCCGAGATTCGATGTCATGATGATGATCGTATTTTTAAAATCGACCGTGCGTCCCTGACTGTCCGTCAACCGGCCGTCATCGAGCACCTGAAGCAAAATGTTGAAGACATCCGGATGCGCCTTTTCGATCTCATCGAGCAAAACAATCGTGTACGGATTGCGGCGAACGGCCTCGGTGAGCTGACCGCCTTCCTCGTAGCCGACATAACCAGGCGCCGCACCAACCAAGCGGGACACTGAGATCTTGTCCATGTATTCCGACATGTCGATGCGGACCATGTGCTTCTCGGAGTCAAACAGCGCCTCGGCCAAGGTCTTGGCGAGCTCCGTCTTCCCGACCCCGGTTGGCCCAAGGAAGAGAAAACTGCCCAGTGGCCGACTCGGATTCTGCAGGCCGGCCCGCGAGCGCAGCACCGCATCCGACACAGCCTGGACCGCCTCATCCTGGCCGATCACCCGCTGATGCAGGTTATCCGCCAAATGCAATAACTTGGCGCGGTCGCCTTCTACCAGCTTGGTAACCGGAATGCCAGTCTGCCGAGAGATCACCGCGGCGATCTCATTTTCCGTGACAGACTCTTGCACCAGCCAGCTGTCTGGCCGGTCCGTCTGTTCCATCGTCTCCAGTTCTTTTTCGAGTTGCGGAATCGTGCCATGCTGCAAGCGGGCCGCCGCCTCAAGGTCATAGCGCGCCTGGGCATCCTCCAGCTCATGCTTGGCCTTGTCGATCTCGGCCTTCTTCTCGTTGAGCTGGTTGATGTCCTTCTTTTCCGCGTCCCACTGCGCCTTGAGCTTGTTGACCTGCTCCTTGGTGTCCGCGAGCTCGGCCTGCGTCTGGGTTAGACGCTTTTGGCTGGCCGGATCGGTCTCCTTTTTCAGCGCCTGCTCCTCGATCTCGAGTTGCATCTGCCGCCGCTCCGCCACATCCAGATCCGTCGGCCGCGAATTCATTTCAACGTTGATATTCGCGCTGGCCTCGTCGATCAGGTCGATCGCCTTGTCTGGCAAAAAACGGTCCGTGATGTAGCGATTGGCCAACGTTGCCGCCGCCACCAGCGCAGAGTCATGGATGCGCACCCCGTGGAAGATCTCGAAGCGCTCCTTGAGGCCACGCAAAATGGAGATCGTATCCTCGACGGTTGGCTCCTGTACCAGCACGCGCTGGAACCGCCGCTCAAGCGCCTTGTCTTTTTCGATGTTCTCGCGGTATTCATCCAGCGTGGTCGCACCGATCAGATGCAGTTCCCCACGCGCCAGCATCGGCTTGAGCAGGTTACCCGCATCCATCGCACCCTCGGCTTTGCCGGCGCCGACGATCGTGTGGATCTCATCGATAAACAGCAAGATCTGGCCTTCGCTTTTCTTCACTTCATTTAAAACAGCCTTCAGTCGTTCCTCAAAATCGCCGCGGTATTTCGCCCCCGCCAGCAGACTGCCCATGTCCAGCGAGATGATCGTCTTGTCCTTGAGGTTGTCCGGCACGTCGCCTTTGACAATGCGCTGCGCCAACCCTTCGACGATCGCAGTTTTGCCGACACCGGGTTCGCCGATCAGAACCGGATTATTTTTCGTCTTGCGGGACAAAATGCGAATCACATCCCGAATCTCGTCGTCACGGCCGATGATTGGATCCATTTTGCCGGAGCGCGCCTCTTTGACCAGGTCGGTGCCGTATTTTTCCAGGCTCTTGTAAGTATTCTCGGCGTTTTTGGACGTCACCTTTTGGCCGCCACGCATTTTCTCGATCTGCGCGCGAAAGGCCTTTTGCGTCAAGCCATTAGCGGCCAGATACTGGGTGATCGGGTTGTATTGCTGGTCAAAAAGCGCCAGCAAAATGGCTTCGCTGGCGATGAATTCATCCCCGAAGCTCTTTTTGATCTTATCCGCGTCCTGGAACAGCTGAAATAGGTTCTGGCTCATGTTTTGACCATAACTGCTGGCGCCTTCCACGACGGATTCGTCATCGATCGCCTTGTCGATGACCGCGTTCAGGCCATCCAGGTCGATGCCGGCTTCTTGAAAAAGCTGTGCGCCGAGGTCGCCAGTCTGGACCATGCTTTTGATCAGTTCAGGAATATCAATATCTTGGTGGTGCCGCACTTGTGCGATCTTTTGTGCCGCCGCCAGTGCTTCAGTCACGGCTTGTGTGAGATTGTCCGGATTCATCAGGGTTCCTCCTTTACGATTGGGCCTGCCTTCAGTGTACCGCATTGCCCTCGTCATCATAAATAGTCTAGCAGGATGCAATTGGTCAGTAAAGGTCAAATATGGACAAACTACCCTGTTTGCACAAAAATCAGCCTTAGGGCGGAGCGGGTTCTACCGGCTTTCTCTCATCTTCTCACCGATCTTTAACCGCTAAACCTATATTCGGAAAAAGTAATCCAGAACGACGGCACGCCATCCCTAGTTTGTGCGTGACTGGCTTGTGAACAAGATAATAATTAGAACGCAAGCATATTTCTTGCGAGGGTCCATTTAAGCGCTTACACTTAGACTTGTATTCGAATACTAATATAAACAAAGGAGCACTAGCTATGAGCGAGAACACTTCCTATATCATGGCGATCGACGAAGGCACCACTTCGACCCGCGCCCTGATCGTCGACCATGAGGGTAAAACCGTCGCTGATGCGCAGCGCGAATTTCCCCAATATTTCCCTCAGCCTGGCTGGGTGGAGCATAACGCAAACGAGATCTGGAACGCGGTCCTTTCAACCATCGCCAACGCCTTCATCGGCTCTGGCATTCAGCCAAAACAGATCGTCGGCATCGGCATCACCAATCAGCGTGAAACTACGGTGATCTGGGACAAAGAGACCGGCCTGCCGATCTACAACGCGATCGTTTGGCAAAGTCGCCAGACCGGCGAGATCGCCGAACAGCTGCGCAAAGACGGCCACGGCGACATGATTCATGAGAAAACTGGCCTGTTGATCGATCCGTATTTCTCAGCGACTAAGATTCGCTGGATTCTCGACCGCGTGCCTGGCGCGCAGGAACGCGCGGAAAAAGGCGAGCTGCTGTTTGGGACCATCGACACCTGGCTTTCGTGGAAATTGTCTGGCGGCGCGATTCACGTCACCGACTACACCAACGCCAGCCGGACGATGCTGTATAACATCCACACGCTGGAATGGGATGACGAGATTCTCTCTCTGTTGAACATTCCAAAGAAGATGCTGCCGGAAGTCCGGGGCAATTCCGAAGTTTACGGCGAGACCCTGCCCTATCATTTCTACGGCAGCAGTGTCCCGATCGCCGGAATGGCCGGGGACCAGCAGGCCGCCTTGTTCGGCCAGCTCGCCTTGCAGCCCGGCATGGTAAAAAACACGTACGGCACCGGCTCCTTCATTGTGATGAATACCGGCGAGACGCCGACCATGTCCGCCAACAACCTGCTGACGACGATCGGCTACAGCATCAACGGCAAGGTCACCTACGCCCTTGAAGGCTCCGTCTTTGTGGCCGGCAGTGCCATTCAGTGGCTCCGCGATTCCATGGGCCTGGTTCACACCTCACCAGAATCCGAAGACGCGGCGAAGGCCTCGACCAGCCATGATGAAGTCTATGTGGTGCCCGCCTTCACCGGTCTCGGCGCGCCATACTGGGATCCAGATGCACGAGGCGCCGTCTTTGGCCTGACCCGTGGGACCACCCGCGACGATTTCATCAAGGCGACCCTGCAGGCGCTGGCCTACCAGACCCGCGACGTTGTGGATACCATGGAAAAAGACACCGGCATCGCGATTCCGGCCCTGCGTGTCGATGGCGGCGCGGCCAACAACGATTACCTGATGCAATTCCAGGCGGATCTGTTGAACACCCCGATCGACCGGGCAGCGAACCTCGAGACCACCGCAATGGGCGCGTCCTTCTTGGCGGGGCTTGCTGTTGGCTACTGGCAAGACACCGATGAATTGCAGCATATTTTCAAGGTCGGCAAGACGTTCACCCCGCAAATGTCAGAGGAGCGGCGCAACGATCTGTACGCCGGCTGGCAAGAAGCCGTTGCGGCAACGCGCTCATTCAAACACCGCCCGCAAGCCTGACCACCTCGCAGAATAGGAGGAAGATATGACATTTTCAAAGAAAACACGGCAAGACACAGTTGATGCGCTGAAAACAACGGATCTGGATCTCTTGATCGTCGGCGGTGGCATCACCGGTGCCGGTGTCGCGATTCAGGCCGCAGCCAGTGGTCTGAAAACTGGGCTGATCGAGATGCAGGACTTTGCGGAAGGCACCTCCTCGCGCTCGACCAAACTGGTCCATGGCGGCATTCGCTACCTGAAGACCTTCGACGTGGGCGTCGTTTCGGATACCGTCAAGGAGCGCGCGGTGGTGCAAGGCATCGCCCCGCATATTCCGCGGCCATTTCCGATGCTGATGCCGATCTATGACGAACCTGGGGCAACCTTTGACCTTTTTTCCGTCAAGATCGCGATGAACCTGTACGATGAGCTGGCCGGGGTCACGGGCTCGCAATACGCCAACTACACCGTCTCGAAAAGCGAAGTGTTGCAGCGCGAGCCTGACTTGAAGCAGGACAAGCTGCAAGGCGGCGGCGTCTACCTCGACTATGTCAATAATGACGCGCGCCTAGTCATTGAAAACATCAAGGAGGCCGCGGAGCTCGGTGGGCTCATCGCCAGTCACGTGAAGGCGACCAGCATCTTGCATGATGACAGTGGCAAGGCGATCGGGCTGCGTGCACAGGACCTGCTGGACGACGAAGCCTTCGACATTCATGCCAAGTTGATCATCAACACCACCGGCCCATGGGTGGATCAGCTCCGTGCCGAAGACGATGATCTCGATCATGCCCCGCGGCTGCGGCCGACCAAGGGCGTGCACCTGGTGATCGACGAAGCCAAGCTCAAGGTCCCGCAACCGACGTATTTTGACTCGGGCCATGATGACGGCCGGATGATTTTCGTGGTGCCGCGTGAAGGCAAGACCTACTTTGGCACGACCGACACCGATTTCCACGGCGATTATCAACATCCAACCGTTGACCAGGCTGACGTCGATTACCTGCTGTTCGCACTGAACAACCGGTACCCAGAGGCCAATGTCACACTGGCGGATATCGAGGCCAGCTGGGTCGGCTTGCGTCCCCTGATCGCGGCAAACGGCTCCTCAGACTACAATGGCGGCGGCGCAAATACCGGCCGCGTGTCCGATGAGAGCTTCGCGTCGTTGATTCAGGTCGTCGATGATTATAATGCGAAAAACGCCACCCGCCGAGACGTTGAACAAGCCATCTCGGATCTGCAGACCGCCCATGCCGAGGAAAGTCTTGCCCCATCGCAAGTCTCCCGTGGGTCCAGTCTCACCACCGAAAAAGATGGCATGCTGACGCTGGCCGGTGGGAAGATCACCGACTATCGGAAAATGGCGGCAGGGGCGCTGGCCTTGGTGCGCCGTCTGCTCCAGCAACAATATGGGCAAGAAGTCAAAGAGGTCGATTCGACCAAACTCCAAGTTTCCGGTGGCCATTTTGACCCAACCAACGTCGATGAATCGATCGGCTTCTTCAGCCGCATTGCCCAAGACGCTGGCATTCCGGCAGCGGATGCACTGGATCTGGCAAACCGCTTTGGCTCAAACACCGGCCGCGTGATCACGTATGCGGAAGATGGCGCCGCCGCGGGGCTTTCGCTCAAGGAAACAGCCAGCCTGCGCTATTCCGTCAACGAGGAAATGACGTTGACGCCGGTGGATTACCTGCTGCGCCGGACCAACGCGATTCTGTTCCATGCCGATCAGTTAGCCCAACTGACCGACCCCGTCGTCGCCGAAATGGCCCGCCTGCTTGATTGGGATGACGCGGAGACGACCGCCCAAGCCGCCGCGCTGCACCAGGCGATCGACGAAAGTGCGCTGAAATCACTGAAATAGTTGAATTTATGGAGGAATTCTCATGACACAAACAATCATGACTCAAGCATTGGGTGAATTTATTGGCACGCTCATTTTAGTCTTGCTGGGTGATGGCGTTGTCGCTGGCGTGTCCCTGAATCAATCAAAGGCAAAAGGCGCCGGCTGGATCGCGATCACCCTAGGGTGGGGCTTGGCTGTGACCTTGGGTGTGTATGCGGCCGCCTTTCTTGGCCCGGCACATTTGAACCCGGCTGTTACACTGGGCTTTGCGGTCATTGGCCGGTTCCCATGGGCAGGCGTGCTGCCATTCATCATCGCGCAAGTCCTCGGGGCATTCGTCGGGGCGACCCTCGTGTGGCTCCACTACTACCCGCACTGGGCCGCAACGGACGACAAAGCCGCGATCTTGGGCACCTTTGCCACCGGCCCAGCGATTCGCCGGCCGTTCTGGAACTTCTTTAGTGAAACGCTTGGCACCGCGGTCCTGGTCTTCGTCCTGCTCGCCTTTGCAAAAGGCAAATGGACGGATGGCCTCAGCCCGATCGGTGTCGGCGTCCTGATCACCGCGATCGGCCTGTCTCTTGGTGGGACCACCGGTTACGCGATCAACCCGGCTCGAGACTTCGGCCCACGGTTAGCCCATGCCATTTGGCCGATCGCCAACAAGGGCGGCTCCGATTGGGGGTACTCCTGGGTCCCGATTGTCGGCCCACTGGTTGGCGGCGTGATCGGCGCTGGCCTGTTCGTCTTGATCTAACCTCGAGCTGCTGGGCCGGCTGATCGACAGGGGTCCGTCGACACAACTGACTCGGCAACGCGAACATGAATTTCTAGGTAAAAAAAGAATCGAGGCTGCGATTGCCTCGGTTCTTTTTTGATTCGCTCTAAGTCAAATCTACTTCGTTTCCGCAGCCGTTGCGTCAGCGACCTGCTTTTGCAGCGCAGTCACTTGCGCCTGCAGTTTTTCGGTGGCCGCTTTGACCGCCTTGTCCTGTTCAGCCTTCGCATTGGCGGCAACGGCTTCTGCCGCCTTCAGCGCTTTGCTGTTTTTCGCCATGCTCGTACTCGACACCAGGAACGTGATCAGGGCGCCGATCAAAACCGACACGATGATCACAACGATCAGTGGCCAGGAAAATTGGGCGCCGAAGAAATTCACGGCGACGGCCTGCCCGTTCAGGACGGCAAAAATGATCAATACCAGCGCCAGCACAAGGCCGACGATGAGACGTTGTTGATTTTTCATACACCCAGACCCTACTTTCGATTGAAGAGTGTGCCAGCGAGGAAGTCCCCAACATGCGGCGCCAGGTCATAGAACTTGGCGGCGGCCGCCATGATCAGCGGGGTGTTGATCTCGCGGACCGGCAACCCGAAGGAATAGACGATGCGCCGGGCCAATTTATCCGCATCGAGCACAATGAAGCTGACCTTCTGCAGATAATCATTGGCCTCCGCGACCTGGAAAAAGGCGGTGTTGACGGGACCCGGATTGACCGTGGTCACCCGCACCCCATGCGGCCGCAGCTCAAGACGCAATCCGTTGCTGTAGCCGACCACCGCAAACTTAGAGGCGGAATAGATTGCAGATTTCGGTGTCGCGATCTTGCCTGCCATCGAGGCGATGTTGATGATGTGGCCGTGGCCGCGCTCGACCATGCCCCGCCCAATCAAGCGCGTCATGTACATCGTGCCCAACACGTTGACCCGCATCATCTGTTCGACCGTGCTCATCTTCGTCTCAAGCGCATTTTCAAAATGGCCGAAGCCGGCCGCATTGACCAGCACATCAACGGGGCCGACATCGCGGGCAATGCGCGCCGCGACGGCTTCGACCGCCACCGGATCGGCGACATCGCAGACAAACGCGTAAGCCGGGCGGCCGGACAATGCAGTCGCGGTGGCTTGCGCTTCCTTCAGTGCGGCCATGCGCCGGGCCAAAAAGACGACCGTGGCCCCCTGTTTGGCGGCTTCAAGCCCGATCGCCTTGCCCAAGCCTGACGACCCGCCAGTCACGACGACGATTTGTTTTTCCAATCGTTTCATGGTTGCTTCACCCTCTTTTCAAATGGAATGGCAACTTCCTGCAGATCATGGACCACCCGGGTATTCTTGAACACACGCTGCGCCGAGCGCTGCAACTCCAGCGCGGCCTTGCCGATGTAACGCGCGGAAATGTGATTCAGCAAAAGCTCATGCGCGCCAGCCGCCTTCGCGATCTTGGCTGCCTGAATATTCGTGGAATGGTAGTACTGGCGAGCCAGGGGCGCCTCGTCCGGCCCAAACGTCGATTCATGGACCATCACCGTTGCGTCCTTAGCCAGCACCTCAGCCTCTTTCGTCTGCCGGGTGTCCCCGAAAATTGCAATCGTCCGACCCGGCTGCGCAGGCCCGATGAAATCGTGGCCATCCAGCGTCCGACCGTCCGGTAGCGTCACTGTCTCGCCTGCCTTGAGCTTCGCATAAAGCGGCCCCGCAGGCACTTTGGCGTCTTGGAGCTTGGCTACCAGCAACTCACCTGGATGCGGTTTTTCCTCGATGCGAAAACCCATGGATGGCACTCGATGCGCGAGTTCGCCGCAAGTCACCTTGAACGTCTGGTCATCGAGAATGATGCCAGGTCGGTCAAGCAGAACAAAATCCAGTCGATACGGCAGGCGCGTCTGGGTCACCGCCAAACTTGTTTTGACGAACCGCTCAATACCCGGCGGCCCGTAAATTGTCAGTGGCTCCTCGCCGCCCTGATTAGCCCGACTCGCCAAAAACCCTGGCAGGCCGAAAATGTGATCGCCGTGCAAATGGGTGATGAAGATCTTAGTCACTTTGCGCGGCCTGATCGCTGTCTTGAGGATCTGGTGCTGGGTGCCTTCGCCGCAATCAAACAGCCACACTTCATTGCGCTCATCAAGCAGGGTCAGCGCGAGACTCGAGACATTGCGGGCCTTGGACGGCGAACCCGCCCCAGTCCCTAAAAATAAAATTTCCATAGAGTTCTTCCTATTCTATCGTACAGTCTGTAGACAGTTTATCACAAAAACAGGGTGCGTAGTGCGGCGCTTAGGTCTGAGCAGTTAGTCTGGCATGGGTGCTTGATGGCGCTCTTGGCCATCGAGTGCCCATGCCAGCTAAATGCCTCAGACCTGCCGCACGAAGCACAACTATGGTGCGTAGGGGCGCGGGATGGTGGGACAGCTAACCTGGCTCGGGTGCTTGAGGCGCCCTTCGCCTCGAGTGTACGAGCCAGTTAGATGTGCCCGCCATGCCTTACACACTCTTATCCGTCTGCAGATTTTAGATTCAAAACACCACTGATCTTCAAAGACTGGAATGATTGCAAAATCACTCACCGCCAGCCGCATATCAGCTTGACAGTTCACCGCCCCGCCCCAAAAGACTCAAAAAAAAGGGGTCTAAAATTTTTGGTGTTGATTTTGACAACGCCGGAAGTTTTGGACCTTTTTTGAATAACAAAAAAGGCACCTGGTCTTCCCCGGTGCTATGCTTTAAGC
>NZ_RHOG01000012.1 GCF_003946405.1 Lacticaseibacillus yichunensis | reverse complement strand
GGAGGTAAAAACCTGAACGAACACCGTCGTTGTGCACTTTAGCAAAACGGCGGTCCAAAAAAATGTCCGCACGCCCCCGAAAAAACCGCCATATTGGTGTGACCCCATCACATCATAGGGAGAAATGTTTGTGGGTCCAACCGCAACATCCGTCGTGATGGACCGCCTCGCCCCAGCTGACAGATGGTGCGTGTTTTGTCGTTGTTAAAGGGGCATACTTCATCTGAAAACCACAGTTGCTCTGGAGGAAATCAAATGCCACGGAATCTTCAAAAACTCATCAGCGCAGGTATTTTTGCTGGGTTGCTGGCAATCGCGGTCAGAATAATCGATGAGAAACAGCGGTCCACCCGCGATAAGGGCATGTTCGCACTGATCTCAGGGGGCTTCACGTTGATCGGCGCGCTTGCATGTCTCGGGGGCGGGTTTGTCATTAGTCAGATCATCCAGTTTGGTGATGCCACTATTGGACTGATTGTTGCGGTGGCGGCACTTCTGATTGCTTGCGTCGCGTTTGCTGGTATTGGCATATCTTTAATGATCACATATAAAAATGGACAAAGAGGCTTACAAGTCTGTTCAAAAAAGCAAGACGGTATCCCTCGGCGATGAACCGGTGTTGCCCGTCTTGCTTTTTGATCTACAGCGGCGCGCAAAAGGCTTGCTTCATCACAATCTCAGCATCACTCCGAAACCTTCATCATCCGCCAGTCGTAAGTCGCTCAACCAGACAGTACGTAAGCGCTTATTTGCCAGGAAATTCTGGTCCGATTTACCAGCCGTGTGCGCTTTCATGGCGGCGGGCAATATGCTACGCTAGACAATGGATCCAATAAACAAACACAGTTAGGAGCTGATTGTTTTGCGTCAGATCGATCTTGGCGGCTCCGGGCTTAAGGCCTCTGAAGTCGCATTGGGTGTGATGCGTATTACTGGACTTGATGAAGACGGTGCCGTTGCACTTTTGGAATCAGCCTATAATGCGGGTATCAACTTTTTTGATAATGCCGACATTTATGATGGTGGCAAGGCGGAGTCGCTTTTTGGCGCCGCATTAAAGAAGGCCAGCTTCTCGCGCGATGATGTGATCGTGCAGACGAAGGTCGGCATTGTGCCGGGCCAACGCTACGATTTTTCCAAGGAACACATTCTTGAAGCGGTCGACGGGTCGCTTGCACGGCTGGGTCTCGATTATGTTGACGTCCTGCTGCTGCACCGGCCAGATCCCCTGATGGAGCCTGACGAGGTTGCGGAAGCTTTCCTCACCTTGCAAAACAGCGGCAAGGTCCGTCAATTCGGTGTGTCGAACTTCAACCCGAGTCAAGTTGAGTTGTTGCAGTCGGCGGTACCGCAAAAGCTGATTGCCAACCAGTTGCAGTTCGGCGTGATGCACACGGGCATGATCGACAACGGCATCCACGTCAACATGTCCGACGAGCGCTCCATCGACCACGACGGCGGCATTCTTGAATACTCCCGTCTGCACAACATGACCATTCAAGCATGGAGCCCTTACCAGTACGGATTTTTCGAAGGCGTCTTCATCGACAATCCGAAGTTCCCGGAACTCAACAAGAAGCTGCATGACTTGGCGGACAAGTACAACACGAACGTCAACGCGATCGCGGCCGCTTGGATTCTGCGCATTCCAGGCGCCTTCCAAGTCATCGCGGGCACCACGAACAAGGACCGCATCGCTCAGATCGCCGAAGCGGCCGACTTCAAGCTCACCAAGCAAGAATGGTACGACGTCTACTTCGCGGCTGGCAACAATCTGCCGTGATCTGGCAAAAATAGTTCCCCGATTCCCCCAGATCGGTCAGGAACCAAACAGGCATCTCACGCTGGGCTGCGGCCTAGTGTGAGATGCCTATTTGTGTTGCCTATTTAATAGAAGAAAAATCGGAGATTGTCGTCTTAAGCCCAGTTATGGCGCGGGTTTGACGTCGATTTTCGCCGCTAATTTCGGTGCGAATCAGAAGAACTTCATGTGATTCAGCGGCCAGTAGCGCAAGGCCACCACGCCGCGAATCGCGCTTTTCTTGACGAAGCCGAAGTCGCGGCTGTCGTGGGACACGCGCCGATCATCGCCGAGCACAAAATAGCGGCCGGCCGGCACCTTTTCTTTCAGCTTGAAGTTGTCGGTGAAGCTAACGCCTTGGCCAACCGTGTCGTGCGTCGTCTGCCAGGCTTTGACCGCCTGGCGCATAAAGGCATCGTTGAGATAGGGCTGGGCGACTTCCTTGCCGTTGATGTAGAGTTTTTCGTCTTTGACTTCGACAGTCTCCCCCGGCAAGCCAATCACCCGCTTGATGTAATAGCTGCCCGGTTCATCCGGGGCGTCCAGAACGACGATTGCGTTGCGGGTGATCTTTTTGTGGCGCAAGGTGATCACCTTGTCGTCGGGGGCCAGGGTCGGGTTCATCGAGGTCCCGACCACGGTGTCGTTGCCGATCACTTCAGTTGTCAAATATTGCACCCCCAACACGGCGATGGCGACAAACACAATGGTGATGCCGACCCACTTGAAGAGGTCGCGGAGGCCGCCGCCTTTTTTAGCGGATCCAGACGGCGCGGCGGCATGGTGGCCGCTTGGGACACTCTCCGCAGTGGCCGCTTGATTCAGTGATGCCGTTTGGGCGGCGTCGGTGGGTGCTAGGGCGCCGTGTTTTCCCTTAGTTGGCTCGAAGTTTTTGGCAGGCTCGGCCGAATGTTTATCCTTGGTCATCGTTTGGCACCTCCTGCAGCTTTCCGGCTTGTTCATCCTGTTTCTGGCGAATGTGCTTCATGGTACGGAAGTAGACGTTGACGAGCACAAAGACGGAGCCGATCCACGCGAGCGGGTTGGCCATGGACGCGCCGGTGAAGCCCAGACGCGACACGAGGAACAGGCCAGCAAAGGAGCGCATCATCAGTTCGAAGAAGCCAGCGACGGTCGGGACCAAGGTGTGGCCGAGGCCCTGAAGCAGATTACGCATTGTGAACAGAATTGCGAGGAGCCAATACATGCTGGCGTTGTATTTGAAGTAGATCTGGGCCAGCGCAGTGACGTGCGGCTGGTTCGGGCCGAGGAACAGGTTGACCAGCGGCTTTGAAAAGATGATGATCAACGCCCCGAGCACGGCGGAGATCGCCACGTTCAGGATCAGGGTCTGATGCACGCCTTTGCGAATGCGGCCGTACTCCTTAGCGCCGAGGTTCTGGGCGGCAAAGGTCGCCATCGTCACGCCAAATGAGGAGGCCGGCAGTGTCGCGAGCTGGTCGATTCGGCCGGCCGCGGTGTAAGCCGCAACGGCATCGGTGCCCAAGGTGTTGAGCATGACCTGCAAAATCACGGAGCCAATCGCGATGATGGACATGGAAAAGCCCATTGGCAGGCCGACTGCGATGTGGTGGCGAATATTCGCCCAATCAAATTTCAGATCCTCTTTTCGAATCACGAGAAGCGGAATATGCTTGCGAATATAAAACCAGCAAAGCAGCGCCGAGATGACCTGAGCGCTGACCGTCGCGATACCGGCGCCGGCCACGCCCCAGTTTAGGCCGAGGATGAAGATCAATTCCAAAATAATATTGATGATCGTTGCGATGACTAGAAATATCAATGGCGTGCGTGAGTCGCCCAGCGCGCGCATCATATTTGAGAGCAGGTTGAACGCCATCGAGGCCGCGATGCCCATGAAAATAATCCGGATGAACGAGACGGAATCGTTGATGATCTCCGGCGGCGTCTGCATCAGCTCCAGCATCGGCCGGGTGAAGGTGACCGACAGCGCGGTCAGCACGATGGTCATCGCCAGGGAGATCCAGATGCTGGCGCCAAAGGACCGGCGCAGCTTTTGATAATCCCGCGCACCATAAGCCTGGGCGGTCAGAATCGACAGACCAGCCGTGGTGCCCTGCGCAAACCCAATGATCAAAAAGTTGATACTGCCCGTCGCACCGACAGCGGCCAGCGCTGCCTTGCCGATGGTCCGCCCAACAATCAGCGTATCCATGAAGCTGTATAGTTGCTGGAAGACATTCCCGATCAGAAGTGGAATGGTAAAGAAGAAAACAAGTTTCAGGGGATTGCCCTTGGTCAGCGTGTGCAACGCGCAGCCTCCTCTCGCGTGACGGCCGCGCCTGCGACCGTCCATATCTGAAATACTGTATCACACTTTGGGACCGCTTCCCACTGTCTGGCCGCATGATGTTGACAAACTGTAAAGAAAATCAGCGCACGCCCACCAGCAACTGGTCTACCCGCTCAACCGCTTGACCAGTCCCCGGGCAAAACAAAAACCGGCCAACGCCCTGCATTGCGCGTTGATCCGGTTCGTTGCGTCACTATTCAATTCCGCGGTCTGCGTCTTGGGTCAGGCATCCGATGCGTCCTCGGTCAGACATCGGCGCCACCACCACCGGAGGCACCGCCCCCGCCGCCGAAGCCGCCACCTCCTCCGCCGCCGAATCCACCGCCGCCAAAACCGCCGCCGGAGCCAAAGCCCCCACCGCCGCCGAAACCGCCACGGCCGCCGCGTCCATAGCGGCCATACCGACTGCCGCTACTCAGGAGATCCGAAAGCAGCCACAACAGCCACCAATTTCCGCCGCGCCGGCGTCCGCCACCACGCGGACCACCGCCGCCAAAGATGGAGATAATGATGATCACGACCAGGAAGATCACAAGCACCATGGTAAAAATACCATTGCTTGAATCATCATCATCGTAATCTCCGAACGGCTCGTCATTGGTTTCTTCATAATCGCTCATGGTGTCATCGCTGACGGTATTATCATCTTTTGGATAATCGTATTTTTTGTCAATGACCGTCGCGACCGCGTTGAAGACATTGCGAATCGCCTTGTTGACGTCGGCCTTGTCGGAGGACTTGATGTCGTCGAGATTTTGGTTGAGGATCTGGCCGGACAGCGCGTCGGTCAGCTCCCCTTCCAGGCCGTAACCGACTTCGATGCGCATGTTCTGCTTGCCGTCATTGTCGGCGTACAGAATCAGGACACCGTTGTCCTCACCCTTTTTCCCGATGCCCCATTTTTCAAACAGATCCGGGGCGTATTCGCCAAGCGCTTCGCCGTCTGTCGATTTGATGGCGGCCACCTTGATCTGCGGCCGTTCGCTTTGCTCATTGTAAAAACTGTTTTTCTGGTCGATCAGCTGGCGCGTTTGGCTGTCAAGCAAGTTGATGCCGTCGTAATAGGCGTGATCTTGCGGGTCAGCGGGGAGGTTGCTGGCGGCATGGACCGGTGTCGCCGCAAACAAAAGCGCGATCACGCCGATCAATGCGACCAGCCAGCCCCATCTGCGTTTGTGCATCCCCATCCCTACTTTCATCACTCAGATAGGTCCACTTTCGGCACGTTATATGCCTCTGGGTCGGCCTTGAATTCCGGTTTCTCTTTGAGCCCCATCAGATTAGCAAACAAATTCCGCGGGAAAGTGACCAAGCTTGAATTATAATCCTGAACCGCCTCGATATAACGTTTTCGTTCAACGGAAATCCGATTTTCGCTACCTTCAAGTTGGGTCATCAAGGTCTTCACGTTGTCATTGGAGGCGAGAGTCGGATAGCTCTCAGAGATCACATTGAGCAAGGTGCCGACGGATTTGTTGACTTCGTTGTCCGCGCTGGCCTTGGCCGTTGTGGAATCAGCATTGTAATAATTTTGGCGAGCTTTCGCAATATCATCAAAGATCTTTGTCTCATGGCTCATGGAGCCCTTTACGGCCGCGGTGAGATTAGGAATCAAATCGGCGCGTCGCTGCATCACGTTCTCGACCTGACTCCACTTAGCTTTGACGGCCTGGTCCTGTTTGGCCAAGTCGTTATAAGTGGAGATGCTGAAGATTGCGACGATCACGGCGACAACGCCGATGATGATGGCCGTGATCGCAGTCGGGCTCAACTTTTTCATGGTATTCATATAACGTATTCACTCCATTCTGAATACGTATATTTTACCATGAGCCCCGGCTGCGACCTCAGTCTTACGAATGATAATTTTAGCTAAATGATTTATTTAAAATAATTAAATCCGATGGCATCGCGGACTTCTTCCAGCGTCTGGTTGGCAACCTCATTGGCCCGCGCCGTACCAGCCTTCAGAATATCCTCGACCGCGCCCATGTCCTTAGCGTATTCTTCACGCCGCGAACGAATCGGCGCAAGCAGATTTTCCATCACGTCGACCAGGTAGCGCTTGATCTTCACATCGCCGAGCCCGCCGTGTTGATATTGGGCCTTCAATTCGGCAACTTTTTCCTTGTCCGGATCGAACACGTCGAGATAGGTGAAGACCACGTTGCCTTCGATCTGGCCCGGATCTTCGACGTGAATGTGATTGGGGTCGGTGTACATCGACATGATCTTCTTGCGCACGATGTCGGCGTCGTCGGCGAGGTAGATGCCATTGCCCAGCGATTTGCTCATCTTCGCGTTGCCATCGATGCCCGGCAGGCGGCCATCCCCTTTTGGTGGAAAATACCCTTCAGGCTCAACCAGCGCATCCGTGTTGTAGGTCCTGTTGAAGGTGCGCACGATCTCACGGGTCTGTTCGAGCATTGGTTCCTGGTCATCGCCGACCGGCACGGTGTCCGCTTTGAAAGCGGTGATGTCGGCGGCCTGGCTGACGGGATAGATCAAAAAGCCGGCCGGCACAGATTCACCAAACGCCTTTTGATTGATCTCGGTCTTGACCGTTGGGTTGCGGTTGAGCCGCGCCACGGTGACCAGGTCCAGATAATACATCGTCAATTCGGCCAAAGCCGGCACGCCGGACTGCACCAAGATTGTCGACTTCGCCGGGTCGATGCCGACCGCCAGATAATCCAGCGCGACTTCAAGCAGGGAGTTGCGGATCTTTTCCGGATTGCGGGCATTGTCCGTGAGCGCCTGGGTGTCGGCAATCATGATATATGTTTCATAATCTCCGGAATTTTGTAGCTTGACACGATTTTGCAGACTGCCAACGTAATGGCCGATGTGCAGGCGGCCAGTTGGACGGTCGCCGGTCAGAATCACTTTTTTACTCATCTCAATAGTTCCTCCTAAATTGTCGACTGCGGTTAAGATAAGGTGGCAATGCTACGTGGCTGGTCTCGGTGCGGAAGGGTCGCCCTCGCAAAAAAGGCCGCCCCATGTCAAAGACATAGGACGGCTCATGCGCGGTACCACCTAATTTGCCACGATCGCGGCCACTTTTGGCTTACGGCGCACCCACCTTATCCGCTTGCGTGAGCCAATTCACCGCACCAGGCGGCTGCCGTTTCAGTGCAGGCAGCTTCCTGAACGCCACAGGGGCGGTTACTCATCACGCGCATCGCTTCTACTGAAAGTCTAATCAACTGTGGGTGCGATTGCAAGTGTCGTATCAGCGCTCAGGCGAGTATCTGCAAATAAGGAAAAAACGGTTGGCGGGTCGCACATGGTCTCCCCCCGGGCGGGTGCCGGGCAGAAATTGGCTGGAACGCTCCCAAGCAACTTTGAGCCCGCAGAAATCGTGGTCTCAAAGCTTGCTTTCGTTGTAAGCGGCTTTGCCGCTAACAACGACGAGGGGGCTTGCTCTGGGCGTTAGGCATTTATGCCTTACGCCCAGACATGCGAAGCGAGCCATTTCTGCCCGGCGCCCGTCCTCATATCCAGCACTGCCGTTATTGGTTTGAATCTCCTTCGTACTTCGCACTTGCACTTCGCACTTGCACTCCGCACTTGCACTCCGCACTTGCGCTTCGCACTTGCACGTCACGGTTGCCGCCTGAGCGTATCATTATGCAGCTAGATTGCCCATTCTGCCCTGCACTGTCCGCGGGCGTTTATTTGGGGGCTAACCGCGTCGCCCGCTTCCACGATCTTACCAACCCGATTCTGCCTGCAACTAATTACACCAAATACTGCAGATAGCTTGCCGGGGTTGGGTAGGCGTAGATGAGTTTGGCGGCTACTTTTCCTGGGACGTGGGTGTCCATTAGGAGGGTCAGGTAGTTGATGAGTTCTTCTGCGATGGTTGAGACGACAATGGCGCCTGCGATCTCGCCGCTTGCTTTGTCGGTGATGACGGTCACGGTGGCGCTGTCGTCTTTCAGGCGGTTGTAAGTGTACCAGCGGGAGACGTCTTGGGTGTTGATGGTGTAGCGGTCCGGGGCGGCTTCGGCGTCGGTCAGCGAGATGCCAACCTGGGCAAGCTCGGTGGTGCCATAGACGACCACGGGCTGGGCCGGGTACGCAATGGGGCCGCGGTCGGCCAGAATGGTGGCACCGACGTAGCGGCCTTCAAAGCTCGCCACTGGGGTGAGTTTCGGCTGTGTTTTCGCGATCACGTCCCCTAGGGCAAAAATGTGCGGGTTGGTGGTGCGCAGGTGGTCGTCCACATGGATGCCGCGGGCGCCGACTTGGATGCCAGCGTCGCCGAGACCCAGCGCCACAGCGGGCACGCGGCCCACGGCGGAAAAGGCGGCTTGGACTTCGAGGGAAAAATCGGCTGCCTGCAGAATCACGCCGCGGGGGCTTGAGATGACGCCGGTCAGGGCCACGTTGTCATGGAAAATAATGCGCCGGTCCTTCATCGCGGCCAGCAGCTGCGCCACGGCGTCCTCGGGAAAACTACGAAGCGCGCGGGCACTGTGATTGATGAGATGAACGGTCGCGCCAGCCGCCGCGGCGATGTTCGCAAGCTCAAGTGCGACGTACCCAGCGCCGATAAATGCGAGGGTCATGGGCAGCTGATCGAGGTTGAGAAAATCACTGCTAGTTTTCAGAAGCGAGGCACCCGGAATTTTCGGCAGCGCTGGTGCTTGGCCCGTGGCGATGACAAAATTGGTCGCGCGGTAGGTCTCACCGGCGACGGCCACGGTGCGCGGGTCCAGGAAGCGGGCCGCCCCGTGAACGGCGTCGATCCCCGCACTTTTCAAACC
This sequence comes from Lacticaseibacillus yichunensis, assembly GCF_003946405.1. GTDB lineage: Bacteria > Bacillota > Bacilli > Lactobacillales > Lactobacillaceae > Lacticaseibacillus > Lacticaseibacillus yichunensis. The sequence continues at coordinate 53,892 of NZ_RHOG01000012.1, read as the reverse complement.
GGCCAACGTCCCGCTCGGCACGGTGTCGGTATAGCCACGCTTAAAGGCCATCAGGTTTGGCCAGTTGATGTCCGGAATGCCTTCCAGCCCCGCGCGCGTCATGCGGCCGGCTTGATCCTTGGCCTGAACGGCGGAATACAGCATCTTCTTGGGGTCGCAGCCGACATTGGGACACGTCCCGCCCCACAGATCACGCTCGACCACCAGCACCTTTTTGCTGTCGGCCAACTGGTACGCGGCGGCCAGGCCACCAGGGCCGGCGCCGATCACGATCACGTCGTATTGTTTCATTTTGATTGCTCCTTCTCGTTGTCCGCAAGATATCGCAGGACCGCACTTGCGCTCAAGTCAAAATTACCTTCTTGGGCCTTCACTGTCACGTGATTTGACTCGGCGAGCTCGGGCAGCAGCTCGCTAAGCGTCGTTTGGCCGGAAACGACAGGCGCACCGGTCGAGAGGCCGGGTGCGCTTTGTAGGTCGCTTTCGCCTGATGCGGCCCCCGCTTCTTCCCCGCGCCCCACCGCCGTTCCATACGGCGCCAAGCTCGCGACGGCCACGCTGAGCGGGGAGCGTTGCGCCGAGGCGAAAAAGTCGGCGACAAACGTATTCGCGGGTGCCTCGGCAATTTCCGTCGGCGTCCCGACTTGCAGGAGATGGCCCTCCTTCATGACGGCGATGCGATCGCCCAGGCGCATGGCTTCGTTCATATCGTGGGTGACGAACACGATCGTCATCCCCAGCCGGGCGTGAAGCTCGAGCACCAGATCTTGCAGCTGGGTGCGCGACAGCGGATCCAGCGCGGAAAATGGCTCGTCCATCAAGATCACCGGCGGCCGTGCGACCAACGCGCGCAAAATACCGATGCGCTGTTGTTCGCCGCCTGACAATTCGCTTGGCAGCCGGTCGCGGTAGGTTTTTGGATCGAGGCCCACCGAACGCAGACCCTCATCGACGGCCTGTTTAACTTTTGTCCGCGGCCATTTTTTCATCTCGGGAATCAGCGCGATGTTCTGCCCGACAGTCATGGTGGGAAAAAGCGCGATCTGCTGGAGGACATAGCCGATGTCCCAGCGCAGCCGGCGTAAGTTGAACGCGTTGAGCCCCTTGCCGTCGAAGGTGATGGTCCCGCTGGTCGGGGCAACGAGGCGGTTGATCATCTTCAGCGTCGTTGTTTTGCCCGAGCCAGAGGTGCCGACCAGCACGAACAATTCGCCCGCGCGAATGGCCAAGTTGAGGTCCGCCACCGCGGTGTTGTCGGCGAATTGCTTGGTCACATGGGAAAATTCGATCATCTCACCCATCACTTGGCCTCCTTCAACAAGCCTTGCTTCAGCAAAAATGCTTTCGCGACCGAGGCCGCCGAGCGTTTCTGCACGTTCACTTCATAATTCATTTCCTGCATCTGGGTCTCCGTGATCTGGCCGCCCAGCTTGTTCAGCGCCTTGACCAGCGCCGGGTGTTTCGCCGCAAAACTCGCCTTCATCAAGGGCGCCCCTTGGTAGATTGGAAACAGCTTCTTGTCATCTTGCAGGGCGAGCAGCTTGTATTGGCGAATCTGCGAATCGGTCGAATACCCATCCGTGACCTGAATCTTGCCACTGTGAATGACCGAATAGCGCAGGTCCGGGGACATGGTCTTCACGTTGAGCGAAAGCCCGTATAACTTTTGTAATCCCTTGTACCCATCTTGGCGATTGTTGAACTCAACATCAAAGCCCGCGATCAGCCCGCGTTCACGCGCGAGGTCGGAGATCGTCTTGATGTTGTGCGCCTTGGCGAACGCCTGCGTGACCACCACCGCATAAGTATTGTTGTATTTCATCGGCGTTAGCAGCGTCAGTCCCTCTTTATTCAGAAGGCTTTTGGCAATCGGATAGGAATCGTTGCCCGCCGCAATCGCCGCGTTTTGCGCCTTTCTGGGCTTGACGAGGCTGGTCACGACCGTCCCGGTGAATTCCGGATACAGGTCGATCTTGTCGTTTTGCACCGCGCTATAAAGGAAACTTGTCTGGCCAAAATTCGGCTTGAGCGTCACCTGAACACTCGGGTCCGCCTGCTGAATCAGGAGTTTGTACATATTGATCAAAACGCTGGGCTCGCTGCCCATTTTACCTGCGATGACGATCTCATCCTTGGGCGCGGCCACCGCCTGGTACACGCCATAGCCGCCAAACCCGACGACCACCACGCCGAGCACAAGAAGGACTTGCCGCCACCGCAATTTTTGCAAGACACTCAGGCCTGCCGAAAAAGCCAGTGCCAACAAGGCTGCGGCCAGCGCTCCGATGAATGTCATCGCGGGGATGTTCGCGTTGATGCCGGTCATGATCATCGTGCCCAGCCCGCCTGCGCCGATGAACGCGCCCAAGGTGGCGGTGCCGATGATCAGCACCATCGCGGTCCGAATGCCGCCGATGATCACAGGCATCGCAAGCGGCAGTTCGACTTTGACGAGCTTGCGCCAGCGCGACATGCCAAACGCCTCGGCCGCCTCCTTGTACGCCGGATCGATCTCGTCGAGGCCGACATAAGTATTTTGAAAAATCGGCAGGAGCGCGTAGATCACCAGCGCAATCAAGGTCGGCGGGTTGCCGATGCCCACCAATGGAATCAGAAGCCCGAGCACCGCCAGCGATGGAATCGTCTGAAGGATGCCCGTCAGTTGCAGGAGAAAATTCGCCGCGCGCTTGTGTGGCTGCGCCCAGATCGCCAGGGGCACGGCGATGACCACCGCGACCAACAGCGCCAACAGCGAGAGTTCAATATGTTGGCCGAGCTGCTGCACAAGCGCCCCGCGCTGATCCAAAAATGTCTGCCAAACGTCTTTCACGTGTCCGCCTCCGCTTACTTTTACACAGTCAAATATATCATAGCTGTCAACGCGACGCCCCTAATATCGCCAAGCGGTTCGGCGGCGTTTATTGTCTGTTTGCCCTCACGCGCGACTCGCTCTCTTCCATTATAAGGGGCGGCTGGTGTGGCGCGCCCCAGCATTGCGACGGTGGCATGCCCAAGCTGCTGGCGGACGCACCGTCATGACGACGGTGTTTTGCTCGGGGGAAAAGTCGGGACACGCAACGAACAGATTTCTTTTATAAATATAGCTGGCCTGCCATGATCGTCCAAAGACGCGGTGCGGGTTTGGTGAGATGATGCCAATGATGGGCGGGGCTCATGGTTTTTTTGGAAAACCCCGACCTTGTCGCGAATTCGCAAAAAGCAAAAATAAATGGAACCTCGCAGGGCGAGTCTCGCACTAATAGGTGTGGGGTCAGGGGGTGGAAAAATGGCGGAAGAAACGGGACTGATCTTGGCGGCCAAGGCCGGCGATCAGGAGGCATTGATGCAACTGCTGGACGCGCGGCAGGAAAAATTGTATAAGACCGCCTTTCTGTGTGTCCACGACCCACAAGATGCGTTGGATATAGTGCAGGATACCTCCCTGCAGGCATTTTTGAGCATTCATCGCCTCCGTCAGCCGCAATATTTTGACACTTGGCTGATCAGGATTTTGATCAACGTCTCCCGTCATTATTATCGCCGGCCCCTGCCGCCCCTTCCCGCACCTGAGCAGATGCTCGATGCACACCGGCAAGTCGACTTGCACGAAGATCTCATGCAGGCACTGGCGAAGGTCCCGGCGAAATATCGCGTCGTGCTGATTCTGTTTTATTTCAACGAGCTTGAGGCAAACGAGATCGCGGCGGTGTTGCGGGTGCCAACGGGAACAGTGAAAAGTCGGCTAAACCGCGGCCGCAAGTGGTTGCGCGAGAAAGGAGGCATGCAACATGAAGCCTGACTGGCAAAAAATGAGCGATCAGCTCGACGTCCCCACGAACTTGGTGCACCAGGCGCTGCGCCGCGGCCAAGCGCGCGCCAATTTGCGCAGGCGGCACCGCCACATCGGCGTGCTGATTGCAACCGCGCTTATGTTGGTCGCAGTGGTCATCAACCCGCTGACGCTGCAAGCCGGTGGGGTCGCGCCTGCCATTCGTCAACTGCTCGATCAGGAAGGGAAAAAGACGCACCATTTTGACCCGACCATGAACCAAGTATTCGGGGATATGGCAGACCTGAGCGTGTATCAGCCCGTTCAGGGAAATCATGTCGTGGTCGGCGCTGTCACGCTGTCGGTTCGCGGCGTCATGGCCGCCCCCGGGATGCGCGCGCTGGTGATTGATTATCAAGGCGGCCACCTCGATCCCACTGCGCTGCGCAAACAGACGATCACCGTCACGATGACTGGCCATGACCGCATTCTCGATGTCTCGCAGAATTATGGCCAGATCGCGCTGGGCCATTACCGCCAGTTCCTAGCGTTTTACACCCCGGCGCCTGAAACCCCGAGCGAAACGATCAGCATTCGCATCGACCGGTTCAATGGCCAAGCGAAAAATGTGACGCTTCCGGCCCTGCACATCGCCGCGCCGACCGCCACTCACCGGACATTCGCCCTGACAGCGACCAAAGCCGACGTCACAGGCGGCGTGGATGCGGTGGATGCAGGCGCGCAAGCCTTCGTGCTGCACTATCACACGAGCTTCACATCGACAAACAGCCACGCCAAGGCGCTTCGCCAAGCTGCCTGGATCTCAGAGGCGACGGTTCAGCGCCATGGCAAAACGCTGGGCCAGTTGTTGTTGGGCACCGGCGGCATGCGAATCGGCGACACAAGCCGCGGGGCGACGCGCACCGTCAATTTTCAGTCCGTCTTTGCGACACAGTACCAAAAAGATGGCAACGACAAGGCGTTGGCGCTACGTGACTTACCAGCCGACGCGACCGTTTTGTTCAGGTTGGAGTTGCCGAGTGGAAGCACACAACGCGATATTTTGGGAACATTTGAGTTGCCAGTTTCGACCCTCTTACCATGAGGGCCGGTTCGCGGCTGGTCGCGAAGCCATCACACGCACAATCATTTGAGAAAGGAGCCTCCCCATGTCGCATCTGTTTTTCCGCCGTATCGAGCGGCGGCCAGTTCTGCTCAGTTTTTCCCTGTTGATGCTGATCAGCCTCATTCAATATGGGCAATCGTCCATGCAGATCGCCAAGCGCAGTAGTGTTTTTCACGACTCGCCTTACACGATGTGGCTGTCGATGGACCAATTCAGCTTCATCCCCATTCTATTTTTCCTGCTAGTGCCGCTGCTCGCCGCCATTCCCGGGGCAACGCTGATCGCCAAGGACCGGCAGACACGCTTCACCCAGCAACTGATCTTGCGGCGTGGGGGAATGCGGGTCGCCTGGGGCTATCTGGTGACCAGCTTTCTCTTGGGCGCAGTTCTGGTGGGCGGTACCCTCCTGATCAACTTCTTCGGCTTCTTTTTGCTTCTGCCGAATTTGAAGCCCGACTTCTTTCTCAATCTCAATATTGCCGTCATGTCGCAAGATACCTTGTGGGTCGGGCTCTATTACACGCATCCCCTGTGGCACGCGCTGGCCTCGATCTTGCTGGCGGCAACCTGGAGTGGACTGTTCGCCAGTTTCGCCACGGCAATGGCCTGGTTTTTGAAAAATCGATTCCTGACAGTGGCGGCGGGACTGCTTTTGCAGATTGGCTTAATGGCGGCGAACCTCTTGCTGCCCCTGCCCGTCCATGTGAGCTTTGTGCCATCTGATTTCATGCGGGAAAGCGCCGGAGCAACGCTGAGCGGGGCGGTCGTCGCCGGCGTGACCGTGATCGTGGTGCTTGTGGTCGCCGGGCTGACCATGATTGGAGGGCGCGTGCGTGCTTACGAAAGCAATCGTTGAGCAGACTTGGCGCTGGTTTTTGTGGCACCGGCGCTGGCAACTTTGGCTCGTGCTCGCGGCGGCCCTCAGCGCTAGTCTTGCCTGCCATGGCCTTCACGCAAGCCTATCCGGATATGCCCTGCAAAATACGGTGTTTGATCGATTCCAGTTTCTGGTCGTCTATTTTCCATTGTGTCTTGTAGCGACCTTGACCACCGATACATTCCGGGGGCTCGACGCGGCCGCGTGTGGCACACGTGCGGTTCTTTGGGGCCAGCGCGTCCTTCGCCTCTTGGTGACCCAGACCGCATTGCTCATTTGGTGGAGCTTGTTTGTTCTTGGCGGCCTGCTTTGGACACACAGCCTGCGCTTCCTCGATCTGGGCTTGGCCGGCCGCACGGTATTGACGCTTTGGCTGACACAACTCCTCGTGAGCAGCTGCGCGGAATTGCTCGTCGCCACGCTGCACTCGCGGATCGCCGCATTTCTCATCACCTGGCTGGCCGTAGCGGGCCTATTTGCACTGACGGTCGCGGGCGTTCCCGCGCTGATCTTTGCGTTTGCCACCGTGTTGACCCCGATGCGTGCAGCAGGCGATCAGCTCATTTTGCTCGGACTGACCGGTTTCGTGGTAACGACTCTGCGCTGGGCCACTGCAAGGGAGGCGCTGTGATGTGGCGCTTGATCAAGCATCAGACGCGCTTCTTTTGGGCGGTCAACTGGCGCCGCTTCACGTTTTTCATCGGGCTGGCCGGGCTGGTGATCGGCGGTGCGACCTGGCAGTCGTACCAGCATCCCCATTTTGAGCTGGCGAAAATACTGCTTGGCGGCAATGCACCGGACAGCTCGCCCGCGCATATTGTTTTTCCCGTCACCTGGGTCGTCTTACTCCAACTGCCGGTGCTTGCACTCGGGGATGCCATTCCGGGGTTGTGGCGGCGACGAGGCATTCAGATCTGGGGCCACGGCTTCAGTCGCCGACAATTTGCGCTGGTGGACCTCATGCTCATTGCAGAATGGGCCGGCGCATACTGGCTTCTGCTTGCCGGCGGCCTTTTGCTCGGCAGGACGCCTGTGGACGGCTGGTATCTCGCAACTTTATTTGGGGTCATGTGGTTGATACTGCTGATCGAGACTTGGCTGAGTTGGGGCAACCGGTTCGCCGGCCTCCTCGCAATACTCAGCTGGCAGGTCATCACGGTCTACACCGCCTGGCCGAATCTCTTGGCAGATGCGATGCTGACCCGCTGGCAAGGTGGCCCCGCGCCGCTGGTCATCGCGCTTGGGACATTGATCATTTTGTGCGGCGCTTATACCCTCGGCTTTTGGCAATTGATTGGAAAATGGAGTGATAGAAAATGAGTTTACTTGTCGCAACACATCTCAGTCGAAAATTGCGTCACGGAGCCGTGCTGTTGGACGGCATCACGCTCACCGTCGAGCCAGGCGAGATCTTGACCATCGAAGGTGAGAACGGAGCCGGCAAAACGGTGTTGCTCAAGGCACTTCTCGGTTTAACCGATTCGACTGGCACGCTGACCATCAACGGCCACCCTTTTCACCTGGGCCAAGCTTATCCACTGAAGGCTGGTATTTTGATCGAAAATCCGAGCCTGATCAACGACTTCACGGCCTTTCAGAATCTCAAGCTATTGGCGACGCTCATTCCCGACGTCACCGACGAGGAAATCGCCGCTGTCTTGCGCGAGCTCAGCCTGGATCCCAGAAGCAAGACGCGGGTCAAAGATTTTTCACTGGGAATGCGGGAAAAGCTTGGCATCGCCCAAGCGCTGCTGGGCCACCAGCCACTGATCGTCCTCGACGAGCCGACCAACGCGCTTGACGAAGACAGCAAAACGACCCTCGCCGCCCTGATCCGGACATATCGCAACCTCGGGTCCACGTTTGTGATCGCCTCCCACGACCGCGAGTTTATCGAGGCGGTTGCGACCCGGCGCGTCAAAGTGAAGGAGGGCCATCTCATTGAACAACAAGTGGCTTAAACGCGGCGGCATCCTGCTGGCAATTTTGCTACTCGGCTTCGGCGCAGCAGTCCGCTACCACCAAGTCAACGCCGCGACCACCGAAACAATCCGCACGATGAAGATCGACCGAGATCAACAAGTGCATTTTCCCGGGCTCGATTTTTCCTTCAGCCGCCTCACCGCGCGCCGCGAGCACGAGACATATCGGATCACCGCGACAATGACGATTCAGCAGACAAAGCCGCGTCGCTACGGGGATCGCGGACCAAATCGCAGCTTTAACGAAAATCTTCGGCTCGTTGTCCCGTATAGTGCGCTGGCCGTGGCGGAGATCACCCATCTGGACGGCTCGCCGTTGCAGTTTTCCCAGCTGAACAACGCAAAACGCAATGACTTTGTTCTGTCGTTCACCGTGGCGGCCGCGCAGTACGAGGCCGGTGCCGGGCGACCATATATTCTCCTGATGGTTCCGACTACAGCGGGCCATACGCGGGTCGAATTGCCACTCTGAGCACACGGTTCATCGATCTCCCGGAAAATCGTCACGGCTGGTTCGCTCAGGCGTGATTCTGAGTCGTGTTCGCGCTCGAAATGACCAACTCCCCATCAAAATGCACCAAAGCGCAACCTGACAGCCGCGCCAGATCGACAGAAATGCCGATCTGGCGCGGTTTGTTGTAGAAGCAAATGATGTGTCTTCGAGAAATGCCTTTATATCAAGGCCAAAACAAGCCATCTTGGATACGGCATAACCCGATGCGTCCGCACGCCCCCCCTGAGCATCATTAACTAGTGTGATGCCGTCACACAACTTTGCTTTCATAACCCGGGAAATTAAGTCTACTGTTCTGATTTCCTTCTGCGCAATCAGCAACTAATGTGATGGCATCACATCAGATTCTCGGTGGCCTTGTTTGGGTCAAAGTCGAGCGGCGACACACTATTGCCAGTCCAGGCTTTTCTCCCCAGTAGCGGGACCAGAAACAGAGCGGTAACCCCACCCAATCACCTTGCCCACCGCCCTATTTTCCCCAGACCCAACCGCGTCCGGTTCTTACTTTACACAAGCGTGCAATTGGCCTAAACTATTAAGAACATTGTGCGAAGGGAGGCGGCAACGTGGAACTTGCAAGCAGAGATGAGGAACAGGCGCGGGTGACGCGAGTGATGGGCGCGATCGAGGCGCGGCTCGAGGTGGTCGCGCGCCAGATCGACGCGGCGCACCGGGAAACCACGCGCGTCGAGCAGGCTTACGGGGATGCGACGAAGGTCAATATCACCGAGACCGATGACCGAATGGAGACGAATGCCGCTGTCCAGCAACAGAAGATGATGGTCGCGCGGGCGGTCGAAAACGAGACGATTCTGCAGCACGAGGCGCAGCGGCTGCACTTGCTTCAACAGAATCCCTATTTTGGCCGGATCGATATTGAAGAGGACGGCGCGGTCGACACGCTTTATATCGGCATGGGCACGTTCATCGACGAAAATGACGACTTTCTGGTCTATGATTGGCGCGCGCCGATCGCGGCAATCTATTACAATGGCACGCTGGGGCCGGTGACTTACGAAACGCCAGTCGGGCCGGCGACGGTCACACTGCTCAACAAGCGGCAGTTCACGATCGAAAACGGCGCGATCACGAATATGTTCGACACGTCCGAAACGGTCGGCGACGAGATCTTGCAGGCGGTGCTGGGTCAGCAAAGCGACGCCTATATGAAAAATATTGTCGCCACGATTCAGCAGGAACAAAACGACATCATTCGCGACACCAAGGCCGATGTGCTCGTGGTGCAAGGGGTCGCGGGCTCCGGAAAAACGTCGGCGGTCCTGCAGCGGGTGGCGTACTTGCTGTATCACAGCCGCAAAGACCTCGACGCAGATGAAATGGTGCTGTTTTCCCCGAACCAGCTCTTTGCCAACTATATCTCGGCGGTCTTGCCATCGCTGGGCGAAAAAAATATGCGGCAGGCCACCCTTTACGAATTTTTCGCGAAACGGTTCTCGGGGCTTCAGGTCGAGACGCTGTTTGACCGCTATGAACGCGACCGCGCCGGCCTGCCGGATAGTGCCAAGCGCATTCGCCGCTTCAAGGAAAATGCGGCCTACTTAACGCTGATTCGTGCGTATACGCAAACGCCGGATCAGGTACCATTTTTCATCGACATTATGCTCAACGGCGAAGTCTTTTTCTCGGCTGAGACGATCACGAAGATCTACGCGAGCCAGCCGGCCAAGGCGACTGCCGCAAACAAGTTCACGGATACGAAAAATACGCTGATCAAGCGGCTGCGTCAGCGCATCAAGATGTCGCTTGGCGACGATTGGGTGCAAGACGCCCTCGATGCCCTGTCGGATGAGCAGGTCACAACGATGCTGGCGGGCCGGCGCTTTGCGACCGGCGATCAGGAGCAGCGCTTCATCGCGGAAAAATTGGTGGCGAAGGCATTCGCGCCAGTTTATGACGCGATCTATAACGATTATTTCCTGGACTGTTATCAGGATTACGCCCGCTTTTTGACGACCATCACCGCGCCGACAGTCAGTGCCGGGGCGTGGGCCGCGATGGCGGAGGCCTGTGCCAGCGACCTCGAACATCACGAGCTGCGGCTGGAGGATGCGGCGCCGATTCTCTTTTTGCGCGACACGATCACCGGGGGCGGGACGAACCACGCCATTCGGTACGTCTTCGTTGACGAGATGCAGGACTACAGCATGGCCCAGCTCGCCTATCTCCACCACGCGTTTCCCAAGGCCAAGCTCACGCTGCTGGGCGACGCAAAGCAGGACGTGTTCACGAGCGATTATCAAGCTGGCGATTTTCTCGCGACCATCAAGCAAGTCTTCGCGCGTCAGTCGGTGCGCCTGATCACGTTGAACAAGTCCTATCGCTCGACGCGCCCGATCACGGATTTTGCGAAAAATCTGTTGCCGGAGCACGACCACATCCTGGCCTTCAACCGCGATGGCGACCGGCCATTGCTGGTGACGACCACGGCGGCCGCGGTGCGCAACGATCTCACGCGCCTGGTCAACGAACAGCTCAAGTTCAACAACACCGTCGCCATTTTGACCCGTGATCGCGAAACGGCCGAGCAGTTATTTGCGACGCTTCAGCTGGATGTTCCGAGCACCCTTTTGACCCCAGCGGACCACACGATGAAAACGGGCTGCTTGATCATGCCAGTCTACCTGGCCAAGGGGCTGGAGTTTGATGCCGTGATCGGCTATGACATCTCGGCGCAGACCTATGCCGCCGAAGCGGACCGCGACATTTTGTACACCCTGGCGACCCGCGCCTTGCATCACCTGACCCTGGTAGCGCTGGACGAGCCAAGTCCCCTGCTGGCGACGTTACCGGAAGACAGTTTCACCACGATCGACCGCAGTGAAAAGACGTCGCGGGTGTAAGGGACTGGCGCAGTGCCTCTGCCTCGGAGCCGGCACACCCAATTTTTCAAAACAAAGACCCGCAAGCGACGAAAATTTTTCGCGGCTTGCGGGTCTTTTGCGTTCTGAATTTTGAGATCACCGGATCAGGCTTGCGTCGTGGGAATCTGGTAAAGATAGTAGCGCTCCCCGTCGCGCTCATGGATGCCTTGTGACTGGCCGCCGCAGCTTTCGATCACGTGCTGACTGGCCAAGTTGCCGACTGCGGCGCTCACAATGACGAATGGCACGACACCGGCATATTGCGCCACGGCGTCTCGCAGAATCCACTTCGCTAACCCACGACCACGGGCACTTGGCGCAACGTCGTAACCGATGTGGCCGGCATACCCGCGCATCGCCGGGGAGAGATGGGTACGCATGCTGACGCGGCCAAGAATCGCGGTGTTTGCGTCATCGAACAGATACAGCGTGCGTTGCCGCATCCCGGTTTCATCGGGGCGCGCCGCCTGGGCAATGCGGGCCAGCACCGGGGTGATCGTCGCTTCCACCGTCATTTGGCGGATGCGATTTTGGTTGTAGGGATTATCCCGATCATGCGCCAGCGTGTCGCGCCGATAGACCAGGTAGGCCGCGGCATCCGCCGGTGTGAGTGCCCGCATCTGCATGGCGTGCCTCCACTTTCTATTTTCACCTAAGCCTCAGCCCCATTGTTCATGGCAAAAATAGGGCTGCGAAATTATTCAACATGTGAAGCCCGATGCTGTAGCGAAGGTCGCCGGTCAGCGTGTAGGCGCTGGCGAAAACAAAGCCCATCGCCGAATAGACGAGCAAATTGACGGGATCACTGACGCCGGCATGGGCCAAGCCAAAAACGATCGCCGAAAGCCCCGCGGCGAGCCAGCGCCACGATTTTTTCTCCGGATGCGGTACGGCTTGCATCAACAAACCGCGAAACAGCAGCTCCTCCACGGGCGGCGCGCCAACGACGACGATCAGGGTCATGGCAAGCGGCGACTCGGCCAAATATTGCAGGAGCAGATCCTGATTCTGCGATTCGCTGGCCACTTGATGAGAGATCAACACCGACGACAGCGCCTGAACGGCAAAAAGCGCGACGATCAAGCCGACCATCAAGAGTGCCCGCTTGCCGTCAAACGGCTGGCGATGAATGAACGGATCCTGGTCCGCTTGATGATTGGTGGCATACACGCGCCAAAGCAGGGCGATCAACCCGCCGAAGATCGCGGAAAACAGGATGGCGGTGTAAACGACCGGCGTGGTGCCGCGGCTGATCAGTCCCGGCACCAGCACAAACGCCTCGCCGATCTGATAGGCCAGAAACATCACGACCAGGGTGAACACGCGGCGGACAATTGTTTTGACTGACATGAAGGCACCTCGATTCTTGAAAGTTGCGCTGAAGGTAAAAAAAAACCCAACATCCCGCGATGTTGGGCCTGCTGCCGTCTACTGGATTCGAACCAGCGACCTCATCCTTACCATGGATGCGCTCTACCTACTGAGCTAAGACGGCATGGTTGTAAAAAAACCTGCCCAATCAATATACAATGAATCCGCGAATCACGCAAGCCAAAACCACAAAAATGTGCTACTTTTGGGCATTTCTCTCCCTTCGCCAACGAAAAGAGCGCTGCCGCTGGGTGGGCCGCCCCGCAGGCCTATGCCGACGCGCCCCAAACGTCGTTGGCCAGAGGCTCAGCCAGACGCGCGGTTCGCTGGACCCCGGCTTACGCCTCGCCATGCCACTCCGCTTTGAATTCCGCCAGAAAATCCTGCATCACCTTGGCGCGCTGCATCGCGAGGCGTTTTCCCGCTTCGGTGTTCATCGTGGCCGGCAGGCGCAGCAATTTTTCATAAAAATGATTGATCACCGGGACGGCCTCGCGGTAATTCGCCGGGGTGATTGTTTCACGCGGGGCAATGTCCGGGTCGTACATCACGCTGCCATGTGCGCCGCCGAACATAAACGCGCGGGCGATGCCAATCGCGCCCAGCGCATCCAGGCGGTCGGCGTCTTGCACCAGCTGACCTTCTAAAGGCAGGGGTTGGGCCGCGTCCAGATTGCTTTTGAAACTCATGTGATCGATGATGGCCAAGATCAGCTCCTGCGTGTCGGGGGTATCGCCGACTGCCGCCAATTCCGCCTGCGTTTTTGCGCGCGCAACCGCGGGATCGGCCACCAATTTATCGTCGTAGGTATCGTGCAGAATCGCGGCGGCCAGCGCGATCGACGGGTCTGCTTCAGGCGTTTCGGCGAGCAGCTTGCGCGTCGTGGCCGCGACTCGCTGAATGTGGTCGAAGCCGTGGCCGCTGTGATCCGCGCTGGCCGCCTGTTTTGCGTATTCTATTAATGCCCCGAGACGTGTGTTTTCTGTCATCTTGATGCCTTTCATTTGGTTTACCACGGTTCATAACGTTATGATTAAAGTAAGGAAAATAAGAGGAGGATCCCCATGACTGCCAAAAACTTGCGCTATACCCAAACGCTGAACCAGTTCGCCCGGCTCGTGCCGCCGCTGGGTGACGAAAGCCGCCCGATCAGCCAACAGAACCTGCTGTTTTGGGTCGCTGCGGAAAAGACGCCGCCGACGCCCAGCAAAGTCGCCGAGGCGATGGGCATCAGCAAGGCCGCTGTGACGAAAATGCTGACGCCGCTGATCGCCGACCAACTGCTTGCCAAGGAAATGGATACCGCGGACAACCGTTCATTCACGCTGAGTTTGACGGCCAAGGGGCAAGAGGAGTTGATTGCCTTGACGCCGACGTACCAGGCGCCGATGGAAACGGTGCGCGATGGCCTGGGCAAAAAGCGTTTCAAGCAGTTGATCAAATTGCTGGCCAAGGCCAACATTCTGCTCAATCAGGCCCATCCAAACGGCGCCGGCCCGATCGATGTGGACTGCGACGATGAGGAAGAGGACGATGAAGACGACGACATGTAATGGAAGTGGGACAAATGTCGGTTTTGGGTCCGACAGGTAAGTGTCCCAAGCGCCAGGTCCGCACTTTGGACCAGGTGATTGGCACCTTAGCTGCTCGGACCCGGACATTTGGCCCACGACACTGCTGTAAAATCAGCGCACCTATACAGGGGCTGGGATAAAACAACGTTTTTTCCCAGTGCCGTGTCATACATGTGTCATCCAAGACCCGAGGCGAATTGCTTCGGGTCTTTTTTGTCGCACAGGCATCATCCCAATCTCGCTATTCCGCCCGGTCCGGCAAATTGAAACCCTGCCGCTTCAAGATCGCGCCAATCTCATTGCGATGCGCCAGATCGGCGGTCAGCTGTGCCTGCAGCATCGAGGTGAAACGCTCATCCCGCGCGCCCCAGGAACGTGTGGCATAATAAGACTGAACCCGCGCATCGTAATCGCCAAGCGGCACGGCCTTCGGATACGTGTCCTCGCCCACCACCGCGTCATGCGGCAAGCGGGGTTTGGCTTCCGGCGTTTCGGCGGGACGCCCGACAATCAGTCCCAACAGCGGAAAAGTGTGCTGGGGCAAGTTGAGCAAGTCGATCATTTGCGCCGGGTCGTTGAGGATGCTGCCTAGAAAACAGGCGCCCAGTCCGCTTCGTTCCGCGGCGGCCACCATGTTTTGGGCGGCCAGCGTTGCGTCAAAGACGCCAGCCAAAAACGCGTCCCAGTTTTCCAAATTGGCCAGGGACTGCCCGCTATTTTGCATCAACAAATGGTTGCGGTGTTGGTCGACCACGAAGATGAATAAGTCGCCGGTCGGGCCGGCCACAAAATCGCCATGGGTGATGCCTGCGATCACAGCCCGCTTGGCCGGATCCGCGACGTGAATCAGCGAGAACTGCTGGCCAAAGCGCGAACTCGCCGTGGCCTGAGCCACATCCGTTAAGGCGAGGCGTTCCTCCGCCGTCAAGTTGCCGGTGAATTTTCTGATCGAACGATGCGCCAATGCGCGTTGATCCAGCTGCATATTTTTCCTTCTCTCGAGGTGTTTACATGCATTCTACCACGATTCCAAACGCCATCCGCGTGATCGGCGCGTATGAGCACAATCTCAAGCAACTCTCTGTCGACATTCCGCTCCATCAGCTTGTCGCGATCACCGGCCGCAGTGGCTCGGGCAAATCGTCGCTCGCAATGGGCGTGCTGTATTCGGAGGGCATGCGCCGCTATGTCTCCGCGCTGTCCACGTACACGCGGCGCCGGCTCGGCCAGGTCGGGCACGCCAAGGTGGAAAAAGTCGAGCACATCCCCAGCGCGATCGCGTTGCGGCAGCGACCGGTGGTGCCTGGCATCCGTTCGACCGTGGGCACGACGACCGAGGCGCTGAATGTGCTGCGGCTGGCCTTTTCCCGGCTGGGGTCGCCGCGCTGTCCCAATGGGCATCAGGTGCCGCCAACCTTGAAGATCGCCGAGGCGATGGATCTGCCGAATGTGCCGGGCTCTGGCATGGGCGTGATCACCTGCCCGACTTGCGGCGTCGCATTTCGCGCGTTTGGCGCCGAGGATTTTGCCTTCAACTCGACGGGGGCCTGCCCCACCTGCGACGGTACCGGTCAGGCGAAAACACTCGCCGTCAGCCGCCTGATTCCCGATCCAGCGAAAACCATTCGCGAAGGCGCCGTGGCCTCGTGGCGGCTGCCCGGCCGCAACTTCATGCAGATCGTCGCGCAATACGCCGGCGTCGATATCGACACCCCGTTTGAGGATCTGCCCGCCGCCCAACAGGAAATGGTGTGGCATGGCCCACGGCAGACTTTTGCCATCAACATTCCGTCCAAGACGGGCAAAATTTTCCACATGGACAACGCGGTGTACGAGAATGCGTTCAATGCCGTCGAGGATTCAATGAAGACCACGACCAACGAGCGGGCGATCGCGCGGCTGAACAAGTTCTACGAATTCGGCACCTGCCCGACTTGCCACGGCAGCCGCTTCAAGCCGGAGTTGTTGACGCAGTTGCTCAAGGGGAAAAATATTGCGGAAGTGTCCGAGATGACGCTTTCCGAATTAACGGCCTTCATCCCCACTATTTTCACCTGGCTGCCGGATGACATGCAGCCGCTGGCCCAGGACATCCTGCGCGAGTTGACCCAGATTCTGACGCCGTTGCGTGATCTCGGCCTCGGCTATCTGACGCTCAGCCGCGCCGGCATGAGCCTGTCGACCGGGGAACTCCAGCGGATTCAGCTGGCCCGGACGTTGCGCACCCAGACCACCGGCGTCTTGTACGTCCTCGATGAGCCGTCGATCGGCCTGCATCCCGCCAATGTCGCGGGCCTGCTGGAGGTGATGCGCAGCCTGGTCGATCAGGGCAATTCGGTGATTGTTGTCGACCACGACACCGCGATCATCGAAGCTGCCGACCAGGTCCTCGAGATCGGTCCAGGTGCCGGCAACGCTGGCGGCCGCCTGCTCAATCAAGGCATACCAGCCGCCATCGCCGCGCGCCCGACGTCGCTCATCGGCCCATTTCTCACCGGCCAGGCGCCGCTTTCCGTGCGGTCCACCGCCCGGCGTCGCGAGCCGCTGGTGAAAAAATGGTTCGGCGTGACCGTTACCGACCGCTTCAATCTCCATGATCTGACCGTGCGCCTGCCGCTCAATCAGATGTCCGTTGTCTCCGGTTTTTCCGGGGCGGGCAAATCGACGCTGGTGTTCGACGGCCTGGTCCCGGCGCTCACCGCGACCAAGGCCGCCCCGGCGCCGAGTTGGACGCGCGACCTCGTTCGCGGCGGGTTGCGCCGGGTCGTTGCCATCGACGCCAGTCCGGTCGGGAAAAATGTGCGCTCCACGGTGGCCACATACACCAACATTTTGGACAATCTGCGGGCGCTGTTCGCGGGGCTGCCCGAAAGCGCCGAACGCGGCTATACCGCAAGCGATTTTTCCTATAATGTCGCGGCTGGCGCGTGCCCAACTTGCGGCGGCACCGGCACCATCAATCTGGACATTCAGTATCTGCCGGACATGCAAACGGTGTGTCCGACATGCGGCGGCCGGCGCTATGCGCAAAAGGTGCTCGAAGTCCGCTGGCACGACCGCAGCATTGCCGACCTGCTGGATCTCTCGGTCGACGAGGCGTTGCCTGTGCTCGAGGCGCTTCCGGCGATCGAGAAGACCTTGCAGACGCTGCATGATATGGGGCTCGGCTATCTGCATCTGGGCGAAAGCACCCCGACGTTATCCGGCGGCGAGGCCCAGCGATTGAAGCTGACGGCGCACATGGGCCGGGCGCAAAATGGGACGCTGTTTGTTTTCGACGAGCCGTCTGTCGGGCTACATCCCCTTGATGTTCAGGTGCTACTCGGTGTTTTCCAATCGCTGATCGATGCAGGCGGCACGGTGCTGGCGATCGAGCACGACCTGGATGTGCTGGCCAACGCCGATTACATCCTCGACATGGGCCCGGGCGGCGGCAGTGAAGGCGGCCAGATTGTCGCGGCCGGCACCCCGGCGCAGGTCGCAGCCAGTGGCGCCGGCCATACCGGAAAATATCTGGCGGATCATCTGCGGCGGTTTGGGCTGGCGTAAACTGGTTTGAAGGCAGACGCCCTGTGGCCCTATCTCGGCACCTGCATTGGGCTGGTGCGCCTCTCGCTTGTCGGGTCTGCGGCGGTGATTCGGCATCGGGAACTGTAAGGCTGAGGCCCGGGTCTGTGGTTACTATTTAATAGGAAGTAAAATTCGTTTGGGTTGCGGTTTAAGGGCCGCGAAGCGCTGGTATTACGGCGTTTCGCGGCCTTATTAGTGCTGCATTTTGGGCATGAAAAAAGCAGCCGCATTAGAGTTTGCGACTGCTTCTTGTTGACTACTTATGAGGGTGAATGGGAATCCGGTTGGTCGCCTGCACTGTCTGCAGCATGACCGTCCACGTTGTCTCCCGTCGCGCCAGATGCCGGCGATTCGGTGACATTTTTCGCCGCCAACGCCTCGGTGCCGGCGCCGGCCGCAGCCGCCTTCTTCGCCTTATACTTGCGCACCGCCCGCACGATCAGCCAGATCGCCAGCCCAGCACCCACCACCGCCAGGGCGATGATGGCAATGCTGAGCCAGTTGCGGTGCTGATCCGCCTTTTTCGTATCAGCCGCAAGTTCTTCCGTGTACGGAACACGGTGGCCGGTGACGAGGAGGCGGTGGGAATTGATCATGTAAGGGGTGCACGTCATCAAGGTCGCAATATCGCGCCCTGCCTGGAGCTTGAGCGAGCTGGTGTCATCCGGTTCCACGACTTCGATGGTATCGACTTCGTAGGCCATGTGCTTACTATCAACAGTGATAATAAACTGCTCGCCTTTTTTCACCTTCTCCAGGTCGGTGAAAAGTTGCTTGCCGGGTAGCGCGCTGTGCGCCGAGATCACCGTGTGCGTATTTTTCTTGCCTGTTGGAAAACTGGTCCCGGGCAAGACCGCCGCGCCGGATTGAAGCGTCGTTTCATTCGTATCATCGTAGAGTGGAATATTGATGCGAATGCTGGGAATGGTGACCGCCCCGATCAGGTGCTTCTGCAAATACGCAGCTGTCCCACTGACCTTGCCTGTTGCCTTGAAGATGTCGGCGTTTGGCCGCAGACCGATCTCCGCGATCTTCTTGTTTTGCGCCTCGCGCTCGGCGGCTTGCCTCTTGGCATTTTCCTTGATGATCGCCGCGTCTTGCTTCTGCCGATAGGACATAACGAGATTGTTGACCGCATTTGCCACAAAAGGATAGGCGAACACCGCCAGTCCGCTGAAGAAGATGATGATCACCAGAATGTCAGAAAATAGGCGCTTCTTGCGTTTCTTTGTTGGCGGTTGCGTTTCCTTTTTGGCCATACGATCTCCTTTCTACGCCAAAAACGGGCGCGGTGGCCCGTTTCGGCGTGAAGCAAAAGTTAGGATCTTGCGGTGATTAAGCCTTGCGCTTCTTGTTGTAAATGGTCGCGCCACCCATGGCAGCCGCCCCAAGGACAAGGAAGCCAATGATCCCATTGGCACCCGTGACAGGCAGAATGGACTTGTCAGGGGTGTTGGTGATGTTGTCTGTTTTTACACCAGGAATAGTAGTCCCTGGAATATCAACAGCGCTCAGAGAAACAGTGAAAGGCGTGTTTGGATTGGCGCTGATCTCATACCCTTCTGGAGCTTTCGTTTCGGTCAGTGTGTAATTGATAGGATTCTTCTTAGTGCCCCCGTTCCCATCATCTTCCAGCGTTTCCGCTGCGAGGCCACGGAACCCGACAAGGCCACTAGCATTCGACGTGAATGTCGAGACATCACCATTACCTTGCGCAGTCGTAAGCGTCTCACCGACTCCGAGCTTGTACCAAGTGATGCTGGATGGCGCATATACCCCGTCTGCCGGTGCCGAGACATCGTAGTTAAACTTCGCGTATTCGGTTGTCCCGTCGATATTGCGACTCAGAACAAATTCCGCACCTGCCAAAGTCACCTTAGCGTCAGCACTGCTAATCTTAGTGAAATCGTGGCCTGAAGTTTCCACCACCGGTGCACCGTCACTCACCGTGAAGTCGCTTTGACCATCGTGGTATTTCACGTAGAAGTTGTTCCCGATGTCCAGATGTTCGAACGCCGATTCATTGAGCGTAACCTTATATGTGAAGGTCAAGGTCTTGCCAGCCATCTTTTCGAGAAGTTCTTGGGTCTCTTCGTCCAACTGGTTGTCACCCAACTTAAAGTTGTAGTAGAACCCAGCGTTGGCTTCACCGGTGAACCCAGGGACTGTGGCAAGGGACGAGGCCCATCCGTTGTCATTTGAGGTGATTGCACTGCCGAACTCATTGAACTCATCTAACAGATCAATTGGTGTCGCGTCGTTAGTCATAATCGACGTCACCGCCCCGAAATCAGTACCAGATTCGGTCATCACATCGAGGAAGCTCAGATACTGATAGGTGTAATGTTCCTTCTCATCTTCGCCAATGTATGTCTGCAGGATGTTCTCTGGAACTGTCATGGTCGACTTATAGGTCAATTCCTGACCTACTTCGAAGCTGTAAACATCGAAGTCATCCATGATTGTGTTATCAATATAGAGATCTTTTTGTAGGCCAACGTTCTTTGGATAGAGAATCACTTTGTCGAGGCCTTCCAATTCTGAGGACATCCCAACGACCATAGGGGCAGCCCGCATGAAGCTTCCATCATGTGCACTTGCTGTTTCTTCAAACAGATAAATGCTATAACGGGACTTGCCATTGGTGAGCGTCGTCCGAGTTGGTAGTTCGAAGCTCGCAATACCCGTACCTTCTTCGGTAATATCGGAAGGTAGCGCTACGAAAGAGTTCTTCAACTCGTTCCAATGGTCGATCAGGTAGTCGACTGCATCCTCGGCGGAGTCAAAGTCGGATGTATTGTCTTGAACCCACTGTGTCACATTGTATGGCGTGAATGTCACACCGCCAAGCGATTCCAGCGCCTCGAACTCGGAGATGCTACTACCGGTGTTTTGTTCAGTGGTATTGTCATAGATAGCTTTCTTACGGAGCTCAAAAGTTGTTTTCGTAGATGTTTTGTTCTCCGCTGCACGCACGATCACGCCGCCAGTTGAAGCCGTTGCGGCAACCGCGGTCAGTGCCATTGAGCAGGCCATCATTCCGGCCAAAGCGGTGCGGGTAAGTTTGGTAAAGGTTGCTGATTTCATTGATTAAGTTCCCCATAAAGAGTGAGTGTCGGCTTAATTAATAGCCTTGTTTTGTATACGACGGCGAATAATGAACCAGGAGCCAACCATCACAACAAGCCCGATGATTGCCAAGAGCCACGCCTGAGCATCGCTCATGCTTGGTAGCATGCCACTTTGACTCGGCTTGGATGGCGTTGTCGGGGTGGCGGCTGTCGTTGTTGAAGCCTGACTGTTGTAGATACGCGGCATTGCCAGCGCAATTGCTTCTTCCGGAACGATCCCGGATTCTGCTTCCAACAGGTTCTGGCCGTTGATGGTTACATAGTTGAAGTTACCATTTTCGTCATACCATTCTTCTGGAATCTCGATCTTCACTGAGGTCGGCGTCAGGTCATTGATATAACCTGAAACAGACGTCAATTCTTCGAAGTAGAAAGTCCCACTAGGCAGGAAGCGCTGTCCTGAATCGACAAGGCCGCGTTCGTCAGAAACGAACTTATCGACACGAGAGTCGTTCAGTGGGTCAGAAGAGGTGATCCATTCGTTACGCAAGTCAGTTACGGGGCTCATGGACAGATAGAGCTTCTGACCATTTTCGTAACGGGTGATGGCAAAGGTTGCGCCTTGCAGCGGAACTTCGGTGCCATCAGCGTTTTTCCCATACTTGAAGAAGTACGGATCTCGAACGTAACCGATGTTTTTGCTATAAACGTGAATGGTATCGAGCAACTTGGTCTGGTCACTTGGATTAGCAAACGGGGTGATCACCACGATCGGCAGTGCCCGCTTGTACATATCCACGTTGAGCAAGGTGTCTTTATCAACGTGCGTTTCCAAAAGCAAGTAAGCTGCCATTTGGCCGTCGCTGGTATAGGTCGGCAGGTCAAACCGCGCGATCCCGTTTTCGTCCAGTTCCGAGTCATAGCCAGTCTTGCCGGAGCCAGTCGGGGTCACATTGCGGAGATTATTGTCCGCAGCGTATTCCAGCGATTGGCGGCGACCGAGTTTACGGAATTCGTCCACTAACTCGGCTTTCACATCGGCTTGTGATTTACCCGTCCCCTTTGCGGCTTCAAGATCTTCCGCCAAGCGGTCGCTTAGGTCATAAACGACAAAGTTCGCGCCGTTCAACCCAAACGAAAGCGGGTCATTTTCTTTCGCAAGCCCATCGTTTTCATAACTCCAAGGATTCTGTTCATCGACAATTCGCGCTTCACGGAAAACACGTTTGTGAAGCACAACTTGGATGTCATCACTAGAAGCTGGTGCTGCCTGAACAGTTGCCGCTTTTCCAAGGAAAGGCAATGCCATTAAGGCCGCGGCGAGAAATAAAAGCCACTTCTTTTTCATGTTACTGCCCCTCCTTCACAGATTTGCGGTTGTGGACCATCAGCCCACCTGCCAGGAATACCAGCGAGGTGGCCAAAGCGATGTAGCCCCAGATACCAGGTCCGCCAGTACGTGGCAAGATTTCGCGTTCTGGAATGTTGCTTGCCGTGATGGTCACTTTATTCAAGGTATCGCCACCTTGCATTGTATATCCAAGCTTTACCTTAACATCTGCACTGTCGCTACCGGTGTATGCCGTCAGCGTGACGGTGCCATTATTGTTAACTGTGAAGTGGATGTCTTCGTCAAGCTGGAGATAGCCAGCTGGCACTTCGGTTTCTTCAAGCACATAGTCACCAGGGGCAAGTTCGTGCGTGAAAACGATCTTACCATCTGAACCAGTAGCAGTTTCTTCCAAAGTATCGCCATCTTGTTTGAGGGCAAACTTAGCGCCTTCAAGGGCTGCACCCGTTTCGGAATCCGTCTTGATGAACGTCAGCTCGTAGTTCTTAAATTCATTGATGAATTGGTTGTCTGGGCCAAGTGTGCTAGTGACTGACAAGCCGTCTTCGGTGTCTGTCACGAATACAGTGTGGGCCACAGGCTTGATCCCGGTTGGGGCCTCTTCGATCAAGGTATAAATACCCGCCGAAAGACCCGAGAAATCGACACGTCCCTTATCCAAAGAGTATGCGTTTTTTTCTATTTGAGGATTGCTTTGACTGATCAGCGTGAAGCGAATTCCACTCCACGTGGTATTAGTGTCTACTCGATATTTGGTGAAACCAAAGTCGATAGTTTTCAACTCATTTTTCACAATCCAGGTTACAACCCCGTCTTCAGTCCTCGTTGAGTATGTTGGCGCGTAATAACCTGGCACGCGATCTTTCTCGACACCATCGATCACAACTTTTTCAACAACTTGATACTCGATCAACTTGCCATCTTCATACCTCGGTAAGTTTGTGAAGGTGTGTGTCCAATTATTCGAAGTAGAGAGCGTCTCCGATTTGACATTTTCCCAACCACTTGCGTTCTTTCGTTGAAGAACCATCTTCACGTCTTGACGAAGCCCGTTGGCGTTCTCGTCATCATTTATCCAGTCTTTCTTCACAACCAGATCACGTTCTGATTTAAGTCGAACAGACGGAACAGCAAAGTGTAGATGGTCAGCAGTATCCTCCGCGTTGTTCGTCAGATAGGTCGATTTGTTGGTCGGATAGAAGAGCCCATCCTGATATTCGCTCTTCAGCTTCACTTCATAGGTAATACGGTATCCTTGAAGGGTGCCATTATTCCGACCAAGCCAGACGTTGCTAAGGTTGATCTGGTTACTCGAGGTCTGAACATTGATCTGCGCCGCATAATCATTATCTGACTGAGTGATCGTTTGCTGGAGCGGAATTCCAGTATCACCAACCGTCAACCGGTAAGAACGCACTGAACCCGTCTGTAGCGTTACATAATCACTCATAGGATCAACAACAGTCGCATCACAAATAGTCTTCATGAACGGGGCAGAAATGAGATGCAGCGCTTCTTCCAATTCATGGACCTGTTCTGCCTTGAAATTTTGCTTTTCAGGTCCAAGTGCGTCCAGCACCTTGTCTGCATCTGTATTGGTGTAAAGACCGATAGCCCAAGAGGAGACATTGGTAAATTGGTCTAGACGACTATTAATGAAATTGACGGTTCCTGTCACCGTACTCGTGGTCGATACCTGAGTCGTGGCAGCAGTATATTTACGAGCATATCCATTCTGCGAGATGCTTTGCGAAACCTTATTAGTATTTAAGAAAGAAGCTGTCAGAGAGTTCAAGTTGTTGTAACTACCGTAATAGCTGGATGAAGCCTGTCGATTTGGCTCGCCATCTGTCACGGTGATCAACACCTTACGTGCATCGTCTCTTGCGCCCATATCTTCGTTAGATAGAAGATGAAGCCCGGCGTCAACACCTAAAAATGTCGGGGTATTTGCATATGCAGGGGCGTCAAGCAATCGATGATTTTTAAATGTGGCCGCATCCGTTGTAAAACCAGTAAATTTCCCATTGTTATTGAGACTGGTAAAAGACCCAATTTCGGCATAGGAGCGACTGTCTACCTCAGCAAAAGAAACCATACCCATCTGGACATTATTGTTGGTGCCCAGTACACTGTCTGCGAATGTATCGACAGCCTTGACCAACTTTTGCCAGCGAGTATCACCAATCGCGTTCCCTCTGTCATCCTCATCATCCTTGAAGGTCATACTGTTGGAGTGATCAAGAACCATGACGATATCAACTTTCGGAACGGGCTGAATCTGTTCACCGATCATATCGAGCTGAACCTTGAATGTATCCAGATCGTCGGTGGCAGAGACTGTTTTCTTCGTATACCCAACGGTCATATCGCCATCGGTATACTTGTGATAACCCGTATCCATATTGAGGGTGACGTCTGTGGTCGGAGACACTTCAGCATACCGTTCCGGATTCTTCAGACCGTAGTTATAGTTAACGTAGGTCGAATCATCACTGATAGACGTTCCGTGGGAAGGATACCGACTATCATTACCCACACTTGTGTAGGTAAACGGATCGTTTGTTGAGGCGGATCCCGACACACGACTCAAACCGCTCCAGCTCAGAAACGAGGTGATCTGATGTGATTCATCGACTTTCAGACTACTTTCCTCTTCAGACGCTGCGGGGGTAGTCGCGGTCTGGTCAGTCGTATCTGTCTGTGATGGATTGGCTTCCGGGGCAGTTTCCGTTACAGCAGCTTCTTCTTCAGTTGCTGGCACGTCAACTTCTTCAGCCGGCACGTCCACAACACTGGTATCCAGTGTTACTTTGTGGGCGGCGGCGTCGACACCGGTGAGGACATCGGTGTTCCCGTCATCGGTGGTCTGGCTCAATTGAGCCGCAACATACACCGTGTTTTGCGCGCGTGGTGTGGTGAATTTCACAGTCCCGTTGCCACTTTGCGCATATTCTTTTTCGATCCACCACTGCTGGTCAGGGTCATCGCCCTGAGCCTGCATGCGGTGGAAAGCTGTTTGGCCGATCGGCGTCAACTGGGTATCGAAATTCTCGTTTGCGCTGACACGGAGTTTGAGCGCCCGGTCATAACCGGCCGCCTTTTTCTCATACGTGACAGTCCATTCGATAGTCTCACCAGAGGTCACGCCATCGACGGTCATGGAGAGATCATCATTTGCGATGATGCTCTGCGAAACTGTGCTCGACCCGCTCGAAGCTTGCGCAACGCGGGCAGTCACAAGGCTTTGCAGCTGCACCAACAGCAAGATCAGGACCATGACGCCATGGACGATCTTCTTCGTCATTTGCTTCCCCCTAACTTGATTGTAAAAAAACACATCAACTCACACACAGGCACAAGGATCTCGCAACCGGTTCAAATATCATCCCTCCATTCTTGTTATGGAAGCGATAACTTTTGCCATAAATAAATCGTAACAGGTCGGAATGCCGAAAATAAATAATAAACCCCGTTATTGACAAAAATATTTTTCGAATCAAAAAAACTGCCAGCGTTGGCTGACAGTTCATGACGTGTTTATTCTATTGTATATGGGGCAACTCTGACGTCACGGCGGGGCCGCGCGCCCGTTGGGAGAAAACGGCGTCCGATTTTCGTGAGCATCAAAATCACGCAGTCGGACAACCCGTTATTTGAGCAAAACGGCGATCATGACCCGATGATCTGGTCGATCGCGGCCAGTTCATCCGCTGTAAAGGTCAGGTGCTTGGCCGCATCCAAGTTGTCGACAAGATGCTCGACCGAAGTGGTGCCAATGATGACGGACGTGACGACCGGATCATGAAGGAGCCAGGCGAGCGCCATTTGGGCCAGCGTCTGGTCACGATTTTTCGCCAGCTCGTTGAGCGCGTTGAGCTGCTTGACGACGGCTTCGCGGCCCCCTGCAAAAGTCGCCTCGTTGGTCGGGTGAATCTTGAACGACGCCGGAATGCCGCCGAGATAGCGATCCGACAGCAGGCCCTCCGACAGCGGCCCATACGCGACCAGCCCGTCCCCGGTCTTGCGCAACAGGTCCAGCAAGCCGCTGGTCTCAACGCCGCGATTAAATAAGTTATAACTCATCTGGTCAACGACAAACGGCGTGCCCAGCTCGCGGAAGAGCTTGATGGCTTCCTGCGCTTGCGGCGTCTGGAAGTTGGAGATGCCGATGTAAAGCGCCTTGCCCTGCCGCACGACGTCATCCAGCGCGCGGACGGTTTCCGCCAGGTCGACGGTGTCATCGAACCGGTGGGCGTAAAACAGGTCGACGTAATCCAACTGCAGCCGGCGCAGCGAGTCGTCGATGCCCTGAAGCACCGCCTTGCGCGAGGTGCCAGTGCCGAATGGGCCGGGATGGATCTCGTAGCCGACCTTCGTTGAGATCACCAATTCGTCGCGATAAGGCGCGAGTTCGTTGTGCAAAATTTGGCCGAGCAGGCTTTCACTGGAGCCGAAATCCCCGTCGCCATAATGATTGGCCACATCGAAGTGGAAGACGCCGTGGTCAAACGCGGACAGAATCACTTGCCGGCGCGCCGCCAGTGGATCGGCGGACCCGAAATGTTGCCACAGGCCGAGCGACACGACAGGCAGTACCAACCCAGACTTGCCGGCATGACGCACCGGCAGCTGGTCATAACGATCACTTTTTGCAGAATACATGGCGAATCCTCCTTTTGTCTCACTCAAGCGTAGCACGACTCTTGGGAAAATAGTGTGCAGAAGCCTTCATGTTGCGCCGCTGGGGCGATCACGCGAATCATTTTTCCAAAAAGACCGCATGGTGATCACGCGAACCAATTTTCCAAAAAGACCGCGACGCCATCTTCCGTGTTGGCCAGGGTCTCGTAGCGGGCGGCTTGTTTGACTTCCGGCACCGCGTTGCCCATTGCGACGCTGATGCCGGCTTGGGCGAGCATCCCCATGTCGTTGAGGCCATCGCCAAACGCGATCGTGCGACTGGCCGGGATGCCGGTTGCGGCCTGAAGCTCCGCAACCGCGTGGGCCTTGTCGACGTTGTGGGGAATGAGCTCGATGTTGGTGGGATCCGACGCAGACACGTGCAGTAGCGCGCTGGCGGTCAAGGCGTCATGCGCCCGCTGCAAGGCCCCTGCGTCGTTCATGCTGAGGACCAGGCCGTTGGTGATCGCGTCCGCTTTTTTCAACAAGCCCGCCTCGTCGAAAAGCTGCTCCACTTCGATCGGCGCATCATCGGTGACAAACATTGCCAGCGCGGCTTCCAAGGCGGCTGGCGGCGTGCGCGTGTAATAGACGTGGCTATCGCTGAAAAACACGGCGTTCAGCGCTTCGGCAGCGGTCGCCCGCTCCGCCGCAGTCAGGGCCGCCTCGCCCAGCAAATGATGGACGCGCCGGCCGGCCACTTCATAGACGGCGCCGTTTGACGCGATGACTTTCGCTTGGGGTCCCACTTCGGCCGCCATTTGTTCGGCGAGATTGTACATGCGCCCGCTTGCCACATAAAAATCGTTGCCCGCGGCCATCAGTTCGTTGAGCACGCGGCGCACCCGCGGCGTCACGTGTTTATGATCAACGGCCAGCGTCCCATCGATATCGCTGACGATCAGATAGTTGTCCAAAGCGCCATCCTCCTTTGCGTACAACTTATTTTCGCCTAATTGTTGAAGCGTGTAAAGCGTTGAGGTTCGGCCTGTTTTGGCTGACCCGATCCTAATCTTTGACGATTTCCGCCAGCAGGTGTTACCATCACGAAGCGAATTCAAAGCACGCGCAAAATAAAAAGGCGACCAGCTAACGCAGCCAGTCGCCTCGGGCTCAGCGGCCCTGTGGAATCTTTGTTTCTTGTTCTTTGAACCAGTCGCTCCAGGAAACGTCTGGGATGCCGGATTCGTTGAAGGTCGTCTTGAGGACGGAAAGCAGTTCAACGAAATTGTCATGGCGGGCAACAAGGAGCCCCGCGATGCGCGCCTCAGAGGACAGCGCCGGATTGTCGATCAGCCACTGGTTGATGTCGGCGATGTGGCCGGTGCCATCGATCTGGGCGATCACATCAAGTCCCTCATTAGAGAATTTATCTAAGTAGAATTTTGCAAAGCTTTCAACCGCCGCGTTTTGCGCATCCGGTGTCAGTTCATTGATCGTGACTGATTTTGCCATAGTTCAGCCATCCTTTCCTGAGTGTACTACCTCTATACGATAGCCAAGTGCGGCGGGATTCGCAAGTCTCGGAGGAAAAAGGGTGCGGAGCGCGGCGTTTAGGTCTGAGCAACTAGTGCGGCCTAGGCGGTTGATGGCGTCCTTAGCCATCGAGCGACTAGGCTGACTAGATGTCTCAGACCTGCCGCGCGGAGCCCGACTATGGAGAGGTGTGAAGCCGAGCACTCCCCAAACGTGACCAGAAAAACTGAGAACGGCTCACTCAAAATTTGATTCGCAGACTATCATCACTTTGTCACCATTTTTTCGTTACAAATATAGGTGACAGCGCTATCATGTTTTTGACGTGGATGCGCTTGCACGATAAAAATAAAAATATCGCGCAATTCCGACTGAAGGCTCTTGCTTTCTTACTTGGTATGCATTAGTATGTCGTCTATCAATTGAAGAAAATTGATCAGCGAAAGGATTTGAACGCACATGAAAAGAGAAGAAGTTCATCTGGGCGACAGCCTAAAGTGCAAAGTCAAAGAGGACATGGACCGGCCGTTCACCGGGACCGTGCAGAAAATGTATGAGAATTCTGCCCTGCTCAACATCACCGATTTTGATGCGAGCGACAAGCAAAACGTGGCGGAGCTCAACTTCAAAATTGTCATCAATTTCAAATCCATCGTAAAAAATCTCGGCGGCGGCCGCATCGATCCGCCAGCCGAGGAGGAAACGGCAGTCGAGTAACTGCCCCAGTCCACCCACAAACACGTCAAAAGGCACCCTGCTCGCACAATCGCAAAGCAGGATGCCTTTTTTGTCGCATCGGCGCAACTTATTTTCCCCGACCCACTGTCTTGGCCAAGACCCAGCCCAGCGCCACGCCGATCACGGCGGGCACGATCCAGCCGAGGCCCACGGCAAACCCGGGTAGATGATCACCAATCGTCAATAACTGCGCGATCCACCCTATTTTGGCGTCAGCCGGCAACGCATTGAGCCCATCGAGAAGCGCAGGCAACACGGTGAACAGCATCGCGGTATTGAGTAGCCAGCGCGACTGGCCTAAAAATGGACTGAGCAGGCCCAGCAGAATCAGCACAATTGCCAGCGGGTAAATAAAATACAGAACTGGCGTGGACACCGCGAGCAAGCGGTCGAGGCCGATGTTCGCGAAAAACAGCGGCACCAGCGCCGCAAATGCGATGAGGCCCTGATACGGGAGTGCGGGGAATAGCTCCTTGAATGTGTCCCCGAACGCGGTGATCAGGCCGATTGCTGTTTTCAAACAGGCGAGCACCACGATCACCATCAGCAAGACATTGCCCAAATCCCCAAAATACGCATGCGCCACATTGGCCAGGATCGGGCCGCCATTTGCGGCGCGGCCGAACACGCCCAGCGCATTGCGGCCAAGCAGCGCCAACAACGCATACAGCACGCCCATCATGACGATCGCGATCGCCCCGGCGCGAATTGTGTCCGTTGCGACCTGGGTTGGCGCCGTCACGCCGAGCTGGCGGATCGCCTTGACCACGATGATGCCAAACGCCAAGGCGGCCAGCGCATCCATCGTGGAATAGCCCGCGGTGAAGCCCGTCGCCAGTGGCTGGCTAGCGTACACCCCGTGAGCCGCGGCGCCGCCTCCAAGCGGCCGCACCAGCACCATCACGAGCAGCACCCCGAGGCTGACCAGAAACGCCGGCGTCAGGACTTTGCCCACTGTGACCATGATCTTGCTCGGGCGCCGCGCAAACCACCACGCCACGGCGAAAAATAGGAGTGAATAGACGAACAGGGCCGGCCGGCTGATACGGGTCGCTACAAACGGCGCCAGGCCGACCTCAAACGAGATCGACGCCAGCCGCGGCAAGGCAAACAGCGGGCCGATACACAGATAAAGCAAAATGGTGAAGCCGTAGCCAAACGGGCGGTTGACCCGCTCGGCCAGCTCAAACACGCCATCCGTTTTGGTCAGCCCGATCGCGGCGACACCCAAAAGCGGCAGGCCGACGCCCGACAGCAAAAACCCGATCAGCGCGGGCCAATAGGCGGTGCCTGCCTCTTGGCCAACAAACACCGGAAAGATCAGATTGCCCGCGCCAAAGAACAGCCCGAACAGCATTGCCCCGATAAAAAATAGATCCCGCCGGCTCAACTTTTTGTCCGCCATGTTGCGACCCCCTCCGCCCAATTTTTTCCAGAATAGCAAAACGACAAGCCGCGCGCAACAGATTGGCTCGCAGCTTGCCGTTTCGTCACTTCGTCCACTTCAAATCATCAAAGTCGACCACAGTGAACCGCGTCCCATCAAAGACCACGCGCGTCACACTGGCATTGTGCAACATTTCCTGGCCGCCGGTGTCAAAGCCGATAAAGTTCAGCCACATCAAGATCGCGGTCCCGTGACTGACCGCCAGCACGCGCCGGTCGCCTTCGCCAAGCGCCTCTTGGCCGATCGTGCGCAGCGTTTGGTCCAGCCGATTCTGCACCATCGCGTTGTCTTCGGCGCGGTTTGGCACCTGGTCCTCATTCGTCGCACGGGTGGCGTCAGCGATCTGCGCCAACGTCAACTGGTGCGCAAGCAAGGCCGCGGTGAAATTCGGCAGACCGAACAATTCTTGGGAAAAATCGTTGGTCAACTGGCCCTCATACTTGCCGTAATTTTCTTCACGCAGGCCGACTGTTTCGGTGATTGCAAGCCTTTCTTGCCCAGCGGCATCCAACGCCAGTCGTGCCGTATCTGCGGCCCGCGTGAGGTCGCTGGCATACGCGCGGTCGAAGGTGATGCCATCCTGCGCCAGGCCCCGGCCAAGCGCGCGGGCGTCCGCGATGCCCTTATCCGTCAAGTCGGAGTTCGCCATTCCCTGCACGCGGTCTTCGACGTTAAATTTCGTTTGTCCATGCCGCACGATCCAAAGCTCAGTGGTCAAAAGTAGGTCGCCAGTCCTTTTATCAGTTTACTTGTGTCATTGAGATAGTTGTTTTCCGCCATTGGGCTCGGCGGTGGGTTTCCGTAGTTGAGTCCGGCGGTGGGTTTCCGCAGCAGTCCTCGTCAGTGAGTTTCGCCAGCGATTTTCGGCGCCCAATTAGGCGGCCAGATGCAGGGCCTTTGCGAGATACGCCGCCACGCCATCATGGTCGTTGTCATCACCGGTCACATCGTCCGCCGCAGCTAAGATCTGCGGCCGGGCATTGGCCATCGCGACCCCAACGCCGGCAAACTCGATCATGTCCAAGTCGTTCAGGTCATCCCCGAAGGCCCAAATATCGGTGCGCGCGATGCCACAAGCGTCCGCGACATACGCCAGCGCCCGGGATTTTGAGGTGTTCGGTGCGGTCACTTCCAGCGCCGTATTTTCACCGCTCCAGGCACCCCAGGTCTTCGCGGCCAAGTCTGGAAAACGCCCGGCGATCGCAGCGGAAAGTGGGTCTAAGGTCGCCTCGTCGATGAACATGGTCACCGAGATTGGGTTCTGGGTCAGCCCGGCGGCATCAAATAGGCGCGTCGGCGTCGGCATGTCCGGCAAAAACGGAATATCGGTGTAGCCATGATCCGCCACCAACAATTGCTTGCCTTCCGCGACCATCACCTTGATGTCATAGTCGGCCTTGAACTCCTGCAGGCCAAGCGCGGTCGCGATCGGCAGGGTCACAGCATGTTCGCCGGCCCAATGCTGATGCGGCACGTGAATCAGCGCGCCGTTGAAATTGATCATTGGCGCGGTTAGGTGCAGTTGATCGTAAAATGGCTCGGAGATCGAATCCGGCCGGCCCGTTGTGATGACCACTTGATGCCCGGCGGCGCTGGCCGCTTCTAGCACCGCGATCGTACGTGGGGTCAGTGCGCCCTTGGCATTTAAGGTGGTCCCGTCGAGATCTAAGGCGATCAATTTGCGCTGCATGGCTTGTCCTCCGTCGCGTGATTGGAATCCAGTATAGCATGTTTGAGGCGGTTGTTTAATAGAAGAAACGTGGTGGAGCGAGTGTCCTTGTGTGTTTAGTTTGTGCAAGATTGCGGGTGTTGCTTCAAAACGTCAGCTGATCGATACCAATCAGAAGCCTCTTTCTCAAAAACCGTATCGCTCAACCATGAGAAAGGTTTTTCAATTACAGTGATCCACCTTTCACTGAAGACGATGCCAATCCGGTCCATCTGAGCCCACTAACGATTTCCGTCTATCGTCCCGCTCACAGCAGGCCCGCGCCTGCCCTCATTTTTCCCTCTGCAACAATAACTCCCCGTATTCGCCTTCCAGGTAATCCAGAATCACCGTCTGCATTTTGGCCACAGAGGGGGATTTTTGAGTGGTTGGGTTCATGACCATGACCAGGGTGCGGTCGAATGGCTCCGAGAATGGGAAGACGTTGACGTCACCCATCAATTTTTGCAAGGCGAGCTTCGGGAGGATGCCCCAGCCGAGGCCGGCTTCGACCATTGAGAGAATCGATTGGTCATCGATCGAGTAGCGCAGGGAGTTACTGGAGACCTTGTAGCGATCGAGCGCCGCCTTGGTGTCGCGGTCGTAATCGCTTTGCTGGAGGATGAAGCGCTGCTTGCTCATGTCCGCGTCGGTCATGAACGTCCCGTTTTTCGGCTGAAAATCGCGCGGCGTGATGCAATAGATCGGGTCCTGAAGCAGCGGCCGCACGATCAATTGATCTGACACTGGCGCCAGGGAAAAACCGATGTCAATACTCCCGACACGGACCTGCTCGACGATTTCGTTAAAGCCGCCCTGGACCACATCCACGTCCACTTTTGGGTACCGTTTTTTGAAACGCCGGATGATCGGCGGCAGCCAATTCGTAGACACCGAGGAAAATGCGCCGATGCGGATGCGGCCGGTGTTGAGTCCGTTGATGTTGTCAGCCACCTGAATCAGCTGATCCTCCAGGTTGAGAATCGCCTGAATCGTCGGCAGAATCGCGCGTCCGTCTTCGGTGAGCTGAATGCCGGTGCGATTGCGAATGAAAAGTGGAAACCCGAGGTCGCCTTCCAGCTGGGACACCGAATGAGACACCGCGCTGGGCGTGACGTTCAGCGCCAGCGCCGCCTGCATGAAGGTACCCTGTTCCACCACCGCCGCAAAGACCTCGTAACTAAAATTGGACATAGTCGTTCCTTTCGTGAAATCCGTTCATCTATATTTGAAGAAGTTGAATTTTACTTCATTATGCGAGGGAATTAAGATTAAATCAACGAACAACGTCGTAAGGCGCCAGGATGAAGGAGGCTATCGCATGCAATTTGCAACGCGCGTCAACAAAGTGATGGATTCAGGACTGGGTGCCCTGTTTGCCGGGGCCAAGGAAAACACGATCTCGTTTGCAGGCGGCTATCCGGATCCCGCCACGTTTCCGCAAGCGGCGATCGACCGGGCGATGCGCGACGAACTGACCGCTCGCGGGGACGCCAGCTTGCAATACGGCGGCTCAAGCGGTGCCCCGGATCTGCGCAAGTGGCTCGCCGCCCAAATGACCGCAGACGGCATGCCCGCCGCACCTGACGACATTCTCATCACGCAAGGCGCGCAGCAAGGCATCGACCTGGCCGCCCGGCTGTTTCTTGAACCCGGCGACGGCGTGGTCGTCGAAGGGCCGACCTATGTGGGTGGCCTGTCCGCCTTCGACGCGTATCAGCCAACGTATTACGAAGTGCCGATGACCGGCGATGGCATGGATCTGCGCGCGCTGCAAAAAGTGTTGATGCAGCATTCCGTCAAGTTGATCTACACCGTGCCCGATTTTCAAAATCCCACCGGCGTTGTGATGAGCGAGGCCAAGCGCCGCGCCTTGGTCGCCTTGGCCAACCAATACGACGTCGCGATCATCGAGGACAGCCCATACCGCTGGCTCCGCTACAGCGGCTCCCCGATTCCGCCGATCAAGCATTTCGACACTGAAGGCCGGGTCCTCTTCCTGGGTAGTTTTTCGAAAATTCTTGCGCCGGGTCTGCGCCTCGGGTGGCTTCATGCGGCGCCGGCGCTGATGGCTGCCCTCACCGCGCTCAAAGGGGCCAGTGATGTCGAATCCCCGCACCTGAACATGAATGCGGTCGCCCGCTATTTGACCACGAACGATTTTGACCAGCACCTCACGCAGATCTGCGACCTGTACCGGGAAAAAATGACCGCGATGGCCGAGGGGTTGGCGCGTGCATTGCCAGCTTGCGTGCATTTTGACCGGCCCACCGGTGGCTTTTTCCTGTGGCTGACGTTTCCGGAAGGCTTTGATGCGGAAGCCTTCATGGCCGACCACAGCTTGCCGGATGCGCATGTCGCCTTCGTGCCGAGTCGAATTTTATACGCCTCGCATCAGGTGAAAAATGCGGCCAGGTTGAACTTCACCAGCAGCACCCTCACCGAGATCGAAGCAGGCACCCAGGCCTTGGGCGCCGCGCTCACAGAAGCGCTGGACGCAACGGCCAAGGCGGCCAGCCACTGAAATCTGAAGGCAATCGCCAACGCAAAACGCACGGATTCTCAACGGCAAGCGCCGCTGCTGATCCGTGCGTTTTTTGCGCGCAATTTCTTGCAAATCCGCCCGGGCTGCATGACGATAGAGGCACACGGAGGAATCGCATATGACAACTATCGATTTGGCGGCTTTGCAGGCCGATTTTCTGCGCTATGTTCAGATCAATACCCGCTCGGACGAGGCGCATCCGACACGTATCCCCACGACCCCGGGCCAGACTGAGCTGGCCAAGCTGTTGGTGGGTCAGCTCGAGGCAATGGGTCTCAGCGACGTGCAGCTGAATCCAGCCAACAGCTTCGTCACCGCGACCCTGCCGGCAAATACGGACGGCCGCCCCAGCATCGGCTTCATCGCCCATTTGGATACCGCGGATTATAACGCGACTAATACCCGCCCGCAGCTTCATGAAAATTATGATGGCGCGCCGATCAATTTTGCCAATGGCCTGAGCCTCAACACCACAGATTTTCCGGCGCTCGCCCAATACCTTGGCCAAACACTGATCACGACCGATGGCACCACCCTGCTTGGCGCCGATGATAAGGCCGGTATCGCGGGGGCCATCGCCGCGGTTCGTGCGCTCCTGGCCGACCCGTCGATCCTGCACGGGACCATCAAGCTCGCGTTTGGCCCCGACGAGGAGATCGGCGTCGGAGCGGACCGCTTCGATGCCGCGACGTTTGCGACCGATTTTGCCTACACCCTGGATAACGGCGACCTCGGCCAGATTGAATACGAAACGTTCAACGCAGCCCAAGCCGTTGTGACTTTCCGCGGCACCAGTGTTCATCCGGGAGAAGCGAAAAATTTGATGGTCAACGCGATCACCCTAGCGGAAAAATTGGACGCCGCCCTGCCCCAATTCGAGCGCCCGGAAGAGACGGACGGCAAGCAGGGGTTTTACCTGCAGCTCAGTTTGACCGGCACGATTCAGGAGGCGATCGCCACCTACATCATTCGCGACTTCGACACCGCCAACTTTTCCGCGCGCAAAGCGAGCTTCGCCCAAGCGGTGGCCGGCCTCAACGCCCCGTTCGCCGAGCCGCGCGTCACCTTCACGATGGCCGACCAGTATTACAACATGGCCACCATCATCGACCGCGACCGCACGCCGCTGACTCTAGCTGAGGCGGCCATTCGCCATGTCGGGCTCACGCCAAAATACGTCCCGTTCCGCGGCGGCACTGATGGCTCGAAGATCACGTTCCAGGGTATCCCCACACCGAATCTCTTCAACGGCGGCATCAATTTCCACGGCCCATTTGAATGCGTCTCCACCGAGGCAATCGGCAAACTCGCTGAAACACTGATGGCAATCGCCGAACTCGCCGGAACCGAGGCGGGCGGGGCAACTGACTAGCGGCGATTGCGGGAGCATTCTTGGAATCGGCTCAGGCGCGCAACAATTTCGCCTACGCCGGGTCGTGAATGGGAATGTCCAATTCTTTGATCCACTGGACCTCTCCAGCCAAAATGGCGTCCGCCTTCAATAACTTCAAGGTTGCCAGAATCTGATCCAGCGCGACCACATTTTTCATTTCCTTAGTCAGTGAGTAATCCAGCACGAATTCCAACACCGTGATGCGGTAGCGGAGGAAAAATCCGTTCCAATCGGAATCAAATCCGCGCAGTCCGGCCAACAGCATCTGACTGGTCGTTTCGTCGTGATCCACGATGGCTTTTAGCGTGGCATTATGCAGGCCGAGCATGAAACTACCGGCATATTGGCTATTCGAGTATTTCGCATACTCGCTAAGTGCCCGTTTAAGCAGCGGCCCTGCCGCGTTCCTGGGATAAATATAGATCAAGAGTGCAAATAGCCGATATTCCAAATCGTACCAGGTTCCTGGATGTGTCAGAAAAGTCTGCACAGGCTGACCATCTTTTTCACTGCTTGTGGCATTTGCTGGGTCAAAAGAATCACGGACCATCTTGACTGCACTCAGCATAATCACTGCCATCGGTCCATTCAACCGTTCCAATTGGGCCAACACCGGTTTGAGCGGCCCAACGGATTCAGATCGCATCGCGAGTTGTAGCTGTTGCCAGAGAAATGGTGCATCAAACGAGGTGAAATTTTCCGTATAGTTTTCTTGCTCGCGGTTTGACATCACCTCACTGAATGAGATGCCACTCTGTTGCAACAGCATATTAAACCGCTCTATCAGCAGCGCTACCTGATCATTTTCAAACCGGGAGACCGTGCTACGACTGATATCGCCCCGCACTTGGTCGATCGTCCAACCCCGACTGAGCCGAATCGCCCGAAACAACGCCCCAGAAGATTGTTCTTTCATGTTATCCTCCTAGTTGCATATCTGAAACTCGATGCCGTTAAATGAGTCCAACTATGCAGAATTATGATAGCATTTTCATTAAGGACAAGAGATGGTGGTGCTGACCGATTGGCGACTTCAGAAGCTGACGCTACTGGACGCCTTACCACATGCTCCTGATTATCGGTTTCAAGCAACGCTTCAAATTAACGCTATGCTTTCATGAGGGGAGTTGATCCCATGATCGAACGCAGAACCATTGAAGAAACGACTGAGATTGCCCGGGCGCGGCGGACGATTCTCCCGACCTATGACGACCTCAAATGGATTCGGCGACGGCGGCGGGATCTGATCATTCGCTGGATCGCCTATATCCTTTGCTGGTATTACTATTTCGCTGTCTTCGCATTCGCCGGCGTCATCATCAACTTCATCCGTTTCGGCCCCATCGTGATCTTGATGGCGGTCATTGAGGAGTCGGTCGAGATGTGGTACCGGAAAAAACATCCACGCATTTACAAATGGACATCCAACAGTTCTCATTTCGAGGATTGGGATGCGGAAGCGGATATCCATCGCAATTACAGTCAGTCGGAACAGTGATCGACTGCCTGACCTCCAATTAATTTCAGTCGGCCCTGTGGTGGGGTCGACTTTTTGATTCACAAAGACGCAAAACGCACGCCTCAATGAAAAAAGGCGTGCGCCTGGATGAAGCGGATCGGGTTGCCCCGATACTTAGGTTTATTTCTTGGTGGCCGCCTTAGTTGAGGTGGTCTTGGTGGTCCGCTTGGTAGATGTGGTCTTTTTTGTCGCAGCGGTGGTCTTGGTAGCCGGGGACTTCTTTGCGGCTGCCTTAGTCGTGGTCTTGCTGGTCGTCTTTGCTGGCGCTTTGCTGGTCGACTTTGCCGTGGTTTTTGGCGCAACCTTTGCCTTGGTCGCCGTTTTGGCCGTCGTCTTTTTCCGCGAGCCGGCCTTGACGGTGTTGGTCGTGCGGGCGCTCGGCTTGCGCGGCGTCTTCCCGCGGGTGGTCGTGCTCCGGCTCGTGATCCGCGCGGCAGGGGCCGGGGCGGCTGGCTTTGGCGTTTTGCGGTTCGTCTCGATCACATCCAGTTTTTCCTGGACGTCGGCAATGACAGCCGCCTGCTGGCTATTTTTCCCAGCCAAATAGTTGTCGACCGTCGTGACCTCGTCGATGCGCAAATGCGACACGTTCACAAACGGCGACGTGATGATCAGATACACCTTGAGCGGCACCAAACTGTCCGCCGCCACGAAATTTGCGACCTTCTTGCTGTCGGCAAACGGTAGATTGATCACACCGGTCTCAAGCCGCACCCCGATCTCATCCTCACCATCCGCGACCAAGGACGCCTGCAACAAATTGCCCGCCGCCAGCGCCTGATCCAGATCGGCAAAAAGCGGCGCAAGCGCAGCCGCTGGGTCAGCCAACAGCGCCGTCTGAGTGACCGTGTGCGTCGTCTTTTCAAAATTATCTTCTGCGATCGCGTCTTGGAAAGCTTTGACGTTGATATCCATACTCAACCTTCTTCTTGTAGTCTATGGCCAATCATAGCCCAACTTAACCGACGGGGGCAAGTTTTGCGCGCGGGGAAAATGGGCGGCGCGCGGAATGGCGGGGATAATCGAGGCGTAAGCGTCGGGTCGTCATTTCTTCCTATAAAAGTCGACAGCGACGACATTGAGCGATATAGCGTGCCAACTTCCGTACCATGCCGACTGTGATTTGCAAATAGCACCGCCCCACTACGCCCGCCTTTTCTGTCTGCCAACATAAAAACATGCGCGTTCGTAAAATAGAACCTGACTATAAGGGTGGGCACCGGCCAGAAATGGCTCAGCCCCCTCGTCGGCGTTAGCGGCTCTGCCGCTTACGCCGAAAGTGAGCTTTATGACCGCGCACTCTGCGGGCATAAAGTCACTTGGGAGCGTTCCAGCCAATTTCTGGCCGGAGCCCACCCGGGCGTTTACGACTGGCTGTCCCCTTTCAACGCGCGAACAGGTGTTTTATACTAATCAAAGACAGAAGGGGGCGAGGCAATGACAAGTGAACGAATCGGCGTGCGCGAGTTGGTTGAGCTGACCGTGCGCACCGGCGACCTCGACCCCGTGACTACCAACTCCAGCAACACCGCGCTGATCGGCGCCCAGATCCACCGCCGCCTCCAGTCCGCCTATGACGACGACTACGAAAAAGAAGTCTACCTCGCCCATCACGTGACCGTCAATGACGTCGACTACATCATCGACGGCCGCGCAGACGGCGTGCAGACGACTGGCGATAAAGTCGTGATCGAAGAGATCAAGACCTCCGCGCGCGCCTGGGAACAAGTCACCAAAAACACGCAGGACCGATACTGGGCACAGGCCCGCGTGTACGCGCATTTTTTGTGCGAAGACCGCGACCTGGACAGCATTGAGATCGACCTCGTCTACTATCAGACCAGCAACGACAAGGTGACCCGTTTCACCGAAAAACGCAGCGCAGAAGAACTTGCCACCGTTTTTGACGACCTCATCGACGAATTTGCCGACTGGCTGAAAATGCGCAGTGATATCGTTGCTCGCCGCAATGCCAGCATTGCCACCTTGGATTTTCCCTTCCCCGCCTACCGCAAAGGCCAGCGCGAGCTCGCCGTGGCCGTTTACAAGACCATCATGACCGAGCAGCGGCTGTTTGTGGAGGCCCCAACCGGTACGGGCAAGACGATCTCCACCCTTTTTCCCACTATCAAGGCCATGGGCGAAGGCCTCGTCAATCGCGCCTTCTACCTGACCGCCAAGCAAAGCACGCGCCACGTCGCCGAGACCGCGATGAACCTGCTGGCAAACGGCGGGCTGCGCGCCAAAAGCATCACCCTGACCGCCAAAGACACGATCAGATTTCCCGACGAGCCAGATGACGCCACGAAAAATCCGTACATGATTGGCTATTACGACCGGCTGAAGCCCGCGTTGAAGGATCTGCTAGACAACGAGGACCAACTCACCCGCCCGGTCATCGAGCGCTACGCGAAAAAACACAGGCTGGAGCCCTTCGAATTCTCCCTGGACGCCAGCTTATTTTGCGATGTCATCATTTGTGACTACAATTACCTCTTTGATCCCGCTGTTTTTCTCCAGCGGTTCTTCAGCGGCCCGGACAAAGGCAACTTCTTTCTGATCGACGAGGCACACAACCTCGTTTCCCGAGCGCGCGACATGTATTCAGCCGAGATCACCGACACCGACTTCACTGCGCTGAAAGTCGCCATCGCCCCGTTCAAAGGTAAGGCCATCCCCGCTATCAAAGGCGAATTGACCAAGCTCTTGACCGCCTTTGACGTTGTGCGTGCCGGCGTGCCGGAGGGCCAGGATGAAGTGTTTCAGCCCGAAAGCCTGGACAGTTTCGCCGGCCAGCTCACCCGCCTCGGTAGCGCGATTCACGATTATCTCAGCACCGACATGGACACCCATCAACAGGCCTTGGTGGACCTCCTTCTGCCGGCCTATTTCATCGTGCTCGGCTACCTGCGCATCAACGAATTCTACAACGACGCCTTTGAGACCAAAGTCAGTCTGACCAGCCAAAGTGTGACCATCAAACAGCTGTGCCTGGATCCCTCCGCCTTCATCGATGGCTCGCTGAATCTTGGGCGCGGTGCCGTACTATTTTCCGCGACCCTTTCGCCACTGGATTATTACCGCGACGTCTTGGGGGGCGTCGACGCGTCGCTCGCCTATCGCCTCCCGTCGCCGTTTCCGCCGGCGCGCCAGGCAGTGATCGTCGCGACGAATATTCGCACCACCTACCGTCAGCGCCAGGCCAGCCTCCCTCAGGTGATCGAGAGCCTGCTGGTGATGGTGACCGCGCATGCCGGCCACTACCTCGTTTTTTTGCCGTCGTACGGCTACCTCGATCAAGTCGCGACTGCCTTTGAGACCGCCGCGCCGCACTTGAAGACCGTCCGCCAGACCGCGCAAATGAGCGCCGAAGACCGCAGCGCGTTTCTCGACGAGTTCCGGGACAACATCGACCCGGTCGTCGGCTTTGCCATTCTCGGCGGGATCTTCTCAGAAGGCATCGACCTCAAAGGCGAGCAGCTGATCGGCGCGGCCATCATCTCCGTCGGCCTGCCCGGGCTCAACTCCGAAACCGACCGCCTGCGCGATTATTTTGACCGCAAGAACGGCAACGGGTTCGCCTACGCCTACCAACTGCCCGGCTTCAACAACGTCCTGCAAGCCGGCGGGCGCGTGATCCGCGGCAAGCATGACCGCGGGGTGATTCTCCTTTTGGACGCCCGCTTCGCGGAAAATAGATACGCGGAATTATTTCCACCGCATTGGGACCATGCCACAGTGTCACGGTCCACGGACGAGCTGGCGACCCAACTCACACTCTTTTGGCAGGCCACGGAAGACCTATTGGGAGGCGACGGCAGATGACGAAAACCGCACTGACACTCGACCTTGAAAAAACGCTCTACGCCTACTGGGAAGACCTCGGTGGGACCGCCGTCGACGAGGTGACCATGCCCGATGACCTCGGCATCGTCGACACCCTAGTGATGCAAGATGAAAACGGCCAGCGCGTGTGGCGATGCTTCGAGCTGAAAGTCACCGCTAGCGATTTTCACAGCCACGCGAAGCTCAGTTTCATCGGCAATTATAATTACTTCGTTTTGCCGGCCAAATTGTACACA
Organism: Lacticaseibacillus yichunensis; assembly: GCF_003946405.1. Lineage (GTDB taxonomy): Bacteria > Bacillota > Bacilli > Lactobacillales > Lactobacillaceae > Lacticaseibacillus > Lacticaseibacillus yichunensis. The sequence continues at coordinate 12,214 of NZ_RHOG01000012.1, read as the reverse complement.
AAACTGGCTGCCGAGATTCCGGCGGGCATCGGCGTCATGACTTATCGCGCCTTTGATGCAGCCAAGCTTGCCGCGACCGCCGACGTGCCGCTTGCGCCCGGCCAACTGACCATCGTCCGGCCGGCCCGGTTTCAGACGCTGGCAGTTGACGAGGCGGCCCTGACCACCCGCTTCATCGCCAGCCTGGACCGTGAAGTGCGCAAGGCCAAGCAAAAGGCGCGCGGCCTCTCTGGCTTTGCCGTCGACGAACTGGCCAAGGAGCTGCGCCGGCGCACCCGTGACTACGATGTCTATGACCCAGAGGCCAACCTGTACGACCGCTTCGCCGCCGAGCTGCAAAACACCACCATCGACGCCCTGCAGGAAGAAGTCGACGCCCTGGCCAGTGAAGTTGCGGCGGCCAAACTGGCAAGCGGGAGACAGGCCGGTGCGGACCAAGTGCAGCGCGGGGCGGACGAGAGATCAGCAGGCACAGCAGGTACCGGCGCCGGCCCCGCCACCCCCGAGGCGCTGTCATGACCGCGCCACTGCAGTATTGTCCCCTGATTCGCGGGCGCCAATGGGACTTGCTTGCGCTGAGCGGCCTGTTGCAACAAGGCCAACTCTCGCCGCGGATCGTGCCGATCATCGAACCGGTCAAGGACAGCAGTGCCCTGGCCAAGGTGTTGCGCGCCGCGACCGCCGCCGAGCACCCGCTTTTTGTCATCGCCAATGCCAGCGTCGGGGACTATGGCCTGTTGGCAGAGCCGCGCTACCCGCTGATCTGGAACGAGTGGGTCCAACCGGCTCGCTGGTTTGACCCCCTTGACGCGCCGCTCGTGTTGGCGCAGACCAAGACCCAGGCCGCGCTGCTGGCCCCGACCCAACGCGCCGTGGTCCCGAATGCCGCAAGGGTGCGGGCGCTGGCCCATCCCCGCGCGATCTATCTGGAAGATCACACTCCCGGCCGCCAGCGGACCGAAGATTATGCGTCCATGCCGGATGAATTTTACCAATACCAGCGCGCCGCCCTGCCCGGCATCGGCTTTGCGGACTACCCGCTGTCCCGCGCGACCTACGACCCGCACGGCTACCCGCAGCGGGCGATCGCGCTGCATCTCTTATACCCGGGGAAAAACGGCACACTGTGGATGCATCATTTCGTCTCGCACAGCAACGATGGCTTCGATGCTCCAGGGGAAAAATTCTTCGAGGCCGCCGCGAACATGCAGGAATGGCTGACAACGCATCCGGAAGCGGTCACGCCGGGCACGACCGCCATTTCAGAAGCCCTAGCCGCGCGCCACTTCCCCGGGTTAGGTGCCGTGCGCAAGTGGCAACTGAGCCACTTTTTGACCATCATGGGCCGGTGGCTGGCCTAACTGGGCATCTGTCGCCATGATTATTGAGTTTTTGCGTTTCGGATGAAATGTCATCGACTGTGGCTCCCGCCCTTGCTGTCTCAGGGCGTTTTATTTGTGAAGACTCAATCTTGTCTTGGCTCCCTTTTTTTGCCACGTAAATGTTATGTAAAAGATTTTGTCGAAGTCGGTACTTCGGCTTTTTTTTAGTCTAAAACAGTCTCGCATCCGCGCTGTATCAACGTTTTTACCGAAGCGTCGCCCGCAATCGGATCTCTTGCCAGAAAACGCTTTCGAGATTATACTGGCACTATCTTAAGATTGGGTGTCTGCAAGGCGACCGGCAAATGTCGCAGTTCGTTGCAGTCACCCCATGTCGAGAGCGAGTCCAACGGCGCGGTGATTTTCGCGAACACACCGCGGCACGATTAGTTGGTCTCGTGTCGAGACGGCGACCGTCACTGGGAGGGCCACCCTGCCTAGTCACCCTGGGTACACCAGGCAAATGAACAAGTACTTCCGGAAAAGCCCGGCACCACTGCGGGCTGGGACGCCGATCACGTCCCCCTAACGAGTTGGAAAGCAACGATTTGGGAGATCTAAAAAAATCCCTTCATCAAGGCCGTATTAAGTGCGGTCAAACGGCCAGGACCAATCTGACAAACGAGGGCCGCTGAACAGACGCCCTGACCCGCACCAAAGATCGACCCAAGCGGCGTGACGCCCGCCTGGTGACGTTGTATCGGGAACAGTAACTAAATTGACCGATCCAGTTGCGGTCTGCAACGCAACTGGATCGGCCTTTTTTTGTCCATTTTTCCAGCGCCGCAACCACGTCTGGACAAACAAAAAACGCCCGCCGCAGCGAGCGCCAGTACAGTTTTGAATTAAAGGTCCACGTGAACCCCAAAAGAAGGTTCGAAGTACGCGGAGAACGAGTCGATCTGGACGTTTTCGCCAGGCTGTGGGGCGTTGAGATACTGGCCGCCGCCAAGGTACAGCGCAACGTGATAGGAAGCACCACGGGCACCCCAGAAGACCAGGTCACCTTTTTGAAGGTTGCTGACGGAGATGACCTCCCCGGCGGATTCCTGAGGGACGCTCCAGCCACCGATCTCGGTGCCGATCGCATTCAGGAAAACATAATGCATGAGGCCGGAGCAATCAAAGCTCGTTGGGCCCTTGCCGCCCCATTGGTAAGGCTTGCCGATCTGCTGTTTGGCCAGCGCGATCACGGCATTGATCTTCGCGGTGCGGCTGGCACTGGAAGAAACGTTGGTCGTGTTCGTGGTCGTTGCAGGCGCAGAGGTCGCTGGCTTGGCAGGCGTGGTGGTCGTCTTAGAAGCGGTGTTCGTCGTGGCGGTCGTCTTGGCAGGCGTCGAGGTCGCTGACGTGCTGGTCGCAGCGCCCGTGGATACAAAGCGCGCTGGGACATAGCCGCCATTGCTCAACTTGTACCAAGTCTCACCAGAAGCGGTCACTTTGCCCGTCGCGGTCACAGTCGAGCCATTTGTCAAATATGAGCCATTTGGCGTGCTGTAGCCGGCGCTTGCCCAAACCGTCACTGCTCCACCGGTATAGCTGATGGTCAGCTTGGTCGTGCTGGTCGCGGTGGACTGAGCCGGCGTCGTGGTCTTCGAAGCGGTACTCGTGGTCGTGGTGGTCTTGGCAGGTGTGGAAGCCGTGGCGCCAGCCCCAGCTGCAACAAAGCGTGCCGGGACATAACCGCCATTGCTCAGGCGATACCAGGTCTCACCACCGGCAGTCGTTTTGGCAACTGCGGTGTACTTGTTGCCGGCGGTCAGGTACTGGCCAGTCGGATGCGTGTAGCTGGTGCCGGCCCAGACCGTCACCGCACCAGTGGTGTAGGTCACGGAAAGGGTCTGGCTGGAGGCACTGCTGCTGCTGCTAGGTGCAGCGGCCGTTGTGGTTGTGGTGGTCGCCTTTTTGGTGGTGCCACCGACCTGCAGATAAGTATCCGGAATCCATTCGCCGGCGCCGATCTGATACCAGGTTGCCCCGTTAACTGTCTTTTGGCCGATCACGTTGATCGTTTCGTTATAGGTCACGTAACGCTTGACCTGGTTGAACGCAGGGGTCCCCCAAACGGTAGTCGCGCCGTCTTTATAGGTCACAGTCCCGGTTGCGGCACTGACAGTATTCGTGTTTGCAGAGAGCACTGCGGCCCCAGCCGCACCGACGAGCCCTGCTGTTAAAGCGACGACTTGTTTTGTCTTAACCATGCAACGATCCTCCATTCAAACTACTTATCGCGTCAGATAAACGCATTTATTTTTAAAGATTCTTAAGCAACTGTGACCACATTAACACGTTCAAATATTCTTTGCACCCGAATGCCTGTTCGTTCATGATGAAAGCGCCGCATTTGTTACAAAAAAAACCGGTCATGCGGGCATTTTCTCCCGCTGACCGGTGAAATTTTTCAATTGTGTTACAGACCTTGTGCAACGGTTAACGAAAGCACGATCATGTCATCAAAACTCGTCTGGCGCTCCTCTGCCGTGGTCTCCTCACCTGTGATCAGGTGATTTGACACGGTCAAGATTGCCAGCGCCCGCCGGTGATATTTTGCAGCGAGTAAATAAAGTGCCGGCGTTTCCATCTCGGTGGCTAATACGCCGTAATCGATCAACTTTTGCCGATCCATTTCGTCGTTGTAGAACCGATCCTCCCCGAGCACATTACCCACCTGCACGCGGATCTGTTTTTGCTGGGCGCATTGGTACGCCCGGTGAAGCAGGCCAAAATCGGCCAGTGGGGCAAAATACAAGCCCGCGCCAAAGGTATTGAGGATGATCGAGGAATCGGTGGTCGCGCCCTGGGCCAGCACGACATCGCGCACATGCACATCGGGGCCGAGACCACCTGCCGTACCCACGCGAATCAGTGTTTTCACGCCATAATCGACCATTAACTCCGTGATATAAATACTAATGGACGGAATCCCCATCCCCGTCGCCTGGACGGAAATACGTCGGCCCTGATAGGTGCCGGTATAGCCAAACGCGTTGCGCACCGTGTTATAGCGCACCGGATCATCCAGATAGGTCTCCGCAATGTATTTGGCGCGGAGTGGATCGCCTGGCAGCAAGACGACATCCGCGATCTCGCCCTGTTTGGCTTCGATATGTGTACTCATCACGAGCTCCTTTCAGCCTTACTGCCGCATGGGATGCCGCAGTTGGTCAACTCACTTTACAGTTTATTTCTTCCTATATAAAGCTAATTTAACTCGCTCAAAAATGACTGGCCGCTGCCGTCATTGGCCACCCCGAAGTTGTCCAAGATGGTGGCCCCCATGTCAGCAAAAGGCGGGCGGACGCCCAAGTCACCGTTACCCGGCAGGCCTGGCGAATAGACAACCAACGGCACAAATTCCCGCGTGTGGTCCGTGCCACGGAAGGTCGGATCGTTGCCGTGGTCGGACGTGATCATCAGCAGGTCGTCGTCTTCCATCTCAGCCAGCAATTCGCCAAGCCGCGCGTCAAACGCCATCAGCGCGTCGCCATCCCCTTGCGCGTTGCGGCGGTGGCCATACATCGCATCGAAGTCCACGAGGTTGGTGAAAATAAAGCCAGTCCGGCCATCCGTGACCGCCTTGATGGTCTGTGTCATACCATCATCATTTGAAATGGTGTGCACGCCATCATCCAGGCCCTGGCCAGAAAAGATGTCGTTGATCTTGCCCACGCCATACGTTGGCACGCCGGCCGCTTGCAGGCGGTCGAGATCCGTCGGCGCGTTTGGCATCAGCGCATAGTCATGGCGATCCGACGTGCGGGTAAACGTGTCTGCGCTGTCGCCGACATACGGCCGCGCGATCACCCGCCCGATGCGATACGGCTGATCGGTGGTGATGCTGCGCGCATATTCGCAGATCTTATACAACTCCGCCAGCGGAATCACGGCGGTGTTCGCCGCGATCTGCAGCACCGAATCCCCCGATGTGTAGACGATCAGGTCGCCGGTCTTGAGCTGCTGCTCCCCATATTTAGCGATGACCTCGGTGCCCGAATACGGCAGGTTCACGATCACCTTGCGCCCAGAGAACGCCTCGATCTTTTGAATCAACTCAGCCGGGAAGCCATTGGGGAAAAAGCCAAGCGGTTCCGTCACCGGCAGGCCCATCATTTCCCAGTGGCCATCCATGCTGTCCTTGCCAGCCGAGATCTCATACATTTTGCCAAAATAACCGAGCGGGTCAGCAATCGGTTCAACGCCTTGAATCGGGGCATCGCGGCGAATATTGCCAAGTCCGAGCTGCTGCCAGTTCGGCAAGGCCCAGTCGCCCTTGAAAAAGTCGCCGATGTGGCCCAACGTGTCGGCCCCAACATCATTGTATTTTGCCGCATCGGGCGCTTCACCGATTCCGATGGAGTCCGTCACGATCGCGATGACGCGTTTGAATTTTGCCATTACGCTTCGCCTGCTTCCTTCATGATGGCCACGCCGGCACTTGCGCCCAAGCGATCCGCCCCGGCTTCGATCAGCGCCTTGGCGTCGGCATAGGTGTGAATGCCACCTGCCGCCTTGACTTGCAGGCGATCGCCGACCGTCTGCTTCATCAGCGCCACATCATGGACCGTCGCGCCGCCGTTTGCAAAACCGGTCGAAGTCTTGACGAAATCGGCGTTGGCCGCTTCTGCCAGCTTGCAGGCGGTGACTTTCTCGTCGTCCGTGAGCAGGGCGGCTTCGATGATCACTTTCAGCAGCGCGTGACCGGCATGGGCCGCATCCGCGACAGCCGCGATATCCGCCTGCACCGCCGCGTCATGGCCGGCTTTGAGCTCGCCGATGTTCAAGACCATGTCCACCTCGCCGGCTCCATTTGCGATGGCCTCTTTGGCTTCGGCGACCTTGATCGTCGTCGTGTTGGCCCCCAGCGGAAAGCCGATCACGGTGCACACCGTCACGTCGGTCCCAGCCAGAGCCGCCGCCGCGCGCGGGACCCAGTACGGATTGATGCACACGGATGCGAAATCATACTGCTTGGCTTCATCCAAGACCCGGTCGATCTGATCCTGCGTGGCTTCCGGCTTGAGCAGGGTGTGGTCGATGTATTTTGCTAATGGCTTTGTCATTTTTTGCACTCCTTTGTTCGTCTCTGCCCTAATATTACCATTGCCACGCCGCGCCTGCATTGATATTAATGGTCAGCCGCGCAATAATAACAGTACTCAGTGCGCCCAGTCGACGCACGAACGGAGGTGGTCCATCTTGGGGAAAATTGGTCAGCGACTCGAACGCACACTCACGCGCCTGCATCAGTGGTGGCGCCAGCTTTCTTGGCCAGCCGCGCTGGTTGTGACGCTGCGCCGTCTTCGCGCCTTTTTGTTGTTTGCCGGGGTGCTCAGTGCCATCACAGCCAGCGTCTTTTCCCATAACGGCTTTTTTGCGGCAGTCTATGATCTGCCGCATCGCATGCCGGGCTGGGCCCCGATCGGCCATGCGTTTGCGGCCGCGACCCCGGTGGTCTGGGGACTGCTTACGCTGGCCATCGTGGGGCTTTTCACCTATGAGGTCCAGCGGCGGCGCGACATTTTTGCCCCGGTGACCGCGATCGCCGTGGTGGTCCTGGGTTCCATGGATCTGTCCACCATGCGGCCGCCGACCTTTTCCGATTTTGGCAGCGACCGCCTGCTCGTTTCATTGGTGATTGCAGGGCTTGTGGCCTGGTTGTTTGATCGCAACTGGGCCCGCGGCGTGCGGCCACGCACCTGCCTTGCGTTGGGGGCCACCGTGCTTGCCATTACGATCGGCGCGACTCGCCATTATTGGCAGCTAGCGGTCGTCTCTTCCGGTGTGATCACATCGGTCGCCAACCTGCCCGGCCCGCATGTCTTTTTGTTCTTGCTGCCTATGTTGAACACCCTCCTGGTCTGGTGCGGCCTGCCGAGTGTGTTGCCAACGCTGAACCGTTTTTCCAGTAGCGGCTGGAGCACGGAGAACCTGGACTACGCGCTGAGCCACGCGCATGGGTTGAACCTGCCGCACCTCCTGACGCTGATGACGACATATGCGCCGTTTGCCAACATGGGCGGCGCCGGCATGACCCTGGCACTTCTTTGCGCGGTGGTGATCGCCCGGCGCAAGGTGCCATCCGCCGCCTTTTTGCCCAGCCTGGTCAACCTGCCGCTGCCGGCGCTGCTGACGCTACCCGCGCTGTTGGATCCGGTCCTGCTGATTCCGGCAATCATCGCGCCACTGGTGGTCCAGCTGCTAGCCGCTGGTGCGCTGGTGCTGCATCTTTTCGCCGCAAATGTGTTTGAGGTCCCGCCGACAACGCCCGGTCCGCTGATCGCGCTGCTGGGCACGAACGGCGATTGGCGCGCTGGTATTTTTGCCGTGGTGATGCTGGCGGTGGCGACGCTGATCTTCCTGCCGTTCGTGCGCATCGCTTTGAAGGAAGGTGCCGCCTCATGAGAAAACACTTACGCGTATGGCTGCTGCTGGTGCTTGGCCTATTCGTGGCCGGGGCACTCACCGTCAGCAGTGTCCAGTGGATGAAAACAAACGTCTCGTCGGCGCGAGTGGTGCATAATTCCCGCATGCATCCGGTGATTCTGGTGCCGGGCAGCTCCGCCAATCAGGAGCGCTTCAACACGCTGGTCACCCTGCTGAACCAGCAGGCGCGCGGCCACAGCCTGCTCAAGGTAACGGTGGCCGAAAATGGCAAACTCTCCCTTTCCGGCAAGGTCGCCGCGGGGGACAACGAGCCCTATATCGTCGTCGCCTTTGCCAACAACAGCGATGGCTACACGAACATCAAGCGCCAGGCGAAGTGGTTCAAGACAGCCTTCACCTACCTGACCGGCCGCTACCACTTCAACCGGTTTTCCGCGATCGGCCACAGCAACGGCGGCCTCGTCCTCACTTTATTTTTGGAAAAATATGTAGATGACGATACCGTGACTATGAATAAACTGATGACGCTTGGCTCGCCCTTCAATCTCGAGGAAAGCAGCCTGGCCAATCCCACCCAGATGTACACGGACATGATGAAGGCGCGCACCAAGTTGCCCAAGTCGCTGGATGTGATCTCGGTGGCCGGCATTGAAAATGCGAGCGGTGATGGCATCGTGCCACTGGCCAGTGTGGAAGCCGGCCGCAATATCTTTTTCGGGGCGGTGCACAGCTTCACGCAGCTCACCGTTTCGGGCACCGATGCCCAGCACAGCGCACTGCCGCAAAACCAGCAGATCGTCGACATGATCAAACAGAATATTCTCAGCAACCCGGGCCGCGACCGGCAGCAATGACCCTACACGCAGACGAGACGCGGCGCCAGGCCGCGGCGCCGCGCCTGACCTGGCGGGGCAGCGCGCTCGCCAACCGACCCGCTCGCCGGCCCCGGCTAACGAGCCAGTCCGCCCAACTCGCCCAATCAAAAACGGGAACCAGATCCGCACACCAGCTGTGTGTGCGAATTCGGTTCCCGTTTTTGTCACGCTCGACTACTGCACGTTGTACAACGTATAGATCGGATTACCCCCGTCCCCCAGTGGCATCCCGTTGGCCGCGTTGAGCTTATTTTCCTCGATCACTTTGCCGGTGAGCGGCGTGCTCGCCAGGCCCAACTCCTTGCGAATTGCATCCGACACCCGCTGCAATTCCGCATTCGTCGCGACCTGGTAGGCGGATTGCATGCCCGAGCCATCCGTGACCCAAGCCCCGGTGGCCTTGATTGCATCCTTGGTGATGTTGCTGGCGGCCGCCCGGTATTTGGCTGCGATCGCGAGCAGATCGTCGAACGATAAATCGGTGCGCATTGTGGCGGACAAGGAGGCCATCACATTTTCATAATTGCTGAGGGAGCTGGCGGACAGGGCTTTTTTGACGATCGCCTCGATGACTTCCTGCTGGCGCTTGGCGCGGCCATTGTCGCCTTCCGGATCCTCGTGGCGCATCCGAGCATAGGCCAAGGCACGTTTGCCGTTGACGTGCTGCTTGCCCTTGACGAAGGTCTGATTGCCCACGTCTTTGTCTGTCCAGCCGAACTTGACGTCGATGTCGATACCGCCCACAGCATCCACGATCTTCGCGAGGCCGGACATGTTGACGACCACGTATTTGTTGATTGGGACATTCAGATAATCATGGACCGTCTGAATGGACGCACTGGCGCCGCCATACGCGTAAGCCGCGTTGAGCTTGGCGAACTGGCCGGTCATGTCGCCCGAGTCGGCCATCACGCTGAGCATGTCCCGCGGCAGCGAGGTCATCGTGGTGTGCTGAGCTTTCGGATCGATCGTCACCAAGATCATCGCATCCGTACGCCCGTTTGTTTCCGTCCGCCCGAACGCGCCGGTGTCCGTGCCCAGCAATAAAATACTCAGCGGCTTCGTGCCATCAATATCCGAATGATAGGTGACCGTTTTGCCTTCCTTGGTCTTGGCCACTTCATAAGTCTTGGCCACCGCCGTTTTTGTCTGGGTCCACAAACGCGCCGCATAGCCGGCCGCCAAAAAAGCGGCTGCCAGCACAGCCGTGAAAATCAGCTTGCCAATCAGATGGCGCTGATGATCGTGTTTTTCCCCTCGTCGCTTGTCAGCCATGCTCGTCTCCCCTAACCGGCTTGTATTAGTCCAATTGTATTACACACGCATCTGTATCATATCAGAAAGTTGGGTGCAAGCGGTGACATTAAGCAAATATTAACATGTGCGCGGCGTCTGCGCGTAAGAAAAAAAGCACCGCATCCCGAAGGACACGGCGCTCGCTCACAGTACCTTTTTCAAGATAAGGCCATCTTGGCTCCACAACCTCAGACCACTGACCCCCGCATTCCGGCGGTAAAACAGCCAGCTGTGCTTTCACCGGCATTGCCGGTTACTCGACTCATCGCATGGCTTCAGTATACCACGAGCCAGCCGGTCCGCCAACCGCTGCGAATTTTTGCCAACTGTCACTCATTTTTCGACGCGCGTCTGGCCTGTGCCTTGTAAGTCTGTTCGGCCAGCAGCTGCGCCATCATATAACCAACCGCGATCGCACCGGCGACCATCGCCACGCGCACTGTCAACAGCATCGCGTCATCGAATTTTCCTAGCACCAGCGCCCGCACCGCCTGATACGCTGTTGCGCCAGGCACCAGTGGGACCAGGCCCGGAATGTTGAAAAGAATCACAGGCAGTTTTTTCACCCGCGCAAAGATCATCCCGGCCAACCCGATCGCAAAAGCACCCAGCAGGTTGGACATCATGCGGCCCGCATGGACCTCCATTAAGAGCCAATAGACCATCCAGCCGGTTGCGCCAGCCCACCCGGCTAAGTTCAGCGCACGGTGCGGCACATTGATGATGATGGCAAACGCCACCGTGGATAGGTAACTGAAGCTGAGCTGAACGAGTAGCTGCACCCAATATGGCATGGCGCTTCCTCCATCATAAGAATCTAAAGATCACGGCAATGCCGACACCGATCGCGCAGGCGGACAAAATGGCTTCCATCCCACGCGCGATGCCGGAGATCAAATGGCCGGCCAACATGTCGCGAATCGAGTTGGTGATCGCCACGCCAGGCACCAGCGGCATGACCGCCCCGACGATCACATTGTCGAGGTTATGCCCGATGCCGAGCCGCACCCCGGCCCATGACACGAGGCCAACACACAGCGCCCCGATTGCCTCTGCGATGAAGCGCACATTGGTCAGGCGGCTCACGCTGGCATAGACCCAGTAGCCCACCGCCCCGGCCAGCGCCGCCAGTGGCATATCGAACCAGTCATAGGCCTGCGCGAAGATCACCATCAATGTGGTCGAGCACAGCGCCGCTGCCAGCACCTGGAGCCAGAATGGAAAATACGGGGTGTGTTGATCGACTTTGATCAATTCTTCCCGCAACTCTGGGAGGGTCAGCTCATGTGCGGCAAACTGGCGCGACAGGTTATTCACTCGCGCCACCTTTTCCATATCGATGCCGCGTCTGAGGACTGGCGACAGCTGGACCATCGGCGAGCTTGACACAGCTGCGAAGATCCCAGTCGGCGTGGTGAACACCATCGCCGAGCGTTCCCCTGCGTTTTTCGCGATGCGGGACATGGTATCATCGACCCGGTACATTTCGGAGCCGCCCTCGATCATGATTCGTCCCGCCAACAAGCAGGTGTCCAGTAACAGGTCCTCAGTCGTCATCGCGCGTTTCCTCCAGCTGAAAAGACTGCCGCAAATGGGCCTCGAGTTGTGCCTTCGGGTAGGCGCCAGTGATTTTTTCAAATGCCTTGCCGTCCTTGAACAGGATCAGGGTCGGAATGCTCTGCACATGAAAGGCATCTGTGGCCGTCTTGTCCTCATCGATATTGAGCCGCAGCACCGTGACTGGCAATTCGTCTTCCAGCGTCTCAAGCATCGGGGCGATCATCCGGCATGGGCCACACCAAGGCGCCCACAGATCTAAGACGACTCGCTTGTGCTGAGTCGCGGTCAACTGCCATGTTCTTGTGTTCACCGTTTGCGGCATGATGCGTTCCTCCTAGATGGTCCGTTCACTATTAAGCGCCAGAATTTGTTGTGACCATTGCCATGATTTTAGCAGATTGCGGCCCATTTGGCGCGGCCTAGCGCGACATTTTCATCATCTCGCCACCAATTTTCGGTAGCTTCTCATTGACCCATCGGCACGTCACCCATGTGTCCGCGACACGCCGGCGTCTCATATAGCCTCACGGAGATCGACTCGACTTGCCCGACCGCTGACCAGCCTAACTTTGAACCGAGGATTCTGCTGAAAATTCAGTTCAACGGCATAAAAAAAGACCGATCACTCGGTCTTCCATTTGCGCGGCGGCTTCCTACCCTCGCAGGCAGTTACCCACCAACTACTCTCGGCGTAGAGAAGCTTAACTTCTGTGTTCG
>NZ_RHOG01000011.1 GCF_003946405.1 Lacticaseibacillus yichunensis | reverse complement strand
TGAAACACCAAAGCAGCGCAGTCCCGTGTGAATCATGGGATTGCGCTGCTTTTTTGAAATTCTATGAATAATCCAGGATGCGTTACCTATTAAATGCAGGCGATGATCTGGTTCCCTTGGCGCAGGAAGTCGAGCATGCCAAGGAGTATCTGAATATCCAGCGGATTCGTTACGGGGACGATATCCTGCAGGCGGATTTTCAAATCGACGCCCGGGCGGCCGATGTGCTGGTGCCGCCGCTGTCGATTCAGACGTTTGTTGAAAATACGGTCAAATACGCCGTTTCCTTTGATAGTAAAACGTTGATCAAGGTAACGGCGGCGCAGACCATGTCCACTGAGGGGGAGTTTTTACAACTGGTGATTTCGGACAACGGCCCGGGATATCCCCCGGCGATTCTGCAGGCGGTGGCGGATGAGCACCAGATCGATCTGTCCGAGCATCACATCGGCATCAATAATGTGATTGCGCGGCTGGATCTGCTATACAACCACACGTATCATCTGAAGCTCGAGAATCTGAAAAACGGCGGCGCCTGCACGACGCTAGAGCTGCCGATTCAGCGCGCGGTAAAGGGGGAGAATCGCGATGAAAGTGCTGCTGGTCGATGATGACCGTTACGTGATCAATGTGATGAAAACGACGATGGACTGGGCGAGCTTAGGGTTTAGCGGCGTTTTGACCGCCTACAACATGCGCCAGGCCCAGGCGGTGCTCGAAGGGGAGGACATCGACCTGGTGATCTCGGACATCGAGATGCCCCAGGGCAGTGGCCTTGACCTGTTGGCTTGGGTCCGTGAGCGCGATCGCCCGGCCCCGGAATTTATTTTCCTGACGAATTACGCCGACTTCAATTACGCGCAAAAGGCGATCGAGCTCAAATCCTTTGACTATTATCTCAAGCCGGTCGTGCCGGCCAAATTCACCCCGGTCATCGAAAAAGCGGTGGCCAAGATTCGCCAAGATCAGCACAAAGAACGGCATGGGGAATCCAAGGCTGAGGTGCGCCAGCGCTGGCAACAGATCTTCTTTGAGCCGACCAAGCCGCTGGATCAACTGTTGCCGGATGACGCCTCGTATTATCTGTTTGCGGCGGTGCAACCGGAGCGTCAGCGCGATGGCCAGATCCTACATCATTTGCTGGATAAAAATGCGCTGCCGCCGGAGCACGACGGCCTGCATGCGTTGACCTATATTTTTGAACGGGACGAGCAGCTGATCTTCGTCTACGAGATGGCAAAGGACGACCAGCTTTTTCAGGACCTGCAGACCCGGCATCTGGCGCTGGGCCAGGCAATCAAGCGCACCATCAATGCGGAAAACGTCAATGCCGCGATCTACATCAGCACGATCACGCCCCGGGATAAAATTCGCGCCGTGGTTGCCCGGCTGGCCAATATGGTCCGGCAAATGGCGGTGCACCGCAATAGCATCAATTTATTGAGCGACTATCATCCAAGCCAAGTCGAATATGTGGAGCCGTCGCTGGCGGTGATCGGCCAGGAGATCGAGCGCAAGGATCAAGCGGCGCTGCTTACCTATTGCCGCGAGTATCTGACAGGCTGTGAGCGCGAGCACCGGCTGAGCAAGCACACGATGCGCAATTTTCGCGAGGATCTGGTCCAGCAGATCTACGTTCAGTTGCAGCGTCACAATGTCCAGGCCCACAAGCTGTTTTTCAGCCGGGATTACACCACGATGTATTACAACTCGCTGACGAGCGTGGAGATGCTCTTGGACTTTGTCGCGTATGTCTGCGGGGAGGCGTTCTCCTACGCCAAGTTCGCCGATTCGAGCATCAGCGTGGCGCGCCAGTTTCAAAAATACATCGACCATCATCTCAATGAGGAGCTCACCCGCGACAATCTCGCGGAGATCGTCTACCTCAATCCGGATTACTCGGCCAAGTTGTTCAAGGACGAGTTTGGCATTTCGATGACCAATTACATCATTCGTCGCCGCATCACCATGGCCGAGGAATTGGTGGCCAGCTCCGCCCAGCCGATCAACCAGATCGCCGAGTCGCTCGGTTATACGAACTTCTCTTATTTCACCCGGCTCTTCAAGCGCGAGACCGGCATGACGCCGATGGGCTACCGGCGGAAAAACAGCGGGGGTAAGTGAGCGGCGGGTCGTGACGTGATGTTTCACGCGAAACATTTGCCGGGTACCTAGGGGCTTTGCTAATTTGTGGCGGGGGGTACACTTAGGTCACATACAGAAAGTCGCGCCACCTAGTTGATGCGTTGAGCCTTTGGTCGAGGTGATCGAAATGGCCATGGTGAGAAGTCGCTCAGAGGATGAAACCACTGAGCTTGTGAAGGCAAAACAAGAGATCGTCGCAAGTGCGGCGGATCTCAAATAGTTACGTATAGTTACGTAAACGCAAGCGGGATCTCATTATCCGCTGGGTGTTTTACATCCTGTTGTGGATTCCGTATTTTGCGATGTTTTTCACGTCGAATGTATTGTCCTGGTTCATGCTTTTTGGCCCGCCCGCGATCGTGATCGTGAGCATTGAGGAATTGATCGAGATACATTATCAAAAGAAGCATCCCAAGCCTCATAAGTGGGAATCGAACGCCTCCCATTTCGATGAGAAGTACGATGACCTGCATCGAAATTAAGGGTGCGGAAGCTCGCGGGATGGTCGGGCGGCTAGCTTGGCTCGGGCGCTTGGGGCGCATTTCGCCCCGAGTGCACGAGACAGCTAGACGTCCCGAACATGCGAGCTGGAGCCCGACTAAAAAGGGTGCGAAGGTGCGCGTTTATGGTCGAGCAGGTAGGCTAGCCAAGCGCTTGGTGGTGTTTCTTGCCACCGAGTGATTGGCGTACCTAGCTGTCTCGACCATGCGCACCGGGGCCCGACTAAAAAGGGTGCGAAGGTGCGCGTTTATGGTCGAGCAGGTAGGCTAGCCAAGCGCTTGGTGGTGCTTCTTGCCACCGAGTGATTGGCGTACCTAGCTGTCTCGACCATGCGCACCGGCGCCCGACTCAAGGGTGCGGAAGCTCGCGGGATGGTCGGGCGGCTGACATGCCCCACATCTTAAAAAGATTCCGAGTCCTCTCAAAGCGGAGGCGGCGCTTTTTCAATGACTGCGCAAAAAATCCACACACGCAAAAACGGAGCCGAGATCTTTCGTCTCAGCTCCGTTTCGCATCCAGCCGGGGTTGTGGGTGATCGCCACGGAGGGTGGGCCGATCACGCCCGATTTGGAATCAAGTTGGTCGTGCATCTACGTTTTTCCCGGCGCGGGCCGGCTCATGGTGATACGAGATAGCCTCAAAGTAAAAGGCCACTCCACTAATATGAGCCGTGTAAGCGTTTTCGTCAAGCAAAAATAATTGTGTGACGGTCGCTATTTATTGGCCGGAAAAACAGGGGTGTTACTTGCGTTTGGGCGGCGCCAGCGGCAGGGGATGCCACGGGTGCGCGCAAGCAACGTTGAGTATGTGGTGCGGCCACTGCTGGACGCAGTGAAAAGACATTACTTATCTGCCCGGAAGTCGTCGTATTGCTTTTGCAATTCGTCGCGGACTTTATCCCAGCCGGCTGTCTTGAGTTCGGCGTTCATCTTTTCGATGGTTGGGACGGGATCGCCGGTACCGGTGTTGATGACGTTGATGTATTTACTCATCACGTTGGCGATGTTGGTCAGCTCCGTCTTGTATTTGGTGAGGCTTGGCGTGAACCCAAGGGTGGCTGATTCCGGCGTGTTCTTGATTGCCTCATCCCGCTCCTTGATCTGCGCGGCGGTGACCGTGTCCAAGGTGTAAAGGTTCTTGTTGTTGCCGGTCATCCAGGCACCATAATGGGTCTTATCGTTGTAGCCCTTCAGCGTCTTGATCTTGCCATTGGCCTTGTCGGTGAATTCCCATTGCTTGCCTTCAATGCCCCAGACCATCGTGTTGATGATCGTTTTGTTGGTATTGATGGCATTCAGGACCTGCATGGCCTCTTTTTTATGTTTCGAGGACTTGGAGATCGCGTACATCGCCATTTGGGTATCGGAAGTCTTCTTGAACGGCTTGGCAATCACCGCGGATTCAAGCGGCTTGCCACCGCGGGCCCCGAGCAGCGCCGTGTTGCCATAATCAAATGGGCCGTTCGTCTCGATGCGGCCGAACCAGGTGTCATCGCCTAGCGTGTACTGAGTCGTGGAGGTCGCCGCATCCCGCGGAATGTAGCCCTTTTCGTACCAGTCATGCAGGGTGGCCAGGTTCTTGCGCATCACCGCCAAATTGTACGGATTTTGCACCTTGGTGTCCTTGCCGCTTTCATCGATGACGAATGGGTAGCCATTGCTGAGCGGGTATTCCCAGCCCGGCGTTGGCGCGCGGTAACCCGACACGATCGCCATCGGGGTCACGCTTTTATCCGCCTTGTGGAATTGCGCCATCGCGTCGGTCGCGCTTTGTAGGGAGGTCACGCCGGAAACGTCGATGTTGTATTTTTTCGTGTAGGTGCCGTTAAAAACAAATAGCTCTTGGGAAAAGACGTTGGCGTTGGTCGGGAAACCATAGATCTTGCCATCCACCTTCACGCCTTTCCAATACGCCGGGTCGACCTCGTTGTAGGCCTTCTTGGCGTATTTTTGAATCAGCTCGGTCATGTCGGCATACGCACCCTTTTGCGAAGCAGCAACATAATCTTGCGCAAATGCGAGGTCAAACGGTTCGCCCGAGGCCAGCATCACGTTGAACTTGCTGGAATAATCGCCCCAGGAGATCGGCTTGATCTGCAGTTCGATCTTCGGATAGGTCTTTTGAATCTCCTTGTTCACGATCTTCATCATCTCGGTTTGGTTATCCAGTGGATCTCCAGGCCGATACATGGTGACGACCACTTTACCGCTGGATGAGCCCCCATCGCTGGATGACCCGTTTCCGCAAGCGGCCAAGGTGGTCGCGCAAACGGCGGTCGCGGCAACTGCCAACCCTTTTCGCCAAAAATGCATTTTACTTCCCCCTTATTGGACATGTTGCGAGCAGGCCGGCTTTTGAGCATCGGTGAAAATGGTGCCCCGCAGGAACTCAGATCGCATCCGCGCGATCCCCGCGCCAGCCGGCCTGGCTCACCCGCTCAATATGGCGGACCGCTAACGTTTCGTCAAGCAGGCCAAAAGCGTGTTGGACCGCCGAAAACCCCCTTGAATTTGGTTTTTTAACGGGGTGGCGAGCGGTGATAAAGCTGTTTATATCAAGCGCTTTCATGGGCAAAAAGGGTCTCCTCAAACATGCGGCGGTGTTGCGTAATCCGTCGAAAATGTGGCAACATTTATCCATACATTGGCAACCGAACCCGCTTTCATCACTGGCTCCGAATCGGTACGCTACGGATGATGGGAAACATGGGCCAATGGCAATGCGGGCGGCGGCTCGCGGCGTCAGTCACGGGTCGCGATCGAGGAGGCGAGGCAATGCAATACGCTTGGCAAAAATACGCGTCATATGGCGTTGATTGGTTGACGGAGGAATGCGGCTGGCAGCGCTGCACCCCACTGGATTCGTATTACTATACAGTGGCGCGGGACGTGATCGTCCATTATGTGATCGCCGGGTCCGGCTGGGTCGAGATCGACGGGCAGGTCCATCCGGTCCAGCGCGGCGAATTTTTCCTGCTGACGGCGGGGGTGAAGGTCAAGTATGGGCCGACGCTTGAGGACCCATGGGAATATTGCTGGCTGGGGTTCGGCGGGCAAATGGCCAGTCGCATCCTGGCCCCGCTCACCGCGCGCGGCTTCTTGATCGCGGAAATGCCGCCAGCTGCGGCCAAAGACATCGTGGCCTTCACCCATGAGCGGGTCTCGAAAACTGACCGCAAGCACGACACGGGCTTGCGGCGCAGTCGGGACCTGATCGCGTTTGTCGACGATTTTGCCACGGGGCTTGGCGTTGTGCAGGCCACGCGCGACGAGGAGCATTACGACGAGACCGTGGCCGCGGCGCTGGCTTTTTTCAACGCCAACTACACACGGCCGATCAGCGTGCAGGATGCGGCCTCGCAGGTGCACATTTCGCGCAGCTACCTGTATCGGCTGTTCATCCGCGAGGTCAATTTGGCCCCGAAGCAATATCTGCAGCGCCTGCGCCTCAGTCACGCCCAACAGTTGCTGGAATCGACGACCCTGCCGATCGAGGTGGTCGCCGCGCAATCTGGCTATCAAGACGCGCTGCATTTTTCCCGCCAGTTTCGGTCGTATTACAGCGATGCGCCGCGCGAGTATCGGCGCAAAAAAGCCGTCGACCGGGCCTATTACCCGGACGCGGACGCGAAGTAGGGGGCATGTGTGATGGATTATCAGATCGACTTGGTGGATCCGTTGACCAAGGTTTTTGCCGATGAGGTGCCGGACGCTTGGGTCGTCGCGACGCAGATGGTGCTTCAGGGCGAGCCCTTGGTGCTTCAGCTGGCGTATCAGCGTCTGCGTGATGACGATGCGAGCTTCTCGGAATTGACGCTGGCGACCTCGCTTTCGGCGCAGTGTTTTGAGATCAACCAGGTACCGTCCCAACTGCCGACCTGGCCGCATCCGGACGCCCGCTATTTGCGCACGACGCCGGGCCTATTTCCGGATCTTCTGACGCCACTGACCGGGCCGGTGCGCGCGTATCACGGCCAAGTGCGGGCGCTGTGGCTGAAAATTCCGACAGAGTCCCTGACACCGGGGAGTTATGAGTTGACGATCACGCTGACTGAAACGGCCAGCGGGCAGGTCGTTTTTTCCCAAACGGTGCCGCTGACCGTGGCCGCGGCGGTCGCCCAGCCGCCGCGCCTGCATCACACGGAATGGTTCTCGGTCGATTGTCTGGCGGATTATTATCACGAGGCGCCTTATACGCCGCGGTTATGGGCGATCATTGGCAATTTCATGGTGTTTGCACATGACGAGGCGCTGATGGACACGCTCTTGACTCCGATCTTCACGCCGCCCCTGGACACGGCGGTGGGGGCGACGCGGACCAATGTGCAATTGGTACAGATCTTGCCGGGCACGCCATATCGATTTGACTGGTCGCGCCTGCGAAAATGGTGCCAGCTGGCCCAGCAAAGTGGGTTTGCGTATCTGGAAATGCCGCCTTTGTTTACCCAGTGGGGCGCACAGGCGACGCCAACCATCACGGATACGGCCGGCACCGCGCTGTTTGGCTGGCATGTGCCGAGTACCGCGCCGGCGTATCGCGCGTTTTTACAGGCCTTGTTGCCCCAACTCTTGGCGGTGCTGGCCGAGGAAGGCTATGACCGTGACCACCTATTTTTCCACCTGGCCGATGAACCCAACGCGTCAACAGAGGACGGGTATCGGGCGGCCCGCGCGCAGGTCGCGGATCTGCTGGACGGCTTGCAGGTGATCGATGCGCTGTCGGATGTCCGCTTTTATGAAAATGGGTTGGTGCCGCATCCCGTTGTCGCCGATGATGCCCTGGCGCCGTTTTTGGCGGCTGACGCGGCGCCTTTGTGGACGTATTATTGTTGCGCACAAACAACGGCGGTGCCGAATCGCTTTTTCGCCTTGCGCAGTTATGACAACCGGGTGCTTGGGGTGCTGTTGTATCGCCATCAGATCCAAGGCTTTTTACACTGGGGCTTCAACTTTTACAACGCGCAGCTTTCCACGCGGCCGATCGATCCGTTTGCCGTGACCGATGCCGGCGGGGCCTTTCCATCCGGCGACCCGTTTCTCGTGTATCCGGGGGCGGACGGCCAACCGCTGAACAGCCTGCGCAACGAGGTGCAGCGGCTGGGCTTTGGCGACCTCGCCGTTTTGCAGCAACTCGAAGCGCTCAAGGGCCGGCCGTTTGTCGAGCGATTGATCGACGTAACTGCCGGCATGGTCCCGCAATTTGATGATTACCCACCCGATGCGGGCTGGCTGACCCGCCTGCATGAAAAAGCTGTTGCGACCTTGGCCGCAGCGGCGCCTGCCCACAAAAAGGAGTGACCCGTAATGAAATTAGCTGAAGCCGAAAAAAGGAGTGACCCGTAATGAAATTAGCTGAAGCGATCAACGTGACCCCCAGCCCCCGCCAGCTCGCCTGGCAGCAGCTTGGCTTCTACGGCTTTATCCATTTTGGCATGAACACGATGACCGACCGCGAATGGGGCGACGGCACGGAAGACCCCGCGCTGTTTGCGCCAACGGGGCTCGATGAAGCCGCCGCCGACCGTGCCGTGGCTGCGATGCAGGCGGCGCACATGCGCGGGTTGATTCTGACGTGTAAGCACCACGACGGCTTTTGCCTGTGGCCGACGAAAACAACGACCCATTCCGTGGCGGCCAGCCCTTGGCAAAACGGCCACGGGGATGTGGTGCGGCTGTTTGCGGATGCCTGCGCACGCCATCAGATGCAGTTCGGTGTGTATCTGTCGCCGTGGGACCGCAACGCGGCTGTCTATGGGCAGGGCAAGGCCTATGATGACCTGTATGTCGCCCAACTGACGGAGCTGCTCAGCAATTACGGGCCCCTGTTTGAGATCTGGCTAGACGGGGCGAACGGAGAGGGCCCAAACGGCAAGCATCAGGTCTATGACTGGGACCGCTATTACCAAGTGATGCGGACGCTTCAGCCAAATGCGGTGATCGCCGTCAGTGGCCCCGATGTGCGCTGGATCGGCAACGAAGCGGGCCACATCCGGCCCAGCGAGTGGAGCGTGGTGCCGGCTGCGCTTAGGGAAGCCGAGCGGGTCGCCGCGCTGTCGCAACAAAGCGATGACGCCGCTTTTTCCCGCCAGTTCAAGTCGACCGATGACGACCTCGGCAGTCGCGACGCCTTGGCCGATTATGACGGGCCGCTGGTGTGGTATCCAGCGGAAGTCGACACGTCGATCCGGCCGGGATGGTTTTTCCATGAGGCACAAGACACTCAGGTGCGCTCGGGTGAGGCGCTGTTTGACCTGTACTGCAAGGCGGTCGGCGGCAACGCGGCACTGTTGTTGAATGTGCCACTGGACCGTTGCGGCCGGTTCGGCGCTGCGGATCAGGCGGCGCTGGTTGCGGTCGGTCAAAAAATTATCCAGCTGACTGACACGGATGTGAGCGGGGCGGCTGTTGTCGCGGCGACCAGCGCTGTGGCGCCCTTTGCGATCACGGGCGGGGCGAGTGAGGCCCCGGCTGCGACGATGGGGGATGCAGGCGAGACGCTGGCCTTACAGTCGGCGTGGGAGGCGGCGCCGGATGACGCGACCCCGACCGTCACGTTGACGTGGGCGCAACCGGTGTGCGTCAACACACTGATTCTGCGCGAAGCCATCAGCCGCGGGCAACGCGTCGAGGCCTTTTCCGTGATGGCTCTGCAAGCGGATGGGTGGCATGCGCTGACGCGCGCGACGACGATCGGCAATTGTCGGATCTTGCGCTTTGAGGAGGTTGAGACCACTGCGCTGAAGATCACCTTCACCGGTTTTCGCGCAGCGCCAACACTGGCGGAAGTGCGGGTGGCCCGGCTGGAGGGTGTGGAGGCTCGCGTATAGGGGCGGGCAGTTAGCTTGGTCTGGGCGCTTGATGGCGTCCCTTGCCATCGAGTGCCTAGGCCAGCTAAATGTCCCACCCTGCGAGCCGGAACCCGACTAAAAGGTGTGGAGGCTCGCGCTCAGGGGTGGGCGCCCGACTCGGCTAAGCGCCTTGGCGACGCGGAAAGGAAACTGTAGATGAAACCGAATGTGATCTTGATCGTGGTGGACCAAATGCGCGCAGAGGCACTGGCGCTCAATGAGGCCACCCACTTTGCCAGCACGCCGACGCTTGATTCCATGGCGGCCAGCGGGGTCAATTTTCAAAACATGTACTCGGCCACTCCAACCTGTGTGCCGGCGCGCGCATCGCTGCTGACGGGCCTGGACGCCGATCGTACCGGCCGCGTTGGGTATCAGGATCGGGTGCCGTGGGACTATTCCCAGACCTTGCCCCAGGCGTTTCGCGATCGCGGCTATCAAACGGAATGTGTCGGCAAGATGCATGTTTATCCGCCGCGCGCCCGGCTCGGCTACGATCATGTGCTGCTTCACGACGGCTATCTGCATGTTCAGCGCAAATACGGCCAGGCGTACGGTTCCCAGTTTGAAAATGGGGATGATTACCTCGCATTTCTCAAAGGGACGCTCGGTACCGAGGCTGATCTGACTGACGATGGCATCGGGTGCAATAGCTGGGAGGCGCGGCCTTGGCCCTATGCGGAGCGGCTGCATCCGACGAACTGGGTCGTCTCCGAGTCGATCAAATTTTTGCAACGCCGCGATCCCACTGTGCCGTTTTTCCTCAAGATGTCGTTTGAAAAACCGCACGCGCCGCTGGATCCACCGGCTTACTATTTTGACATGTACATGGACAGGCTGCCGGCCAAGCTCGATCTGCACCTTGGCGACTGGGCGATCCCGGGCAGCGGGGTGCCAGATATCGAGGCCATGCGCGGCACCTTGAAAGACGATGACGAACGGCGGATGGTTGCGGCCTATCTGGGCTTGGTCACCCAGATCGACCACCAGCTCAGCCGCTTCATGACGGCGCTGGGCGAATTTGACGCGCTGGGGGACACGCTGATCTGGTTTGTCTCGGATCACGGCGATCAACTCGGCGAACACCGACTTTTTCGCAAAGGCTATCCGTATCAGGGCAGCATTCATGTCCCGTCCTTTTTGTACAACGCAGGCGGGCTCTTGGCCGGTGCGCGTCATACTGTGCCGGAGCTCGTGTTGCTGCAGGATATTTTTCCATCGCTGGTGGACCTGGCATGCGGCGACGCGGTGGCTGGGGTGGATGGACGCTCGGTGAAACCGCTCCTGTTTGGCGAAAAGACGGCGTGGCGGCAGACCTTTCATGGCGAACATGCCCTCGGCGCGGACTCCAGCCAATTTATCGTCGGCCCGCGCTGGAAATTGATCTGGTTCCCGGTGCGCAACGTGTTTCAGCTGTTCGACCGGGACACGGATCCAAACGAAATGTGTGACCGCAGCCGTGACCCAGCGGCACAGACGATTTTCGTCGATTATCGCGCGCAACTGGTGGCCGCGCTGACTGGACGCGAAGAAGGCTTCGTGCAAGACGGTCAGCTCGTGCAGGTGCCGGTTGAAGCGATACGGGCGGTGCTGGGCCATCGGGGTGGTCAGACAGGGTAATGAGCAGTGAAGTTAACTTCGCGGCTGATAATGGTGCTGCTCAAGGTCCGGCGGTAGATCGCCTTCTTCGAAAAACGGGACATGATGGCGCTCGCGGTAAGTGACTTCGCCTTGCAGCCGCTCGATCAGGTGGGCGAGCTTGGTCTCATAATCGAGATTAGATTCCTCCATGAAATATGGATCGATCCACCCATCGAGTTTTGCCTGATAGAGCCAGTTGCCTGGCTTTGTATTGATCAAAAGGGGCACCGGGGCACCGTTTTGGGCATCATCCGCCGCGATAAGGCTAAGTTCGGCACGCCGCTTTGCAATCAACTCGTGAGGGAGACTGCCTCGGTATGGCTTGGTGATCTTCGTTTGCAGATCGTAGAGTTGATCGAGGGTCAGCTCAGATTTTTTGAAACGGAGATAGAGGCCGTCGAGACGAGCGAGATTGCGCGGGGAGAGGTCTTTGGATTGCTTGAGGCGGCCGAGCCAGCTCGCTTCGAATAGACGTAATTCCTTACTAATGGCTATTTGGTGGGTCAATCGCCACTTGGTTTGAGAGACGGTCGTTGTGAGATAGGCCGTCGCGACTTTGCCAGTGAAACTGTTCATCCCGCCGATATCTATCCTGAAGATGTCTCGTCGAAGTAGGGCTGGTGTCACGTCGACATAGACAATGATCGAGTCGATCGGAAGCCGGGGCTCATCCGGCCGAGCTTGCATCCAGTCGGCACCGATCTCTAAAAAGACGCCGCTTGTGACGTGACTCGTCACAGGATCGATCATGTCCGCTTTAACGATGTCGATGATCCAGCCATATAACGTGATGATCTGCTTTGGGATCGCCATTTTGGTCATTCCTTTCTAGTTTGCCAAAAAGTTTAGACTGAACATCGTTATTTGTCACGGAATTAGTCTTGTGAAATTTGTATAAATCAAAAATCATATGTTTATCTAGAAGACGGGCCTTGAAACGGGGAAAAGAAGCTGATGTGTTGGCCGTGCGGGCGACGATCTACATTCAACTAGTTACAAACATTTTACAAGAATGGGCCAAAACAGATTCACAATCCTATTGACGAGAACGTTTTCTCACGTTATACTTATTTCGACACTGAGAGGCGTGGAGGAGCTGGCCACGAGTTTTCTCCCAGCGTCGGTCAGTCCGGCGGGAGACAACCCGCGACCCACCCCGAGCGACGCAATGACGGTCATCTGTACGATGTTGGGTGACCCAAAGGGAGAAACGGACCCAGTGCTGAAAGGCACCGGAAAATGTACCACCCGTATTTCTAACTCAATAAGTTCCCCTAACACCGACGGGAGGAATCTCGAAAATGAAGAGGGAAAGGGATCCAACCTAAAATTTGGCAGGTCGGAGGAGACTTCGGCCTGTTTGCTGTGCCATCAAAACGGTGGTGTCCGCGCACCGCCGCGAGAAGACGCCAAAAAAGCTGAGACCGATCGTCTGGTCTCAGCTTTTTTGCGTGGTGCGTGTTGATTTATGTGTGGATCAGGCTTGCCGGTGGTCGGCATCAAAGCCGATTGCATGCAGCCATTCGTTGGCGACTAAGGTGTGGCCAATGTAATTTGGATGGACCCGATCTGGTGTGAGCAGGTACGGCGAATTGTTTTTCAGATACGCATCGATGCGCGCCTGAATATCAATGTAAAGCAGATCGTTGGTCGCAGCGAGGTCCTTGGCCGCGGCGGTGAACTCGTCGACCATTTGCCGCATCGGGTCGTTGTGGTTGGCCTCAAAGAAGAAGGGACTCATGACCAACACCTGGGCGCCGGCCGCCTTCGACTGGTCGATCAGCCATTGGTAATGCTCGCGGTACAGCGGCAAGTCAACGAGGTCCGTGGGATGCAGGAAGGTGCTGTCGAAATGGCGCCATACGTCGTTGACCCCGATCAGAATCGAGACGACATCTGGATGCAGGTCCAAGACATCGGCCTGGTAGCGGGCGACCAGTTCGTTGGTCGTGTCGCCGGACACGCCGCGATTGATGGTCAAGATCTTCAGTTCCGGATACACCGCGGCCAGCTCGGCGGAGATCACGCGCGGATAGCCGGTTCCAAGTGACGGTTCGGTGCCCGGCCAGCCCGTCCGATCGCGGCCAAAATCAGTGACGGAATCACCCGTCAAAACAAGTTTCGTGTTCGCTTTAAAAAGCAAAAAACTCATCTCCAAGCTTGTATTTGTAAACGCTTCACCGGTATCTTCTCACTGGATGGCAAAAAAGAAAAGACTCGATGAGAAATTGCCAGAAACTGTTTTTCAGCAGCCTCGATGGCGTAAAATAACAGTGCACTCAAGGAGGCAAGCCATGATCACCCTTCAATCATTGATGTCCCATATTCAGACCCCGAAACCGA
This sequence comes from Lacticaseibacillus yichunensis, assembly GCF_003946405.1. GTDB lineage: Bacteria > Bacillota > Bacilli > Lactobacillales > Lactobacillaceae > Lacticaseibacillus > Lacticaseibacillus yichunensis. The sequence goes on along the minus strand of NZ_RHOG01000011.1, from coordinate 50,999 downwards.
TCGCGCTGGCGATGACCGAAATGGACGCGCGATACGCATTTGAGTACGACGAACCCTATTGGCAAGGGCAACTGGATGCGCTGGCGAGCTGGCAGACCGATCAGGAACTGGCGACCCAGTTGGACTCGTGGGATGCACGCGGTGAGGGCTTTGCCGGGCGTTATTATGCCCTACTGAAACTGGCGGCGCTCGCACATAATGGGTATGCGCATCGCGGCATCAGTATGCCGATCTATGACGCGACCATGCGGTTTTTCACGCGGATCCTGCAAAGCGATGCTCAGGCAATCGATGTGGCGCCATATGATCTGCAGTGGCCGATTCGGCAGCTGACCTTGCGCGAATTTCGACTTGGGGCGTTTGAGTATGAGCGCACTGAGACGGCGATTCAGGTCCACATTCCAAATGATGCGGATCTGCACACTGCGTCTCGGCAGGCGTCTTATCGCGCGGCCCGCGATTTCTTTGCCGATTATTTCCCGGGTGATGCCGCGAAGCCCTATGAATGTCATTCTTGGTTGATGGCCCCGGGGCTGGCGGAGGTGCTGCCGCCCGAGTCGAAAATTCGCCAGTTTCAAGATGATTTTGAGGTGATCGCCACGGATCTGTCCCATGAGGATGTGCGCAAGTGGGTGTTTGGTCGCACCAAAGCGGCCCTGATCGACTGGCCGGAGCACACGACCTTGCAGCGGAATCTGAAGACCTTTCTATTGAAAGGCGGCAAGCTCGGGGTCGGCGTGGGCCGATTGCGGCAAACGGCACTGACTCAGTAAGTAATGGGCGACTCTATTTGGGGGTCGCCTTTTTGTTTTGCGAAGGTGGTTGGCGAGCGACGGGGTGCGTGCTACTATTTATATCGTACTGATTACGATATGGGGAGGCGGGACGCATGCGCCATTGGCTGAGACATTATACGCGGCCATTTGATTATGTGCTCTTGGTTATCCTGATTCCGCTGTGTTTTTTGCCATGGTGGCTCTGGTCTCGCCAGCAGGCCGCTCAGCCTTTCTCAAACCTGATCGCCGTGATCTCGATCGATGGTCAGACGGTCCGCCGCATCAAGCTGGACAAGCAGACCCCGCACACGCAATTCACGTTGCACCCCGCGCCGGGCCAATACAATGTGATCGAAGTCGACGGCGCGCGGATCCGGGATAAAGAGGATAACACGCCGGATCAGATCGCGGTCCATACCAGCTGGATCTCGCAACCTGGGCAGCAAAGCATCTGTCTACCGCATAAATTGATCATTCTGATTCAGGCAGGCGACGATCCGGATGCGGGTGGGCTCGTGCAACCTTGACCCGGACGCAAAAAGGCAACGCGGCGTGCGTTGCCTTTTTGTATGGCCCCTAGTTTAGGATGGTCCGTCATCTTCGTCTTCATCGACGCCAAGCACGGTCCCGTTGTAGGCGTCGAGCTGGACCTCGGTCTCTTTTTGGCCATCTTTATATTGAAACTCCCACACCATGCGACCGCTGTCTTCTTCGATCTCCCAACTGGTCAGCTTCCCAGTCGCGTGGGGCGTTGCGGCGGCAACGGCCTTGCTCTGGGTCAGGAGATTTTGTCGCTCGATCACGGCATCGCGGTCGTCATCAAGCTCATCTTCGGTGATCTCCTCGGAGGCTGTTTTCAGGACCCTGCCCGAGGTGGCATCGATCGTCAGCTCGATCTCTCGGCTCGCATCTTGCCCAGTCAGCGTGTAATGCCCAGCTGCCAGTTTGACTTGGGTCACGGCGATCTCGCCATGTTGGCGCAATAAGGTTGTCCAGGCATCGTTCAACGTCACATCCGGCGCCGCGGCATCCACGGAGGTCGGGGCGGCGGAACTGGTCATCGTGGCCGGATGGGTCTTGGTGGTCGATTGCTGGCAGCCTGTCGCTACGAGGCACAGGGCAAACAGCGTCATGATCGCTATTTTTTTCATCGTAAGTCGCTCCTTTTCGTGGGGGCGGTGCGAGCGGCAAAGTTAGCCGCTTGTCTCATCATAACAGGGTGGCGCCGGGCAAAGATAGAGGCCTCAGGAAAAATCGTGGCAGTCTCTCGCACTAATTGGTATGCAGTGACGGAGGCAATCACCCCGGATGTGGGGTACGATTGTCGGTCAAAGCTGACCAATATTTTTTTTGCTTATTATCACCACGCGGGCCAATTTCGCGTGAATTCAGGATAAAGGCGACTGGTATCGCATTCATTGGCATAGACCAACCAACAAGCTCCACGTCAGCGCTTTCTCATAATTGGTGTAGACCAAACGCCAGGGGGTTGTGTTTTTTTCATTCGCCCTGTAAACTCGAAAATGCTTACATGACCGCTTTTTGATTGCGTTTTTGGAAAGCGATTGCATTATTTAATTTATATTTGGGGGGATAAACATGAAGTCATACATGCAACGACTCGGCCGCTCCTTGCAGCTGCCAGTCGCCGTTTTGCCAGCAGCCGCGCTGTTGGTCGGCATCGCGAACTATTGGCTGTCTTTTGGGCCTAACTCGATCGCCAACTTCTTGCTTCAGGGTGGACTTGCCATTCTCAACCAGCTGCCAATTCTTTTCGCAGTGGGCGTTGCGCTTGGCATGGCCAAAGATAAAGACGGGGCCGCGGCGTTTGCCGGGCTGGTCGCCTTTGAAGTGCCAGTTAATGTGCTGAAACCGGACAACATTGCGGTGTTCACCGGCGTCAAAGTGACCGCCGTTAATCCGGCGTTCAATCAAATCACCAACGTTTTCATCGGGATCATGGCCGGGGTCATCGCCGCGGCGCTGTACAACCGATTCCATGAAGTAAAATTGCCAATGGCCTTGTCGTTCTTCAGCGGCAAGCGCGCGGTGCCGATCATCTCAGCGTTTGTGATGATGGCCGTGTCCGCAGTTCTGTTCGTTGTTTGGCCGCCAGTATACTCCGCATTGGTCGCATTTGGCGAAAGCATCGTCAAACTCGGCGCGGTCGGGGCTGGCCTGTACGGGTTCTTCAACCGCTTGCTGATTCCGACCGGCCTGCATCAGGCGCTGAACTCTGTTTTTTGGTTCGACGTCGCCGGCATCAACGATATCGGCAAGTTCCTCGCGTCTCAGGGGCCAAAAGGGGTCACCGGGATGTTCCAGGCTGGCTTTTTCCCAGTCATGATGTTTGGTCTGCCAGCCGGCGCGTATGCAATCTACAAGAACGCGCGGCCTGAGCGGAAAAAGGAAGTCGGCTCCCTGATGTTGGCTGGGGCGTTTGCCTCATTCTTCACCGGTGTCACCGAACCGCTTGAATTCTCCTTCATGTTTGTCGCATGGCCACTGTACGTGATTCACGCGATCTTCACTGGCCTGTCCTTGGCCTTTGCCGCATTCATGCACTGGACTGCAGGTTTCGCGTTTTCCGCCGGCTTGGTCGATTTCGTGTTGAGCTTCAAGAACCCGATCGCCAACCAGCCGTACATGCTGATCTTGCAAGGGCTTGTGATGGCCGTCATTTACTACTTCGGCTTCAACTGGGCAATCAAGAAGTTCAACTTGATGACCCCAGGCCGTGAAGCCATCGATGACAGCGCCGACGACGAACCGATCATCACCGCCGCCGCCGAAGACGACAAGTACATGCGTCAGGCCAAGCAGATCTACGCCGCTTTGGGTGGTTTTGAAAATCTGACTGAGGTTGACAACTGCACGACCCGTTTGCGTCTGCAACTTTCCGATACCAACAAGATCAACGAAGGCGCCATCAAGCATTCCGGTGCGGCCGGCGTCAACAAGATCGATGATCACAACTTGCAGATCATCATCGGCACCGAAGTTCAATTCGTTGCGGATGCCTTGAGCAAGTTGGAAAATGCGAAGACGCCGCTGGCTACGTTGCAGGGTGGGGCAGCTGCAGACAAGGATGCCGCCGCCGATGCAACGCCTGCAGCACCTGTTGCGGACGTCCCAGCCGGCATCAAGCGTGATGTCACTGAAAACTTTTACAGCGTCGCAGAAGGTCACGTCATGGATCTCGCCGATGTGCCAGATCCGACCTTTGCCCAAAAGATGCTGGGTGACGGCTTTGCCATCGATCCCGCAAACGGTACGATCACCGCGCCTGTCGATGGGACGATCGAAGCGGTCTTCCCAACCAAGCACGCGATCGGCTTCAAGACCGATGCTGGCCTGGAAGTTCTGCTTCACATGGGTATCGACACCGTTGAGCTGAAGGGTGCGCCGTTTGACGTCAAAGTTGAAGTTGGCCAAACCGTCAAGCACGGTGACGTGGTCGCGATCGCGGATCTTGACGCGATCGTCGCGGCAGGCAAGAAGACCCCAATGATCGTGATCATCACGAACATGGACGCGGTCGGCATCATGAAGTTCAAGGCTGTCGGCGATGCCACAGCTGAGACGCTGGTGTTGAGTGCTACCACGAAGTAACCACTTCTATAATGGAAGAAAAAAACAGGCAGCGCCGCATCACACTGGTGGAAAACACCGAGGTGACGCGGTCGCTGCCTGTTTTTTGCGTGCATTTGGAATGGTGCAATGTTGCGAAAGCGCGTGGCGCTGGTGCGCTTAGCTGCTCAGACCTAACCGCTCGGCTTCGCACCCTTTTCTAATAAGCGAAATGGTATGAGATCCAGTCGTCGCGCTGTTCGTCTGCGGCCAGCTTGATGGTGCCAGAGTCGTCTGTGGCGGCGGTTGGCAGGGTCTGGGCTTCAACGGCGATACCGACGTATGGGCGGCCTTCATAGCCTTCCAGGTCGTCCGCAGCCTCGAAGTGATTGCCAGAGTACACGACAAGCCCGTTGCGCGGGGAGGTGAGCGCGACACTCACCTTTTTGTCGCTGGACCACAGGGTGCAAACAGGGTCGTTTTCGTCGTGCTCGTTGATCACATAGACATCATCGATGCCCTTTTCATCGATATCCTGCAGGCCGTCGATCGCGGTACCCAGGTTTGCCTGCGTCTTGAAGTTATATGGAGTTTCCGCCAGCGGCAGGAATTCGCCAGTCGGAATTTTTTCCTCATCGAGTTCAAGCCGCTGGTCGGCAAGCACCTGCATGTCCTGCGCGTTGATCGTGTTGTCTGCGCCGTCCAGGTTGAAGTAGATATGGCAAGTCGGGTTCCACAGCGTGTCTTCGCTGGCGGTGGCGCTGTAGCTGATCGTGACAGTGTCGTTGTCGTCGAGCAGGTACTCCACCTGCGCGTCCAGATCGCCCGGGTATCCGTCCACGCTGCTTGGCATGTGGCAGGTGAAAATAATGCGCGACCCCTCAGTACGGCCGTCCCAGTTGAGGTCATGCAGGCCATGCTTGCCACCGTGCAGGGTGTTGCCATTTTCGTTGGTTGGGACCTGAACGAGCTGGCCGTTCAGCGTGGCTTGGCCCTTGCCGATTCGACCGGCTGTCCGCCCAATCGTTTTGCAGAGAAAAGAACTGGCTTGGTCGTATTCTTCTGCGGTGCGGTAGTGCAGGACCACGTCGCGCGGGCCGTCGTCAGTCGGGACGGTGAGCGAATACCAGGTCGCACCAAACGACAAACAGGACAGTGTGACGCCATTTGCGTTCGTCACGGAATATTTGGTAACAGGTTGACCATTTATCTGGCCAAATAATGATTGCATATGTGATCGACTCCTTTATATAGGTTCCCTTGTATTATACCTGAATGGAAACCGGTTGCATCTCGCGCTGCCGATTCGTGGCCGGTTTTTGACAATAATTGGTATATGTGAGTATTCGCGGTATTTTCGCTAGTTCTTTGTGTGGACGATCAGGACGAAACTGTTGCAAAAATTTCCTGGGAAATCATGCCGCATCTGGGTCCCAAGTCCCTTGCACGCGCCTCTCATAGCGGTAAAATATAACTATATTGATGCATGAAGGCTGATAGGGGGAGACAAATGACACAGTTATATCGCGCGTGGTTTCGCTCCAAAAAAGATGGGCGTTATCTTCAAAGTTATAAAACAGACACCATGGAGTCTTTCAGTGTCCAATTGACCGATGATCCGGACGAGGCCGTTTCGCTCGTCACGGATCTCGTCAACGATGTGCAGCTGGAGACGCGACTGTTCCAGGCGGTCCTTCGTCACCCCGACCGGTCTAGCATTCCGCTGTTTTATTCGATCACGATCGAGGCGTTTCAGATCGTTCGCCATTATTTTGAGATTGTGACCGAAAAAGTTGAGCCGGATGTCATCGAAGGGCGCGAGGTCACCTATGCAGTCGGCGATGCGTTGGTCGATTACGATCGGTTTGGGGCAGAACGCCAGATCGCCCGCGACAACAACCGTGTTTTCAACCTTGACGAGGCGGACTGGGCCAAGCGTCAGTTCACTGTCCTGGCCGCGGGGCATTACGTCGATAGCGACACAGGCCAGGCTTATGCTGGAATGACCGTGGCCGGGCCTGATCAGCCGACATTCTGGGCACTGCCAGACGAGCTGCTCGACTGGTCGGACCTCGCCTACCAGATGAACAACTTCCCCTGTGTCGTCGAATTTGGCCGCCTGGAAAATGGGGACGGCGTGGGCGCCATGCAGCTGAGCATTCAATTACGGGAGGACGCCGAATGAGGTACGTTGCCTTTAACACTTATCAAGATTTTGATGCGATTCCGGCCGAGGCCAAGCCTGCACTGTTTACGACAGCCAGCATCGGGCTCAAGTTGCCAGATGAGGGCCGAATCAAATACATTGCCGATGTTGAAGAGGAAGACGATGATTCGCTCACGCTGACCTGGAGCAACGATCCAAAAGACGGCATTCCGCTGTTTTCCAAGGCTCAGATTCAAAAGTATGTGGATCTTCTCCTGTCGTTCGCGAAGCAGGAAGGCGTGTCTGCGAACAAGGCGATGAAGTCGCTGTATATCGTGCCGAATCAGATCGGGTATAAAAACGCCGACGACTAGGTCACACATCAATGATAAGCGGTGCGTGTCAATTTTGATGCGAACCGCTTTTGTTGTGCAGACGGCCATTTGGGGGCCATTTTGTATACGGCCTAACTAACAACGCGCCGCATCGGCCATTTTGGAGAGGCTCAATCCCTGAACTATGCGAAAAAATTTTATTCAGTAATAAGAAACAAAAACAATTGTTTCCTTAAATGAAATACTTTCCGACCGTTTCAACCTGGGGCCGATAGACAGTCGATTCTTGGCCGATTTCAATCGTGCCCAAACCATAACCGAATTCAAAAACGTGTTAATAATCTCAATGTTCTTTAATTATTAAATATAAGTAAGTGTCTTGCACCTGTGATTTTTAGATGATATATTGGGCGAGTTAACAGTCTTTGGGGGAAGACTTTTTAACGGTGCAACAGGCTTTTTTGGGGTGTAGCGACGGATGGTGATCTCGGCCATCTTTTTTGCGGCCCTTTGCGCTGTTATCTTCACGTGAGCCTCCGGAGACGGGGGCTTTTTATTATGTCAGAAACTGGGAACCAGTGGTTTGATGGCGGACCCAGCGATGAGGATCAACATGACAGAGACAAAGGATCGTCATACAAATATAGTAACGCGGCTGACCCGGATCTTATGCGCGTCCGTTGTTTTGCTCGGGCAGGTACTTGTGATGCCCGCGGCGAAAACGGCGAAGGCTGATGGTTCGGCACTCGCGCAACCGGCAGGCACGTATGCCCAGACCTATCCATCGACACAATACGACATCCTTGGCGCGGCCCAACATTTTTCGCTTGTTGGCCGTGATAAGGTCACGTTGGGGTCTAGCCAGGACGGTAATGTGGCGACAAAGGATCTCGCTGCAACGAGTGATTGGCACACTGCCGACGACCTTGGCCCGTTGCCTGTGAACGCGACTACAGGTAAGGGCACCGATGTCAATTATTTTCAGACGATCGATGATATCAATGGCTTTTCCGCTTCGGCGTTTGGCTCTGCTTCTAAGCAAGTCGTCGTAGGGGCAGACACCACTGTGGGTCTGGCTAGTCAAAATCAAGGCGAGACGACCCTTACTCTGGATGGCAAGAAGATGGACGCGCTGCATATCGGCGATGTTTCGCAAGAGTCCGCTGATCAGCCCTTCATCGATCTTGATCAGACTTTCCAGCAATTAGAGACCGTCTCCAACCTCTTTGCTGGCAAAGGGAAAACATACCAGAAGACAAACGACAATGAACTAGACATCGACGTAGATCCCGAAGCCGACAACTCACAATGGCCGCTCATGTACCCACTGCAACTGACGAAGGTCGATGAGAATGGCAAGCCGATCACCTCGGGCGTCAAATTTCAGCTCGTTCAAAAAGACGATGATGGCCAACTGACCCCGGTCGATTTTTCAAAGATCACTGTCTTTGATAGCCAAAATAATCGGCTGGATAAAAACGTCCTGACCACAGATAAGAATGGTCAGATCAATATCTCGGTCAGCGCGCCGGGCACGTATTACTTCGTTGAACTCCCGCAGGACCAGCAGGCGGCCGACTATAACTACGCCGTCAATGCCGCACCAAGCGATGAATTCACCACTGGCGTCATGCCAGATGCCGCCTATGTCAACTTGACGTGGGAGCAACTGGCTGGCGAAAAAGGTGAAGCGAAGAGCGCCATCAACTTCTCGGGGATCAACTTTGACGATCCCAACTCACGGCCGATCATTATCAATGTCGATTTTTCAAATTACGATGGTACCGATATCAGCGCCGGGGATGCCGGCAATATCTCGTTTGAGGGCCTCACTGACGCTGATCTGAAAGACTTCAACAAGGCGAAGATTCTCTGGAATTTTTATGGCTATAAAGATGGCCAGACCATCTCAATCTGTAATGATACGTTTTATGGGTCGATTCTCGCCCCGGATGCGAATCTCGTTGTTCAAAGTGCCCACGTGTTTGGCTCGATCATTGGCCGCACAGTGGCGGTCAGCGGCGATACGAATCACCGGTGGGACCTCAACTTCTCGGCTTACACTGGTGAAAATACCGGGACGGTCGAAAATACGCAGTTCGCTCAGGCAACCGTGAAGAAGGTCTGGCACTTAGGCGACCCTGTCGATCAGCAAAATGCCGAGGCGACGGTTCAACTCTACCAAGTCGCAGACGGGACATCGCAAACGAAGGACCAACCCGTTGGCGATCCGGTCACGTTGAATGCGGCGAACGATTTCACGGCTACGTTTAAGAAGCTCTCGCCGACTGCAAAGTATGTTGTCAAAGAGGTTGGGGCGACGGTCAATGGCCAGTCAACCGGGAAAGAATTCAGTACGACCCTGACTGGGGATCTCGATGGAAACGGCGACCTTGATTTCACGTCTACGACCGATCCACAAGTTACGCTCACAAATACACAACACGTGATCGACGTCAGAAAAGTTGCCACCGGCGCCAAGGCAGGGGACGCTCCGCTGACTGGTGCAACATTCAAGCTCGATCAGATCACGACAGCCGAAGATGGGTCCGAGACGAAAACACCAGTCGCAACGATCACCGATGCAAACCAGACCCAGCCGCTGGCCCCAGGCGTCTATGAGATCACTGAAACAGTTGCGCCGACTGGCTATTCGCTCGATGCCACGCCTACGCGATTTGAACTAACAACTGATTATCAGTGGCAACACCTGAGTCAAAATGCAGACAAGAAATGGGTCCCATCTGCACTCCCAACTCAGACACCAAGCATATATGACAAGGATTCGTTTTACGTTTCAAGTAGTGGCGAGTCGACGGCTGGCAATGTCCTGCACTTCATTAAAACCGATACGCCATCGTGGCAACTCAACGTTTTGAAGCAGGATGAGGCGACAGGCAAACCGCTGGCCGGGGCGATCTTCACCTTGTATCCGAAGGACCAGCCGGACAAAGCAATCACCTCCGCGCCAACTGATGCGGATGGCCACGTTCAATTTTCCCAAGCGCTTGACCGCGACACGACTTATGAGCTGGTTGAAAAGACGGCACCGGATGGGTATGACGTCGATGCGACGCCAAGAGAGATCTCATTTGGTAATGCGTCTCAGGATCCGGCACTGACAGTCGATGCCGACGCCCCAACAACGATGACGTACGCCTTCACAGATAAGCGCACGACGGTCAATTTTCACCTCAACAAAGTGGATCATTGGAACCACAAGACGCAGTTGACTGGCGCTCAGTTCAGCCTCCAGGATACGACGAGCGATGCCGCCCCTGCTGTCCTGAAGTCTGAAAACGTGGCCGGCCAGAAATGGAATATGACGGCTATGGGGCTTCAGGCTGGACACACGTATACGTTGACGGAAACCACGGCGCCAACGGGATATTTGCGCGGCACCGGCGCGTACACGATCAAGGTCAAGCTGGACGGCACGGTCGAGTTCTATGCGCCGGGTGACAAAAAGGCGCAGAATCTGGCTAAAACAGATGGCATCGCTACCATCACCAACATGCCGCAGACCATTTTGCCGCATACCGGCGGCGGTGGCGTGTCGCGGTACCTGGTCATGGCCTTGGCGATGTTCGCGCTGGCCGGGTTCCTGATCTTGATCGTTGCGGCTTTTCGCCGGGAGGTGCGCCATGAGTAAGCGATGGAAAGCACTTCTTGCAGTGGGCGCCGCGTTCCTGATGTTGCTTGGGGTCGCGCTCAGCCCGGCGCAAGCAACCGCCGCGGCTCAGACACAAGCGCCCACGACCGTCGATATCGTCCTGCACAAGCTGCTCTTCGACGAGACGTTGCCGGACAAACAGGCCAACGACGGTGCGGCCATTCCCGATTTTGGCCAGTCCGCGCGCCCGCTGAATGGCGTGACCTTCACTGCGTATGACATCACGACCGATTTTTGGGCGTATGTCGCAGATGGCCATGATGTGGCGGCGGCGCAGGCCCATTTTGCGAATACGCAGGCCGATTTTTCGCGCCAAGCGGTGGTCAGTCACCAAACGGCTGGCTCGGGTGAAGCGCGGTTCGCCGGCCTCACGCTTCGCGAAAATGGGCAGTACGCGGTTTATCTGTTCAAGGAAACTGGCACGCCCGCCGGCATTGATGGGCAGAGCCAAAACTTGGTCGTTGTGTTGCCGCTGATGGCAGACGGCCAGATTCAATCGCAGATCGATCTGTTTCCAAAGAATGTGGTGAGCGGCGGCGAAACGACGATCGCGAAAACCGTCACGGCGAACCGCACCAATTTCGCGTATGGGGAAACCATTCCATACAAGATCGCGGTGACGGTGCCGGCGGATATCGGCGCGCTGAAGACGTTCACCATTTCGGACAGCGCCAACGCCGAGCTTGTCCGCCACGGCGGCATTCATGTGGCGATCGACGGACAGCCAGTCACGGCGACTGCGGGGCTGTATCGGGTCCGCGATGCCACTGCGCACAGTTTTTCCCTAGCCTTTGACGTCACCCAGCTGACGGGGGATGCCGGCAAAACGATCACCGTCACTTATGACATGGCGATCAAGGCCGGCACCCCAGCGGATGAGCTGCTGGTCAACCGCGCGATCGTCTATCCGGGCGGCGATGACCCGCAACAGGATTACACGGTGGATGTCACCGGCGGCAAGCGGTTCATCAAGGTCGATGCGAAGTCTGGACAACCATTGGCCGGCGCCGTCTTCGTGGTGAAAAACGAGCAGGGTGCCTACCTGATCAAGGCCAAGGACGGCTGGGCGTGGAAAAATGTGTCCGCGCCGATCACCACGTCGTACAAAGCGGCGGGCCTGGCCACCCTGACGTCGGGAAAAGATGGGCGTTTTGCCATTCAAGGCTTGGCCGCTGGTCATTATTCGCTGGTTGAAGTCAGGGCGCCGGCTGGCTATGTGCGAAACACCAAGGCCATTGCGTTTCAGATCGTAGCCGGGGAGTACACGCGCGGCCAAACGGATCCATACAAGGTCGTGAATGTCGCTTCACCCATGACACCGGACAAACCAGTGTCACCCACGCAACCGCACCACCCAACACCAAAATTGTGGGATTACCTGCCACACACCGGCAGCGCCTGGGCCTCTTGGCTTTCGGCCATCGGGGTCGTGGTGATCGCACTGGTGCTGGCGCTTCGTTATCGGAACCGGAGATCAGTTAACTAACTAGTTAAAAAACTATTTTGGGGGAACCAATGATTATGAAGAATTCACTTGTAAAGAAAGCACTGATCGTGATCGGTGCGGCCCTGTTGGCATTGCCTCTGGCGGCCAATGGTCTCAACGCAACAACGGTCAAAGCGGACGGCGAGACACAGAAGGTGACGCTGACCAAGTATGTTTCGGCCAGCAATCAGCCGACCGGCAACCCTGTCCCTGTCGACACGTTGCCGGCAACAGCGGACAAGGCGAATAATGCCCGTGTCGATGGTGCGGAGTATTCCGTGTATGATGTGACGGCCCAGTATTGGAGCAAGATCAAGGATGGTACGTTGACTGCCGCGGATGCTAATCAGGCAGATGATAACGGCCATACCACGGTGTTTGACCTCACAGATGCAAAGCCGGACCTCAGCGACACGACTCAGAACGGGCAAGTCACCTTCGACTTGCCTAAATCCTCAAATGGTCAGCCCGCTGTCTATCTTTTCCGTGAAACAAAGACACCGGCTGGCTACAAGACTTCCTTTGATTTCGTGCTTTCCCTGCCTGTGAAGGCGCCGGCTTCCGATGGCGTGGCGTATGTTTATCCGAAGGAACAAGTCGACAAGACGTATAAGTTGAAGTTCACCAAGGTTGACGAGACGAACACCAAGACTGTTTTGGCCGGTGCGAAGTTCTACATCAAGCAAGGCGACCTCTATGCCGCCATCAAGGGTTCTGAAAATGCAGCGCTGACCGAATTGCCAGCTGGCGCCTCCGATGTTTCCTGGGGCACGAGGGACCAGGCAACGACCTTTGTTTCCAACGACAAAGGCGAATTCGGCTTTGAGGCGAATCCAGAAGCAACGGTCGATGGCGTGCTGACAGGCCTTGATCCTGACAAGTCCTACACGATCGAAGAAGTCGCGGCACCAAACGGCTACAACAAGGATGCGGCGATCGATGGCAAGGCGGCTGCGGACGCTTCAGTCAAGCCGGGCGATAACGCAACGACCGTCACCGATACCCCAGAAGGCATTCTCCCGCATACCGGTGGCGCCGGCATCGTGGCCTTTGTCGTGCTGGGCGTGGCGCTGATCGCACTTGGCGGCGTGGCTTACAACAAGCGGCGCGCAGCCTAATTTTCCCCGCACCTGCAAAAGGAGGAGCCGGCCGCTTCTCCTTTTTGCTATCGAGACAAGTCGCTGAGAAGGAGGCACATGATGGCGAAAAAGAAAGCGAAAAAGCCGATTGGGGCGATCGACATCATCATTTTGCTCCTGATCGTCGTCGGCATCGGGGTGCTGGCCTATCCCTTCGTGTCGGATGCGTATGTCTCGTACAAAAATCAGCAGGTGATCGACGCCTATCAGGTCCGCGAAACGAAGAAGAATACGGCGGCCTTGAAGCGCGAGTACAAACAGTATCAGGCCAAAAATACGGCGCTGGCGAAAACTGGTGCGGCGCCTGGCGTGGCGGCGTTCAACACGGCCGTCAATGCGCAAGGCACCGCAAAGACCAGCGCCAAACGCGACCAACAGACGCTGACAAATGACACGATCGCGCAACTCACCATTCCGACGATCGGCGTGTCGCTACCTGTTTTTTCTCGCACGACGGACTGGTTGCTGCAATTCGGCGCCTGCCTGCTGGACGGCACGAGCTATCCGACCGGCGGGAAAAATACGCACGCGGTGATCTCCGCGCATCGCGGGATTCCCAATGCCGAGCTGTTCACCCGCCTGCCGGAGCTGAAAAACGGCGCCAAATTTTTCATCAAGATCGGTGACAAAACGCTGGCCTATCAGGTCTTCAAGCGGCAGACGATCGACCCCAGTGATATCGGCTCGCTCAAGGTCGAGCCGGGACAGGACCTGGTAACATTGATGACGTGCACGCCTTACATGATCAACTCGCATCGCTTGCTGATCACCGGCCGCCGGGTCCCCTACACCAAGGCGGATAAGACCGCTTCAAATTGGGCAGAGCGCTGGAACAAACTGAAGCTGGCAGCGTGGGGGCTGGCCGGGATCCTGCTACTCGGCGTGATCTGGCTATTGCTTCGCGGCCTGCTGGTGGCGGGCAGCCGCTATGAACTGCGTGTCACGGCCTTGACCGCAGACGGGGCCGCGCTAGCTGACGCTTCGCTCGTTGTCCGGCGTCGGCGCAAGCACGTGGCGACGCTGACGACCGGCCCAGATGGCGTGGCCAGCACCACGCTGCGCGGCGGGACCTACCGCGTCGAGGTGCCGGCTGGCGTGACATCCGGTCCGCTGAAGGCCTACGTCAAGCACTGGCATGACAAGCAGTTTACCCTGAAGCCCCGCCATCATTAGCGAAGCCCCGGTATAGCCAAAAACAGCCCACGCGCAACGAGGAACCCCGAGATCACAAATTGATCCTTGGGCGCCCTCCGTCAGCGCGAGGCTGTTTTTTTTATGTTTGTCAGGCAGCCGCAGTCTTAAACCAAGCGCGAATCCAAGGCGGTGACATAGGTGATGTAATTCGCGAAATCCCCGATGCGCCGGCGGTTCAATTTTGCCTTGGCGACATCCGGGTTGGTCAGGTCGATGTTGAGCTTGGTTGCCCATGAGTAATCGCGACCATCTTGCGCCTGCAATTTGGCGACAGCCGCCAGCGCCGAGATCACGGAATTATGTGCGGCGGTGCGCTTTGTGCCTTCCTCGGAGCTTTCCACGATGGTCATCAGCGCAAAATCGGCGCGGATGCGCGTGTAGCTGGTTGCGGTGTGGACGAAGGTCTCCCAGGTCTCCTGGTAGAAGTCGTCGGTCAGATCCATCGCCGCGATGATCTCATCCAGCAGCTCCCCGCATTCTTCGACCGTGATGTGGTCGTTGGGGGTGGCGGTCAGGTAATCTTGATAAGTTGGAATTCGAAATGTCATAGGTGAATGCTCCTGTTTCTCGCGCCAGCTGGCGGTAATAGTAAGGCGGTCCCACGGCGGCAAGCCAACCGTGAAACCGCTATCTTCTTTCTCTATCATACCTTAGTTCACCGAGGAAAGCATCCGGTTTGGGGTTTTCGTGGGAAAAGCGTGGCGATACGACAGGCGTAAGGCGAAAACTGACGAGACCTGACAAACTAAAATCACCGGAAAAATCGCGGTCGCACCAGCCACAGCCCTGTTTTTTCGCCATTTCGGCAAAAGCCGGCCCATTTGTTCAATTCCGCATCAGTTGGCGCGAGAAAGCGCTATTTCTATCGCTAAAGCCCATTAAACTGCGGGGTCTGCGGTCACTTGCGGGTAATTCAATTGCTATTCGGCAAGCGTGAGGATATAATCTAGTTCGTTAGTAGTCCAAACAAAAAGGAGGGGTAGAGATGGCTGCAAACAAGAACATCCTGCGCGTGCTCAATGAGCGTCATGTGTTGGAGCAGGTCTTCAATCATGGGCCGATCTCTCGTAGTCAGGTCTCCAAGAATCTGGGCCTGAACAAGGTCACTGTCTCGGAGATCGTTGGCGACCTGATCGCCCATCAGCATTTGCTTGAGCTTGGGCAAGGAGATAGTACGAAAAACGGCGGCCGCAAGCCGACACTCTTGCAGTTCAACGCAGATCTTGGGTATGTGATCGTCTTTGACCTCGGGTTTGACTACATCGATCGGATGGTCAATAAGATGGACGGCAGCATCGTGGCAGTCGAGCGCTATCAAGTCGCCGACATGCCTGTTGAAAAACGGCTTGCGATGCTGGTCGACATGGCGAATGTGGATAATATGATCGATGGCTTGCCGCTACTGGGTATCGCGGTGTCCATCCACGGGATCGTCAACGAAAATAAAGTCGTGTACACACCGACGCTTGATTTCAAGCGCTTCGACGTGGCGAAGATGCTGCAGGACGCCACGCATGTCCCGGTCGTCCTGGAAAACGAGGCGAATCTTTCCGTCATTTATGAGCGCGATTTTGACACCAAGGAAAGTGTCGCCAACCTCGTCTGTGTCAGCATTCATAAGGGCATCGGCGCGGGGATTATTTTGCACAACCAGCTGTACACGGGTAATCGCGGCGAGGCCGGGGAGATCGGCCACACCATCGTCTACAACAATCATTTCCTGGGCAATAGTAAACCTGATACGGTCGAAAATCTGTGCTCGGAAGATGCAATCATGGAACGGCTTCGCCATGATACCGGTGAGGCCGACCTGGTGCGGCAGGATGTCGTGCAGCGGTTCCGGGCCGGCGACAAGCTCGTCACCGAGGCGCTCGACCGCTTCTGCTTTGCGATCGCACATGTGATCTACAATGTCGGCGTCACCATGGCGCCACAGCTGATCGCCCTGAACTCGGGGTTGGTCGCGGCGATTCCGGAGCTGTTTGCCAAGATTCAGGCGGACATGCCGCGGCTTACTGATGAAGACCCGGATGTGATCTTGGTCAAGGATGTGCGCAACGCGACCTTGCTTGGTGGCGCCTCGCTGATCATTCAAACGCTTTTGAACGTCGAAGCCGGCAGTTTGAGCTTCGCTTAACGAGCTATATCAACAAAAAAGACGGGGTAGGCAGATTTTTTGCCTGCCCCGTGTTGTTTTACCAAAATGAAAGCGTTAAACTATGTTTGAAGTAAGTTAGCAAAACAAACCAACCGAAAAGGCTGACGTTTAGGAGGCACTCTGATGACAAAGACTTATTTTCCCGATGTGACCCAGATTCCTTATGTTGGGACCAAGGATCTCAAATCTGGGTTTGGATTCCATTACTATAATGCCGATGAAGAGATCGGCGGCAAAAAGATGCGCGACTGGCTCCGCTTCTCCGTTGCTTACTGGCACACATTTGGCCAGAAGCTGGACGATATTTTCGGCGACGGCACCGCGATTCGGCCTTGGGATGGCTTGACTGGCATGGATCTGGCAAAGGCGCGCGTGGATGCGGCCTTTGAATTCTATGACAAGCTCGGCGTGGACTTCTTCTGCTTCCATGACCGCGATATCGCGCCAGAAGGGGATACGCTGCGCGAGACCAACAAGAACATCGAGACGATCACGGACATGTTCGTGGATTATCAAAAGACGTCGCACATGAAGGTCCTCTGGAACACTGCGAACATGTTTACCAATCCACGGTTCGTTGCCGGGGCAGCCTCCAGTCCGTTTGCGGATGTGTTTGCGTTTGCTGCGGCGCAGGTCAAGGAAGGGCTCGACACGGCCAAGAAGGTCGGCGCTGAGAACTATGTCTTCTGGGGCGGCCGTGAAGGGTACGAAAGCCTTTTGAACACCGACATGAAGCGCGAGCAGGATCATCTGGGCGAGTTCTTCCACATGGCGGCTGATTACGCAAAAGAGATCGGCTACACGGGCCAGCTGCTCCTCGAGCCAAAGCCAAAAGAGCCAATGATGCACCAATACGACTTCGATGCCGCGACCACCATCGCGTTCATGAAGGAATATGGGCTGGATGGCACCTACAAGTTGAACCTTGAAGCCAACCATGCCAACTTGGCGGGCCATACCTATCAACACGAGATTCGCGTCGCACGGTCGGCCGGCTTGCTGGGTTCTTTGGATGCCAACCAAGGCGATAAGCTGATCGGCTGGGATCTGGATCAGTTCCCGACCAACCTGTATGACACCACCCTTGCGATGTATGAAGTGGTGGCCAATGGCGGGCTCAACCATGGTGGCCTGAACTTTGATGCCAAGCCGCGCCGCTCCTCCTTCACGCCTGAGGATATGTTCTATGCGCATATTGTCGGCATGGACAGCTTTGCGGCTGGCCTGAAGGTGGCGGTCAAGCTCCATGAAGATCGCGTCTTTGACGACTTCATTCAGGACCGTTACAGCAGCTACGATAGCGGCATCGGTGCCTCGATCGAAGCGGGCAAGGAGACCTTCACGTCCTTGAATGATTACGTGATCGACAAGCCGCAAGCCGCATTGCGGGCCGCAACCAAGTCCGGTCGCTGGGAAGAGCTTGAAGACACGTTGAATCATTACATCATCGAGACTTTGCACTGATCGATCAACAATCAACACTAAGCGGCGCTTGCACGACGCTGACGCCGGCTGCGCAAGTGGCTCGTCAGCGGAGGCAGGCGCCGTTTTTTCGTTAGCGTTAGATGGAGGAAAATTATGAAATATGTGATCGGCGTTGATCTTGGCACAAGTGCCGTTAAAGTCCTTCTGGTGGATCAAAAAGGCGCGGTGGTGGCCCAGGCCAGCCAGCCTTACCCGCTGGCCCAGCCAAAGCCGGGCTACAGTGAGCAAGATCCAGAAGATTGGATGCGCGGCGTCACCGCGGCCATTCATGAATTATTGGCGAAAACGGACGTGGCGCCCACAGCCATTGAGGGCTTGAGCTACTCCGGCCAGATGCACGGACTGGTGCTATTGGATGCCCAAGGAAACGTCCTGCGCCCGGCCATTTTGTGGAACGATACCCGCACGACTGCGCAATCGGCCGAGATCACGGCCAAAATGGGCGCGCAGTTTTTGGCCATCACGCGCAATCGCCCGCTGGAGGGGTTCACCTTACCGAAACTCCTGTGGGTCAAGGAAAATGAGCCGGCGATCTTTGCCCAGGCCGCCAGCTTTGTGCTGCCCAAGGATTACGTGCGCTACCGCATGACCGGCCACCTGGAAATGGAGCTTTCCGATGCGGCCGGCACCGTGATGCTGGATGTGGCAGGCAAAAAATGGAGCGACGAGATCTGTGAGGCATTTGGGATTCCCACCAGCCTGTGCCCGCCATTAGTCGAGGCGACCAAACAAGTCGGCACGCTCACCCCAGCGTATGCCGCGCTCAGTGGGCTCGATCCAGCCACCGCGGTGTTTGGCGGTGGGGCCGATAATGCCTGTGGGGCGATTGGCGCCGGGGTCCTGCAGCCGCAGCAGGCCATGTGCAGTATCGGCACCTCTGGGGTTGTTTTGACGTATGAGCCGGATGCCACGGCCGATTATCACGGCCATCTTCATCTGTTCAATCATGCGGCGCCAAATGCTTTTTACTCGATGGGCGTGACGCTGGCAGCGGGCTACAGTCTGAGCTGGTTCAAGCACACGTTTGCCCCAGACGAGGAATTCACACCGTTTGTGAACAGCGCGGCCACCTCTATTCCGGGGGCGCACGGGCTTCTTTTCACCCCGTATCTTGTCGGCGAACGGACCCCGTATGCAGATGCGGCGATCCGAGGAAGCTTCATTGGCGTCGATAGCAAGCAGACGCGCGCCGATTTTGTCCGGGCGGTGCTTGAAGGCATCACCTTCTCGTTTCGCGATATTCTTGAGATCTATGCGGCCAATGGGAAGGCCTTTAAGCAGCTGGTCTCGATCGGCGGTGGGGCAAAAAGTCCGCTGTGGCTTCAGATGCAGGCGGATGTCTTCAACACGCCGATCGTGCGCCTGACCTCCGAACAGGGGCCTGGACTGGGCGCGGCAATGCTCGCGGCGGTCGGCCTCGGGTGGTTTGCCACGCTTCAGGACTGCGCGGCGCAGTTCGTGCAGGTCAAGCAGGTCTATCAGCCGGATCCGGCGGCCGTTACGCAATACCAGAAGCTTTATGACTGCTACCGCGACGTGTATCCCGCAACCAAGAATCTGACGGCGCGGCTGATCGATTTTCAATAGGAGACAATCATGTATAAAAATCCTGTGATTCCCGGGTTTCATCCCGATCCAAGCGTTGTGCGGGTCGGCGATCACTATTATCTGGTGACCAGTTCATTCAACTATTTTCCCGGTGTGCCCTTGTTTGAAAGCACCGACCTCGTCAACTGGACGCAGATCGGTCATGTGCTAACGCGTCCGAGCCAACTTCAACTCGCAGACGCCAACACCCACGGCGGCATTTATGCGCCGACCTTGCGCTACAACAACGGCCGGTTTTACATGGTGACCACGAATGTGAACCATGGCGGGAATTTTTACGTGTGGACGGACGACATTCATGGCGAATGGAGCGACCCGATCTTCGTTGAACAAGGTGGCATCGACCCATCCCTTTATTTTGAAAATGGCACGGCGTACTTCATGAGCAACGGCGATGACGATGCGGGCCGGCATGGCATCACCCAGTGCGAGATCGACATCGCGACGGGCAAAAAGTTGACCCCGGCCACCGTGATCTGGACCGGCGCTGGCGGGCGCTACCTGGAAGGCCCGCATCTGTACAAAAAGGATGACTGGTACTACCTCATCGCCAGCGAAGGCGGCACCGAATATGGGCACATGCTGGTTTATGCGCGGGGCAAAACGCCGAACGGGCCGTTTGAAAATGACCCGGGCAACCCAGTCTTGACCAACCGCGATCTCGGCGGCTATCAGATTCAAGGCTGCGGCCATGCGGATCTCGTCGATGATGGCCACGGCAATTGGTTTCTCGTCCACCTCGCGTTTCGCATGCTCGATCAGTGGATCCAGCACCACACGCTGGGGCGCGAGGTGTATTTGGTACCGGTCGCGTTTGATGACAAAGGCTGGTTCACGGCCGGCGACCACGGCACGACCCGGCTGGCAATGACCGCCCCTGGCCTGAGCGATGTCGTGCAGACGCCGGCACAGGACCTGAGTTTTGCTAACACGGCGCTGGGCCGGCAGTGGGTCACCCTACGCGAACCCGAGACAGCCAATTACGCCTTCGGGGAAAATCGGTTGGCGCTGCGCCCCAACGGCCTGATCCTGGAGGAAACAAGCGGGTCCCCGACTGCGGTGATGCTGCGCCAGGACCAGTTCAACTTGGACGTTCATGTGACGATCGCCGAGCCGCACAATTTGGTGGGGCTCGCCGCCTACATGGAAAATGATCAGCATTATGATGTCGTGGTCTGGCCGGAAAATGGGCAGGTGCAGGCGGCGCGGCGGCTGCGCATCGGGCCGGCCGCGACGCTCGACCATCAGCTCACATTGCCGGCGGGGCCGGTGACGCTGGGGGTCCGCACCACGAACTACCAGTATGCCTTTTACGTGAGCGCCGGGGGCCAGCAGTTTGACCTCGGCGCGGCGGCGGCGCAGTTCTTGTCGTCTGAGGTCGCAGTGAATTTTACCGGCGTAATGCTGGCGCTATTCACCGAGACTCACGGCGAGGCGCCGGCGTGGAATGAACTCAGCGATTTTTCCTATCACTTGATGGAGGCAGAGAAATGACAAATGCACGTCAATTAGCGCAACACCTTGCCGCACAGCTCACGGTGAGCGAAAAGATCGGGCTGCTTTCGACCACGCAAAAGGCGGTGCCGCGCCTGGGTCTGCGCGAATTTCACATTGGCGGGGAAGCCGCGCATGGCATCGTGGACCGTGAGACCTATCACACCACGAGTTTTCCGATACCGTTGACCTTGTCGCAGACCTTTGACCCGGCGCTGTTGAAGCGCGTCGGCACCGTGGTCTCGGCCGAGGCCCGGGCGCTGTACAACACGACCGGCCGGAACAGTCGCCTGATGCCATGGGCGCCGACTGTGGATCTTGAGCGCGATCCGCGGTGGGGCCGCAATGAGGAAGGCTACGGCGAGGATCCGTTTTTAACCGGCGCGGTGGCAGGCGGCTATATCGATGGGCTGCAGGGAGACGACAAAACGCTACGGGTGGCCGCGGCGCCGAAGCATTTTTTTGCCAATAATACCGAGGCCAAGCGCGGCAGTGAGTCAAATTCCGTCACCCCGCGGATGAAGCACGAGTATTACCTGAAGGTGTTCAAATTCGCGTTTCGCGATCACCACGCGCAGTCGATGATGACCGGCTACAACGGCGTCAATGGCATTCCGATGATGCAATCGCCAGAGCTCGCGCACACGGTCAAGGGGCAGTGGGGCATGGATGGCACGATCGTCACGGACGGGTCGGCTTTGACGCTGAACATTGAGGATTACAAATATTTCGGCGATTACCCCCATGCTGTGGCCGATGCGCTGCACAAGGGGATGGACTGTTTTGTCGATGATCCGGCCAAGGTGGAGGAAGCGGCGAAGCAGGCACTGAGCCGCGGCTTGATCACGGAAGCCGAGATCACCATGGCGATCACCAACACCCTGACCGTTCGTACCAGACTCGGTCAGCTGGATGAAACGACCGATCCATACGCGGAATTGGGCAATGCGGCTATCGGGACCCAAGCGGCCGATGACCTGGTGCAGGAAGTCACGGCGGCCGGCACCGTTTTGCTGAAAAACGAGCATGCGACCTTGCCGTTGACGGACGCCGACCGGGTGCTGTTAACGGGGCCGGCTGCCG
Source organism: Lacticaseibacillus yichunensis (assembly GCF_003946405.1). Lineage (GTDB taxonomy): Bacteria > Bacillota > Bacilli > Lactobacillales > Lactobacillaceae > Lacticaseibacillus > Lacticaseibacillus yichunensis. The sequence goes on along the minus strand of NZ_RHOG01000011.1, from coordinate 28,852 downwards.
ACCGGTTTGTGCGCGATTGGTACGCGACCTTGCCGATGGACCGCGAGACCTTGCGCGAGGGGTTAGCCAAGCGGCTGGGGGCGCGCGTCACCTATGTCGAGTCAAATGATCATGCGACCCTCGCCGTTCAAGCCGGGTTGCCGGCGACGCCTGACCTCGCCCAATTGACGTACGAGATCGAGCGGTGGCAAGGCGACCTCGTCTTTTTGCGGGACACCAACAGCGGACGCTACCTGCAGTTTGAGGAGGACGGCCAACTGAGTCTGCACAAGACGGAGGTCTATGACTGGGTCGTGCGGGAGGCGTTTGTGTTGACGGCAGCGGGCGACCTGTATGCCGTTGACCATGATTTTCGCGCCAGCGACCGCAATGCCATGGAAGCCGGCGGACGCGGGCCGCGCGTCGGCACGGTCACGATCACGGAAAATGGGGCTGAGCGGGTGGCTGCGGCGGCCGGCGACTCCACGAAGATCGTGATCGCAGGCGGCAACCATCCACTGGTGATCGCCCGGGAAACCGAGGATCGCACGGATCTTGAGTTGCCGGCTGCCCAGCGCGCGTTGTTTGACCGCCTTGCGCAGCTTGGTAAGCCGGTGGTCGGTGTGCTCATCACGGGCTACCCATTTGCGGTCGAGACGCTTCCGACCCAGGCGCTGCTTGAAGTCGGGTATGCGGGGCAGTCCCTGGGCGCGGCGCTGGCCAAGGTGCTGGTCGGGGATGTCGCCCCAACGGGTAAGCTCAGCCAGACGTGGTATAACCACACCTGGCAGATGCCGAGCATGCGCGCCTACGACATCGAAAAAACGCGACGCACCTATCAATTTGCGGCGCCCGAAACCGTTCAGTATCCGTTTGGCTTTGGTCTGACATACGGCCAGGTGACGCTGCAAAATGCCTCAATCAACCAGCAGGGCCGGCACCTGACGATCGACTTGGTATTGGAAAATCGGGAGACATATCCCGTGACGGAAACGCCTCAGGTCTATCTGGTCGCCACGGGGCTTCAGGACTTGCCGAATCGCCAGCAGTTGATCGCCTTTGAAAAAACCACTGTCAACGCACACAGCACCCAGCTGGTCACGCTCGCGGCGGATCTCGCCGACTTTCGCTGGTATGACGCCAAGGCGCAGGCCTTCTATTTTCCGCGGGGCACGTATCAGCTGGCGGTCGGCTTTGCCAGTGGTCAGCCGCAACAAACCCTGCCTGTGACCATCGATGGGGCCGCGCCAACCACCTATGATCTCGATGCGTTCCCGCTGCGCGCCGGTGCCTTTGATGACGCCGATGGGGCCGAGCTGACGAGTGAAGCCGGCCAATATGAGGTGGTTTCGTTGAGTAAGGAAGGGTCCCTGACTTACCGCCATCTGACCGCCAAAAACGGTGACCTTGTCGTGACAGTGGTGGCGTCCGGTCGCGGCCAATTAACATTGACACGCGGCGATGGCCACCACGAAACGCAAGCGTTTGACGCCGCCACCAGCGAACAACAGCTTGTTTTTGCGCTTGGCGGAATGGCCGATCAGATTTTGCAGGTCACGACAAACGCCGCAGTTTCAGTGTTAACACTGGCTGCGGCGCCGACTGGTTCAAAATAATAATTATTGGTTCGTAAATTAAGTTTACAAATAGACACACTTGTTTTATACTAACCACGTTGAAGCGTTTTCACCGGTCGCCTAGACTTGGTCCGAATAGTTGGCCAACAGCTTTTTGTCCACGAAGGCTTTGAGATAAAGCCAAAAGGCAAAGCCGAACAGGACGAACGTGACCCGGCCAAACGATGTGAAGATGAACAGCAACGCGGCAAGAACGTCGATCACGGCGAGAAGCAACACTTTCGGCAGTTCTGGCAACACCAAAAGCGCAGCGTTCTTGAACGTCTGCTTGTAGGTGTTGGCAAAGGTGCCGACCAGCGGAAACAGTACTTGGCAGATCAATAGCAAGACGCCGGTCGCAATGATCATCAGGACCATCACCGGCGTGGCAAACCAATCATCAAGCCCGCGCCAGAAGTTGACGTTGAAGATGAACACGGCTGCCAGAGCCAGGACCGTGAGCCAAGTGGTGGTGCCGAGTTTGAAGCTAGACTTGAAATTTTTCAGGTAGCTTCGGGTCAGCGATAACCCGCTTTGATCGATGTATTGCATCATCGTCCGTTGCATTGCAGCCAGCCCCGCGCCGATCGTGAAGACCGGCAGGCAGGTGATGATGAAAACGAAATTAACGGCGACAAACGAGACAAGGGTGCCCATCGCCCGGAAAAATGAGCTGTTTGGATTGAATTTCATGTTTGACCCACCTGTTCATATTTTATGACCTTGTGTCACATACTAGGCCACACGCGTCGCCGAATGCAAGTCTTATACAAGGAGAGGAACGCCATGGAGAATGTGATCGATAACCAAAAGGAAAGCGAAGCGCTGCAGCAGCGGCGCCAGCAACATGATAAGGCCAAGCGAAAGCGTTCGCGGCGGATGTGGCTGTTGATCGTGCCATTCTTGGTGCTGGTCGTGGCTTTCAGTTATTATCCGCTGTTCGGCTGGGTCTACGCGTTCTTTGACTATGAGCCACCGATTCCGCTGCGCGACAGTCAATTCGTCGGTATGCAGTGGTTCAAGATGATGGTCGCCAACTCCACGCAGGTGCGCCAGTTGATGCAGGTGCTGATCAACACCTTCGCGATGAGCCTGCTGAACATCGCGACGTCATTTTTCCCGCTATTATTTGCCATCGGACTGAATGAGATTCGCAACAAGCATTTCCGCAACATCATTCAGACCTTGACCACGCTGCCGAACTTCATTTCTTGGGTGCTGGTCTACTCGATCGCCTTTGCGATGTTCTCCACCAACGGCATGGTCAATGACCTGCTGCAAAACCTCAATGTCATCGCGGCGCCGATCAAGTTCCTTGACTCCGACTCGTTGACTTGGATCAAGATGCTGCTTTGGAGCACCTGGAAGGGCCTTGGCTGGGGATCGATCATCTACCTGGCCTCCATCTCCGGCATCGACCAAGAGCTGTATGAAGCGGCGCGTGTCGATGGCGCCAGCCGCTTCCAGCTGATCCGCTACATCACCATTCCGGCGCTGATGCCGACCTTCTTCGTGATGTTGATGCTGTCGGTTTCCAACTTCCTGAACAACGGCATGGATCAGTACTTTGTTTTCCAAAACGCGTTCAACCAGACCCATATCCAGGTCCTTGACCTTTACGTGTACAACGTCGGCATGGGCCAAAACAGTCTGTCATACGCGACTGCGATCTCTATGCTGAAGAGTCTCGTGTCGGTCGCCCTTCTGTGGATCGTCAACATCGTATCCAAGAAGACGCGCGGCGCGTCGATCATTTAGAAGACGGAGGTAAAAATTATGTCTAATATTGAAAAAAACGAGACGACCCCCGGCTTCAAAGCGTTCAGGGTGTTCAACATCATTTTCTTCGTTCTGTTTACGTTGATCTGCTTCTATCCGTTCTACTACCTGATCATCAACAGTATCTCGGCGAATGACCTTTCCGCAAACGGGCTCATCAACTGGTTCCCGCGCAAGATCCATTTTGAAAACTATGTCCAGGTCTTGCAGCTCTCTGGCCTTGGCACAGCGGCGTTGGTCTCCTTGGGCCGGACGGTGATCGGCACGGCTTTGACCGTGATCGCCTCCTCCTTCCTGGGGTACATGTTCACCCGCGAAGATATGTGGCACCGCAAGTTCTGGTACCGCTTCGTGGTGGTCACCATGTACTTCAACGCCGGGATGATCCCGATGTTTATCACGATGAAAAACTTAGGCTTGACCAACACGTTCTGGGTCTATGTCCTCCCAGCGATCGTGCAACCGTTCAACATTATTTTGGTCAAGACCTATATTGAAAGTCTCCCGAAGTCGCTTGAAGAAGCGGCAGCTCTCGATGGTGCGACAACCTTGCAGACATTTATCCATGTCATTTTGCCGAGTTGTACACCGATTCTGGCGACCGTCGCCATTTTCTCCGCTGTCGGTCAATGGAACTCATTTCAGGATACGCTGCTCTATATTACTGACGACAAGCTTTATTCCCTGCAGTATCTGCTGTACCAGTACATCAACCAAGCGAGTTCGCTTGCGTCTATGGTCCGCAACGGCGGTGGGGTCGCCGCGGTGGCAAGTGCGGCCCAGTCTCAGACACCGACCTCGATTCGCATGACAGTCTCGGTCGTTGTCGTCCTCCCGATCTTGTTCATCTATCCAATGTTCCAACGTTACTTTACTAAGGGGATCATGCTTGGCGCTGTCAAGGGTTAACGTGTATCAGGCGTTTCAAAAAAATTGGAGGTAAGAAGTAATGGATAAGAATTCGACCTTGTTCAAGTCTGTTGTATCTGGCATCAAAAAGGTTGCGGTAGTCGCAACCGTTGCGCTGGCTTCTGTCGCACTCTTTGCTTGCAGCTCCTCTTCGGCTGACAATTCATCCAAAAAGGCTGAAAAAGATGACGGCAAGCTGATGACGGTCACCGTCTATGACGACTTGGCCAACTATCAGGGCTTGGCCAAGGGCTGGTTTGCCCAATATGTCCAAGACAAATTCAATATCAAGCTTAAGATGGTCGCACCAAACGTTGCTGGGGGCGGCAACACGCTGTTTGACACCCGCACCGCGGCCGGCAATCTGGGCGATCTGATCATCACCGGGACCGGTCATGTCAACAAGTTGGTCAAGGCTAACCTGTTGACCGACATGACGCCATACTTGGATGGCATGAAGTACATCAAGAAGTATGACGGCGCGACCAAGGCGATCTCTGACTTGGCGGACAAAAAAGGCACATGGGGCATTGCCAGTTCCGTTTCCTCAGGCTCCCCAACCGAAGCATCTGAAGGCCTAGAAGCAACCACCGTGCCATATATCCGTTGGGATCTGTACAAGAAGATCGGCTATCCGACCTTGAACAACACAGATGATCTGTTGAACGCCTTGAAAGAAATGCAGACAGAGGCCCGCAAAGAAGAAGGCAAGAAAGACATCTATGCGATCTCCCTGTTCAAGGATTGGGATGGCGCCTCGATGCAAAACGCCGGCCAGAACCTCGCCTTTTACGGCTGGGAGCCGACCAACTACGCTTTGGCAAAAGGCAATGGCTCCAAGTATGAAAGCCTGATCGCTAACAACAGCCAATATGTTCAAGGGCTGGAATTCCTGAACAAGGCACAGCAAATGGGTCTTGTTGATCCAGAAAGCACGACCCAGAACTGGGATACGATGTATGCGAAGTATCAGGCTGGTAAAGTGCTCTTCTCCTACTGGTCATTCCTGGGCCAAGGGGCGTACAACACCAGTGCCAACATGGCGGCTGGCAAAGGCTTTGAACTGGCACCGCTCAAAGGCATGAAGGTCTTCTCCAACGGGAACATGCCAGATGGCAACACGACCTTCATCGGCATTGGCTCGAAGGCAAAGAACAAGGCACGCCTTGTGAAGTTCATCAACTGGCTCTACAGCCCTGAAGGCGTTCAGGTTCAACAGGCCCAAAGCACCGGCTACTCCGCTGGGATCAAAGGCCTGACCTGGAAGATGGATGGCGACCAACCTGTTTTGACCGACTTTGGTAAGAAGGCATTGCTTGAAGGCGGCTCCGTCAAGATGCCTGCTAAGTATGGTTCCGGCACTTGGAAAGACGGGATCTCCACGTTGAACTTCGTTGCTGTGATGCAGTACGACAAGGATCCTACCACTGGCTACAAGTATGGCTATGTGACCTGGCCTTCTGTGTTGAAGATCAACGAGACCAAGTTGTCCAAGGACTGGTCCGAACACATGGGCGGCGCAACCTCGACCATGGATTACCTCAAGAAGAACAACGAACTGTTGGTTGCGGCCGGCGTTTCCTACACCGCACCGGAAGATCCTGCAACCGTCGCAACAACGCGTGGCTCTGTCCAGACACAGATCGTCTCCTCTTCCTGGAAGATGGTCATGGCCAAGAACGACACCGAGTTCAAGAGCCTGTTGACCAGCATGCAAAAGACGGTCAAGGGTCTTGGCTACGACGATGTTTATAAAGTTGACCTCAAGAACTCCAAGGCAAAGAACGCTGCCCGTCAAAAGGTCATCGAACAGTACAAAGACGAAAAGTAATTGCGGACTTTCGCAACAACTGAGTCGTCGATGAACGGTCAAATAGTGCGGGGTGACAAACGTCGCCCCGCATTTTTGAATGTGGGCAGGCCCGTTGGCAGACGGTGATGCACAAGGAGGCGTCATTACGCGCTGTCAATTTCCGGCAAAAAGCCCACAATACATATAGTACGTGACGCAACGCCGCGCAGTTTCGCTTCTGGCGGCTAGCGACGAGAAAAATGGGAGAGGTGCACAATGGCAAAAACAGTCGCAGAGATCCGCGCGATCAACGAGGCGGGTCCGTATCATGCGGATTGGGCCAGCCTGAGTCAAATGCCGGTGCCAAACTGGTTTCGGCAGGCAAAGTTTGGCATCTTCACGCACTGGGGACTTTATACCGTGCCGGAATATTCAAACGAATGGTATTCGCGCAACATGTACATCAAGGGGATGCCCGCCTATGAGCATCACATCAAGACGTATGGGCCGCAGCAGAATTTTGGCTACAAGGATTTCATCCCGCTCTTCACTGCACCGAAGTTTGACCCAAATGACTGGGTCGCCCTGTTTAAAAAGGCTGGGGCACAATACTATTTTCCCGTCGCTGAACATCACGATGGCTTTCAGATGTACAAGTCGGACCTGTCGCATTACAACGCAGCGGAAATGGGTCCGCACCGCGACATCATCGGCGAGCTGCGGCAGGCGGCGTTAGCAACGGGACTGCATTTCTGCACGTCCAATCACCGCGCCGAACACTGGTGGTTTATGAGCCACGGCAAGGAATTCGACTCGGACATTAAGGAGCCGCTGCACAAGGGCGACTTCTACTGGCCGGCCATGCCGGAGCCCAACAACCAGGACCTCTATTCCAAGCCGTATCCGACCACGGAGTATCTGGATGACTGGCTGATGCGGGTGTGCGAGCTGATCGACAACTATCAGCCGGAGATGCTGTATTTTGACTGGTGGATTCAGCACGAGGCGTTCAAGCCCTACCTCAAGGAAATGACCGCCTATTACTATAATCGGGCCGCCGAATGGGGAAAAAATGTCGGTATCTGCTACAAATATGATGCGCTGGCCTGGGGCGACGGCATTCCGGATGTGGAGCGCGGCGGCTTTGAGCAGCAAAAGCCCTTCTATTGGCAGACTGATACCGCCATCGCGAATAACTCGTGGTGTTATACCGATGACCTTGATTATAAGGACACCAACGAGATTCTGATCAGCCTGCTGGATGCCGTCGCGAAAAACGGGAACCTGCTCTTGAACGTTGGCCCGCGGGCGGATGGCTCGATCGCCGCCACCGACCGCCGGATTCTCGGGGAGATTGGGGATTGGCTCAGCGTCAACGGTGAAGGCATTTATGGTAGTACCTGCTGGAAATTGTTTGGCGAAGGCCCAACTAACATCAAGGAAGGCATGTTCCAGGACCTCTCTGGGCTGCATTACGGCAGTCAAGATGTCCGCTATACCGCCAATCACGGCAACGTGTATGCCTACATTCTGAATCCAGCGGGCAAAACAGCTGCGACCCTGACTGCGTTTCGGGCGTTTGACGACGCCGACCAGCCCGCGTTCCACGCGCCGATCAAGGACGTGGTGCAGTTGGGCAGCGGTCCAGTTGATTGGCACATCGATGCGGCGGGGCTGCAGGTCACGATCCACGCGACTGACGCGAACCGACCGCTTGGGTTGAAGATCATTGTGGAGTGAGAAAAATGCAAACTTTTGTCAAAACAATCAAAACGGCGCTGTCCGATAGCGCCAAAGTATATGGCTATGTCCTCGATAATTCCGCGGAAATGGCGCCAAACCGCCAGCGCAAGACCATTGTGCTGTGCCCAGGCGGCGGTTATGTGATGACTTCGGATCGCGAGGCCGAGCCTGTGGCGATGCAATTTTTAGCGCTGGATTGCAACGTGTTTATCCTGCGCTATAGCGTTGCCCCGGCCCGCTATCCTGTGGCGCTGCTGGAATTAGCCGAGACGATGCGGCTCGTGCGGGCCAATGCGGCGGACTGGCATGTGGATCCAGACCGCATTGTGGTCGCCGGCTTCTCGGCTGGCGGGCACCTGGCCGCCGATCTCGCCGTGGAATGGGACCGCGATCTCGCAACTGAGTACGGCTTCGACCCCGCTGCCATCAAACCCAATGGCCTGTTCCTCGGCTATTCGGTGATCTCCTCCGGCCAGTTTGCCCATCAAGGCTCTATTGAGGCCCTACTTGGCGACAAGTACGGGGATGACGCGCTGATGACCAAGGTCTCGCTTGAAAAACAGGTCACCGCCAGCGCGCCGGCCAGCTTCATTTGGTGCACGGCGACGGACGATACGGTGCCGATGGAAAATAGCCTGCTGTTCACCAGCGCACTGCATCAGGCCGGTGTTTCCGTCGAGCTGCACATTTTTCCACAAGGCGGCCACGGCTTGTCGCTGGGCACCGCGGTCACGGCGATTGCCGACAACGGGTATGGCATTCAGCCGCAAGTCGATCAGTGGCCGGCGCTGTTTGCCAGCTGGCTCGCCAATAATATTTAGGAGGTTGTCGTCAATGAATTATCTTTGTTTTGATGTCGGTGGCACCTTCGTGAAGTATGCGGTGCTGACCGACCACGCGGCATTTATTGAAAAAGGGAAGTATCCGACCCACAGCGAGGTGCCCGACCAGTTTTTTGCCGACATGGCGACGGTGGCCAAGCGGTTTCCCGATATCGCAGGGGTTGGAATCAGCTTTCCGGGGTTCGTCGACCCGGCGACCGGCGTGGCCAAACGCGCCGGCGCCTTGGGGCAACTCGATGGGTTCGATCTGGTCGCGCATTTCAAGCAGGCCCTCGGCAATGAGGCGCTGCCTGTGGCGATCGACAATGACGCCAAATGCGCTGCGCTGGCGGAGCTGCTGAACGGCAACGCGATGGATGTGCGCAACTTTGCGGTCTTGACGCTGGGCACCGGCGTCGGCTGCGGCATTGTGCTGGATGGCAAAGTCCTGCACGGCGGGCATTTCCGCGCCGGGGAGTTTGGCATGTCCATCACCGATTTTCAGGCGCAAGGCTACGCGACGCTTCACGACATGGCGGCGACCAGCTCGTTGGTGCGCGCGTTTGCCAAGGCAAAAGGGCTACCATTCGAACAGGCCTCAGGGGAAATGATTATGGCCGACCTGCAGGATCCGGTGACGAACAAAGTCGTTCGGACTTGGGCGCAGCATGTCGCCGTTGCGATCTTCAACCTCGTTGCCACTATCGACCCCGAGCGCATTTTGATTGGCGGGGGCATCTCGAAAAATCCGAAGATCCTGCCGTTCATCGAAGCAGCCCTGAATGAAAATCCATTCTGGGGCGAATTTCACACCGACCTTGCCCTGTGCAAACACGACAACGATGCCGGCTTGCTGGGCGCACTGTACATTGCCTTGCAGAACCATTAACGAAGGGAGCAGCTCATGTATTACGACAAACTCGATGATTTTCCGCCTGACTTTCTGTGGGGCGCCGCCAGTGCCGCCTACCAGATCGAAGGCGCGTATGACGAAGATGGCAAAGGCCCGTCGATCTGGGATGTGTACGCCCATCAGCCGGGCAACACCTTCAACGGCACGACCGGCGATGTCGCGATCGACCATTATCACCATATGAAAGAAGACGTCGCATTGATGGCGAAAATGGGGCTCAAGGCGTACCGCTTTTCCGTTGCATGGGCGCGCGTGATTCCCGATGGTGACGGGGCGGTGAATGAGGCCGGGCTCGATTTTTACCGGCGGCTGATCCGCGAACTCAAGCAAAACGGCATCGAGCCGGTCCTGACGCTGTATCACTGGGACCTGCCCCAAGCCCTGCAGGATAAATATGGCGGCTGGGAGTCGCGTGAGGTGATTCCAGCTTTTGCCAAGTATTGCCGCACCTTGTTCCATGCATTCAAAGACGACGTGAAATACTGGGTCACCTTCAACGAGCAAAATGTTTTCACCGGCCTCGGCTACCGGTGGGGCAACCATCCGCCGAAGGTTCAAGATGTCCGCCGGATGTTCGCGGCGAACCACATCGTCAACTTGGCCAACGCGACGGCCATCAAGCTGTTCCATGAGCTCGTGCCAAATGGGCTGATCGGGCCGAGTTTTGGCTACGGGCCGGTCTATCCGCTGACCGGCGCCCCGACCGACGTGTTGGCGGCCGTTAACGCCGATGATTTCAACAATAATTGGTGGCTGGATGTCTACTGCCGCGGGGAATACCCGTACTTTATGGCAAAAACACTGACGCGCATGGGCCTCATGCCGGATGTGACCGACGCGGATCGGGCGCTGCTCAAGCAGGCACATCCCGATTTTCTGGGCATCAATTATTATCACGGTGGCACCGTCCAGCAAAATCGCTTGGAAAAGCCGGTGGCCGAGGCGGCGAAGAAGGATTTTTCCGCCACGGACCCGTATCTGATGCAGCCCAAGGCAGATCAGGCGCAATCGCCTGAAGTACCGATGTTCAACGCGGTGGCCAATCCGTATCTGAAAAAGACGGACTGGGGCTGGGAGATCGATCCAGTTGGGTTCCGCGTCGGCCTACGCCAAGTCTATGAAAAATACCGGCTGCCGCTGTTCGTGACCGAAAATGGGCTGGGCGCCGTCGACGAATTGGCAGATGGTGAAGTGGACGACCAATATCGCATCGACTACCTGGCCGCCCATCTGCGGACGATGAAGGAAGCCATTACCGATGGGGTTGAGCTGATCGGGTATTGCGCCTGGAGTTTCACGGATCTGTTGTCTTGGCTCAATGGCTACCGTAAGCGGTACGGCTTTGTTTACGTTGATCGCGATGACGACGGGCCAAAGCAGCTTAAACGGATCCCCAAGAAGAGCTTTTACTGGTATCAACAGATCATTGCCCAAAATGGGGCGCAGATCACGGAGGCCACAAAATGACAGTGCGCGATAGGCCGCTATTGTTCGGCGGCGATTATAATCCGGAGCAATGGCCGGAAGACACATGGGAACAAGACCTGAAACAGTTGCAGGCGGCGCATATCAATTCGCTGACGCTGAATGTCTTTTCGTGGGCGCTGCTTCAGCCGGATGAAGCGACCTATGATTTTTCCCTGCTGGACAAGATCATGGCGCTGGCCGCACGCTATGATATGACGATCGTGTTGGCCACCTCGACCGGGGCGCTGCCGGCCTGGATGGTGAAAAAATATCCAGACGTCGCACGTACCGACGTCAATGGGCGCCACGCGGGATTTGGCATGCGCCACAATGCGTGCCCGAGCTCCCCGCATTTTCAGCAGCTGGCCACAGCGCTGGTGACCCGGCTGGCGGCCCGTTATCACGACGCACCGGGGCTGGTCTGCTGGCACATTTCAAATGAATATGGCGGGCAGTGCTACTGCGATAATTGCGCGGCGGCCTTTCGCAGCTGGCTTCAGGCCCATTATGCCGACCTGGATGCGGTCAACAAGGCGTGGAACAGCAATTTCTGGAGCCACACGTTCCATGACTGGACGGAGATCGACCCACCGATGCATTTGACGGACATGATCGATGCCGGCAGCGACAAGCCTGTTTTGGCCGGGGCGGCGCTGGATTACCGGCGCTTTCAATCCGACGCGATGCTGGCGAACTTCAAGATGGAAAAAGCAGTGATTCGGGCCGTTGATTCAACAACGCCGATCACCACCAACCTGATGAGCACCCAGCGCGACCTCGACTATTTCCAGTGGGCGAAGGAAATGGATGTCGTGTCTTGGGACAACTATCCGAGTTTTGACACGCCAAGCTCCGAGACCGCGATGAAGCACGACCTGATGTACGGGGTGAAGCAGGCGCCGTTCATGTTGATGGAGCAAACGCCGAGCCAGCAGAACTGGCAACCTTATTGCGCCTTGAAAAAGCCGGGCGAGATGCGGCTCTTGTCCTATCAGGCGCTGGCACATGGGGCCACCACCATCGAATTTTTCCAGATGAAGCAGTCGCGCAATGCCATCGAAAAATTCCATGGCGCCGTGATCTCCCATGTCGATGCCGGCGGGGCGCACGAATCGCGTGTCTACAAGGAGGTCCAGCAGCTCGGCGCGGAGCTCGCGGCCTTGCCGACGGATCTTCGCCGTAGCAAGAATGTCGCCAAGATCGGGGTGCTTTTTGATTGGCCGAGTTTTTGGGGTGTGGAATACGCCACTGGTCCGAGCCGGCAAATGGATTACGTCCAGCAGGTGCATACTTATTACCAGATGGTCTATGATGCGGGGCTTGATGTCGCGATGGTCGGCCAGGAGAGTGACTGGTCACAGCTCGACATTTTGATCGCGCCGGTGATGTACATCGCGGGGCAGGCGGTCAGCGACAAGCTCGCGGCCTTTGTGAAAAATGGCGGCACGTTCCTGACCACCTACATGTCCGGCATCGTCGACGACCACGATAATGTTTGGCTTGGCGGGTATCCCGGCTCGTTGACTGGGGTGCTTGGAATCTGGAATGAAGCCTGTGACGCCCTGCCGCCGGACACCACAGTCGGCGTCCAACTGGCGGATGGCCCTGCTGTGCAGGGGCAGTTCCTGTGCGACATTATTCATCCGGATGGGGCCAAGGTGCTCGCAAGTTACCAGGACCCGTCACTGTTTTACAACGGGGCGCCGGTCCTGACGGCGAATCGGTTCGGCCAGGGCGCGGCCTTTTATGTGGGGACGCAGCTGGACGAGGTGGGTTTGGCGCATTTGATGGGCCAGCTGCTTGACGCGGCTGGGCTGCCGGCTGCGGCCACGCGGTTTGATGGTGTCGAGATCACGCACCGGGTCAGTGCCACCGAGCGGTACACGTTTATCCTGAATGTGACCGGGGCCGCGCACACGGTCACCAACCCGGATCCGGATGGCGTCGATCTGTTGAGCGGCACCCCCCTGCCAGCAGAAGTGACGTTGGCACCTTATGGGGTGGCAATCTTGCAGCACACTCTTTAAGCGGAGATAAAAACGCACCATGCAGGGACCTTGCGCCGTCTATTTGAGACGAGGCGGGGCTTTGCGGGTGCGTTTTTTGGCGTTTTTCGCGTTGGTGAGAGGAGGTGAGTCGGAAAAAAGGCGCACCGCGCTGGGTGGGCGTTGAGGCGCAACTAGTCAGATTATTTGCCGCTGGTGGCGGTCTGAATCTGTGCGATTGCGGCCGCCTCGATCGGCAGGCCAGCTTGATATCGTTTGATGAAGGCTTCATAACCCGCGACCCCGGAATCTTCTGGGCTGAGGGTCATGCTGTCGGGCTGGGTGAAGACATCGCGGTCGAGGAAGTCGGCGAGACTGCTCGTATCAGTCTGCGCAGCATAGCGGGCGAGCACCGCCATCCCCCAAGGGCCGCCTTCACCGGCATTCTTCATGATGGTGATCGGCAGGTTCAAGGCGTTTGCCAGCACCTGCTGGCCAATCACCTGCGTGCGGAAGAGCCCGCCTTGCGCGATCATCACGTCGGCGGACAGGCCTTCCTCTTGGATCAGGATGTCCATCCCGATCTTCAGCGGGGCAAAGGCCGCATACAGCTGGGTGAGGAAGAAGTTGCCCAACGTGAAACGACTGTCCGGCGTGCGCACAAACAGCGGCCGGCCCTCGGGCATCTTGGTGATGTTCTCGCCGGAGAGATAGCTGTAGTTTGTCAGCCCGCCGGCGTCGGGGTCGGCGTGGGTCGTCTCCAAAAACAATAGCTCATACAATTGATCTGGCGTCAGTTGCGCGCCTGCGCGCTGGGCGAATTCGCTGAACAAGTCGACCCAGGCGTTGATGTCGCTGGAGCAGTTGTTGATGTGGACCATTGCGACCGGTGCCCCATCCGGCGTGGTCACGATATCGATGTCGCGATGGACCGCGCGCAGCGGCTGCTCGAGCACGAGCATGGCAAAGGCCGAGGTGCCGACCGAGATATTACCGGTGCGTTTACGCACGCTGTTGGTCGCGACCATCCCGGTACCGGCATCGCCCTCCGGCGGCGCCATCACGCTGCAGGCCTGCAAGGTGCCGCTGGGATCCAGCAGTTTGGCGCCGGCTTCAGTCAGCTGGCCGGCTGTGGTGCCGGCGCTCAGCGGCTTGGGCAGCAGGTCTTCCAGCAGCCACGGCATCGCTTTGACTTTCGGCAGTGCATTGAACTGGCTGACCATCTTGGCGTCATAGCTGTGTGTTTTCTCATTGATCGGGAACATCCCAGATGCATCGCCGATCCCGAGCACTTTTTCGCCCGAGAGCTGCCAGTGCACATAGCCGGCCAAGGTAGTGAGAAAATGAATCCGGCTGACATGCGCCTCCCCGTTCAGGATTGCTTGGTAAAGATGGCCGATGCTCCAGCGCTGGGGGATGTTGAAGCCGAACAACGCGGTCAACTCGTCGACCGCGGGGCCCGTGATATTGTTGCGCCAGGTGCGAAACGGGGTGAGCAAAGTATCTGCGTCATCAAAGGCGAGATAGCCGTGCATCATCGCCGAAACACCGATCGCGCCAAGCTTCGTCAGGGCGACGTGGTACTTGCCGGCCACCTCGGCGGCCAGCTGCTTGTAGCTGGCCTGAATGCCGGTCCAGACCAAGTCGAGCGGGTACGTCCAGATGTTGTCCTTGAGCTGGTTCTCCCAAGTGAAGCTGCCCGACGCGATCGTATTGAAATCATCCGTGATCAAAACCGCTTTGATCCGCGTCGATCCCAGTTCGATGCCAAGGCTCGTCTGCCCGGCCTCGATTGCCTTGGCCGTATCGATCAAATTCATCGTATTTCCTCCAATTGATCAGTGGGCCAAAAGTCAGATCCAGACTTTAAGTCCACGACACTGTAGAAACAAGGTTGTTCTTGAGAGCAACTGGGGACAAAACAGCACGTCTTGCCCCCAGCTTTTTGCCGACCCACTTCTACTGAATATTGATATACGTCAGATCGAACATCTGCGCCAGATCGTGCAGCTGCGTTTCGGTGACGCTGAGGCTGAACACGGTATGGTGGCCGCCGCCGTCTTGAATCCATTGGGTCGCGCCGTTCTTCAGGCCCATCTTCGGGGTCCAGAGCTGACGGGCAACGGGCAGATGCGGCGCCGGAACGTCCGGATTTTTCGCGTCAACGGCATATGTGATCATCTTGTACTGATCGCCGAAATCGGAGATCGTCACGTCGATCGCGTCGCCGGCAGACCCATCGAAGACAAGGCGCGCCGGATCTTCACGGTTGCCGATGCCCAGCGGATGAACTTCAACGCGCGGCTTGGTCGAAGCCAGGGTCGGATCGACCTCCAGCATGTGGGAGCCGAGGATCACTTCATGGCCTTTGCGCAGGTCGAGCGTGTAATCTTCCATGAAGCCGGTCTGCTGATTATGACTGACGATCTTGAGCAGGCGATCCAGCGCTGCGGTCTTCCAGTCGCCTTCACCGGCAAACCCGTAGCCTTCACGATTGAGCAGCTGAACGGCAAGGCCTGGCAACTGCTTAATGCCCCAAAGATCTTCGAAGTTGGTCGTGAAGGCGGAATACCCGCCGCGCTCAAAGAAGCGCTCCATCGCAATCTTTTCTTTCAGCTGATAACGGACATGGTCTTTGTAAAAGGCGAGGTCGTTGTCGCCGACGACCAGGTCGTATTTTGCCTCCAGATCGGCGTATTCTTGATCGATGTCGGCCTCGGTGACATGACTCATCTCTTCGACGAGGTCGCCGATGCCAAAGTAGTCGACGGTCCAGCCGAGCTGAATCTCCGCTTCGATCTTATCGCCTTCGGTCACGGCGACATTGCGCATGTTATCGCCGAAGCGGGCGACCTTGATCTTGAAGCTCTCGTTGTAGCCGACCACGGCGTTCATCCAATCCGCGATCTCCTGCTGAACCTCACTGTCTTGCCAGTAGCCGTAGACGACCTTATTATGTTTGCGCAGACGGGCGTTGATGAAGCCATACTCGCGGTCGCCATGCGCGCTTTGGTTGAGGTTCATGTAGTCCATGTCGATGGTGTCCCATGGGATATCATTGCGGAACTGCGTCGCCAGATGTAGCAGCGGTTTTTGCAGCAGCTTGGTGCCGCGAATCCAGTTCTTCGCTGGCGAGAATGTGTGCATCCAGGTGATCACACCGGCGATTTCATCGCGGAAGTTGGCTTCCTTCATTGCGGAAGTGATCGTCTGCGCATCGATCGCGACTTCCTTGAATTCGACCGGATACGGCAACTTTTTGCTGTCATTGAGACTGTCGACGATGGTCCGCGCGTCTTTTTCGACCGCCTTCAGATCATCTTCGCCGTACAGCGCTTGGCTGCCGACGATGAACCAGAATTTGTATGCAGGGACTTTCAACATGATGATGACTCCTTTTTCTTCCTATTGTTAAAATCGATTCTTGGCATCGGCGGCGAACTTCACCCGCCGCGCCTTGCCTTGGCCGTAGTACGCATCTTTGCCGTGCTTGCGGTCATAGTGTTTATCCAATAAGTATTGCGGAACGTGGCAGTCCGCGTGGGTCAGGGTCATCGCGTGATAATCAATCTCCGCGACGACTTCCAGCACCTTCGCGTTGTAGACCGCATGCGCCGGCGTCTTGCCCCAGGTGAATGGGCCGTGCTGGCTGACCAAGACCGCTGGCACCGCCTCGTGATCGAGGCCGCGGTCCTTGAAGGTCTTAACGATCACGTTGCCGGTCTCTTCTTCATAGGCGCGTTCGATCTGTTCTTTGGTCAACGGCTCGGAGACCGGCACGTCGCCATAGAAGGTATCCGCCGCGGTGGTGTTCAGCGCCGGCACGTCGAGATTGGCCGACGCGAAGGCGACAGCCCAAGGAGAGTGGGTGTGCACGATGCCGCCGATATCCGGAAAGGCGTTGTACAACACGGTATGCGTCGGCGTATCGCTGGACGGATTCAACTTGCCTTCGACGACCTCGCCTTTGAGGTCGACCACGACCATGTCGTCCGGGGTCAATTTCTCATACGGGACCCCAGAAGGTTTGATCACGAACAGGCCTTTCTCACGGTCGATGCCGCTGACATTGCCCCAAGTGAACGTGACCAAGTCCAGCTTTGGCAGCTGCATGTTGGCCTCGTAGACTTCTTTTTTCAGATCCTCTAACATTGCGGGGACCGCCTCCTTTTTCACTGAAATGGGAATGCTTACAGGAGGTAGCCTAGCCTATTTATACGTACAAGTCAATGAAAATGACGCGCCTCCATAGCCGCGATAGCGCGCAGAAAGCCCTCATTGAGTCCGCATAAAGGCCGGTGGAATAGGGATACAATCAGAAAATCTAAAATTATACGGATAACATCTCGGCGTGGCAGGCGAGCCTTAGCCGTGCCATTGTTGAAATACGCTAAGCGAACGGCTAGAATCGATTCATCAGTCAGTTTGGAGGCAGTTATGGAGAAAAAATACGAGGTCGTCATCAACGCCCTGCTCAAGGAGATGCAGGATGGCGCTTACTCGGTCGATGCCAAGCTGCCGACAGAGCTGGCGCTGATGAGTCAGTTTCAAGTCAGCCGCCACACCGTGCGCAAGGCGCTGGCCGATCTTGAGGGCCGCGGCTATGTTTATCGCATTCAAGGCGGCGGTAGCTATGTCGCCGATTGGCAAAAAAACTGCCAGCAACGCGATACTGGGCAAAACGTCGCGGTCCTGACGACACATATTTCCGATTACATTTTTCCGGCGATCATTTCCGGCATCGAAGAGACCTTGACGGCGCAAGGTACCTCGCTACTACTTGGCAGCACCCAAAATGATCCGGAGCGCGAGCGACAGAGTCTGGTACAGTACCTAAACAGCAATATTCAAGGGCTGATCATCGAGCCGACCAAAAGCGCGCTGGGTCTGAAGAACCAGGATCTTTATCAACAGTTTCTTGACCGCAAGATTCCAGTGATCACGATCAACGCGAAGACCAGTCTGCCGAAGGTGCCGTATTTCGTGATGGATGACTTCGGCGCTGGTAAACTGGCGACCAAGAAGCTCCTAGACCTCGGCCACCAGCAGCTACTTGGTATCTTCAAGACCGATGATCAACAGGGCATCGATCGGATGAACGGGTTCAATCGCGCGATTCAAGAGACCCAGACAGCCATCGACATCCAGCTGATCACGTATCAGACGGAAAATGTGCAGACCCAGATGTTTGAGCGGCTATCGCGCATCCTTGCGACCAAGGACGCGCGCCCAACCGGCATTATCGCGTATAACGATCAGATCGCGATGACCGCCTACAACTTAGCGACGAAATATGATCTGAAGGTGCCACAGGACCTGTCGATCGTCGGTTTCGATAATTCACTGTTATCGCACAGCCTTGGCGTACAGCTGGTCTCTGCGATTCATCCGCAGGCACAAATGGGCCGTGACGTTGCTGCCTTAATGATCAAGATGATTGCTGAGCCGACGCGCAACTATGCCCAGTTCGCCAAGACCTATGCGCCGGAACTCTCGGCCGGCGAGTCAGTCGCCGCCTATCAGCCAAAGAAGTAACAAGGAGCCCTTGAAAAAGGGCTTTTTGTATATTACTATTTGTCCTGTCAAAAATAGGACGTCTCGTATATGTGCGTACAATCCTCGCCTGTCGTGCCTAAGCCCGTTCGAGGTCGGTTTGACACGTTTTATGTAATCGCTATCAAAATGAGGTGAAATCAATCTGAAGTGTTTGGGCGTGATCAGGCGGGCTGTGAGACGAAAAAGAGTGTGAAGACGCGGTCCCGTCTGACATCGAGAAAGGAAACGCGAATGACAATTTCTGAAGAAGCACCATTTCGTACTTGGGCACCGCAAGCACCGATGGGGTGGAACAGCTGGGACTGTTTCGGCGCGTCGGTGACTGAAGCGGAGGTCAAAGCCAATGCAGACTATGTGGCCAGTCACCTGAAGACGTTCGGGTATGACTACATCGTTGTTGATATCCAGTGGTATGAGGCCACTGCTGATTCGGCGGTTTATCATCCCTTCGCCGATCTGACGATGGATGATCAAGGCCGTTTACAGCCGGCCCCAAACCGGTTTCCCTCTGCGCAAAATGGCCAAGGGTTCACCGCACTGGCGGCCTATGTCCATGGTCTCGGCTTAAAGTTTGGGATTCATATTTTGCGCGGTATTCCACGGCAGGCGGTTCACCGCGATCTGGTGGTGGCAGGCGGCGCCCGTGCGCGGGATATCGCGGACAATAATATCTGTCCATGGAATAGTGATATGTATGGGCTAAATATGGACCAGCCTGGGGCACAGGCCTACTATGATTCGATGATCGCGATGTATGCGGCATGGGGTGTCGATTTTCTCAAAGTCGACGACATCGCCAATTCTCGTTTATATGGCACCATGCGCCCTGAAATCGCGGCCCTGCGCCGAGCAATCGATCGCAGCGGCCGGCCGATCGTGCTCAGTCTGTCGCCAGGCCCGACGGAGATCGAAGATGGGGCGTTCATGCAGCGGCATGCGAACATGTGGCGGTTGACGGATGACTTCTGGGATACCTGGCAATTACTGCGCGACGTTTTCCCTGTCGCTGCCAAGTGGGCGCCGTTCGTTCAGGCGGGCACCTGGCCCGATCCGGACATGTTGCCGCTCGGCGCGGTTCGTCAGCGGGCGCTCGATGATAGCACGAATATTCCGCACTCGCGTTTCACGGATAATGAAGCGAAGACGATGCTGACGCTGTGGAGCCTGCTGCGCGCGCCTCTTTTCCTCGGCGGCGACCTGACCAAGTCCGGCACCGAAGAAATGCTTTACACTAACCAGGATCTGCTAGCGATGCGCGCTGCGATCACGGGGGCGTGGGAAGAATCCGCGAGCAGCGACTGGGTGATCTGGCATGCCGTCAGTGCGAATGCGGGCTACACCGCGTGTTTCAATCTCAGCGATACCAGCTTGAATGCGAAGGTACCAGATCAGGCGACGGAGCTCTGGACCCACACGAAGCTGACTGCGGCGACAATCGAAGTGCCGGCGCATGGTGTGGCATTGTTCGCGCAGCCGCAGTAACGGAATTTGACGGAGGAAGCAATCATGGAAGGATCATTAGTGATCGATCAAAACGCCCGGGTGGATCAGATCGACCCGCGCATTTACGGCTCGTTTATCGAGCATCTCGGCCGCGCCGTTTATACCGGGATCTATCAGCCCGGACACCCCAGCGCAGATGCCGAAGGGTTTCGCCAGGATGTGATCGATCTAGTCAACCGGCTCGGGGTGCCGATCATCCGCTATCCTGGCGGCAATTTTGTCTCAGGCTTCAACTGGGAAGACAGCGTGGGTCCGAAAGCCCAGCGGCCGAAGCGCTTGGACCTTGCGTGGCAAACGGTTGAGACCAACGAGTTCGGCTTGCATGAGTTCGTCAATTGGAGCAAGAAGGTCAATAGTCAGGTGATGATGGCAGTCAATCTTGGCACCCGTGGCGCGGATGAAGCGCGACGTCTTGTCGAATACTGCAACTTCCCGGGTGGCACTGCCTTGTCCGACTGGCGCAAGCAAAATGGGGCGGCGCAACCCTTCAACATCAAGACATGGTGCCTCGGCAACGAAATGGACGGGCCGTGGCAGATTGGGCACAAGACCGCGACGGAATACGGCCGGCTCGCCAACGAGACCGCCAAAGTGATGAAATGGGTCGATCCGTCGATTGAGACCATCGCGTGCGGAAGTGCCTCGCTCGAAATGCCGACCTATGGCAGCTGGGAGTCGACGGTGCTCGCCGAAGCCTATGATAATGTCGATTATCTGTCGCTGCATCGCTATTACAACAACAAGGACGGCAACACCGCTAACTTCCTCGCCCAGGCGCAGGATTTTGACCTCTTCATCGACGGCGTGATCGCGATCTGCGATGCGGTTCAAGCGACCAAGCACAGTAAGAAGCAGATCGATCTGTCCTTGGATGAATGGAATGTCTGGTATCACAGCAACGACGCCGACACGCACAACCAGCCTTGGCAAATCGCGCCGCATCTGCTGGAAGACAAGTACGACTTCCAAGACGCGCTCCTGGTCGGCACCCTGTTGATCAGCCTGATGAAGCACGCCGATCGCGTCAAGATCGCCTGCCTTGCGCAGCTGGTCAACGTGATCGCGCCGATCTTTACCGACGAAAATGGCGGGGCGTGGGCCCAATCGATCTTCTTCCCGTTCATGCAGGCGTCGCAGTATGGTCGCGGCGTTGCCTTGACTCCGATTCAGAGCAGTGCGACCTATGCGACGAATCAATTCGAAACAGTGCCTTATCTCGACAGCATCGCGGTGCTCGACGAGGCGGCGCACGTGGCCACGATCTTTGCGGTCAACCGCTCGCAAGATCAGCCCCTGGCCTTGACTGTGACCAACGCGGCGGGCACGTTCGACAAGGTGCTGCTTGCGACCCAGTTTGCCGGTTACGCGGTCGATCAGACCAATGAAGACGGCCAAATGGCGCTGGCGAAGAACGCGTCGGCGCAAATTTCGAGCGAACAGCTCACCGCGACCTTGCAGCCGCTGTCATGGAACGTGATTCGGGTTCAGCTGTAGTAAGCGATGAACAGGGTATTGAAGCGCCGACTCAAGCATCTAGACAAGCCAAAACCGGCGCCGTTGCGGCAGAGATACATGCAGCGGCCCCGGTTTTTTGATGCGCCGAGCAGCGCGTGGCGTGAGTCCGTCAGCCTAGCTGGCTCAAAGTGCCTCGGTCAAAATGCATTGGCAACATGCTTCAGTGGTGCCTCTGCGCCGCGCGATAGGCTCCGGGTGTTTGCTGCATCCGTTCGCGGAACCGTTTATTGAAATAGGAGATGTTCGCGAATCCGCAGGCCAAGGCGACCTCGCTGATTGGCATCGTTGTGTGCCTCAGCAGGTCAGCCGCGTGGGACAGGCGCTCGGCAGTGATGCTGGTGGTCAGGGTCGTCTTTGTATTTTTTTTGTACAGGCGACATAGATGGCTTTCGCTGACGTGAAACTGGCGGGCGAGCAGGCCGGCGGATAGCGGCTGATCATAATGCGTGCGAATATAGGTCAAAACGTTCTTCACCAAGCTGATCTGTGAAGGGTCTTGCGCCGTCTCGCGTGGGGAGCCGCTTGAGTGGGCAAACAGCAACTGCCAGGCCAAGAAGAGTTCCGCCTTGATCATGAGCTCGTAGCCAGGCGCTGCGGATGCATCGGCTTCGCGAATCACCGTTAGCGTCATCAGAAGAGTCTCATACCAGAACTGATGCGGCGTGATCACGCTCGGAATGCGCCGTTCGCCTTGTAGCACCGGATCAAGGTACTGGGTCTGAATCGTATCGGCGACGCTGCTGGCAAGAAGGCTCGGGTCGAATACCACCGCATAAAAGGCGAAGGGCGTGCCAACCGGGGCAGTGAATGCATGCAGATGATCAGGTGCAACGAAAATGATGTCGGCCTTGGCAACGGGGCGGCTGATGCCGTCGAGATGGAAAACGGCTTGGCCAGCGGTGATCACAAGCAGTTCGATTTCCGGATGCCAATGAGCCGGCACCCGGTCAACAATTGCGGGGTCGCTGGCGAATTCATGCACGCGCAGTGGAAATAAAACGGTGCCGTGCGGTTCAGTTTCACGTAGCGTCGAATCAACCATTGAGAGGCCTCCTTGAGCAATATCGTGTTAGAAAACGGGCAAAGCGTTTCAAGCCTTCACCGCCGCATTTACTATAATAAACAGTATAGACGTTTGATTCCACGAAACAAACGTCAAGAACGTGTTAATTTTCCGACAAGTCTAAGGAGGACAAAAATGCGTTATCAAGAAGATAAAAATGCGCTGATCGCTAAAAATGGCAACGAGACCCTGCGCATCGAGGCGTGGGGCAAAGATGCCTTACGCGTGCGGGCGACGGAATACCCGGCGTTTACCGGGAATAATTGGGCGCTCAGCGAATCGCTGGCACCGCAGACCGCGCTGGTCACGATCGATGAGGTGAAAAAGACGGCCGCGATTCAAAATGGTCGGCTGAAGATCACCATCACCCCAAGCGGCGTGCTGACATTTTTCAAGGACGACCAGGAAGTGTTGCGCGAATATTATCGCAATTATGATGGTAGCGTGACTGACGAGAGTTACTGCATGAAGGTCGTTAACCGCGACTGGAAGCCGATCATCGGCGGGGACTACGGACTGACCGTGCGCTTCAACGCCAATGACGGTGAGAAGTTCTACGGGATGGGCCAGTATCAACAGCCCTATCTCGATCTGAAAGGCTGCACGCTTGAGCTCGCCCAGCGCAATTCGCAGGTCTCGATTCCGTTCGCCGTTTCCAGCCTCGGCTATGGCATGCTGTGGAACAACCCAGGCATCGGCACCGCAAATTTTGCCAAAAACAAGACTGAGTGGCACAGCGACGCGACCAAGGAAATGGATTACTGGTTCACAGTCGGTGACACGCCGAAGCAGATCGTTGCAAACTACACCGCCGTGACCGGCCGCGCGCCGGAAATGGACAGCAGTCTCCTTGGGCTGTGGCAGTGCAAGCTGCGCTACCGCACCCAAGACGAGGTGCTCGACGTCGCCCGTCATTACAAGCAGCTCGGCATTCCGCTGGACGTGATCGTGATCGATTTCTTCCACTGGACGCGCCAAGGCGATTGGCATTTTGACAAAGACTACTGGCCGGATCCCAAGGCAATGTGCGACGAGCTCCACGCGATGGGCACCAAAGTCGTTGTTTCCGTCTGGCCGTCTGTTGACCGCAAGTCCGAGAATTTCCAAGAGATGTTCGACAAGGGCTATCTGATTCGCACCGAGCGCGGCAGCATTCAGACCTATGATTTCCAAGGCGATTGCCTGGAGATCGACGTCACCAACCCCGAGGCGCGCCAATTCATCTGGGAGAAGTGCAAGCAGAATTATTACGATTACGGCATCGACATGTTTTGGCTGGATAATGCCGAGCCCGATTATGCGATCTACGATTATGACAATTACCGTTACTACCTCGGCCCGGCACTCGAAGTCACCAACATCTACCCGCAGCTCTACGTCAAGGCGTTCGTCGATGGCATACGCACGGTCGATCCGGATAAAAAACAGTTGGCGCTGGTCCGCTCTGCTTGGGCCGGCAGTCAAAAACTGGCGACCCTCGTGTGGAGTGGGGATGTCCCAAGCACCTTTGCGGCCCTGCGCGATCAGCTCGCGGCCGGCCTGAACATGGGCCTCGCCGGCATTCCGTGGTGGACCACAGACGTCGGCGGCTTCATGACCGATGACTGGCAGGATCCCGACTTCAAGGAACTGCTTCAGCGCTGGTTCGAGTTCGCCGTTTATTCTCCGGTCCTGCGCATGCACGGCGATCGCGGTCCGCATGACATCAAGCCGCTTTCCGACTCCGATCATGGCGGCGGCAGCCTCTACACCGGCCACAACAACGAGCTCTGGAGTTACGGTGAGGACGTCTACAAGGTTCTGCGCAACCAGCTCGACACCCGCTGGGCCCTCAAGCCTTACCTGGAAAAACTGTATCAGGAAGCCTCCGAGAACGGGTCGCCGCTGTTGCGGACCATGTTCTACGAATTCCCTGACGATGGAAAAACCTGGGAGCTGGCCGACCAGTATATGTTCGGCGCCGATTATCTCGTGGCCCCGATCTTGACGCTCGGCCAGCGCGAGCGCGACGTCTATCTGCCAGCTGGCAAGTGGGAGAATGTCGATACCCACGAGACCTTTGAGGGCGGCCAGACTGTGACAGCCGCGGCCCCAATCGAGCGGATTCCAGTGTTTAAGAAGCTCGGCTAACGATTTTGATTGTGACTGCCCGCTATGTGCCTTCCAACATGGCGGGCATTTTTTTGAATTAGGGCAAGGAAACACGTTCTTTCAAGGACGTGATGAATTGCCCTTTTTCTGTGTCCCAGGCACTCTTCACATGGTACAAGATGCCATGCTATAATTACTAGTATGAAGGATACTAAACGTGTCACGTATGGTAGAACATCTGTCTATAATCTCAATTACCACCTCATTTGGGGCACTAAATACCGAAACCGCGTTCTGAAAGGAAACGTCGAAGCTGTGCTTAAGCGAATCCTCTATGAGGTCGCCGCACAATATGGGTTCAGTATCGACCATATGGAGATTGGTAAGGATGACCACGTTCATTTGTTGGTGAGTGCACCGCCGAAATTGTCGGTGACTAACATCGTTCGGTGGTTAAAGGGTATTTCGGCTCGTCAAATGTTCGTTGAGTGTCCCGAACTTCAACGAAGCTATTGGAAACACCAAGGGCGTCACCTGTGGTCACCCAGCTACTACGTCGAGAGTATCGGAACAACGAACCAGGAGGCTGTTGCTAAATACATTGATGATCAACGGAGTAAGGCGGTGCAGATAATTGACCATGAAGAGCTTTAAGCTGCGCATCTATCCAAACGCAACGCAGCGCCAACAGATCGAACGCAACTTCGGTATATGCCGCTTCGTGTGGAATGAACTACTCAACATGCAAATTCAGCGCCACGATAATGGCGGTAAGTATCTCAATGAGTTTCAGATGAACTACTTGATCAAGCCACTCAAACAGCAGTATCCCTGGCTCAAAGAAGCCGATGCGACTAGTCTGATTGCGGTCAGTCACAACCTGCACTTAGCGTTTCAGAAACTGTTCAAAAAACAGGCCGGATACCCCAAGTTCAAAGCACGGCGCTTCGCTAAGCCAACGTACCGAGCCAATGCGGTCAACGGCAATATTGTGCTTACCGATGCAACCCATTTGCGCATGCCAAAGCTGGGCCCGATCCTGTTCCGTACGGGGCAGCGCCCAGTTGGTGAAATCAAAACTGCCACGGTGGTGCGCGACCGCGTGGACAATTATTACGTTCTAGTGGTTGCGGAAGTTGAACTGGAATCGTGGCCGAAGAGCGAGGCAGCGGTTGGACTAGACATGGGAATCGCAGACCTGGTCATCACCAGTGACGGCATGAAGTATCCCACCAAACGTTTCGACAAGGCTAACGCCAAGAAAAAACACTACTGGGAAAAACGCCTGGCTCGCCGGCGTGCACAAGCCGAAAAGGAAATCGCTTGGGACCGCCACCTTAAGCTGGAAGCCCCGCGGCAACTCAGTGACTTCAAAAACTATCTGAAGGCTAAGCGCATGGTGGCCAAATACAGCGCGAAGGAAGCCAACCAACGTCGTGACTATCTCCAGAAGCTCAGCACGATTCTTATACGCCAGTATGACCTGATCAAGCTAGAAGACCTGAAAACCAAGGGCCTCCTGCATAATCATAAGCTGGCTCGTGCCATCGTGAACCAGTCCTGGCGGGAATTACGCCTGATGCTTGAGTACAAGGCGGCCTGGTATGGTAAACAGGTTGTGGTGGTATCGCCATACAAAACCTCGCAACGCTGTTCAAATTGCGGTTACGACGACGGAAAACACGAGCTAGACGTGCGCGAATGGACGTGCCCACAGTGTGGCACGCGCCATGATCGTGATATTAACGCCGCTAAGAATATCTTGGCGGCTGAGCAACAAACAGTTTAAAACCTGATAGGGTTTGTGGCGCGGGACGCGCCTTGGTCAATAGCCGTAACCTCTGCACAAAAAGCTTAGTGCTGGATGTGTAAGTCAGCGGTGTTCCCAGAAGCTCGGTCATTTATGGCCGAGTAGTTCACTCTGCTGGAAATAGAATGCGGGTTGTACTTCTACATCTCGCTGGGTTGTTCTCGTTAAAAATGCATCGAGGTCTCGCAGAAATGTCCGAAATCGGAGAAATGGTTGACAGATTTCACGGGCAATTTTGCGAAAATGCGATTTTGCGACAATTGACCGGCGATTTTGACCTTCAATTCTTCGATAATCGCGTTTTCGAAGAATTGAAGGTCAGCTTGACACACAAAATCGCGACATTTCGTCAAAGCGCGCTTTCGTTGTGTGACTTTCAGCGCAATTTTTCGACAAGCCTTTTCTTGTATAATAGAAGAAACACGTCCAAACACGTTAAGGAGATTCCCATGACCATCAAGCTCATTGCGTTTGACATCGGCGATACGCTCCTGTCCTCGGCCAAGGTCATTCTGCCCAGCACCATCGCCGCGGTGCGCAAGTGCCTGGCGCGCGGGCTCAAGATCGTCTTGTGTACCGGGCGCCCGCTGGCAGGCGTCGCGCCGTTTTTGGCCGAGCTGGGCGTGACCGGCGACGACCAGTATGTGGTGACCTACAATGGCACCGTCACCGAAACGGTCAGCGGGCGCCTCGTCATCAGCCACCTCATCGACCACGCCGGCTATGTGGCGATGACCGAGTTCGCCGCGGCGCATCGACTGCCGTTCAATGTGGTGAATCCGCAAAGCACCATCATCACCGCCGACCGCGACATCGACCCAATGATCGTCGTCCAAGCCTATGAAAATCGTGCCGGTGTGCTGGTTCGGGAGCCTAGTGAAATGCCAGCCAATTTTGCCATTGCCAAGGGCGTCTTTGTGGGTACGGAAGCCCAGCTCGATGCGGCGGAAAATGCGGTGCGGGTGGCATTTTCGCCGCGCTTTTCCGTCATCCGCGCCGGCCGCCAATTTTTGGAGGTGATGGCGCTTGGCATCGATAAGGGGAAGGCGCTTCTTGCGCTGGGTGAACAGCTCGGTGTTTTGCCCGGGGAAATGATGGCGTTTGGCGATGAAGAAAACGACCTCGCGATGTTTGATGCAGTGGGCACCGCGGTCGCGATGGGCAACGGGACAGATGTGGCGAAAGCACATGCCGATGTGGTCACCGCCTCTAATGACGAGGATGGCATTGCCAAGGCACTGGCGTCATTGGTGTTGGGGGATTGAAGAGCGTGTCGGTCGGTGGCGGTGTGTGCTGTGCCGACACTCCTGGTGACAATTGCGGGTGCCCGTGTTACTCTAGTTGTAGAGATGATGACCAGACAAAAAGAGCGCGGCTGCAACCGCGCCTTCGAGAGTAAACTCTCTCACAGTATGGTGATCCCATTGTGTTAATACGACAAAAAGCCGCTAACTCTTGGAATTGTGAGCGGCTTTTTGTGACCGTCGAGCTACTTGGCTCGCCAAGCTCTCACAAGATCGCGCCAAGCCAAAATGCAGGCGGCCGAAATGATCAGCAACCCCAGGCCTTCTCCTAGCAGCTGCCGAAGCAGGGAAACCAGGGTCAGCGCGAATGCGAGAGCCTCTATGACCGAATGGGCCACAGGGACAAAGATCCTCCTTTCTCAAAGCTTTCAGCGCTTGCAGAATGATTCACTGCATTGGCATCATCTCCTCCTGGGGATCACCGCTATACTATGTGGAACCAGTATACCAGAGGGGCTTGCTTTAAAAGAACGTATAAAGAAAAATATTTGCTGATATAAATACACATATGCTCACAATAAATAACTTTCTACCTTTGGCTCGAATTATTTTGGCGCAGGTTTGATAAGGTCAATTTCAGAAGTGGTGTTTCAGTTCTTAAAACTCGACACCGCCAACAGGGACGGTTATAATCATCCTGGAACCTCGGTGCATCGCCTTGATCAGGTCGCACCGACATGCTTTTGCATCGTCTTTCGGTTGTTGTTTGCCTCCTGTGGGCCTCTGTCTTGGGCTTACCACAGGAGGCGGGCGGCAGCGACCCGGCATCGCCGTGATTCAAGGAAGACGGGCTCGCGCCTGATCCGCGCGGCACCGACCCGAACCGGTATCGTCGGTGTTCCATAGCGGTGGACAACACAGCGGAGGCGCCTCCTCGTGCACTGGGGAGGCGTTTTTTTTAGGAAATTTGTCAAATGGTGTTGGTTTTATGTTTTAAGCTTTTATGGGTCTCCTCTTTTGAGGGGGCTTTTTGTTATCTTAAGGGCTTAGAGGGCTTAGAGGGCTT
>NZ_RHOG01000010.1 GCF_003946405.1 Lacticaseibacillus yichunensis | reverse complement strand
CTCTCATATAATGAGCCGTTTGAATAGCTCGATTTGTTGTTACTAGCGAATTGACTTCGCTCATGTTTAATTCTCCGACCAATTAAGGCCGAATCACCTACACATTTACGAAACTTTGTTCAGTTTTCAAAGGACGACTTGTCCAAAAGACAACTTAAATATAGTACCAACTCCCCCCTGGTACGTCAAGGATATTTGTCAAAAAAGTTTGGCCAAGGTCAAAAAGCACATCAGACTGTACAGAAAAAGCCGCACTGCTGCGGCTTTTTGTACAACTTTATTCACCTGTGATCACGGTCTGGCCGCCCATATAAGGCACAAGAACCTCAGGGATGGTCACACTGCCATCTTCATTTTGATAATTTTCCAAGATCGAAGCGACTGCGCGTCCAACTGCTAAGCCGGAGCCATTCAGGGTGTGGACAAACTGCGGCTTGCCGTTTTCGTCGCGATACCGGATCTGTGCGCGCCGTGCTTGGAAATCCGTGCAATTCGAGCAGCTGGAGATCTCACGGTACTTATCCTGCGCTGGCATCCAAACTTCGAGGTCATTGGTCTTAGCGGAGGTAAACGAGGCATCCCCGCTAGCCAATGTGATCACGTGATACGGGAGACCCAGTTTTTGCAGCAGGTCTTCCGCGTCGTGAATCAAATTCTTGAGTTGGTTCCAGGAGTCTTCTGGCTTGCAGAATTTGACCATCTCGACCTTGTTGAACTGATGCATCCGAATCAGGCCACGGGTATCACGGCCGGCGCTACCGGCTTCAGATCGAAACGCAGGCGACAAGGCGGTTAAGCTGATCGGCAGCTTCGCACTGTCGACGATCTCGCCACGATAGTAATTCACGAGCGGCACTTCAGCGGTCGGAATCAAGGTCAGCGGTTCGCCTTCATTGGTGATCGTGTAGACGTCTTCCGTGAACTTTGGAAACTGACCAGTGCCAAACATCGAATCCGCGTTGACAAGATACGGGGTGATCACTTCCTCGTACCCTTCCTTGTAGTGCTCATCAAGGAAGAAATTGTACACCGCACGCTCGAGGCGTGCGCCGGCACCCTTATAATAGACAAAGCGCGCGCCTGCGACCTTAGCTGCGCGTTCAAAATCAAGGATGCCCAATTTTTCCCCGATCTCCCAGTGCGCTTTCGGGGCAAAATCGAATTGGCGAATATTTCCCCATTTATATTCTTCCCGCGCATCATTTTCATCTAGCGACATTGGGACGTCATCGGCAGGGAAATTCGGTAAGCGCACCATAATGTAGTTGACCTTTTCTTCAAGGTCAGACCGCTTCTGATCAAGCGCAGCGATCTGCTGGCCAACTTCACGCATTTCTTTGATCGCGTCGTCGGCATTTTCCTTTGCGCGCTTCTTGCGGCCGATCTCGTCAGATGCGCTGTTGCGCTTCGCCTTCAGGTCCTCGACTGCCATGATGACCTCACGTCTTTGGTCATCAAGGGCGATCGCTTCATCGATCTCTTCCGGCTTAACGCCGCGGGCCGCCAGTTTTTCCTTAGCCCAGTCTGGCTTGGCACGTAATACTTTGATATCTAGCATAATGGTCCTCCTCATTGGTCTATGTACACAAAAAGCCCCTCATCTCATTGGGACGAAAGGCTTTTTTCCGCGGTACCACCCAAGTTTGACGCAATGCGCCACCCTCTAGGCGGATAACGGACGCTGCCGTCCAGCTCATCGCTGACCGTGTCACTGTGCTGGAATAGGGACGCTGATGGCTCACACCGGCCGCCATCTCTCTGAAAAGTCCACATAGGCACAGACGTTTATTGACTATACTGATCTTCATGGTTCTTCCGCTCATACAATACCGCAAAAGCTGGCCATTGACAACCGTTCAATCGGTCGCCGCCACGCGGGTCAAAGCGGCGCGGTCTAAAATAGTCAGCTGCTTGCTGCCAGTTTGGCTGAGCCAGCCCGCATTTTCAAAATCCCGAAGCTTGCGCGAGATCGATTCCGGGGTCGTACTCAAAAATGCGGCTAACTCTTTTTTCTTCATCGGAAGCTTAAATTCAGCTTGGCCTTGGCTTAGCAAAAAATCGGCCAGCCTGGCTTCCACGGTCTGCGTCGCCGTCATCGTTGCCCGTGCTT
This sequence comes from Lacticaseibacillus yichunensis, assembly GCF_003946405.1. Taxonomy (GTDB): domain Bacteria; phylum Bacillota; class Bacilli; order Lactobacillales; family Lactobacillaceae; genus Lacticaseibacillus; species Lacticaseibacillus yichunensis. Next base: position 64,691 of record NZ_RHOG01000010.1, on the reverse strand, counting down.
CGGCCTGCTGCAGTCGTTGCGCGAGCTCATCCATCACAGCGAGGCCAACATCCGGATGCTCACGAATCAGTTGCTGAAAATCCGGTTTGCGCAGCACACACGCAACAACCGGCGACATTGCGACCGCCTCGGCCTGGTGCACAGACCGCGAAAGCAGTGCCTGGTCGCCATCGAAATCGCCGGGTTCCAGCAGCCGGATCAGCTGATCCCGGCCGCCAGACGTCACCTGATCGATCTTCACCTGGCCTTGATGCATGATGTAAAGCGCATCCGCCTGACTGCCGGCTAAATACAGCGTGTCGCCAGCGGCAAAATGAACGTGATGGACCAACGCCTGAATCTGCGTCAACGCAGACAGCGGGAGGTGATTGAAGATCGGCACGACCTGCACACAAAGATCCCCGCCAGCCGTTTCTTTCGTTTGCTCAGTAATCGACCGCACCCCCCAGGCTCATTTTTTCATCCCACAACTGCCGAATCGTCGCATACAATTCCCCGTACCAGTCGTTGGAGGTGCTGGCCGCCCATTTGTAGGTCAGCGCGCCTCCGCGTTTTTCCTTGGCGTCTGGCACCGTCGAGCTTTCGACAACGAGGTCGACAGTGCTCAGGTCCTCATCCGGGGACACAATCTCGACAAACGGCTGCGTGATCAAAAACGACAGCAGATCGATGTACCCCAGCACACTTTGTTCAACGACAGGCGCAACGCGGACTTTGACCGGCGGAATGAAATGAATGACTAGTTGCAACAGGTTGCGATAGTATGACTGGCTGAGTGGCTCGATCATATCCGCCAACCCGGTGAATTGATTGGTGAAGATCACATGCTCCAGCGTCTGCCGCACCTTTTTCGCAAGGGCCGGGTTCTCTGGCATCTGGCTCAACTTATTGTTGGCTTCATAGGCGATCATTTCAGAGATATCCTCGCCGAATTCCAGCGACGACACGGTGTTGGCAAACAAGTTGGCCTTCAGCATATTCAGCGTTTCTTTCGGCAACAGATCATCTTCCAGAAATGCCACGGGCAGCTTCGCCAAAAATTCGGTCACAAGTGTATAGATAACCGGATTGTATCGCTTGAACCGCTGGATGGTCTGTTCGATCAAGGTCGAGCTCGTGGTGACATAAAACGGCAGGAAGTTGAACAGAAAATACATGGCGGCGGATTCACCGAGTTGCTCGGACAAGGTCATTTGCGGTTGGAGCTCCCCCATCGGCCCAGCTTCTGCCTCAAACAGGTTCGCGACCGGATACTTCAGTGTCAAATGTTCCGGCTGGTAGACAATGGCGTTTCCGTCTGCCACGCGCTGCTTGGACACAGCCGCATAATACATCGCGATCTCGCGCGTCACCAAATTCGGCGTCCCCACATCATACAGCGCGACCGCCTGATCGACCAAGGCACCCATTTCGTCGCGGGAGGCGCGTTCAAAGGGCCAGCCCGCCCCATCCGTAGCCATCCAGAAGATCATCGTCAAAAACAGCCGAACGCGCTTTTCGTCTCCTTGAATGCGCAAGGTCTCATAGGAAAAACGGACCCCGAACTTCCGCGAAAACTCGCGCAACGGCTTCAAGTGGCGTAGCATCGTGGCCTTTGAGGTGTCCATGGCCTGCAAAAAGGCGTCAAAGTTGGGATACCCATGCGTCAGCAACGCCTCAAGAAATTGATACGGATGCCCATTTTGAACAAAATACAGCCGGACATCACTCGATGGAATGTTGAAAAGGCGCTTGATGGACGCATTTTTCGTGTGCGTCATTGTTTCAAGCGCGGCAACAAGGCCGTTGTATGTGTTGTAAACACTGCCATAATTGCGGCCCGTCAGCGAGGCGATCTGCTTCAAGTTGACCTCTTCGATCAATGGCTCCCCCGCCCGTTCACCGGCCAAGCGATCCACGACCGGCGTGGACGCCACCCGCGCGTTCACAATGCGCCGAAATAGGCTCATTTTTTCTGATTCTGACATTGACAGGAAAATATCTTCACGACCGCGCATTATTAAACTCCCCCAAAAATCGTCATTATGGACTGCAATGCCTCCAAATTATAAGGGCAAATGTCCATCTTTTCAATTATGCTTACAAGATTTTGACCAAATTCACCGACGTTTGTAAGCAAATCGAATCCCCACTTTGCCGGGGCCGATTGCCAAAAAGTGTCAGTTTTTGTAAAATTTGCTATACTGAATGATAAAAGGGAAGTAATACACAAGGAGGGGTGAGCATGCAATTCGAAGAGATCTTTCTTGAAAAAGCGGATCTGCAAAAATTCATGATGTTCAGTGTGCTCACCGCGTTTGACGCCGATAGTCTGACGATCACCGAGCTTTCGGCGAAGATCGGCATCTCCTATCAGCAGACCTACAACATTTTCCAAGAGCTGATCGAAGATGTGGCCGCAATCACCGGAGACAGTCGCGCCACAGTGAAAAAGTCCTTGATGGGCCCACTGCCGCTGAGGGTGACGATCGATCAGTATCGCTTCTTATTAATGGAAGACGCGATCGCGTATCAATTTGTCGATTATCTGGTCCAAGGCAGCCGGCCAAGCGTCGACCGGTTCTGCAACGAGCGCTACATCAGCCGCTCGACCCTGCTGCGAAAGACAGCCCCGCTTCGCCAACTGTTGGCCCGGTACCAGATCAAGATGTCACTGACATTGCCAGGTTTTGTCGGTGATGAAAAACAGATTCGGCTTTTTTTGACCGTTTTCTACTGGCTGGCAACACACGGATCAGGCTGGCCCTTTTCATCGATCTCGTCTGCCCAGCTGGACCGTCAGTACAATGAGCTTAAAACACACAAGGTCGACCCGATCGCGGCCCTGCAAGAGGAGCTGTTTTGGGCCGTCTGCCGAATTCGGATGGCACATGGCCATTATGTCGGCTACTGCGCGCGGTTCGAGGACGTCTTTGGCGAGATGGCCAGCTTCGACGAAACGATCTACAAGCAGGAGCTGTTCGCCAAGCGCGACCCTGAAGCCCGTCGTGCCGAGAGCTGCTTCTTTTACTTTTATCAAAATAAAACAATCAATTTCACCCCTCTGACTGACACCGAGCAGACCTTGCAGGAATTCCTGCTGAGGCAAAAGACCCCGGCGAACGATGTGGTCGAAGCACTAGGGCCATTTCTGACGGCGCGGTTCCCGGGGCTGTCTGCGGATCAGCTCCACAGTTCGACCCACTTGGCGCTCAACGTCCTGCGTGTTTCGTTTTCGTTTTACCTGATGGACGGCAATTACTTTAAGCAGGCGGATTTCTTTGGCGCAAATAAATCGTCGTATCATGAGCAGCGCCAGCGCCAGGTATTTATCGAATTTGTCGAGTCGTTGCCCGATCGACCCGCCTATAGCGCGTTCAAACGCGATCCAGAGGCCTTCGCCGAGTTGCTGTTTTACCTGTTTGTGCCGGTCCTCGCCCAGTTCACCGAGGAGGAAAAGGTCAAGCTCAAATTGCTGGTCGAGCCGACCGATATTTTGAACCGCGCCGTGTTTGACTTTGTCGATGACCTTGGCATCGCCACGCGGCTTCCGGTTTGTGCCGACCTCGACGAAGCCGACCTGGTCGTTGCAGTTCGCGACGATTACATGGCGTCGGACATCCAGCGCTGGCTGAACGGCCACGCTGCCAAGGTGATCGATTGGTACCTCGATGCCACCGTGACCGACCGGCATCAATTGTACGAACGAATTTATGCGCTGTATCAGCAAAAACAAGCCGCTGTGAACAAGCTGGCACTCAGGAATACAAGTGGGCACGCACAGGACCGTGCCGCAGCCGACTAAGCGAGAGCACCAGTTTCAGCTAAGCGCTTAGCTGCCATACAAAAAGCGTGATGCCTCCCCGCATCACGCTTTTTTAGTGCTATAACAAAACTTTCTCGTCGACCGCTGGCAGCATTTTGTTTCGTAACATCCGGTGGGCTGCGGCGGCATAAAGCGCCGTCAGCTGGCCTGCGTTGTCTGCAATCTCATACATCACGATCGTCATGATCTCAAAATGGGTAAACAGCGTTGCCTTGCGCGGTTGGGCCACCAGCCAATCGGAAAAATGCATCTCAAAATCCGAGAGGCTCCAGTTCAGCCGGCCAAGCAGTGTTTTCAGCGTCTGCTTGTCAAAGCTCGTGATCTTCACCCACGTGGTCGTGTACGTGAAGGCCGCCGCGTCGAATTCATCCCCCGGCTCTAGGTCCTGCACGATCAGGGCCATCAGCGCCGCCGCAGCCGCCTGATCATGCTGGGTATCGAGTTCGAGCTTCAACCGGTGCCTGAGCAGGACCGCCGCATACCCCGGATCATCGCCATAGTGGACCAACGCCTCATCAAGCAGGTGTTCCACTAGCGCATAGCCCTGCATCGGCCGTTCCCAGAAGCGTCGCCGCGCATGGGCAAAATCGATCACGTCCGGCAGATAATATTCGTGGATCCACAATTGATCGGCAATATCACTGAGCGCGGACTGGCCCTTGGCTGTCAGCACAACATCCCCTGGCGCCCCGCCCGCTTGAATATACCCGTTGCGCAACAATGCATGCATCGTGCGTACCGGATCCAAGCGGTAACGGTCGCGCCAAAGGGTGTCGTGCATGACATCGGTGTCCCCACTCATCGTTGCCATGTACATAAAGACCTTGGTGCTCGGTGTAAGCCGCATCCGATGGCCCCCATTCTTCGGTTTGTCCAACGTCAATATTTTACTCGCAAGTGAAAACGCTGTCAAATATTCGAGCTTGCCTGAAAAATCAATGCTCCGCCTGCGCGATATCGCCGAGCAGATCACCATCGAGGTCTTCCTGCAAAAATGCGGTGTCTTTCGTCGGCAAATGCAGTTGAAGGTCACTGAACAGTTGGGTCTCCAGCATGCCTGCGACCTGGCCGAGCGCCAACACATGCCCGCCAAAATCATGCGCGTCACTGAGAAAATGCAAATGAAAGCCAGGCGTTGCCATGCCCGCATAAAGCTGAGGCGAATAATAGCCAAGCAGCGTTCCGGTCACATTTTTCCGCGTGAAAACGGCCTGGTCCGCCGCCGTTTCAGTCAAGGTCGGATACGGCGGCACCTGCTTGGCCACCGCTCGCGTCGTGACTTGGCCAAACGTCCCGTGCAGTTGCACCGCCGCAAAGAGGTTGCGGGTGCCAAGTAGTTTCAACGCAACGTATGCGAAGGCATCCTGGGTGTCGGCGACGACTTGGCCAATCGGCTCAAACGCCGCGTGATGGACATTGGCAAATGGCACCTTGGCCGCATCTGTGTCGGCGATTGCGCGGACTTGACCATTGGCAACCACTTGATACACCTGGCCGGCCAAAATGATCAGTTCCCCATCGAGCCCGTCCAGTGTGCCAATGCCGGTGTCGCCGTGTCGCAAAAGCTCGGTCAGCGTCTGGGTGCCGGCGAATAATCCGGGCACCAAGGCGCCCAGCGTCCCATGTTGGTAAAGTAACTGGTCATCGTTTTTCGTCATCTTGGCCTCCTAGAACTGATCCGGCAACATCGCGTCACCGAGCTTGCGGTTATCCGAATAATCGACCGGAATATCGACGATCACCGGTCCCTTGGTGGCAAAGGCCTCATCGAGCACGCGCCAGAGGTCGGCCGGCTTGTCGACACGCAGCCCCTTTGCCCCAAATGCCTCTGCATATTTCACAAAATCGACCGGACCAAAATCAACACCGGCCGCCTGTCCATATTTCATTTCCTCTTGGAACTTGACCATGTCGTAGTGCCCATCATTCCAAATAATGTGGACCAGATCGCTATGCAAGCGCACGGCCGTCTCAAGCTCCATCGCCGAAAATAGGAACCCGCCGTCGCCAGACACAGAAACGGCTTTTTCCCCAGGTCGAACCAGCGTCGCGGCGATCGCCCAAGGCAACGCGACGCCCAAGGTCTGCATGCCATTTGAAAAAAGCAGGCGCCGGGGCTGGTAACTGCGAAAATGGCGCGCCATCCAGATGTAATGGCTGCCAACATCGACCACTACCGTCATGTGATCATCCACGCGTTCCTGAAGTGCCGCGATAATGCTCAGCGGATGCACGCGCGTTTGCTCAGTCAAAGCCGGCGGAACATCGCGGGCCTGGAGCTGCGCCTGCAGTCCTTCCAAAATCGGCTTTGCACTCGGCGCGACCCGGTAGCCGCGCACCAGCGGCGTCAAGATGGACAGCGTCTGGGAGATGTCACCGATCAATTCGCTTTCCGGCTGAAAATGTTGGTCGATCTCACTGGGCTGCGCGTCGATGACGATGATGCGCGCGCGACCTTCGCGATTCCAGTTGCGCGGTTCGTATTCCACCGGGTCATAGCCGATCGCGATCACTAGGTCGCTTTGCTGCAAAAGCTGATCTCCTGGCTGGTTGCGGAACAACCCGACGCGACCGAAGAAATCATGCTCCTGTTCATGCGAGACAATGCCTGCCCCTTGAAAAGTCTCAACGACTGGCAGATCAGCCGTGGCAAGGAGATCCCGCAACGCCTGTGTCACCTCTTCGGATGAGGCGCGCATCCCAAGCAGCAAGACTGGTAGCGCCGCCTCCTTGATCTGTGTTGCCAAATTGGTCATGTCCGCGGGGCTGGCCGGGCCGAGTTTTGGCGCAACACTCGGGCGAATGGCGGCTGCGTCTGTCGGCGCATCGGTCACGTCCTGGGGAATCGACACAAAGCTGGCCCCTTGCTTGCCAGAAGCAGCGGCGCGCCACGCGTTGGCAATCAGTTCAGAAACATTGTCGGGATCTTGGACCTCAGCGGCATATTTGGTGATGGGGGCAAACATCTCCGCATTTTTCATACTCTGGTGAGCCGCCCGCAGAAGGTCCTTGCGCTGGACCTGACCGGCAAGTGCTAGAACTGGGTCGCCTTCCGCCGTGGCGGTCACCAAGCCTGTGGCAAGATTCGCCGCCCCAGGCCCAGATGTGGTGAGCACGACCCCAGGCTGGCCGGTCATTCGCCCGACCGCAGCGGCCATGAATGCCGCATCTTGTTCATGCCGGGTGATGATCAGTTGTGGGGTCTCAGTGGTTGTGGGATGTTCGAGCAGTTCGAATACACGGTCGATCTTTGCGCCCGGAATCCCGAATACATAGGGGACTTGATGGGCGATCAGGCTATCGATCACTAAGTTTGCGCCATGGCGCTGAGGGTTTGACATCACAATGCCTCGCTTTCCGTTGTCTGTTTCATATCATACGCGTTCTGTTGTTGATTTCAAAATATTATTTTGTCAGTCCCCAACTAAACGCGCCTTAGCTGTTTCACTTTCATCCTGAAACTGTACTTGAAAACTCGTGAAAAAAAGAAGCTGACAACCATCTGCCGGCTTCTTTTGACCCTGTGTATGTGGGCCATGAATCAATTCAGTTTAAGTGTGATGCGGCCGATTCCCTGCTCTGCATCTTCCGTCTGGCAATGAAAGCCAAACTTGGTGAAAATATGTTGGAGCTTCGCAAAGTTGTCGCGGTCAAATGAGCTAATATTGCCATCAAGAGCCTTGACGTCAGCCTTCCGCGCCAAATTGATGAACGCTTTGAGGGCAAGCTGCGCGAGCCCCATATTTTGAAAATCATAAAAGGCTAGGCGACTTTCAGAGCCAAGCGTCTCAAGAACCGTGATGTGCATCGTGTTTTTCCAGTGATCGATGTCGAAAAGCAGCTGGGCGAGAAAGTCTGCCTTGGAGTGGCCGTATTTATCGACGTTTTCAAATGGCGTATACACGAATATCGAAAAACTGTTGCGCGGCTGGCGCTTACTTTGATAATCCGTGTAGACGATGTACTGACTCACTTGTCCACCGGCCTCGGCCATCGGCTTGTTCATACTCGACAAGATCGTGTACGCCGGATCTTTTTCGATCATCGCCAAACGTTTGGTGTAGGCCTGATCATAATCTGTTTGGACGCTCATTCTGAAACCTCCAGTTTGAATGTTGGTTTCATTATATCATTTTCAAAACAAATCCACGAGTAATAATGAACAAAAGCAATGAAAAAAAACAATTTCCATTGCGGTCACTTTTTTGACGCCCAGTTTTCAGGTAATAGACAATAATAGGCCTCTTCGCTTGCCGTCTTGCCATAAAGGCTGGCAGGAAGCGGCACGGTGAACTGATAGTGGAAGCCGGTGTGGCGAAGTAGCCGCACAGAACGCGCATTGTCGGGAAAGACCCCGGCCCAGATCTCGGTGATCTGGCGGGCAAACAAATCTGCGCAGACCAACCGCACCGCAGCGGTCATCAGACCCTGTCCCCAAAACGGCTGACCCAGTGCATAGCCGATCTCACGTGTCATGAATGCCGGGTCAGCCGGATCATTTGCCCGCGGGTAGACGCCGATGTGCCCCACCACCTGGCCTCGAAAAACGATTGCGTGATCCGTGTGTTCCTGGCGGTACCGCGTCACCGTGGCCACCGCCTCATCCATCGTCGTGAGTGGCGCCATTCCGGCAGGGGTTGTGACAGCCGGATCACTTGCGTAGGCAAAAAACGCTGCCGCATCGGCCACCTGAAACGGGCGGATCTGAATTTTCCCATCACTGAGCATTACGCACCTCCGACACAAAAAAAGCCCCCACCGCACAATTGCAGTAGGGCTCAAACAGGCCTGTTTGAATGAATTACTTCTTAACTTCGACGAACTCAACGCGCCGACGCAACTTTGGAGAATACTTCTTCAAAGTCAGACGATCAGGCGTGTTACGCTTGTTCTTAGAAGTCAGATAGATCCGTTCGCCGGTTTCGGCACAGGCAAGAAGAATATGATCACGCATCTTCTGTCACCTCTCTCATCAAGTCTAGACTAACTATATAAGCATACTGAATTAGCGGGAAATGTCAAGGAAAATCAATTGACAGGGTGCGTAGCGGGGCGTTTAGCCCTGAGCAGGTAGCTCGATCTGGACGATTGATGGCATCCTTGACGTCATCTTTCAGCACCGTTTCTTCCATAGTAAAGACATTCACTGCAATGCAGCCGAGAACTCAGTGGGAAGCGCCAACTCGGCCTTGATCACGTCATTCGAAAACGGATCAGTGAAGGTCAGCTTGCTTGCCTGAAGCAACTGATGATCGTCGGCCTGGCCATGACCATACAGCGGATCGCCGACTAGCGGGTGTCCCAACGAGGCAAAGTGCACCCGAATCTGATGCGTCCGCCCCGTTTCAAGACGCGCCTCAACAAGACTCGTCGTCGCCCCAAGCGTCAATGTCCGGTAATCCGTCACGGCGCGCACCCCTGCTGGATCAACGCGGCGATGAATGCTATCGGGCGCTTTGGCAAGCGGTCGATCGATACGTCCAACCGAGGGCTCAAGCTGCCCCTCGACCACGGCGCGATAGAGTTTTGTCACCGTCGCATCCACGCCGAGCTGGTCCAATTTTCCTTGGGCAAAGGGATGTTTGGCCAACAGCACCAAACCACAAGTGTCCCGGTCGAGGCGGGTGATCACAGCCGGCTGCGGTGCCGTGATGCCCTGTTCGGCCAGATACCCCGTCGCTGCATTCAACAGGCTGTGGGTGGGGTCGCTGGGACCAGGCACGCTGGCCATGCCGACCGGTTTGTCGACGATCAACCAGTCCCGCGTCTCCTTGATCACAACCAGAGGCTGGTGGCTTTGCACGATCAGCGGTTGTGTGAGCAGCGTGAAGCCAACCTCATCGCCGGGGAGCACCGGCTGATTGCCAGTCACCTGGCCATTTTTTCGCACGGCCCCTGCGGCAAATAGTTTTGCGAGCAGCCGATGACTGACGCCTTCCGCGGCCAGCTGCCGTTTGACGGTCGTGGCGCGGTCGACTGGATACGTGAATTCAAAATACACCTGCCTCGCCCCTTTCATTCCTCTCATTATACCGAATCTCACTGGGCGAATGGGGTAAACTGAAGGAAACGTATAAGGAGGCCGACATGGAAGACCCAACTCAAATCATCGACCAGCACCTCACTGAAGGGGCATTTTATTTTACGACAACGCAATGGCAAGGCAGACTATCTGCCGTCAACGACCATCTCTTACGTCTGACCGTGAAGCAAGGCGGCGCGTGGCCAACGCACCCGACGATTCCGGCCGCGCTGCCAGTCGAGAAAAATGGCGACGAAACGGTGGCAACTGGCGGCACTGACCAGGTCTATCGCACGCCGATCATCACGGCGGCAGAGACGACGCCCCTGACAGCCAGCAAAGCCGATCAAGTCAGCGTTGGCGCGGTCAAACTCACCCTCACCCACGGCCAACTGCGGCTCAGTCGAAATGACGCACCGCTTGTCACAATCTACTTGCCGACATTTTCCGACGGCGCCTGGTCCCTGCGATTACGCACCGCGACCCTGCCACATTATTTTGGCGGCGGCATGCAAAATGGAATGGTGTCGCTTAACGACCGGCTGATCGCGATCGCGACAGAGAATCGCTGGACCCTCGGCGGTGTAACCAGTCCCGTCCCGTTTGCCTGGACCACAGAAGGATTTGGGCTGCTAGCCAACACGTTTACCAAAGGCGCCTATGACTTCTCCGATCTTTTCCGCGGCGCCGAATTCAGTCATGACGACCCGGTCTGCGATGTCTATTTTGTCATCGGGCAAACACCCGCCGACATGATTCGTGGTTATTTTGAGTTGACAGGCAAGCCGGTCCGCTTGCCGCGTTTTTCCTTTTATCCGGGCCATTTCAACGCGTATAACCGCGATCACTGGGTCGCGGTCACGGCAGCGTCGGCCGGTGCCATTCAATTTGAGGATGGCAATTGGTATAAAGAATATCAGCCGATCAGCGACGAGACGTTCAACACCGGGTTTCGCCGCGGGACGATCACCGTGGCCGGCCAGTCCTTGGTCCCCAATGTTTATGGCAACGGCCAGGTGACATTTCTGGACCCAGACGAGAATGGCATGCCTCGCCGATCGATTCGCGAAACACTGAATGGCGAGCACGACTTCCAATTTTCCGCGCGCGCGGTGATCGAACGCTATCGGAAAAACGGGTTCGCGCTGGGCTGGCTGCTGCCAAATGACGGCTACGGCGCGGGGTACGGTCAAACGGCGAGCTTCGCCGGTGACCTCACCAACTTGCGCGCCTTTCGCGACTATGCGGCCAGCCGCGGCATCGCAACGGGCCTGTGGACGCAAAAAAAGTTGACGCCTGCCGACCCGGCCCATCCGCAAAAAGGCGAGCGTGATCTGGTACGCGAACTCAAAGAAGCCGGCATCACGGCGCTTAAGACAGATGTTGCATGGGTCGGGGAAGGCTATACATTCGGCCTGAACGCCACGGCTGAGGCCGGCGCCGCCATGCGTGCCTGCGATCGGCGGCCTGCCATCGTCACCGTCGATGGTTGGGCGGGGAGCCAGCGCGGCGCCTTGGTGTGGAGCGGCGATCAAGCCGGCAGCAATTGGGCCAATCTGAAAACGCATATCGGCAGCTATTTATCAGCCAGCTTATCCGGCCTCGTGAATGTGGCCAGCGATGTGGATGGTATTTATGCTGGTCGCGACCCGCTCATCGCCTTGCGCGACCTACAGTGGAAGGCGCTGACGCCACACTTTTTTGCCATGGACGGCTGGGGCGATGTCCCCAAGTTACTGGGCCAAAACGCCCCTGCCCCGTACAAAACCCTCGCCCAGGCGTACCTCGCCCTGCACACGATGCTGGTGCCATATCTGTATAGCCTGGCCGCTTTAGCTGAAAATGGGGCGCCAGTGCTGCGGCCAACTTGGTGGACCGGCGATCAGGACGCACTGACGCAAGATCTCACGGATCAGTTTTTGGTCGGCGACGACCTGCTCGTCGCGCCGCTGATCGATGCCTATGGGTTGGCGACAACGGGGGCGGCAAAACGCGCACATGTCTATTTACCAGCCGGCAGTTGGCTCGATCTTCAGACCGGCCTGTGGCAACAAGGCGGCCAGACGCTGGCCGATGTGTCCGTCCCACTTGCTGGGCTTCCCGCGTATCTGCGGACAGGCGCGGTGATTCCTTTGACCTTGCCGCACCAAAATCCGGCCGCCGCCCAACCGGATCTGATCGTGTTGGCCGTGCCTGGCGCCAGCCGCACAACGACGCTGGTCGAAGATGATGGCGCAACGCTTGCCTATCAGACTGGCGACCAAGCGCTGATCACGCTGATGACAAAAGCCACCGGATCCGATTTTTCCGTGACGATCGCGCGGAGCCAGGGCAAAAAGACCGTCGCCCCGCGGCCGGTGACGATTTTCATCCCAACCGTCAGTGGTGCCGCCGAGCTCTCAGCCACGCTTGGCGATGCGCCGCTTGCCGTGCACACCACGTTCGGCCCAGCGCCGGTCGATCCATTGGGCCGCTGGCGGCCGCTATCTGGGTTGACCATTGATTGCGGCGTGTGTGACCCGGCCAAACGCCTCACCATCAACGTAGCCGGCTTGCGCATCAACGCCACAGAGACGCGGGCATAATTCGCGTTATCATGCGCGAAAAAGGAGGACAAAATGACAGCAGAAATTGCGTATGGCACTGACGCCTTGCAGCGGGCGGATCTGTATGTTCCGGGGCACGCAAATGGGGCCGCGCTGGTGTTTATTCACGGCGGCGGTTGGTTTCGCGGCGATAAGCGCCGGGACAGTGAACTCGCGACCGCATTGGCAGAAGCTGGATACCTCGTGGCCGCAATCAATTACCGCCTCGCCCCGGCCGCGCTTTTTCCAGCCGCGCAAAACGATCTGACAAATTTCCTCACTTGGTTCAAAGCCAGCGACTACGAGTTCGACCGCCAGCGGATTGGCCTGCTGGGTGCCAGTGTCGGCGGGACCATGGCTCTGACAGCCAGTCTCGCATCAGGCTATCCAGTCGTGACATGGTCGGCGATTCTTGATTTCGCCAACTGGATCAACGAACATCAAGCCGTCATCCCTGCGCTGGCCGGCGACCAAGAATTGGGGCTGACCGACCGTCACGCGATTCACGACGCTTTTTATAAATATTTCGTTCAGACCTATCTCGGCGACCTGAGTCAGGAAAAATTGAACGCGGTCGATCCACTGGCCCATCTGACCAACACGCTCGGCCCCACGCTGCTCTTCAATGGGGCGGATGAGCTGCAGCCTCTTTCGGGGGCGCTCCAATTCGTCGCCCGCGCCGCCGCAATCGATCGCGATATCATGTTACATGTGGTGCCAGGCGCCGGGCATGCACGCGATTATACTGAGTTTGCGCTACCGAGCACATTACGCTTTTTCGCGGACCATCTGGCAAAATAAATCGCTCAGCGCTCAAAAGCGACGTGCGCGTATGCACGTAAACAAGACGGCCAGTCCCGAGTTTTTCTCAGGACTGGCCGTCTTCAGTTCAATGTCGTTACTTGGTCAAAACAAGTGGGGTGCTGGCGCCTGTGGTCCATTCAAGATGGCCATTTGCCAGTACCAGATACAGCGCATCGGCTTCGTGATCCAGCGGCGTGAAGATGAAGCCATCCCCTGCTGCCTGCGCTTGGTAGCGGCTCGTGAGCGCCTGGCCGTTTTGTGTCACGGTCATCGTGGTCGCCGTCAACGTAACGGTGACAGCCGCATTGTGCCATGTGCCGTAAAAGTTGCTAAGCGCTGGCTGCTGAGCAACGACGGGGCTTGTCGTCCTCGTCTGTGTCGCGGGCGAGGTGGCTACTTTCTTCGTGGTAGTCGCTTTTTCCGGCGAAGAAACGACTGGTGCGGCCGGCTTCGCTTGTGCCTTCTGAGCGGCCGGCGTTGATTTGGTCAGTTGCTCAGATGCTTTCGCTGCCTGCGTCTTTTTGGCAACGGTCTGTTCGCCTGAGACGCCCGCTGTTTTCTTTGTCGTCGACGCTTGGCGAATCGCAGAACTCGTCTTCGGCTTTGCAGTCGCGGCGGGCTTGCTGAGAGAAACAGCCTTCGCATTGCGCGGGACCACCGTTGTCCGGGCTGCGCTTGCCTGATCGATATGCGCTTGAACACCAAGGCCAGACGCTGCGCCGACACCCAAAACAACTAATCCGATCACAACCATTTTTTTCATCATCAACGCCTCGCTCATCTGGGCTCACCCTTATTTGATGGCTCAAGTATAACACGGTCTGAAATGTTTTTGTAATCTGTTTGTTACAAAACGATTTAAGAATGGCTTAAGAACGCGCCTGATGTGACGAGGCTGTCACATGGCAACTATTACAAAGCTGTCCGCCCCAGAGTTGCTAAGTTTTCCCCAAGCACGGCCAAGACCGGCAGCCAGTGTGCTACAATTCTGACATCACCATGACAAGGAGGTGCACCATGTCACTTATCGCCCTTTTACTCGACGGGCTGGCCTTTGCTGGCTATTATGTGCAAAATACGCAACGCGCTTATTACACGCCGGGGCTCGCCCTGCAAGTCGTGATCACTGTTTTGCTGTTGATCATGCTGTTCACCTACTCAGGCAAACGCTTTGGGTGGTTCAACTTCGCGACCTGGGCCCACAACTTCACGTTCCGTTACGCGATCATCGTGTTGTCGTTTATCATCAACGCCGCAGTCCTCGCGCTCTACATACTGAACGCGACCGGCACCAACTCATTGATCTTCCAATAACCAGTTCTGCAGGCCAGCCGCGTGCTGGTCTTTTTTTACGCAAAACGACTGCCAACAGAAAATTTAGTAAATAATTGTCCGTCTCCGAATTTCCTGATGTGAAGCGATTTTTAGTGTTGACAGCCAGCGTGTCATCGAAAGTAAGCCTTTCATTTTTGGTCTAGTTTTAGTAAACTATCCGTGACCGATCAAGAAGGGAGCTGTTGCCTATCACCACCCTAAAAGATATTGCAGCTGCGGCACATGTTTCTAGCGCCACCGTCTCGCGTGTGCTCAATGCGGACACCTCGCTGCAGGTGTCCGCGGCCACGCGCCAGCGGATCTTTGCCGCAGCGGAAAGCTTGAACTACACCAAACATCAAACCCACCCTACGACCTCGGCCGGCACCGTTGCCTTGGTGCAATGGACCACCGAGGCCGGCGAACAAGGCGATCTTTATTACCGAGCCATTCGCTGGGGCGTGGAAAATCAATTACAGGCTGATGGCTATCAAGTGGCCCGCAATTTTGCCCCGGATGGCTTGCCGGCTGCAAGTGGCCTGGCTGGCGTGATTGCGATCGGAAAATACAGCCACGAGCAGCTTGCCGCTTTTGCCGGGCTGGGAAAACCGCTGGTGGTGATCGATCAAGATACCCTCGATGACGACATCAGCTGTGTGACCACCAGCTTTGGCGCACCGGTGCAGGCAATCGTGGATCACTTTTTCACCCATGGGCGCACGCACCCCATCATGATTGCCGGCGTCGAGCAAACCACGGATGGCCAGCCGCTTCATGACCCGCGGCCGGAAGCCTTCACCACCGCCATGACGCGGCGCGGCCAAAAGCCTGTGCTGTACAGCGGTCCCTTCACCATCGAAGGCGGCTACCAGGTGATGAAAAAAATTCTGAGCCAGCCGGCTGCTGCCCACTTCGACGCGCTTTTTGCTGCGAGCGATAACATGGCGATCGGCGCGATCAAGGCACTTCAGGAACACCACCTCAACGTGCCAGAAGACGTGGCCGTGATCGGGTTCAACGACATGGCAGTCGGCCGCTTCATCAACCCGAGTTTGGCGACGGTCCATATCGCCACGCAGGAAATGGGCATCACAGGCGTTGAGTTACTTGAAAAAATGATCAAAACACCGGGCAGCCAAATACGCATCACCCTTGCCAGTCAATTGCTGGTGCGCGACAGTGCCGCTCTATAAGGAGGAGCATCATGACAGTTTCAGATTTAAAGGCAGGATTTGCCGCACGGTTCGGTCGCCAGCCTGCTCAACAGTATTTTTCCCCAGGCCGCATCAACCTGATCGGTGAACACACAGATTATAATGGCGGCCATGTCTTCCCTTGCGCGATCAGCTTGGGCACCTATGCCGCGGTCGGCGAAAGCGGCGATCAGGCCTTTCATCTGTTCTCGGCCAGCATTCCCAACAGCCCGGTCATCACGTTGCCGATCGACGCGCTGACAGGGGGCAAGGACGGCCAGTGGAGCGACTATTTCAAGGGCATGGCCCAGCAATTGCTCAAACGCGGCGCCACCTTCGACCGCGGGCTGAACATTTACATCGATGGCGACTTGCCAAATGGCGCCGGGCTTTCCAGTTCCGCCTCGATCGAGCTGCTGACCGGCATCATTCTCAAGGACAATTTTGACCTGACCGTCACCATGCTCGATCTGATCAAAGATGGCCGGGCAACGGAAAACGACTTTATCGGGGTCAACTCTGGCATCATGGACCAGTTCGCGATCGGCATGGGCACCAAGGACCACGCGACCCTGCTGGACACCAATACGCTTGATTACGAAAGCCTGCCGCTGGTGCTCGGCGACAACGTCATCGTCATCATGAACACCAACAAACGCCGCGAACTCGCGGACTCCAAATACAACGAGCGCCGCAGCGAATGCGAAGAAGCCCTGCGTCGCCTTCAGACCCAGCTGTCGATTCAAAGTCTCGGCGACCTGAGCGAAGACGCATTTGATCAAGCCAGCTACCTGATCTATGACGACACCTTGATCAAGCGCGCGCGCCACGCTGTTTTTGAAAATCAGCGCACCTTAAAGGCGGCTGCGGCACTCAAGCAAGGCGACCTCACAGGCTTTGGCCATCTGGTCAGTGCCTCGGGGGTGTCTCTGGCCTACGATTATGAAGTGACCGGCAAAGAGCTCGACACCCTTGTGCAAACAGCCTTGGCGCAACCCGGCGTGTTAGGCGCACGCATGACTGGTGCCGGGTTTGGCGGTTGTGCGATCGCCTTAGTCGCAAAAACAGCGGTGCCGGCCTTCACCGCAGCGGTTGGGCAAGTCTATCAGGACACGATCGGCTATCCGGCCAGCTTCTATGTGGCAGAGATTGCAGACGGCCCACGCCGCCTCGACTAACTCATTGACGAAGAAAGAAGGACATCACATGGCAATTGCAGTTTTAGGTGGCGCCGGCTATATCGGCTCCCACACTGTGAAACAATTATTGAACGCAGGCGAAGACGTCATTGTGCTCGACAACCTGATCACCGGCCACCAGCAGGCGATCGATTCGCGCGCGCGTTTTTACCAAGGCGACATTCGCGACTACCATTTTTTGAGCCAGGTCTTCAGCCAGGAAGACGTCGAGGGCATCATTCACTTCGCCGCGTTTTCCATCGTCCCGGAATCGATGAAGGACCCGCTGAAGTATTTTGACAACAACACCGGTGGCATGATCACCTTGCTGGAAGCGATGCACCAATTCGGCATCGCGAAGATCGTCTTTTCTTCAACAGCGGCAACTTACGGCGAGCCGACCCAGATTCCGATCAAAGAGACCGACCCGCAGATCCCGACAAACCCCTATGGCGAAAGCAAGCTGGCGATGGAAAAAATCATGCACTGGGCCGATGTCGCGTATGGCATCAAGTTTATCGCCCTGCGCTACTTCAACGTGGCCGGCGCCATGCCGGACCACACGATTGGCGAAGATCACCATCCAGAAACGCATCTGATTCCGATCATTTTGCAGGTGGCGGCCGGCACACGCGACGGCCTGCAGATCTTCGGCGATGATTACCCAACCAAAGACGGCACCAACGTTCGCGATTATGTGCATGTCGTCGACCTTGCCGATGCCCATGTGCTTGCGCTGAACTACCTGCGCGACGGCCATGCCAGCGACGCCTTCAACCTGGGCTCCGCCACCGGTTTTTCCAATCTTGAGATTCTTGAAGCGGCGCGCCGGGTGACTGGCCAAGCGATTCCCGCCACCATCGGCCCGCGCCGTGCAGGAGACCCAAGCACACTGATTGCCGCCTCTGACAAAGCCAAGTCCGTCCTCGGCTGGCAGCCAAAATTCGACAACATCGATCAGATTCTTGAGACCGCCTGGAATTGGCACCAGACCCATCCCCAAGGCTATGGTGATCGCGCATGAACGCTGTCGAACGCCAAGTCGCTTGGATTCTTGACCAAAACTCGGACTTTTCGCCGCTCGACACCATTTTTCTGACCAACCGGCTGCTGGCGGATTGCGGCGATGAGGCCCTGGCCCTGCCGGCAAAGGATGATGCCTTGGCCAACCTCGATCAACTGGTCGAAGCTGGCGTGCAGGCAGGCAAGACCCCTGATTCGCTGGTCGGCCGCCAGATTCTTGAGGCCGAGCTGATGAGCTGGGCAGCACCAAAGCCGAGCACGGTCAACCGGCTCTTTTGGGAAAAATACGCCGAGTCCCCCCGCCGCGCAACAGATTGGTTCTTCCAACTCAGTCAGGCGGACAACTATATTCAGACCCGAGCGATTGCCAAAAACATCGCCTTCCCTGCCCACACGGATTATGGGGACCTGGAGATCACCATCAACCTGTCCAAGCCGGAAAAAGATCCAAAAGATATTGCGGCAGCGGCCAAGGTCAAGGCAAGCGGTTATCCTGCCTGCGCGCTGTGCTTGGAAAACGAAGGCTATCTCGGCCGACTTGACGCGGCGGCGCGCGGCAATCACCGGGTCGTGCGGCTGGCGGTCGGTGGCCGGACCTGGGGCTTTCAGTATTCGCCGTATGCTTACTTCAATGAACACGCGATCTTCCTCGACAGCTTGCACGAACCGATGCGCATCAGTCAACAGACCTTTGCCAACCTGCTCGACCTGGTGACGCTTTTGCCCGATTATTTTGTCGGGTCAAACGCGGATCTGCCGATCGTGGGCGGCTCGATGCTGGCCCATGAGCATTACCAAGGCGGGCGCCACACCTTTGCCATGGCCAAGGCGCCGGTCGAAAAACCGGTCGCACTCGGCATCGACAATGTTTCATGCGGCATCGTCAAATGGCCGATGAGTGTTTTGCGCCTGACCAGCGATGATAAAATGGCGTTGACCGCTGCTGCGGAACAGATTCGCAAGGCTTGGGCAAGCTACAGCGATGAGACCGTTGACGTGCGCGCCACAACCAATGGCGTCCCGCATCACACCGTGACTCCGATCGCCCGGCGCAGCGGAACGGCCTATCAGCTCGACTTGGTGTTGCGCGATAACCAAACCAGTTCCACGTTTCCAGACGGTATTTTCCACCCGCATGCGGATGTCCAGCACATCAAAAAGGAAAATATCGGCTTGATCGAAGTGATGGGCCTGGCCGTTCTGCCAGCCCGCCTGCAAACGGAATTAGCTGAAGTTGAGAAATACCTGCTCGGCCGACCAAACGAAATGCGCGAGGCGCACAAACCTTGGGCCGAGCAGCTCAAACTGGCAGGCGACTGGACCGCCGCCAATTGCCACGAACGCGTGCTGCAAGCGGTCGGTCAAGTCTTCAGCCGAGTGCTTGAAGACGCTGGCGTGTTCAAGCGTGATGTCGCAGGCCAAGCGGCATTTGCCCGATTCTGTGCGACCCTGCAGTGAAGAGATAAAGGAAAAGCGCTGAGTCATCGCGACCCAGCGCTTTTTTCATGCTTGCGGGCCTGTTTCTTCTATTAAAAGGGCAACGCCGCCGGAAATTGCTATAATAAATCGAACGGAGGTGGCGTGATGGCGGCACAAAAAGAGATTCTGGACCTGGCCGGCCGCGTCGGCAAGATCTTACTGGAAAATGGGGCGGAGACCAGCCGCGTTGAGGGCACGGTGGAATACATCGGGCAAGCAGCCGGCCTGGCCCTGACGTGTCACGCAACCATGACGGCGATTTTCGTCGACGTTAACGATGACGCCACCACCCATTTGGTCAAGGTGCGCACCGGGGACTTCAACTTGCAAAAAGTCGACGAGATCAACAGTCTCTCACGCCGCTTCTCCGCTGGCCTGATCGATTACGCGACCCTGGAAAAAGGGGTCGCCCGCATCGATCGGCAGGTGATCGATTTTTCCTGGCCGGTGAAAATTCTCGGGGCCGGCCTGGTCTCTGTCGCGCCAATGCTGCTTTTTCAGGCAACATGGGTCGATCTGGCCTGGGCGTTTGGGGTCGGCATTGCCGGCTATCTGGCCGCGCAATGGACCGGCTGGCACACCAAGACACCGTATATCGCCAGTGGTGTTGGCGGCTTGGTGATCGGTCTGCTTGCGGCGCTGATTCAGGCGCTGGGGCTGGGCAATTCGGCCGACAACATTGTCATCTCCGCCTTGATGCCGCTGGTGCCAGGCGTTGCCCTGACGAATTCGTTGCGCGAGCTGATCGGCAAGCACACGATCTCGGGCATGGTGCGCGCGGTGGATGCCGTGCTGGTCGCAGGCGCGATCGGTGGCGGCGTTGTTGTTGGCAGTTTTTTGATCCACTGGATCGTGAGGTGAGCCCATGGCAGTTCGGTTGTTGATCGGTTTTATCGTCGCCTTTGCGTCTTCGGTCGGCTTTGGCATCATCACCAATGTCCCGCGCCGCACCCTTTTGCCTGCAGGGGTGACCGGCGGCGCCTCCTGGGTCGTTTACCTCGCCATGGGCACCGTCACTACCAACGTCCTGCTACCCAACTTGCTGGCCGCCGTCACCATCGGCTTACTCGCAAACGCAGCGGCGGTGCTGGTTCGCGCCCCTGTGAATGTGCTGTACATTCCCTGCTTGGTCGCCTTGGTACCTGGCGCGATCATCTACATGGCAATGAAAGATTTCACACTGGGCCAAGACAGTGCCGCTTCCCAAGGGTTCATCAAAACGCTGACCATCGCGATCGCCTTAGCCGTTGGATTTGTGATCGCCGAAGCCATTTTTGCCCAGATTCGCCCTAGCTTTCGCCGCTGGGTCGACAAACACGTCCCATTGCCCAGGACTCTGCGCGAAGAAGAGCAGCGCTGAACTGCTAAGATCTGGCATCCGAAAAAACACGCCACCCCGTCTCGCAAAAAGGGGTGGCGTGTTTTTTGGTCGTTGCGTCCCTGAAGTCGATCCTGAGGCGTCGGTTATTTGGTCCATTTATCAGCACACTTATTTTCTTTACATTCATACACACTTTCTTCACGCAATTATTACCACATCAGGCCATCGTTTTACATTGGGTCGGTATCGTCATAGACGTACCAAATATAACCGTAAAGGATGATCAACTATGACCCACGCATCGAAAACGATTTTTGGCCTCGCCGCACTGACCCTTTTTTCCGCCGGTGCTTTGACCGCCTGCTCGACCAAAACTGCAGAAGCCGACAAAGCCCAAGATCCGCTCACGATGGTCTTTTACCCAAACGAATCCGCCAAGAGTTTCGCTGGCTCGCGTGACGAGTTGAAGCGTCTGCTGGAAAAAGCCACCGGGCGCACCGTCAAATTGCAAACGACGACGGACTACAACGTCGCGATTCAGTCCCTTGCTTCTGGTAAAGCGCAGATCGCCTTCATGGGCGCCTCTGGCTACATCCACGCGCATGCCCTGAACGATAAAGTCCAGCCGATCGCTGCGATCTCCGGGCCAAAGGGAACGCTCGAGGGTGCGGCGTACAACAGCTACTTAATGGTGCCAAGCGCCAAAGCCGCCCAATACAAAGTCGGCGACAGCTACAGCCTCGACAAGCTCAAAGACGCCCGCTTCTCCTTTGTCTCCAACACCTCGACATCCGGTTTCGTCGTGCCAGCCGCAGCGATCGTCAAACATTTCAAACTCAAAGACACCCATTCTCTTGAAAAAAGCGGCGACTTTTTCAGCAAGGTCCTGTACGGTGGCTCCCACCAAGGTTCAGCCGTCAACTTGATGAAAGGTGACGTCGATGTCGCCGCGTTTGATGACGTCGATCTGCGTCCGTACCTCGAAGTGACCAAGGGCGATTACAACACCGCGGGCAGTGAGTTCACGGTGAAAAAAGATGCCCCGGAACCATTCCAAGGCTTGGCCGGTAAAAAAGCCACCGCAATCTCTGTTTTGCCTGTTCAACGCGAGCCATGGGTGCTGAACACCGAAAAACTGGACAAAGCCACCCAGGCCAAGATCAAGGACCTTCTGTTGACCAAGGAATTTGCCGATGATGAGAAACTCTTCTCCAAGCCGGATGCCAAAACGCCGATGCTGTTCGTCAAATCCACCCCAGAGACCCGACTGGTAGCCGTGGATGACGCATGGTACAAGCCGACGCACGAGTTGATCGGCAAATAATGCTGACCGTTTCGCACCTCACCAAAACATATCCGAATGGCAAGCGCGGCTTGATCGATGTCGGGTTCTCGATCGCGCCGGGCAGTGTGACCGCCATCATCGGACCCTCAGGCGCCGGCAAGACCACCTTGCTGCGCTCCTTAAACCGACTGCTCACTCCTGAAGCCGGCGAGATTCAGCTCGGCAACCAGGAGATGCGCCAGCTCCCACCACGCGCGCTTCGTTTGGTGCGCCGCCAGATCGGTATGATCTTTCAGGACTACAACCTGATTGAGCCCTTGTCCGCGCTGGAAAATGTGCTGCATGGCTGCCTCGGTCGCAAGTCCTTGGCCGCGGGGATGTTAGGGCTTTATACCAAGGAAGAAAAAAAGCAGGCGCTGACCCTACTTGAGGAAGTCGGCCTTGGCGACTATGCGCTTCAAAAAGCCGGCAGTCTCTCCGGCGGCCAAAAGCAGCGGGTCGGGATCGCACGCGCCATGATGCAGGCCCCACAAGTGATTTTGTGCGACGAGCCGATTGCCAGTCTCGACCCCGCCTCGACCCACACCGTGATGACCCTCCTGAAGGACCTCGCGATTCAGCATGACTTGATGGTGATCATCAACCTGCATCAAGTGGATCTCGCCCGCGAATTTGCCGATCACATTCTCGGCGTCAATGCCGGCCGCATTGTTTTTGACGACGGCCCCGCCGCCCTTTCAGATGAGGCGTTGGCCCATATCTATGCGGCACCAGAGGAGGCCGCTTATGGCTGAGTTGACGCAGTTTTTCAACCGACAGCGGTGGCAGCGTGCTGCGACCTTGATGATGCTCGCCCTGCTGCTTGTACTGCCGCAATGGCTGCTTCATGTCGATTTTGCCGATGCCTTGTTTGGCATTGGCGCCGGTTGGCAATGGCTGGGCAAAAATTTCATGCCGAACCAGGCGGCACTCGGTGATCTCGGGGAGATTCTGCACCAGCTGGGCCGTACGATCGTAATCGCCGTGGCCGCCACGTCGATCGCAGGGGTCGTCGCCTTGCTCCTGGCACTGGCTGGCGCCAAGACCACTAGTCGCCTGCCACTTGTGCAAATGGGCGTGCGCCTGTTTGCCTCGTGCATGCGCAACATTCCATTTGTCGCCTGGGCGCTAGTGCTCCTTTTTTCCTTCAAGCAAAATGACTTCACGGGTTTTCTCGCGCTGTTTCTGATGACGATCGGGTATCTCACGCGCGCCTTTGTGGAGACGCTTGAAGAAGTACCACGCGGGGTCATCGAAGCGCTCGAGGTGACCGGCGCGCGTTACTGGCAGATCATCGGCCAAGGCGTGCTCCCCGCGGTGTCTGCCCCCCTGATGAGCTGGCTCCTGTACATGATCGAAAATAATATCCGCGATGCCACCTTGGTCGGCATGCTGACCGGGACGGGTATCGGCTTTATCTTCGATCTGTACTTCAAAAGTTTCCGCTATCCCTCGGCCGGCTTGGTGGTGCTCGCGATCATTGCGGTGACGATCGCCATTGAATTGACCTCAACAAAACTAAGGCAGGTGCTCGCACAATGATCGAAACCGATATTTCAAGTCAGCGGCGCGCCCCTCACCCACCGGCTGCGCCACATGCGATCGCCAATCCGGCACGCAAAACCACGCGCATCCTGCTCGCAAGTCTGGCACTGATCACGCTGTATGCGCTGGCGACGATTGCCCCGGATAACGTCGATCTGGGTGTCGCCGGAAAAAGCTTCCTTCACAATCTTGACCTGATGTTTTTGCATCCACATCTCGGCCAAGACACGCTGGCCCAGCTCGTGGACGCCTTGGCCCGCTCGATTGCTTTGGCGCTGTTGACCACCTTGATTGGGGCCGTGATTGCCTTTGGCCTTGCGCTTTTCACGGCGCGCAACCTCGCCCCCGCCCCACTGGCCACGGCCATGCGTAGTCTGATGGCCCTCATTCGCGCCATCCCCACCATTTTATGGGTGCTCGTGTACGCGACCGTGATCGGCCTAGGCACAGAAGCCGCCGTGGTCGGCCTCTCCTTCCACAGTGTGGCCTACCTGGTAAAGGCCTTCGCCGAATCCTTTGAGGCTGTCCCGCAGGAAAAATTGGACGCGCTTCGCGTTTCCGGCGCCCGGTTTGGCTTGGTGATCCGTCATGCCCTTTGGCCCAGCGTCCGCCCCAGTCTTTTGAGCTGGACGTTTATCCGCTTTGAGATCAATTTTACCAATGCCGTCGCAGTCGGCGCCGCCGCTGGTACAGGCGGCATCGGCTACTACCTGTTCATGAGTTCCGCCTTTTATTTTGACTTCCAGGAAGTCGGCTTGATCGTGTACCTCGTGTTGGCCTTTGCCATCCTGCTTGAAATGATCGCCGTTGCCCTGCGGAAACATCTGGCCAAAATGGTCTAACACGATCACCCAACACAACAACGCCTCAACCGGCTATGAAGTTGGAAAAACGACACCTAGACGAGGAGTGAGACAATGCCACTTGAAGCTGTGCTTTTTGACTGGGCAGGCACCACGATCGATTATGGTAGCCGCGCCCCCTTACTCGCATTTCAACAGACTTTTGCCCATTACGGCATCAGCCTGTCCGACGAGGAGATTCGCCGCGATATGGGCTTGGATAAAATGGTCCACATTCGACAATTACTGAAAACGCCAGACGTTGCGGCCACGTTGGCGACAATCTTGCCAACCGATGACCAAGGGGAAATGGCCGCCACGATCTTTGCCCGATTCAAGCGCACCCTGCTCGAGATACTGCCAAAAACGGTGGTTCTCAAGCCCGGCGTTCGCGCGCTGGTCGACTACCTGGACCTGGTCAAGATTCCGTATGGCACAACCAGCGGCTACGATGCCGACATGATCGGCCGCATTTTGCCCCTGGCCAACGTCGCCGGTTACCATCCGCGCGTCAATGTGACCTCGGAAATGACCGCGGGTATCGGCCGGCCTGATCCGGCCATGAACCGCTTGGCCATGGCCCAGCTCGACGTGAGCCATCCCAGCCAAGTGCTGATCGTTGGCGATACGATCAACGACATCAAGGCCGCCTTAGCCGCTGGGGCCCAAGCTGTGGGCATCATCGAAGGTTCCAATCTACTCGCCTATTCCAAAAAAGACTGGCACGCGCTTGACGATGACGTGCGCGCCGCATTGAAGGAACGCGTGCGCATCCAATACGAAGCGGCCGGGGCGGATCTGATCGTCGATGACGCAAGCGAACTGTTGCGCTTGTTGCAACAGGCACATAAAGAGGAGGTCACGGCATGACCCCCTACCTGCTTTTGACCCCAGGCCCACTGACCACAACCGCCGCGGTGAAAAACGCGATGATGCGCGATGTCAGCACCTGGGATGTCGACTACAATGCAATCGTTGAACAGTTCCGCAAAGACCTGCTCGAAGTCGCGCAAGTCGATGCCACCCGTTACGCCGCAGTCCTGCTTCAAGGCAGTGGCTCCTATGCCGTGGAAGCAACGATCGGCACTGCACTGCCAGCGGATGGGTGTTTGATGATCGCCGTCAACGGCGCGTATGGACGCCGGATGTGTGAAATGTGCGACATCTTAGGCATCAAATACGTCGCCATCACCTTTGATGAGACGACTCCCGTTAATCTGGCCACCTGCGAGCAAGCCTTGATGGCCCATCCGGAAGTTACCCATTTTGCCGTGGTCCATTGCGAGACCACGACCGGGATCCTCAACCCGATTCAGACGCTCATTCCGGCCATGCACCGCCGCGGGTTGATCACGATCGTCGATGCGATGTCCAGTTTTGTAGGGATTCCGATTCACACGGACGCGCTGCACATCGACTACTTGATCTCAAGCGCCAATAAATGCCTCCAAGGCGTGCCTGGTTTTGCCTTCGTCATCACCCGCCGGCGGGTGATCGAGGCCACCAGTGGGAATGCACGGAGCCTATCACTGGATCTCTTCGATCAGTTGCAGACCATGGATGCGCATCATGGCAAATGGCGCTTCACCTCCCCAACCCATGTCGTCTTGGCGGCGGCCGAGGCCATGCGCGAACTGCAGGATGAAGGCGGCGTAGCGGCGCGCAATCAGCGCTACCGCGACAACCAACGCCGCCTCACAGAAGGCATGCAGCAGCTAGGTTTTAACTTGATCATCGCCGCGCAGGATCAAAGTCCCATCATCACCAGTTTTGAATATCCGACTGCCAATTTCGACTTCGCTGAATTTTATGATCAACTCAAAGCACGCGGCTTTGTGATCTATCCCGGCAAAGTGGCACGAATCCCTAGCTTCCGCATCGGCAATATCGGCGCCGTTTACCCCGCCGATATCGACCGCCTGCTCGAAAGCATTGCGCAAGTGATGGCCGCCTTGGCATAACTCGCGCGCCGACTGTCAAATGACAGTCGGTCTTTTTTTCTTTCATTCGTGAAAAAATTAATGTAGCATAGTTGTATCTTCACATTTCAAATCATTGGAGCCCACGCTATGTCTTCTGCAGAACTGATCATCAATGAACACGCCGGTAACGCCCGTGAAAAGGACGCCCTGCCGGCACTGATCAAAACCGTTGCAACCGTGTTTTCCCCGGTGCACGAAAATCATACGCAAGCCGCTGGTGATGCACGCACCATCGCGGCGCAATTGGTTGGCCAATATGCCGACCGCCTGGATGAACTGACCATCATTGTGATCGGCGGCGATGGCACTCTCCACGATGTCGTCAACGGCCTGCAACAGACCGGGCATCCGGAAGTGGCGATCGGCTACATTCCCACTGGCACCGGGGACGATTTTGCCCGCGCCAATCACATTCCCCTGAAGTCCCAGGAAGCGGCCAACGCCCTCGTGCATGCGGTGGCCAAGCCGATTCGCATCGGCCAGATCACCTCCCGCGAGTATGGCCAGCAGTGGTTCATCAACAACTTCGGTATCGGCATCGATGCGCTTGTGGTCTATGCGACCAACCATTCGGGCTCGAAAAATCTGCTGAATGCGTTGAAACTCGGCAGCTTGTCGTATCCGCTTCATTTTGCCACCGCGCTGGCGAAGCAAAAACCCTTCACCTCAACATGGACAAATGCCCGAGGCGCCCATCACTCCGACCGCTCCTATCTATGTGTCTTCACCAACCATCCGTTCCTCGGCGGCGGCATTCGGCTGATCATGCCCGAGGCCGATGATCGCACCAACCTGCACCTGGTGATCGTCGAGCGCGAACGCTGGCAGGTGCTCGCCAAGGTTTTGCTGGGAATCTTGCGGCACCAGCCAAATGATCCAGCGATCCACCATTATGTCAGCCCACAGTTCGAATTTTCAACAGAGGCGAACGAACATATCCAAGTCGACGGCGAAGAGTTATCAACGCCGCTTCACGCCACATTGACTCAAACCACGCAACTGTTCTTACTGCCGTGAATCAAATAAGGGCCGAGACGCATTGCCTGTCTCGGCCCTTTTGATTCCCCCAAAAATTGGCGTAGCGAATCTAACTGGCCGCGCTGCGCAACCAGTGGAAGCGGCGCCGCCTCAATGCCGCCTGATCGGACTGAACATCGGCTCGGTCCACCCAACACGAAAACCCTGATCGATCGCCAGATTCATCGATCGCATGTGGGAAAACTGCGTGCCATAAACCACCAGCCAGTCCGGCCGCCGTTGTTGCATCTCAGCGGCCAAGCCACGCACCACCATGCCCGCTAACCCGCGGCGGGCAAACGCCGGATCAAGCACTTCGATTCCGATCTCCCAAGTGTAGCGGCCATTTTGATTGGCGCCAGCCACGATCTTCAGCTGATTTCCTTCAAAGTAGCCCATCCCCAACAGATCCGGATCATCGTCATCAAACGCAAAGGCTTCGTGGATGCGGGCATCAGTGCGGAAAGCTGCGATCTCATCTCGCTCGATCAGTCGCAGATGTGGCTCGGTCGGCTTGGCGAGTGGCCCCTTTGGCAGGAAAAACGGCGCGTGGTTGGTGATCTGCCAGCCAAAAGAGTGTAAGAGCTGGTCCAACTGCCGAAGCGTTGACCACTCGAAGAACCATTGTCCCGGCGTCTGCGCGAAAGCCTGTTGCAAACGAGCCGTCAGCTGGGCATTTGTGCACCGCACAAACAGATGGTCCTGATAGATCACCATGTCACCGGCGCCGCGTGCCCAATACCTGGCGCCGGCGTTCGCCTGACCCGTGATAAAGACATTCGCGTCCCCCTGAAAAGTCGCTGGCGCAAGGCCAAACTCTAGCGCAAATTGATTCGTGATCGTTGTCACCCTGTCCACTTCCTTTAGCTGTATCGTACCTGCTCCAAGGCAAAACCGCCAGCACGATATATGAAGCAGGGACGGAAAAAAGCGCACCGAATTTTTTTCGATGCGCCTTCCGCAAACACGCTGACAAATCGGCAGAAAATGGCTGTATCCCTGCTCACAGCACGACAAAGAGGCCCCGAAAGGCCCCATTTTTATCTTGATGCGATTACGTGACTGCAGTGCCCTATGTGACCGCCAGCATGCGACCAACTGGCGGGACCCTTTTCACCTCGTGTCCACGGACGATGTTACTGTCCGCGGCCCTGGCCACAATTGTAAGACTCGTGGCCGTCGTGGCTTCATACCCCTTGAAACTAGGAGATCAATCCTAGTCCCAAGCGGCCCCGGGAAAAGCTGATGATGCTCGGAACCCGGCGCACCGGGTGGATCTCCGAAAAATTGAACAGGAGAGCAGTAGGTTAGCAAGGCCTACACCTGCAATCGAGAATTCTACTTTATTTTATATGGTAAGCGGTTTCTCGTCAACAAAAACTGCTCACTTTTTGTCAGCAATTTTCGACTGTGCTTGTTCCGCCAATGCGGCGTCTTTTGCGCGTCGCACTGCCCGTGTCACAGTGGCACGGGAAACGCCATAATGGTCGGCCGTTTGGATCTGCGTGTGGGTCTCCAAGTAGCGTAACACGGCGCGCTCCTTGACTGGGGTCAAAACAGGTGGCCGGCCCTCCCGAAAGCTCGGGTCCTGCATCATCTGCACCTTGCCAAGCCGCATGCGCTCCTGCAGGAGAATCCGATCGGCCTGAGTCGCCACGGCCAGCAGCGTCATTTTTTCTTGCGTCAAGTCGGTCATGGCCCCATCGCGCGCCACGAAGTCACCAGCCGCCCCGGTGGCTACTGTGATTCCGGCGGCAAGCAATTGCTCCAGAAGCAACACGATGGCCTCCAACGACATGCCAAGCCGATCCAGACTCGCCACGATCAGCGTGTCGCCTGGCGCGAGTTGGTTCTGAAGCGCCAGCCAAGCACTGTTATCCGTTGCGTCATCCTGGTAGATCACGTCCGGTCTTTTGGCCGCGACTTGTGCGCGCTGATGAGCTGCCTCTGAGTCATCCCACGCACGGATATAGCCATATTGCATGTGCACGCCTCCTCATTGCAATTTTACAGTTTGATGATACCCCAAATTTTGGCGCGACACCAAGATGACGCCTCGCATTATTTAGCGCGCAAGGCCTCTGGCAATTCCTCCAGCAACAGATTGAGATTTTTCGTGAAGCTGTCCAGCTGGCTGAATGTCTTATTCTGGAACCAGCCCGAGGCAACGTTGACGATCTCGCCAACGACATAATCGCGAATCAGCCGGTTCAGCAGCACCCGCTGTGGCTCATCGGCGGCCAGCTCGATCAAAAGTGCCCGCACGCGTTCCCGAAACGTGGCCATGGCCGGATTTCGGTCATAGCTGATCGTGCCTTCGCTGCTGAGGCGCATGGTCATGGTAAAAACAGGATAGTTCGCCAGCCCGATTGTTCGCACAGTCAAAGCCAGCGCGCGGACGGCCGCTTTACCGCTGAGTCCCGCCATTGCCTTTTCCGATTCCTGATTCAACTGATCGATGAACCAAAGCGCCACTTGCCGGATCAAGTCGCGCTGCGTTTTAAAATAGGGATAAAGGGCCTGCGAATGGCAATCGAGTTGCCGGGCCAGAGACGAAAATGTGACCGTTTCACCGCGATTCAGGCTATTGACGGCCGCCTCGATGATGAGTTGTTGCGATAATTTGCGTGGTTTTGACATATGACGCCTCCAATAGGTCTACTCAACCACTTACTTACAGGTTTGTAAATAAGAAGTTAGGGATGCAACTTGACACCGAACACCGCAGCGCACTATGCTCAACAAGATAGCGATTACATTTTGTCAATCAGGAGGCGCTTTATGCAATACACCACTTTGGGTCACACTGGCCTACGCGTTTCGCGCTTGTGCCTGGGCACAATGAACTTTGGCCCTCGCACCAGCGAAGAAGAGGCCGATGCGATCATGGACCGCGCACTTGAATTAGGCATCAACTTCTTTGATACCGCCAATGTTTACGGCGGCGGTAAAGGCGGCCACCAAGGCTGGACCGAGGAGATCATCGGTCGCTGGTTCCAGCAAGGTGGCGGCCGCCGGGAAAAAACGGTGCTGGCCACCAAGTTGTATGGTGAAATGCACGATCCGTTAATGGGCCCCAACGATGCGGCCGGCGTTTCTGCGTACAAGATCTACCGCTCGCTGGATGACTCGCTGCGCCGCTTGCAGACCGATCATGTCGAGCTGCTGCAGATGCATCATATCGACGAGGCCATCAACTGGAACGAAGTCTATGGGGCTTTTGAAAATGTGATCGCGCAAGGCAAGACCTATTATGTGGGCTCCAGTAATTTTGGCGCACGTCATCTTGCCTACGCGAAGGCCGAAGCCAACAACCGCCATTTTCTCGGCTTGGTCGCCGAACAGCATAAGTACAGTCTGTTATGCCGCTTGCCAGAATTAGAGGTCCTACCTGCTGTTCGTGAACTGGGGATGGGGCTGATCGTTTGGAGTCCGCTGGCTGGCGGCTTGCTCGCGGAAAACATTCTCCACCCGGATGACGACCCGAACAGCCGCCGAAGCCAGGCCGCGAAAGCTCTCAGCGAAGCACAACGCACGCAGCTTGAAGGCTACGAAGCCCTTTGCCAGGAGCTCGGGGAAAGCCAATCCACCGTCGCCCTGGCGTGGTTATTGCAAAATCCAGCCGTCACCGCCCCGATCATTGGCCCCCGCACGATCGACCAACTGGAGGCCGCGGTCCACGCGCTCGACGTTGAACTGACACCAGATGTCTTGGCGCGTTTGGATCAGCTGTTCCCAGGACCCGGCGGCCAGGCGCCACAAGCGTATGCATGGTAAGTAAGCGACCGCCCAAGTGGGCCATCGCACGCCCGGCCCAAACTACCTACCCACCCCTAAACGCTCGGCTCCGCACCCTCTAGTTGGGTTCCGCCGAGCAGGGGTGGGACATCTAATTGGCCCAGTCGCTCGGGGCAAGGTCGCCCCATGCGCCAGGGCCAAATTAGCTACCCACCCCTATACGCTCGGCTCCGCACCCTCTAGTTGGGTTCCGCGGGGCAGGTCTGAGACAGGTAGTCGACCCAGCCGCTCGATGGCATAGTCCGCCATCAATCGTCCAGGCCAAACTACCTACTCAGACCTAAGCGCCCCGCTCCACACCCTAAGTCAAATCAGTTGCGTTTCGCCTCTTTTGCGGTTACATTTACGGCAAAGGGGGCGTTATTATGTTAGATGTTCAAAATAGTCTCGCCAATCTGCAGTGGACCGTGGATCACCATTTCCTGCACATTCAAAATCAGCATCCGTTCATGCGGGCCTGGGCCGTTCAATTCGAACTGGCTTACACCGATTTTCGCGTGATTCAACTGGCCCTGCAGCTGGCCGGTGAGCACGACCTGCTCGCCCAATTCACAAAGATCTATGACCAGCTCTATACTTTTGAATACGCATTTGCGGAAGATGGCCTCGAGGGGTTCAATGCAAAATTCGGCGATCAGCTGACCACCTATGCGGACACCGTGAAGGCCTTCGACGCCATCCTCCCCACTATCGCGGCGCACCAAGTCACCAACAACTGACACGACTGAAAGGAAGACCAACATGAAGATCGGCTTTATCGGCACGGGCATTATGGGCACCGGAATCATCAACAATCTGCTCAAAAAAGGGGAAGACGTCACTGTCTTCAACCGCACCAAGGCGCATGCGGCCGCGGTTCTGGCCAACGGCGCAAAATGGGCGGCCTCCGCCAAGGCTGTTGCGGAAGCCACCGACATCACGTTTTCGATGGCGGGTTTTCCAGCAGACGTCGAAGCGATCTATTTTTCGCCTGAAGGAATTCTGGCCGGCACCCACCCAGGTCAGGTTGTGGTCGACATGACGACCAGCACCCCGGCACTAGCGGCGCGCATCGCTAATGAAGCGGCCAAGCAACAGGTCGTCGCCCTTGACGCGCCTGTGTCTGGCGGCGATATCGGCGCCAAAAATGGCACGCTGACGGTGATGGTCGGCGGCGACCGCGCTGCCTTTGCCACTTTGCAGCCAATTCTGGCAAAAGTCGCCACCAGCATCACCTATTTTGGCGAAGCCGGCAAAGGGCAACACGCCAAAATGGCAAACCAGATCATGATCGCCGGCACCATGACCGGCCTCACCGAGATGCTGGTATACGCCCAGGCGGCCGGGCTCGATCTCGCCGCGGTGCTGAAAACCGTTGGCGGCGGTAGCGGGGACAACTGGAGCCTAGAAAATTATGGGCCGCGCATCCTTGCCGGGGATTACACACCCGGATTTTTCGTCAAACACTTCGTCAAGGATCTGGGTATCGCGCTGACTGAAGCCGATGCGCTGGGTATTGAGTTGCCCGCCACACGCGAGGCCAACCGCCTCTATCAAGCGCTCATCGCCGCTGGGCAAGGCGATCTCGGAACGCAAAGTCTGATCACCACGTACGCCAGCTGGCACAACCTTGCGTAACCAAACCAAGTCAACGCGTCCGTTTCCAGGCCGCGCAAATCAGCGAACCAAAAAAAAGCCGGCAATTACGCCGGCTTTTTGCGTCTCATCGATCGATCAATTGAGATCTGCGACCGCGTCTTTGACGTCGATCTTTTTGTCGATCACGCCGTTGTCATAAAAGACGTCAGCAATGGTCTGTTGTTCTTCGACGATGGCATCGGTCACCTTACCCATTGAGTAATCGCGGCGATCGACCATTTTCGTCACAATGGTCTTGGACAACTTGAGCGTCTTGGCCAACATCGTGATCAGGTCAGACTTGTTGTTGTTCGCCCAGGTCATGTCGGCGGCCAAATACTTGATCAGCAGCTTGGACACGTCCTTGTTGTTCTTCTCGTAGCTTTCCGTTGTCAGCAGGAAGTCGCGGTTCTTAGCCAGCCCCGTATCATCCACCAGCATCGTTGCATTTTGCTGAACTTCAGCCGTGGCGGTGTATGGATCCCAGGTCGCCCAAGCGTCCACGGTACCCTTGGCAAATGCAACACTCGACGCGCTTTGATCCATGTTCACCAATTTCACGTCATCTGTGGTCAGGCCCGCCTTCTTCAGTGCCTGCAACAACATGAACTGGGCGGAGGTGCCCTTGGTGTAGGCAATCGTCTTGCCCTTTAAATCGGCAAGTTCTTTGATGTCGCCATCCTTTTTGACCAAAATGCCGGAGCCTTTGACCTTATCGGAGCCGGCTGCGACATACACGAAGCCGAGGCCCTGTGCCTGGTCAGTGACTGGCGGTGTGTCGCCAAGGCGGGCATAATCGATGCTGCCCGACCGTAGCGCCGTTGTCAGCGCCGTCCCGTCCTGGAATTCCTTGAAGACGACCTTGTACCCCTTGGCCTTCATTTCCTTGGCGAGCTCACCGCGCTGGCGGGAAATGTCGACCGGATCTGCCTTTTGATAGCCAATGGTGACGGTCTTCAGCTTTTTCGTGGTGCTGGCGCTGGCGCCGCCATTTGAGGTCCATTAGCCATACCCGGCAACCCCGATCAAGGCGAGGACAACGACGAGTAAGATCAAGAGACGTGATTTTTTCTGCTTCATTATTTATTTGCTCCTACCATCATGAGTTGGTCGCGCAATTGTGGCCGCAAGACCTTGCCTGTTGGGTTGCGCGGCATGTCGTTGACAAATTCAACACGCGTGGGACTTTCAAACTTGGCGAGGTGGTCCTTGGCATAGTCGAAAATGGCCTGCCGCTCTTCCGCCTCGTTTTTGCCAGGCGTCGTGGAGACCACCACTGCGGTCACTTCTTCACCATAGAGTTCATCTGGCATGCCGATGACTGCCAGCTGCTCAATGAACGGCAATTCATTGAGCGTATTTTCCACCGCTGCCGGGGCCACTTTTTCCCCGCCACGGGAGATGATCTCCTTTTTGCGTCCTTTGACGTAGAGATAGCCATCTTCGTCAAAGTAACCGAGATCACCCGTCAAAAGCCAGCCA
Organism: Lacticaseibacillus yichunensis; assembly: GCF_003946405.1. GTDB lineage: Bacteria > Bacillota > Bacilli > Lactobacillales > Lactobacillaceae > Lacticaseibacillus > Lacticaseibacillus yichunensis. Next base: position 30,360 of record NZ_RHOG01000010.1, on the reverse strand, counting down.
TTTTTAAAAGACTCCAGATTAGGATCCATGTAATGCGTGATCACGTGATCGCCGCGGATCCCGATCTCGCCAAGGACATTAGCCGCTTTGGTGTGCGCACCCGACGCAGTGAAGATCTCGACATCAGTGGCATACGGAATGCCGGCCGAGCCGATCTTCGGCGCGTCAAACGGATTGATCGTGCACTGGCTCGCCGCTTCGGTCATGCCATAGCCTTCAACGACCTGCGTGTGGAACCGAGCCTGAAAATCGCGGAGCCGCTCTTGTGGCAACGCAAATGAGCTCGAACGCACATAGCGCAGGTGGACCTGGTCCTTGAGGCGATCATAAGCGGCGTTGGCCTTGTCGTTCAAAAGCAGAAACGAAATGATCGTCGGCACCACCGAGACCCAGGTCACGTGGTCCTCGGCACACTGGTCCCAAAACCGCGAGGCGGAAAATTTCGGCGTGACCACGATGCGCGCGTTGACCACGCGACTCGAAAGTGTGGACATCACCTGGGCATTGATATGAAACATCGGCATGTTGATCATGGCGACATCATTTTCCGTCATGTGGTTCGACTTCGCATTGTGCTGGGCCGCATTCAAGATCATTCGGTGCGTGAGGCCGACCCCTTTTGGCTTGCCGGTAGTACCAGATGTGTTCAAGATCAACGCCAGATCATCGTCATCCGGCGTCTGGGGCAAAGCCGGCTGGCGGGCACCAAGAAGCGCACGCGAGGTCAGCACCTGCAGGGTCGGATTCGAGAGGAGTGGCGCCGCCAAGTGGTCAAAGGCCGGCAGCGACCAAGCATCGGCCAATTCCGGCGTGACCAGCATTAATGGGTAGCGATGTTCTTGCCAATCCGCCTGAAGTTCTGCGATCGGGGTGGAGGGTGAGATTGGATGAATGATAATGCCAAGGTCCCAAGCGGCCTGGTTGATCAGCGGAAAAACGGCTGAGTTTGGCAGGCACACCAACACCACATCTTTGCGGCGCAAAATGGCGGCGCGGAACATTTTTTTCAACGCGGCAACATCTTGCTGCATTTCCTGGCCGGTGAACCACCGGCCCATGCCTTCGTCCTTGATAATGCGACGAGTTTGATTATTTTCTAGCTGCTGCAACAGCAGTTCTGTCAACGCGGTCATGCGCACCGACTCCTTTTCGATTGTGTTTTAGAATATGCCACTGCGGCCGGCCAATCAGGATGCCAAATGGCGGCACCTTGAAGCAGAACCACGCAATGCCAAACGAGATGCCGAGCACCAGCAGATAGCCAAACGGAATCAGGACCAGCAGCGCCGTGTCCGATAGCGTGACTTGAGCCAGGAGCGCCCGCAAGATCGTCAGGCCGATCGTTTGATCCAGATAAATGCCAAACGAGATCTTCGCCCCGTTTTTGACAAATGTTTCAAACCAACGCGGAATGCCATTTTTGCGCCAATCCGCATAGCGCTGACCCAGCCAAAAGACGAAGATGATCATCATCGTGTCATAGATCAGCATGTACGGTTGGTGCGGCGACACAGCGGCCGAATGCGTGCGGTCGAGCACAAGGCGGTTCCAGAAGTAATACGGCACTGTCCCAATCGCCAGCAGCCCGGTCGCCGTGGCGATCGGCTTGATATGTTTGCGAATAAACGCGCTGACGGCCTGGTAATGCAGTGAGACATAGGTCCCGAAGATGAAATAGAACTGATAGGTGAAGACGTTGACGCCATATGCACGGAACCACCAGAGCCAATTGCTGCGATCGATACTCGGCAATGCGTATTTGATGAAGAACATCAGGCTCAACTGAATGAGAAAACTGATGATCACGATGCGGCCATGTGCGTGTTCGAAATGTTTGAACAACGCCACCATCAGTGGGAAAAGCAGATAAAGCTGCAACGTGACCAAGATGTAGTAGAGATAGAATTGATCGCCATGAATCAGCGCAGACCAGAATGTCGCTGGAAAATTCGCCCAGGTGTAACCCGGTAGCGAGAGCACCACCGCCAAAACAAGCAGACCAAAATTCCACAGCAGGTACGGCCAGCCCGAGCCGGCGAACCGTTTTTTGAAAAATGTTGGCCAGTCATCGCGGTGATAATAATTCAGCGTCAACACCAGCCCGGTCATGAACATGAAGCCCATCCGAGTAAAATGAATCAATAAGTGTGTCGATAATAGCGCCATATGTTGCCAGCCAGTGGCGTTAACCATTTGCTGGGAAAATGCGGTGGTCGAGTGATTCAGCAAGACCCCAAAGATGAAGAAGATCCGCATCATGTCGACTTCGTAAAGGTAAGGCTTCTTTTTCTTCGGCGTGGCCGCTGCCGGCGCATCGCCGGCCTGGGTTGCGGCGCTCGCCATCAGCTTGGTCCTATCAGTCACGAGCGGCCACCGCCTCTACTTGGGTTGGGTCGTCGTCTGGCCGCAAAATCACCTGCAGCACTTCTTCGGCAACCTTGGCCACCGTTTCCGCGTTTTGGCCTTTTGCCCCCGCAGCCTCATAGACATTGGTCCCGTTTTTGATCACAATGATTCGGTCCGCCATGCGCGCCGCCTCATCGACATCATGTGTGATCAACAGGGTCGTCAGGTGTCCCTGGTCACAGACTTGGCCAATGAATTGTTGCATGTTCCGCCGGGTCAGGGCATCCAGCGCGCCCAGTGGTTCATCAAGAAGGAGCAGCTGGGGATCCGCCATCAACGCACGCGCTAAGGCGACTCGCTGTTTTTGCCCCCCGGAGAGCTGGTTGGGATACTGATCGGCAAAATCCTTGAGGCCGACACTTGCCAGCGTTTTTTTCGCTTTGTCTTGCTGGGCCTTGTCATGGCTGTCAAAAGACAAATTATCCAGCGTCGTCATCCATGGCAGGAGCCGATCGTTTTGAAACATGACTCGCACGACCAGATCCGCCTGTGCGCGTGTAATTGTGCCTGCTGTCGGTTGTTCAAGCTCGGCGATCAGGCGCAAAATGGTGGATTTCCCGCCGCCGCTCATGCCGACCAAGGCCACGAACTCACCGGGGTAGATCGTAAAATTCACATCATGAAGCGCCGTCTTGTCGCCGTACGTTTTGCCAATTCGATCAAGGGTGATCAAAGTGGTTTCCATTAGCCTTCGCTCCTTCCTGTTTGCTGCCAGCCGAGGCAAATGTCTTCAAGCGCCTTAGCAATCAGGTCAGAAGCCTTGCCCAGCAGCGCATACATCAAAATGCAAAGCAGGACGGTATCCATGTTCATGAACTCCTGCGCGTTGGTTGCCATGTAGCCGATGCCGCTGGAGCTGGAGATGGTTTCAGCCACGATCAGCGTCGTCCACATCACCCCAAGTGCGTAGCGGATGCCGACCAAGATCGTCGGCAGCGCCCCGGGAAAGATCACCTTGGCGAGCAGTTGGCGCTTGCTCAACCCATAGGCCTTGCCCATTTCGATGAGCTCCGGGTCCACCCGCGTGATGCCGTGATAAGTATTGATATAGACTGGGAACATGACGCCGACCGCGACCAGCGAGATCTTCGCCCCTTCGCCGATGCCCAGCAAAATGATCACCAATGGAATAAGGGATAAGTGCGGGATGTTGCGAAGCATCTGAATCGTGGAGTCAAAAAGCGCGCGGCTAACTTTCGACAGACCATTTGCCATGCCGAGGATGAACCCGATCGACCCGCCGATCGCAAAACCGGTCAACGCGCGAAACAGACTGATGCTGACATTTTTCATCAGCTCACCGGACGCGGCTAGTTTTACCCCATCTTGCAAAACAGCCAGCGGTGATGGCAACAGATTACTATTCAGCCAGCCTGCCGACACGGCCACTTGCCATGCAAGGATGATCAACACGGGAATCACCCATGGCAACACCCGCTGCCAAGAAAGCGGTCTATGAGTTTTCTTTGTTTTCGTCATTCCTGTCACATTTTCCATCTCTTCATCTCCTGACGTATGAGAACAACATTAGAGTTAAAATGTGATAATAGTGTGAACTAATTGGGATGAAATCCTAAAAATATCAGGTGTTACTAAGCCGCGATTCCCCTGCTGTCATCCGGGTCCCCTGCTCATGAGGAACAGCCGTCTATGAAAGCGGCAACACCGAACCGTTTTCTGTGGAAGCTCTCATTTCACAAACGTTTGTTCCACGTGCTTGGAAAAATCGGGCACAGCAAGACACAAATAGGCGCAGGACCTGTTTTCGTCCTGCGCCATTCGCGTTTGTTCCTATTAAATGTCTCAATCCGTCTGATGAGCTTGCCGCATCCGGGGCAAATGACCGGCAACAAGCACCAGCACCACCAGCCCCGCTGTCACAAAGATTGTGGCTTGCTGCAAAAATGGTTGCAATGCCCCGGCCAACGCAACGCCAGCCAAAAATCCGAGGAGGACCCCGCCCATGTTGGTCGCTCGCAATTTGGCTGTACGATCCCGCCGAATCCAAAGATCATATAGCGCCTCGACAAACGTCCGAAGGTTCCCAGTCATCATTAACGGAGTGAAAGGCTTGCCGCGCAACTCACGAAATTCCTGCAGTTGCGTGCCGGCCACCATCGACAGCAAGCCCGTTACCCAAGGCAGGGACGTCAAGGTCGCAAGCGCCCCGGCAAGCAGAATCAGGCCCAGCTCATAGGCCAACATGACGGAGCTTCGCGTCCACCGCGCCGTTTTTGGGTACCGATGCTGAATCAGCCGCGCAATCAGCGTCCCTAACCCAAACATCACCAGTGGCGTCACATAATGCCAGGCTGCCTGCCACTGTCCGGCGCCCAAGTGAATCCCCAACAAGATCAAATTTCCCGTTTGCAGGCCGGCAAAGACTTGGCCTTGCGTCAGATACGTGTAACCATCGAGACTGCCCGCGACCGCCGCCAACCCCATCGCGACCAGTAATCTTGTGTAATCTGGTTGTTTTCGCATGTTCCCCCTCCTTTAAATACGCAGACTTTACCGCCATTTTTTCGCAAAGGCAAGTCACACGATCGTCATTTTTGTCATGGTTGCGAGAATGCAACAACCTTGTGACAATGTTGCATTTCACAGTTTATTTGTCATCCTGTTGTTTTTTGACTGAGACTTCGATCTTGTATGCTGAGCCTTGTCAAAAACGATAGGAGTGACCCAATATGAAAAACAAACCCATGACCTTCCTGTTCGCCACTGCCGTCACGCTCGGCGCCACCGCCCTTTTCGGCACGCGCCAACAAGTCAGCGCCAGCACTCAAGCCGGCAGTTATGTTGTTAAAGCGGGCGACACCTTATCCGCGATTGCCGCCACACAGCAAACGACCGTTCAACAACTCACATCCGTCAATGCGCTGAAGGATCAAAACCTGATCGTGGTCGGCCAGACACTGCAGTTGACCAGCAGCAAGTCGACAACGGCTTCCAACACGACAGCCACGCCCAACACCTATACAGTTAAAAGTGGTGATACGCTGTCTGCGATCGCGGCCTCGACCGGGGTCGCGCAGACCACACTGATCAGCCTCAATCACATCTCAAACGCGAATCTGATCTACGTTGGGGAGAAACTGCAATTGACAGCGCTGACCCAAACCACGGGGACGCAGGCAACCACTCAGACATCAGCGAGCGCAAACGCAACGACCCGAACTGCGGCCACCGTTACCACGACGACGAATACAACGCGCACCTCAACCACTTCAAAAAATTCGACCGCTTCCACATCCGCGACGAGCAGCGCCGGCACCTATAAGCTGACCTTCTACGATCCGGCTGTGCTCGGCTCCTCGCTGGGCTACAGCGGTGTGGCCGCAAACCTGTCCGTTTTTCCACGCGGGACCAAGCTCAAGATCACGCTGAGCGATGGTACCACCTGGATTCGGACGGTCAATGACACCGGCACCTTTGCCGCCAGCAACCCGCGGCAGTTAGACGTCGCAATGCCAAGCAGCTCAATTCCTTCCGCCGGCGTGTTGTACGCGACCGTCGAAGTGATCGGCTAATTCTTCAGCTAAATGATCAGCACTCAAATACAAAATCGGTTCGTCATCACTGGCGAACCGATTTTTTTGCATCAACTAATATGGCGCCATTTCGGATCCGTCAGCACGCGGGCCACCGCGAGCCCCAGCGGCAAGGCGATCACGATCAAGACCGCACGCACCACCCAAGAGGCCCCGACATCAAAACTCCCGCCGCCCAAGTTGAACATCCCGCGATACATGTACAGACCAGGCACCATGATCACGATTGCGGGCACTGTCAGTGAGATCCGCGGATACCCCGCCTTCCGATTGGCAAGTGAGGCCAACAGCCCCGCAAGCAGCGCGCCGAGAAAAGCGGCTGCGGCCGGTGGCATCGTCAGATCGACCAATTCCAAGCGTAGCGTATTGGCGCAGGCTCCGATAACCCCTGCGACCGCGGACATGGTCACGGGACTATTGAACATGATCGAGAACCCAAAGACCCCGCAGAAACTGGCCACCAAGCGACACAGTAGCAGCACCCCTGCCGACAAGCCCAGCGGCAAAAAATTGGCCGGCGACAGATGAACCAGCAGGGCAACCAGCCACCCAGTCACCGTGGCCACCGTGATCACCATGATTGCAAACATCCCGCGTTCAAGCCCCGAGCGCATGTCCTGCTTGAAAATATCGAGGCCGCTGGTGATAAACGGGAAGCCGGGAATGACAAAAAGCATCGCCCCGATATACCCGGCCTCATGCCCCGACGCGATATGAAACCCGGCGCGAAGCAGTAAAAACAGCAGCGTATACGACAGACAGGCCGCCGCAACCGACAACGCGGTGCTGGCCATGACCGTAATGTGGTGTCGCCCCATGACACTACGCAGATAATTACCCACTCCTGCGCCGACAAAACAGCACAGCATCTCGATCGGCCCACCGCCCAGCAAAAAGACGAACGCCGCACAAGCCAGCGCGGAGGCAAGCCCTAATTGCAGCGGCGAAAATTGGCCGGGCTGGTGCTGGATCTTATCGAGGCGACTATGAATCTCGTTTGGCGTCAGCCCCAGGCACGCATCGAAGTGGTCCACGAATTGCTCCATCGCCGCAAGCTTTGCGGTATTCACCCCGCTTGCTGGCAACGACAATGTCTGGGAGTAATGATGCCCTTTTTCAAAACAGGAAAAAGACAAGGTGATCAGCCCAACATCTGCGGCGCACGTCAACCCAAGCGCCCGCGACACGGTGTCCATTGCCTCGCGCACGCGCCAAGCCCCGGTGCCACAACTGAGCATCACGATGCCGACGCGACCGACCAATGCGGCGCGCGCGGTGAGACTCGTCTCCCTGATTGGCGTGTCCTGGTCGTGTTCAAAACTGTGCCAGGGAATCGCCATGTGGTGATTCGGAGAGATTTTTGGTGTGGATGCGGGTTTTTCCGCGGCAGTCATGGCGCTTCCTCCTGTTGTTTCTGAAAATGTGGATAGTCTTACGATACCACTTTTCAGCCCGCGGTGCGGGGCAGCAGTTGATTCAGCTGGGAAAATTGGGCGTCGATGCGGGCCTCGTCGATGCCGCCAGTCAAGGCCATCACCGACAAACCTTCGATCACGATCATGATGTGCTCCGCGATCACGGCCAGTGGCTGCTCGGTCAGCACCCCTTGCGCAACGCCTTGCTGAAGCATCACCATGATGGTCTCTTTGATCAACACAAATTGGGCGCGCTGGAAAGCATGATCCGCCGCCGTTTTATGCGTGAAATAATATTCGTAGACCGCCTGAAGTAGACCGCTGTCCACCCGGTGCAGCAGCCGCTCTTTTTGTCCGGCCAGATAGATCTGCCAGAGCTGCTCAAAGGCCGTGCCAGCTGCGATTGCATCTTGCATATCCTGCAGACTGTGACTGTTGCGCTCGCTGAGCACTTCGGTAAACAGTGCATCGATCGATGAAAAATACAGATAAATACCACCGCGGCTGATGCCGGCCTCATCGATCACATCCTTCATCGTCACATCAGAAAAGCCCTTTTCCTGAAAGACTTTTTTGGCGGCGCTCAGAATTTGCGCGCGCTTTTCGGCTTTTCGCTGTTCGTTGGTTCGAACTGGCATGTGTGAGACTCCTTTCAAGTTGTGTGTCGGTCCGAATGACGGGGCCATGTAGCTGAATGGCTAAGTGCGCCATCAACCGCCTAGGCCAAACTACCTGCCCCGTCATCCCGCGGGCTTCCGCACCCTATACAGTTGGGCTTCAGCCCGCATGGTCGAGACATCTAACTGGCTCGTCCACTTGGTGGCAAGGTGCGCCACCAAGCACCCGAGCCAAGTTCGCTGCACGACCATCCCGCGGGCCTCCGCACCCTATACAGTTGGGCTCCAGCCCGCATGGCGGGGACATGTAGTTGACCCGGTCGCCCGATGGCTAAGTGCGCCATCAAACGCCCAGGCCAAACTACCTGCCCCACCATCCCGCGGGCCTCCGCACCCTAAAATAATTAGTGACATTACCGTCATTATATTCTATAATCGGCCTTATGAAAACTGGTGACACACGTGTCATTAAATTTATTTTCGTTGGAGCAAGCTATGAGCGATCGTCAACATACGTTTAAAATCGTGATTCGCGCTTTGTTTATTGCCATTATTGCCCTGCAGGCGACGGTGCCGATGTTCGGCTTCATTCCGCTTGGATTCATGTCACTGACCATCATCCACATCACCGTGATCGTTGCGGCGATCATGCTTGGGCCATGGGACGGCATTTTCGTCGGCCTCGTCTGGGGCGTCATGACGATCGTCCGAGCCTACACCGCCCCAACGACGCCACTGGATACATTGGTCTTCACCAATCCGTTGGTCTCCGTCGTCCCACGGGTGCTGGTTGGGCTCGTGGCGGCGCTGGTTTTCTGGGGCGTCTACAAGCTGGTGCACCGCGTGTCCGTGGCCAGCATCGTTGCCGCCTTTTTCGCCACTTTGACCAATACCATCGGCGTGCTGTTTTTCATGGGCATTCTGTATACCGACCAAGTCGCCTCTGCCTATAAGGTCCCGTCAAGTGGCCTCTTGAAAGTTTTGGGCGGCCTGGTGGTGACCAATGGCATTCCTGAAGTGATCGGCGCCGTCATCATCACGCCGCTGATCGTCGCAGCCCTGAGCGCAGCCACACATATCAAGCCTTGGCGCACCGCGACAAAAATCGCCTGAGCACACAAAATACCCGCAAGCAGAATTTTTTGCTTGCGGGTATTTTCTACCTATTATCCGAATTCAGCGTCACGACCCGCGTTGCTGTTTTGGCGATGAAATCCTGGTCATGCTCGACAAACAGCATCGTGGGCTGATACGCAAGAATGCTGGCCGTCAATTGGTCCTGGTTGAGGAGATCCAAGTAATTCACCGGTTCGTCCCAGATCAGCAAATTGGCCGGGGTTGCCAGTGACTTGGCCAACTCCACTTTTTTCTGCTGGCCCATCGACAACTGTTCGATCGGCGTGGCAAATGCGTTGCGCTCAAGGCCAAGTTTCCGCAAATTGTTCAAAAACGCTTCGAGATCGAGTTGGCGGCTGGCGGCAAAATCCTTCAGTAGCCCACGGTTATCCGGATAAAGCTGACGGACCTGGCTAATGGTCACCGACGACTTGATCACGACCGTCCCCTGCACCTCGCCGTCAAACTGCCCCAAAAGCGCCGCCAAGAGCGAGGACTTGCCGCTCCCATTTGGCCCGATGATTGCCAAGCGCTCCCCCCGATGCAGCTCAAAACTCACGGGCGCAAAAAGGGGCTTCCCATCATAGGCCAGCGTAAGCTCAGCCACGGCCAGATAGACCTCGTGATGATCCGGCTGCGTCGCGATCGTCAACGGCGCGACTTCTTCGATATTTTGCAACAGGTGCGACTTCTCATCGATTGCCTTATCCATGCGCTGTTCCAGGTTCTTGCGTTTTTGCATCACCCGCGCCGCCCGCGCCCCGATGAAGCCTGTGTCCCCGATCGCCCCACTGCCGCGTTTATGCGGATCGCCGTATTTATCTTTTTCGCGAGTCGCCGCCCAGCGCCCTTTTTTCGCCGCTGTTTCGCGGAGGCGCCCGATGTCCTTTTTCAGCTTCGCATTTTCAGCTAATTCGGCGGCGTCCTGCTGCTTCTTGGCCGCCTCGTAAACACTGTAATTGCCCTGCGTCAGCGAGATCTTGCGCTTGTCGATGGCCAGCGTGTGATCGCACACCGCATCGAGAAAATGGCGGTCGTGGCTGATCACGATGAAGCCCTGCTTCAACTTCAGGTAAGCCGCCACCTTGGCCCGGCTCGCCGCATCCAGGTGGTTGGTCGGCTCATCGATCAAGGCAAAGTGCGTCGTGTCGGTAAAAAGAAGCGCCAGGCGTACCTTGGTCTGCTCCCCACCGGACAGCGAGGCGTACGGCCGCCACAAGACATCGAGGTCGACCGCCAGCAAATTGAGCTCCCGTTCCAGTTGCCACTGCTCAGCCTCAGTGATTGCCTGCATCGCATACAGCGTCAGCTGACTTTCATCCTCGATCGGCTGGGGAAAATAGTTCAGTGGGACCGGCACCGTCAGCCGTCCCTGATAAGGCAGCTGACCTTGCAGCAATTTCAAAAGCGTGGTCTTCCCCCGCCCATTGCGGCCCACCAGCCCCAACCGCCAAGAGGTATCCAGGTCAAAATTCGCATCGTCAAACAGCAGGTCCCCCTGGCCATCATAGCCAAAGGTCAAATGCGAAAGTGAGATCGTCGTCATCTGCATCATCCTTTCCTGCAAAGAAGGTGCACGCGATCTTTTCCCAAAGGCAGTGTGCGGCAAACGCGCCGAGCCAAGTTAGTCGTTCCACCATCCCGCGGGCCACCGCACCCCACAAAAAAAGGCGCGGCTGCCCGCACCAGTTGCGGAAGCCATTGACGTCGCCATTGGAAAAAAGTCGAGATTGCGCCAATTCTTTGCGCGACTCTGTGACTTTTCTGCAATGGGCTTACTTCAATGGCTTCCACTCCGTTTCGTTGATGTTGAGTTGACTATATCAGCTTTTATCGCCAACGACAAGACCTAGACGACAAGGGCGCGGGCTGGAACCCGACTACAAGACCTGAGCAATCGGCACGGCGCCGTTTGCAAGCTTGATCGTCTCGCGATGGCAGTCGGATTCGACCGCTCGCGCCAGCACCGAGGCGACATCCTGGCGCGTGATGGTGGCACTGCCGGACGGCTCGATCGTGATCATGCCGGTCGCCTCGTCATTGGTCAACGCGGCGGGCTGGACGATCACGTAATCCAGCTGGGTCCGTGTTTTCAGCCACTCATCCGCGTAAAATTTGGCGATGTAGTAGTCATGAAGACCGGCCGGCCAGTTCGCGCGCGACTCGGCATTCAGCGTGCTGAGTTGGATGAACCGTGTCACGCCAGCTTGTTCGGCGGCCAGCTGCGTTTTCACTGCCCCGTCGAGATCCACGGAAAGCAGTGCCTTGCCCTGTGAGCCTGCCGCAAAGATCACCGCATCATGGCCAGCCAAGGCGGTAGCCAATTCAGCAACTGGAGCCGTTAAATCAAAATGGACCGCAGCGAATGCCTGACTTCCAGCCTCAGGGGCCTGGTGCGCCGGATCGCGATAGCCGCCAGTGACTTGATAATCATTGTCGAGCAGCGTTTCCACCAGCAACCGTCCCACTTGGCCGCTTGCCCCAACCACAAAGATCTTCATGCGTCTGCCTCCTCATTACCTACTTTTGGTAAGTCCATCATACCGCCTTTCCCGCGCAAATACCATTTTCAGCTGCGAACCAACGCCCAATTTCAGGAGTGGCCGGTTCGCGAATTATCGTTTGACAATAATCGCGTATTGTTTTACGATAATCACGGAGGTAGGAAAAATGGAAGCAAAGGCAATGATTCATGGTGTCACCCGGTTCGCCTTGAGTTTTTTGCATGTCATGTGTCGCATCGGTCAGCTCGCAAGTGTCATCGCTGGCATCTTGATCGTCGTGACGGCCACCCAAGGCCATGTGTTATGGGAACACATGACCCTGTATGGGAAAAACATCGACCAACTCGTGCAAAATGCCGGCGTGGCCGGAATCGAAACCGGAAATGGGCTGAATGGCGCAGATAGCGACATGGCGTCGGCGTTGTTAGTCTTGGTCGTGATTGCGGCCGTCTATGCGTTGATCTTGATATTGATTGGCCTACAAGCCTTCATCAAGCTGATCAAGAACGTCAAAGCCGGGCATTTTTTTGTGGCCGACAATGTGCACCAGCTGCGGCGGCTCGTGTGGATCGAAGGGTTTGACCTGGTGGGTGGCTGGGTCTTCAGTTTGCTGGCCGCGGGGGTCACGCAACACTACGATCTTTCACTTGATCTGGAGCCGTTGGTGCAACTCGCGGTGACGTTCGTGATCTATATTTTGATGAAATACGGTGTCGCCTTGCAACAGGACGCCGATGCAATGATCTAAGGAGGTAGGCCAATGATCGAAGTCGATCTCGATAAACTCATGCTGGCACGCGGCATGCTAGGCACAGATCTGGCCGCCGCCATCGATATCACCCCGGCCAACCTGTCGATCTTAAAGACGGGAAAGGCAAAAGGCGTCCGCTTCAATACACTGGCGGCGCTTTGCCAGGCCCTAGACTGCCAGCCCGGGGACATCCTGCGCTACGTCCCAGACCAAGAACGGAAGTAAACAAAAGGGCTTGACCAGAACCGCATCACGCGAACTTTGGTCAAGCCCTTTTTGGGTCTAAAATTTTTGATGTTGATTGTGACAACGCCCGAATTTTTAGTCACAACTTTCTGCAGATCTTCGCCAGCACCCTAACGTTCGGGCACCGGCCCAGCAATCACTGATCAGAACTTAAACAGATCTGTGGACAGGTAGCGTTCCCCATTATCCGGCGCAACGGTGACGACCGTGTGCCCCGCACCGAGTTTCTTGGCAAGCTCGATGGCGCCGAAGATGTTTGCGCCAGCGGAAATACCCGGCAGGAAGCCTTCTTCACGGCTGACCTGTTGCGCCATCTGAATCGCCTGATCAGAGGTGACCTCAACGATACCGTTATACAGATTCGTATCCAGGACCTCCGGAATGAAGCCCGCGGAAATGCCTTGAATCTTATGCTTACCGCCGTGGCCTTCCTTGAGCATCGGGGACTCAGCCGCCTCAAGCGCATAGATCTGAACGTCCTTGTCCGCCTTGCGAAGCGCGCGCCCAACCCCGGTCAAAGTCCCACCAGTGCCGACCCCCGCGACAAAGGCATCCGGCGCCTTGCCGCCCAACGCCTTGAGAATCTCCTGCCCGGTCGTGTGCGCATGCACATCGGGGTTCGCAGGATTGGCAAACTGCATTGGCAGAAAATAACCATTCTCCTTGGCCAGCGTTTCCGCCTTCTTGATCGCGCCAGGCATCCCCTCGGCGCCAGGCGTCAAGATCAACTCGGTGCCATAGCCCTGAATGATCGCGCGGCGCTCGACACTCATGGTCTCTGGCATCGTGATGATCAAATGATACCCCTTGGCGGCGGCGACCAGCGACAGCCCGATGCCCGTGTTGCCAGACGTCGGCTCAATGATCGTCCCACCCGGCTGCAACTGGCCGCTTTGCTCAGCGGCTTCAATCATCGCCAGGCCGATTCGGTCCTTGACCGAACCACCCGGGTTGAAGAACTCGAGCTTGACCAAAACATCCGCGGCCCCTTCCGGCACGACGCGGTTCAATTTCAATAATGGGGTGTTGCCGATCAGTTCAGTGATTGAATTTGCGATCATGATAAAAACTCCTTTCAGTGTTCCGTCATGGCGACTGGTTCTTGGACCCGTGTCAGCCAATTGGCGAAAAACAGACGCTGGGTGTCCGCCCATGAAAACTCTGGGCCGCACATCGCAGCAGGGTCAGCAAAATAATTTTCCGGCTTGCGGTAAGTCCGCTCGGGATGCGCCGCGACTTCGCGTTCGTATTCCTGCATCAACCCTAACCGGCCGTATTCCAGATGCGCAAACAAAAATGTCTGACGCCGCGCCGCGTTTTCGACTAGGAATAACTCGTCGTTCACCGTGGTGGCGGCAACGGTAAGATCCGGGTCGCGCGCGATCTGTGCTTGGTTCATTTCCGCATAGCGGGCATGAGGGGCTGTAAAGCCGTCTCGCAGACCTGTCAACAACGGTGTTTGCATGCGAATCTTCTGTGGATACACGCCGAATAATTTGTGAGGCAAAATATCTTTGCGAATTTTATAAAAATAGTCAAGGGCTGCCATGGCGCCCCAACACAAGTAGAGCTGGGTCACATGGTGCTGGTCCAACGTCGCCAGCAACGCCCGGAGCTCCTCGATGTAAGTCACATCATCGAAGGCGATGGTCTCAATGGGCGCACCGGTGATGATGAAGCCATCCATGTCGGCGGCAAGCGCCAGATCCAGGGGCTGCAAGATCGCACTCACTGCCTCTGGTACGGGCCGGTCTTGATAATGTTGCGTTGGGTAATAAAAGTGTAACTCAACGGGCAACCCGCTAGCCGTCAGGGCATTGCGGAGCCGCTGGTTCGTCGCCAGCTTATCATGCATCACGTTCAAAATCCCGATCTTTAGTGCACGCATCGACCATCCTCCTTTCCAGTTAATAGTTATATTCTAATAAAAAGTAAGCTGACTGGCAAGCGTTCACACGTTTTATCACCAGCTTTTCATCTTTGCGTTCAGCAAAATTGGTCCAGGTGTTGCGGGCGCTCCCGCCAGCTCGCCCCTGCACAAAAAAACCGGCCCAAGCGCGGTCGGTTTCAGAGTCAGTTCCTATTCAAACACCATCTGGTTGTGATACAGCTCGGCATAAAAGCCGTTTTCCTTGAGTAGCGCATCGTGGCTGCCCTCTTCGATGATGGTACCGTCCTTCAACACAATGATCTTGTCAGCGTTCAAGATCGTCTTAAGGCGGTGCGCGATGACAAAACTCGTGCGGCCGGCGATCACATTGTCCATCGCGGCCTGTATCTTAGCTTCGGTCACCGTGTCGACATTTGAGGTGGCCTCATCGAGAATGAGCAACTGTGGATCCGTCAAGATCGTGCGGGCGATCGACATCAACTGTTTTTGCCCGGCGGAAAAGACGCTTTGCTCATCCGACACCGTGGTCTCGTACCCTTCCGGCAGACTTTCAATGAACTCATGGATGTTTGCCTGCTTGGCCGCGTCGATCACGCGCGCCATGGAAGCCTCCGGGTCGCCATAGCGAATGTTATCGGCGATCGTGCCGGTGAAAAGCTGCGGATCCTGCAACACGATCCCCACATGCGCCCGCAGCGCCGTCAGGTCAAACTCACGGACATCCGTGCCATCAAACAAGATCGCGCCCGAATCGACATCATAGAAGCGATTCAGCAGGTTCATCACCGTGGTTTTTCCCGACCCCGTTGGCCCAACCAGCGCCACCATCTCACCTTTTGCCACCTGCAAGGAGACCCCGTGCAGAATCTCTTTGCCCGGCAAATAACTGAAGTGGACATCGTCGAGCACTAAATCATGATCGATACCAGTGAGGTCTTTTCCGTTCACCGGTCGCGTCTCATCCGGTTGGCTTCGCACCTCATCGATGCGCCGCGCCCCGGTGATTGCTAACTGAATCATGCCATACAAACTGGTCAGCGAAATGATCGGCTGGTAATACTGCGAGGCGTAATTGACGAACACCACGACCAGCGCCAGCGCCGCGCCTTGCGACATTGTGCCGCTCAGCGCGAGCCACGAGCCGACGAAAATGACGATCGCCAAATTGAGCAGCGACATCCCCTGCATCAACGGGTTCAAGATACCGGACCAGATCTGCCCACTCAAGGCGGACTTACGCACCGTTTCGTTGTACCCCTGGAATCCGCGGACGGAATCCTGTTGCAGACCGTTTGTGATAATCACCTTTTGGCCCGTGATCTGCTCGTTGATGTACCCGTTCAACCGCCCGATATCATCCTGCTGGCGATCGACGGTGGTGCCGGCTTTTTTCATCACGAAGGCCGCCACGATCAGCGCGATCGGCGTCGACGCCATCGTGACCCAGGCCAGGGTCGTATTTTCACGAAACATCATGATCAAGATGCCGACGAATTGGGCCACGGCCAAAAAGACTTCCAGCAGCGCTTGATTCATCGCGTTGAAAATATTGTCCAGGTCAGACGTATACCGCGCCAAAATATCCCCATCTGAGTGGCGGTCAAAATACTGCACGCGCATCCGCTGCATCTTGCGGAAAAGGCCAATGCGCATCGTGCCCGTCGCAAACGCGGAGATTCGGGCGAAGATCAGGCTGGCGATGAAGATCGTGCTCGCGTCCCCAACGTACAGCAAAATATAAATGATCAAGGTCCGGTGAAACGCGTCAAAGTTAGCCGTGGCCCGCGTCGCTGGATTTCCCCACAGCTGCAAGTAACTGGTCAATTCCTTGACCGCCTCACCAAGATAGGTCGGGGCGACGACAATGCACCAAGTGGAAAAGGCGATCATCAAGGAGGCCACGAGAAAGCCCAGCCGATATTTCTTGAAGTAATGGGCATAATAGCGCCCGGCATTTTTCAAGTCCTTCATCAGATGCCCTCCTCTCGTGCCTTTTGGGTGGCATAGATCTCTTGATAGACAGGATTGTTGCGGACCAGCTCATGATGTGTCCCCACGCCGACCAGCGCGCCATCGTCCAGCACTAAGATCTCATCGGCGCGCAGAATCGAGCTGATTTTTTCGGCGATACACACCACCGTGGTCGAGGTGAGCTCACGGTCCAGCGCTTCCTGCACCAATTTTTCAGAGCGCGCATCCAGCGCCGAGGTGGCATCGTCCAGAATCAGAATCTCAGGATCAGCAATGACCCCGCGCGTGATCGACAGGCGCTGCTTTTGCCCGCCGGAAAAATTCGCAGAGCGCTCTTCGACTGGCGCGTCATAAGCGTCTGGCAGAAGATCGATGAACTCCGCCGCCTGCGCAATGCCGGCCGCCCACTGCATCCGCGGTAAGGTCGCACTCGGCTGGACCTGTTTCAGATTCCCAGCAATGGTGCCGGAAAACAGGGTCGAGCGTTGAAGCACATAGGCGACGGTATTGCGGATCGTTTTTTCCGGTAGGTCGCGCACATCCACCCCACCGATGCGGACCGTCCCCGTATCCGGATCATACAGCCGGGCAATCAGCTGGGCCAGCGTCGTCTTGCCCGAACCCGTTGCGCCAACGATGCCGACCATTTGCCCAGCCTTCACGGAGAAACTGACATCCTTGAGCGTTGGGGCGGCGTCGCCTGGATACGTGAAGGTGACATGGTCGAAAGTGATGTCACCCGGCAGATCGGCCACCTCGCCCGTCGTCGGATAAGCCATGCTCGGCTGGGTGTCAAACACCTCACGCAACCGCCCCAAAGAGACCAGCGCGCGGGACGCAAATGTCAGCATGAAGCCCCCGTTGATCACGGCAAACAAGATCTGATTGAGATAGGAGATAAAACTGGTGATTGCCGCCAAATAAGTCGGATGGACGGTGATACTTTGGCCGACCAAGAAGACCGAAACGCCGATCGCGAGATTTGCCGTCATGAAAAAGGCCGGCATCAACACGGCAAACAGATAGCCGATGCGCGCGGTCACGTCGGTCAACCGGTCAGAGGCCGCCGAGAACTTCTTGATCTCGGTTGGCTCCTGGACAAACGATTTCACCACGCGAATACCCATCAAGTTTTCGCGAGCCAGTGTGTTGACCTTCTCGATGTCCATCTGGGTCTGGGCAAAATACTTCCCCATTCGCCGAAACGCGACCAGGGACACCCCGATGATGATCACCATCATCGCAATGATCACCCACCACTGCTCCGGCATCGTCGTCAACGCCAGTGCAAAGGCGCCGAGAAAAAGCAGCGGAATGCGCGTCACCTGCTGGAAAAAGGCCATGACGATCTGCTGGACCTGGTTGATGTCATTGGTCATCCGAACGACAAGGTTGGAGGCAGAGAATTTTTCAATGTCCGCATACGCCAGCGTCTGGACCTTGGCATAAAGATCGGCGCGCAGATCTGTGGCCACACCCAATGCGACCCGCGCCGAATAAACGGTATTCAAAATACCGGCCACAATGCCCACCGCGGCAAGGACCAATAGCCAAATGCCGTTGACCAGCACCGCATGCTTGTCATTCTTCAAGATTGCTTCCATGACCACCTGCAGCAAGCGCGGCTGCCAAAGTGTCGCAAACACCAGCACCAATACGCTGAGTGTCGCAAACACACCGTCCTTGCGGTAGCGCTTTAGATACGGGACCAAGACCTTCATCACGTGCCTCCTTCAAATCGATTCAGTCCTTCCATGTTATATGAAACAATTAATATGAGCAAGTGTTTTGGAAAAGGGTGCGGAGGCTCGCGGGATGGTGGAACAGCTAGGTCGGCTCAGGTGCTTGGTGGCGCTCCTTGCCACCGAGTGCCTAAGACGCCTAGATGTTTCCACCATGCGAGCCGGAGCCCAACTGCAAAGGATGCAAAGCCGAGCACTGAGGGGTGGCAGGCCCGCTTTTCAAATATTCTTGTTGACACCCCCGCCCCAAGGCCGTATAGTTTCGTTGTCGGTTAGTTACTCATGCAACTAACCAAACAACTAACCGAATAACCAACTCACACGAAAGGATGGTGGCACGCGTGCACTTTGATGCAGAGAGTCTCACGCCGCTTTATCAACAGATCGCCGATGCGTTTGCGGACGGAATCTTGAGCGGCGCGTTTGCGGAAGAGACACAGATTCCCTCCACGACCCAGGTTGCGCGGGAATATCAACTGAATCCCGCAACGGTGTTAAAGGGGATGAATATCTTGGTCGATAATGGGTTGATTGAAAAACGGCGCGGCCTCGGGATGTTCGTCACCCCTGGCGCCCAGGCGCAACTGGTGCGGCAAAGCAAAGATCTTTTTTACAGCGAGCAAGTGACAGCGCTGGTGACCCAGGCCCGCGCGCTACACATCAGCAAAACGGAATTATTAACGGCGATCGAAAAGGGGTATGCAAAATGACTGAGTTGAAAGTGACAAACGTGGCCAAGCATTTTGGCCGCAAAAATGTGTTGAACGGCATCAATGTGACCTTCACGGATGGCCAAATCTATGGATTGCTCGGCCGCAACGGCGTCGGGAAAAGCACCCTGCTTCGCCTGATCAATAACCGGCTGCTGGCTGACCGCGGCCAGATCACCCTGGACGGCGCCTCCGTCGTTGATAATGAAGCGGCGCAGAATCGCATTTTTCTCATGAGCGCCGAGATGCTTTATCCAGCCGAGCAAAAAGTCAGCTGGGTCTTCAAGATTACCAAGCAATTGTATGGCGGCTTTGACGATGCCCTGGCCGCGCATCTCGTCTCTGTTTTCCATGTCGACACGACCAGCCGGCTGTCGCGCCTCTCGACCGGGTACAAAACGCTGGTGAAACTGATTGTGGCGCTTTGCGTACCATGCGATTTCGTCTTGTTGGATGAACCAGTGCTCGGCCTCGACGCCCCCAACCGCCACCTTTTTTACCAGGAATTGATGGCCACCTTCACTGACCGGCCGCGTACTTTCGTCATTGCCACCCACTTAATAGAAGAAATCAGCCAACTGGTCAACCAGGTCGTGGTGATCGAGCGCGGGGTCGTGACGCTTGACCAGGACGCCGACGAATTGCGCCAGCGCGGGAAAATGATCACCGGCCCCGCCGCCACGGTCCGCGACTGGCTCGCAGATGTGAAAGTGTTGCGCACTACCGCGTTGGGCGGCATGCTGGCGGCCTACACCTTGGACGCCCCACTTGAAAAACCGCTGCCGGCTGGCGTCACCATGGAGGCAATGAATCTCCAGCAACTGTTCATCGAACTGACCAGAGAGGAGGAAGGTTCTCATGAGAGTTAAGGTGCTGGTCAAATACAACTTACATACCCTGTTGCCGACCACTCTGGCCCTCCTGCTGGTCGTCCTAGTGTTCAGTTGGCTCACCGCCCACGTCATGCATTTCAATAGTACCGAGACGCTTACCTATTTTGTCTGGGGGCTGGTCTTCGCCTATCCCTTTGTGCTGGGCATGGCCAATCCCGACTTCGCGTTTCAAAATAGCATGATCAGGCCACAGCTGCGCAAGGCCGCGCTCATCACTTTGCTGGTGATTGCGGCATGCGGGGCACTGACACAACTATTTATTGCGCCGCTTCAAAATTGGCTTCTCACGGGAACGGCAACAAACCCCGTTGCCACTCAAGGCGCCTCAGTCTTTCGCCTCACAGCAAGCATGCCACTGACGAGCCAGGTGCTCATGAACTGGCTTCTCGATCTGGCGCTTGGGACCTTTGGCTACATCTGCGGCCTGCTGTCGCTGGGCCAAAATAAACGGCGGACGGCCCTCCTGATCTTCCTCGTCTGGACTGGCGGCGCGGCGCTGCTCGTACTTTTGGCCATCCTGCTTCGCCAGTTGCCGCAGTTTTCCCCATTGGTCGCTGCGATCGGCAATTTTGCCGCGATGAATCTGGGCAAATTGATTCTGGCCGCGCTGAGCTGCCTCGTGATGATTGCCTGGTTGGCAGCCATTGTGCGCCGCGTGCAAACGGCGCCAGTTAATGGAAAGAAGGGCCTCGCATGAAGCTAAAAACGCTGATCCGTGTGCAGCTCCAAACGCTCCTGCCTGGCGCGCTGATCTACTGGGGCGCCATCCTGGTCCTCACAGCCGGGCTCAACCTCCTCCTGACCAAGATGGGTGGTGCCGTTTCCGGCGGTACTCTGATCAGTCTTAACGTTGTGTATTTGCTGATCATCTGCCGCCATGTGAATGGCTGGGCTGATTTTGGCTTTCAAAATGGCATCAGTCGCCGCAACATGTGGCGCGCCACCCTGCTGACCTGGTTGCCGCAGACCATTCTGCTCGTGGCCGGCCAATCTATATGGAACCTCGTGATGAGCTTACAAGCTGGCTCGGGTTTTGCACATGGCTGGTGGCAGTCGATGATGCTGATCGAGCTCGGCTACAAAGGGACCTTGAACGCGCCTGCCGTTTTAGCCACCATTATCTTCGAAATGCTCTTGCTGGGCGTCTTTTTCCAGCTCGGCCAGCTGATCGCGCTTGGCACCCGCGCCAATCTGGCCGCCAGCGTCGGGGTGGTTGTTGCCTTGGTCCTTGCCATCGCGGTGCTCATCAACCGCACCACCGCCTTTTGGGCAAATAATGACAACGCGCTGGCCCTATTCGTCCGCCGCTTGACGAATGGCGGCACAGCAAGCACGCCATGGCTTGCCGTCCTGGCACTGCTGATTTTGGACGCGCTGTTCGCGGCTGGCGCGGGCCTCATTTACCGGCGCTTGCGCGTTCGCTGATCACTCCCATCGATTTGCCAACGAAAATAGGTCCTGAACCGCCCTCATTGTGAGAATCGTCCAGGACCTGTTTTTGTGCACCGACCAAAACTAGATCAGATAAAATTGTCGCAAATCTTTCAACTCGCCGCCGGTCAGCTGCAACGCCTGATGCAGGTATTGCGCCATCGAGCCGTAATGCGAGTCGATCGTTGCCAGCGCGGTATCCAGATACTCGGGCTTGGCCACCCACAGATCCGTCAGCCCTTGCAACATATTGGCGTTCGCCCCGCCCGCTTTGGCCTTATCGAGCACCGCCTGTAGCGCGCCGCCCACATAATCATTGGTCGTCAGATAATCCGCGCGAATGGTCGCCTCATCCACACCCAAAGCCGACAGCAAAAATACCGCCGCCATCCCCGTTCGATCCTTGCCGGCTGAGCAATGAAACAGCACCGACTGGCCACTATTTTCATTGGCCAACAGCACGTCGAAAAATGCGCGGTAGGCTTTTTGCGACGTTGGATTGACGATCATATCACCGTACGTGCGAATCATATTGTTGTGACCGCCCAGCGCATCCAGCGAAAACGCCTGTTGCTCTTCCGCCCAGGACTTGCTGACCTTGGTCTCATCATGTGGAAAAACGGGGTCAAAATGATAGACGGTTCCCTCTGGCACACGATCCGGCGCCATCTTTTTTTCATCTGGCGAACGGAAATCGACGTCATCACGCACGCCATATTCCGCCAAATAACTCAGGTCGCGGTCGGACAGATCCGACAACTTGCCCGCCCGCACCAACTTATGCGCGCGCAGGGTCTTGCCGTCTTGCGTGTGATAGCCGCCGAGGTCACGGAAATTGTAGCCATGATGAATATTCAAAAGGTTGACTGTCAAAAAGATCACCATCATTTCTATAGAATGCTGATTCCATTGTAGCCTAGACGCCGCAACTCCGCCAGTGGCCGCTTTCTGAAAAGTTCACAGAAAGTTCACAATTAGAGCGCATTCTAGATTATTGGTTATTTACAACATGGAAGGATGACGAGGATGGACGAGGAACAACGACAAAACAGCCCGTGGCGGCGCAACTTAACGATATTATGGGGGTGCACCTTCGTGGCAGGCATCGCGTTTTCAGAGATCACCCCGTTCATGTCCCTATATGTTGGGCAACTCGGCGATTTCACCAAGGCCGAAGTCAGCTTTTACTCGGGCATCGTCTATGCGGCGACTTTCTTCGTCACCGCGATCGTCTCACCGATGTGGGGCGCGCTGGCCGATCGCAAAGGCCGCAAGATCATGCTGATCCGCGCGTCGATGGGGATGGCCGCCGCCATGTTTTTGATGGGCCTGGTCACCAACATCTGGGAGTTGATCGCCTTGCGTGCCCTGCAAGGCGTCTTTTCCGGGTTCATCTCAAATGCCCAGGCGCTGATCGCGTCGCAAACACCGCGCGAACACGCTGGCAAAGCCCTTGGCACCCTGGTCACCGGCTCGACGTCAGGCATGTTGATGGGGCCGATCTTAGGCGGCATCCTCGCACAATTTTTCTCGATTCGCGACACCTTTTTCATCACCGCCGCCTTACTTTTCATCGCCGGCATCCTGTCAGCCACGCTGGTCAAAGAGCAATTCGTCCCTGTCCCACCGCGGCCAAAAGACGCAGGTGGCAACGCGCTACAGCGGCTGCTCGGCCAATTCGCCAATCCGAAGTTGATTATCATCTTGTTGATCTCGACCATGATCGTGCAGCTCGGGAACACGTCGATCTCACCGATCATCAGTCTGTATGTCAAAGAGTTGATGCATAATGCCGGGCCGGTTGCCCTGATTGCCGGCATCATCGCGGCCTTACCCGGAATCTCCAACATTCTCACGGCGCCGCGGCTCGGGGCGTATGGCGATAAACATGGTTCAGGCAAAATTCGCGTCGCCGGCTATCTCTTTGCCGTCCTTGTCTATCTCCCACAGGGCTTTGTCACCAGCGTCGTTGCGCTTGGCGTGCTGCGCTTGTTCGTCGGGATCTCCGATGGCGCGCTGTTTCCAACCATTCAGACCCTGCTGACGAAAAACTCGCCGGCAAGCGCCACCAGTGCGATTTTTTCATGGAATCAGAGCTTCCAGGCCCTCGGCAACATGTTCGGCTCCCTGCTCGGCGGCACCTTAGCCGGCCTCTTCGACTACAACGTTGTATTCATCTCGACTGCGATGCTCCTCCTGCTCAACTTTATCTTCATCTGGTTCGCCGCACCACAACTACGAAAATAGGGTGTGGAGGTGCGCGGGATGGTGGGGCAGCTAGCTTGGCTCGGGTGCTTGGTGGCGCACTTAGCCACCGAGCGCACGAGACAGTTAGATGTCCCCACCATGCGCACCGGAACCCAACTGGAGAAGGGTGTGGCGCCGAGCGTTCCCGCCCAACAAAAAAACGACGTGCCAGCAAAAACTCGGCACGTCGTTTTTGAATCCAATATGTTCTTGTCAGACCCTACTTCAGCTTCGCACGACTTGCCTGCAAGCCCGCAAACCGCTGCGGGGACAGCTTGCCCAAGTCAACCAGCTTCTTTTCGATCTGGTCCAACACCGCATTGCGGTCAGCGGTGTTGTTCATGAAGTCGAAGCGGTCACGATCGATGGTGATGATACTGGAGCGCGTGTACCCCTTCGCCCAGTCGCGGTACGCCTTATTCACGCGATGGTAATAATCGACCAGCTCTGGCTTTTCGCGAACGTCTTCCATTTCGCGGCCGCGGCTTTGGATCTCGTCGATTTCGTGCTCTGGGTCGATCTTCAGATAAATGGCCAGGTCAGGCAGGCCATTCCAGGGACTGCCGTTGACGTTGGACTGCATTTCCTGCGACAACGTGATGTAAATATTGAAGTCGATGTCATCGATCTCGCCATTTTGGTGAAGCTGCGACGCCATCACGTAATCTGATTCCAGGGAGGAATCCATGACCGCATTTTCCTGCACCAACGCCTTTTTCAGCTGCTGGTAGCGGAAGGTCAAAAACGCGATCTGCAAAATCGTACCGGTCGTCTTGCGACTATCCTGACCCGCGGCATAAAACTTTTGGAGCATGTTGGCGATCATGCCGTTGCCTTCAACGTCTTCATAATACGCCGGTGCCTGCAGGTCTTCTGACAGGACTTTAGTCAGCGACGTTTTGCCGGCGCCGATACTGCCTAAAATATAGATCATTGTTTTCCCTCTTCGCTCAGTGAATAGATTTCAGCCCCATGCGCTTGCGGCCAGCATTGAACCACGGGCTGACGGTGAATGCCAGAATGTCATTGATGACATAAATACTGGAATTGATCGCCATGCCAAGGCTTGCGTCGCCTTGTGCATACGTGATGCC
This sequence comes from Lacticaseibacillus yichunensis, assembly GCF_003946405.1. Lineage (GTDB taxonomy): Bacteria > Bacillota > Bacilli > Lactobacillales > Lactobacillaceae > Lacticaseibacillus > Lacticaseibacillus yichunensis. The sequence continues at coordinate 5,772 of NZ_RHOG01000010.1, read as the reverse complement.
CCAAAGAATCAGCTGGGCGATGCCGGACGCGAGCCACCAGAAATATTGGTTGTTGTAGCGCAAGAAGCAAACGATGCCGCCAGTCAGCGAGATCGCAAAAGCCATCCCATCGTAAACCGGACGAGGGTCGCTGGTCAAGGTACCGATCAAAAAGGCGGACAGCGCCCAGACGATCAACGTGAAGCTGATCGAAAGCACCCACTGCTTGGCCGCAAAGGTGCGCAGATGATTGTGCGTGTCATCGTTCCAGCTGCGAACCGAGATCAAAACAGGCAGATCCAGTGTGATGACGTACGCGAGCTGCTCAAAGATCGACAGATAATTGCGGGCAGTGAAACCGACGAAAACAAAGCACGCGGCCGACACCAGCCCCAGCCAGCCATTCACGGCCTTGGTGGCATTGATTGCCAGCACACATAAAACGCCGAGCGTGGTGCCGATAAACGTGATCACCGAAACCGGCGTGAGCGGCGCGGCCACCAGCGTCATCAGCTGACAGCCAAACGCAAACCAAAAGAGATAGTAGTTCTGTTGCGGCCAGCCCTTCAATTGATTGGCTAACCAGGAAAAATAATTTTGTGAAGATTGCATGCAAACCGCTCCTAACTAATTTGCTGCCGAGGCAGCGACTAGAAGCTAGTATGCAACAAGCAAAATTGAAAATAAAGACTTGTATCCACTTGATATTGTGGTATGTAGATATCGACCACCACATCTAGTTGTAAAGCCCAACGAATCCCAGCGCACGAATCTGGCTACAACACTCAGTGAATCCCGGCAAACGCATCCGGTAAATTTGCCGCTTGTTTATCCTGTGAGGCAGCCGCAAGCTCCCGGGCCACCAGCTGCGCGGCCTGCGGATCTTCGTACATGGCGAGCTTGTAGTCGATCTCTTTGAGGTTTTCGGCAATGGCGCGCTGCTTGGCGGCCACCGCCTCCCGATGCTTTTGTAGCAAGGCCCGGCGCTTGGCAACTGTACTGGTGCCCGCCATCACATACTGAATATAGGTGCGGATATCGTCGATGCGCATCCCAGTGTTTTTCAGACAGATGATTGTGTGCAGCAAGGCCATGTCCCCGTCCGTGAAGGCGCGGTACCCACTGGCGTCGCGCGCGACAAACGGCAACAGCCCCGCCTTATCATAATAGCGAAGCGTATATTCACTGAGACCACAGCGCGCGGCGGCCGCTTTGATCGAATAAGGCAAACTTTTTTCCTCCTTGGGGTTGCCTTAGAGCACACTCTAAGGTCTATGCTGACCATCATAACAGACAAGGAGCACAATTCAATGACAGAGACGATATTAGTGACCGGCGCGACCGGCTTTTTGGCCAAGCACGTGATCGAGGCCCTTTTGAAAAATGAGTATGCGGTTCGCGGCACCTTGCGCGACCTCAGCAAGGCCGCAGCGGTTCAGGCGACGCTGGCCGCCAACCACATCCCCCATTTGGACCGCCTGAGCTTCGTCGCCCTCGACCTGACCCAGGACGCCGGCTGGGACGACGCCATGCGCGGCATCGATGCAGTGATGAGTGTGGCGGCGCCCGTCTTCGTGAATGGCGAAACGGCGACTAGCACCATGACCACAGCCGCAACGGACGGCACGCTGCGGCTTTTGAAGGCGGCGGATCGCGCAGACATTCGCCGAATGATCATGACGGCCAATCTCGGCGCCGTCGCCTTTTCGCAATTCGACCGCAGCCGCCCGACCACGGAGGTGGATTGGACCGACCCGGAACAGGTTAGCCTATCCGCCTATGAACGGTCGAAGCTGATCGCCGAGCAAGCCGCGTGGGATTTTGCCAAAACAAGTGGCGGCCGCCTGCAACTAACCACCATCAATCCCGGCGCGATGCTCGGCCCGAGCCTCGATGATCACGTGTCGGGCAGCTTCGGCATCGTCGCCAACCTCTTCGACACGCCGCTGATTCCAAATGTGCCGATGCACCTGGTGGACGTCCGCGACGTCGCCGACCTGCATGTCAAAGCGCTGCAAAATGACGCCGCGATCGGCGCGCGGTTCATCGCTGTAACCGACGCGGCGATCACGATGCCACAAATGGCGGCCGTCATTCGCGAGAACCGGCCGACACTGGCCAAGCGTCTCTCGAAACGGACCCTGCCCGGCTGGCTGATTCGCGCGGCCGGCCACTTCAACCAACAGGCCAAGCAAGGTGCGCTGTTCCTGCGCATCCAGCCCGAGATCGCCAACCAGCATGCGAAAACTGTGCTGAGTTGGCGGCCACGTAGCAACCAGGAAGCCATTTTGGCCGCGGTCGACTCACTGCAAAAGGCCGGCAAACTTTAACATGCATCGTCGAAAGCGGGCCACGACGCATCCCACAGAGTTGCGTCGTAGCCCGTTCTTGTCTATATGTCATGAAACGCATATACTAGCCCCGACAGAGAAAGAGGGGCTTTCGATGAACTTTGGGTTGCTTGGGTTGACGTTTCTATCGGTCAACTTGGATTTCTTTTTCATCTTGCTGTTTTTGCTGAAGCGCTATTCCCTCAGGCAGGTGCTACTCGGCTACTTGCTTGGCGTGTGGCTACTCTTGACGCTGAGTTTTGGCATCGGCAAGGCACTGGCCGCGTTTCTACCGGAATGGGCGCTTGGCGTGCTCGGCGTGCTGCCACTTTGGCTGGCCTTTCGAAAAGACGATGATGCCGCCCCTACCGCAACCGCTGGCGGGCTATGGAACGTGATGACCACCTATCTGTCCGTCTGTGCCGGCTGCAACCTCGCCATTTTCCTACCCGTGTTGGCGGGGCAAAGCTGGTCGCATTTTCTCATCGCAATGATTTTTCTCGGCGGGCTGACGCTGCTGGTCACCTTGCTGGTCCGCGCGATTGGCCGGATTCCCGCGGTGACGCGCGTCATGACTGCACACGGCGAGCGACTGATGCGCATCTGCTATGTCGCAGTCGGCCTGTGGGTGTTTTGGGACAGCGGGTTGGTCACGCACCTACTCGCGCTGTTTTTGTGAAAGGAGACGAACCATGTCTGAAGTGAACGAAGCCCTGATCGGCGAAGCGGCGCGCATTTTTCACGTGCTGAGCAATCCCGGCCGCATCCGCCTGCTGTATGCCTTGGAAAAAACAGCGTGTGATGTCTCCACATTGGTGACCACCTTGCACCTGGATCAACCGGTCGTCTCCCACCAGCTGGCCCTGCTGTTTGATTATCAGCTGGTCGCGCGGCGCAAAGTCGGGCTGCATGTCTACTACACCCTGTCCGACCCCCATATCATCGAGATCATGGACGCGATGCTGGGCCACGTTGAACACGAGATCACAGGGGCGCCGCATCCTGCCAGTCTGCAAGAAACGCATGACTGAATCTTTCGCTTTTCATTTTTTGCCAGGCGTGCTAGACTAGCGGCAAGTTAAAAAAACAAAGCCAGAAGAAAGACCAGTAACCAAGTCCCCTGCGACAAAGTGACTCGCGATCAGTGGAAACGCGAGACGCAGCCTTGGTGAATAACCCTTTTGCCAGGCGCTGCCCCAAATGACTCGGTCAAAGTAGGCGCAGCCGCATGCGGCCCGTTACGCTGCAAGCACATGAACACGTGTGTTGAGGTGGTCTGCAGATGCAGGCAAGATGGGTGGTACCGCGAAAAAAGTCTTTCGTCCCGTAATAATTTGGGGCGAAAGACTTTTTTTGTCTCATCAAGGAGAAAAACCATGCATTTGATCAAACCCACTGCCTATGACCCCCATTTGTCGGTGCGCGAAACACAGGAAGCGATTCGCTACATCCGTGAGACGTTCCAGGACGAATTCGGCAAAGAAATGAATCTGTCGCGCCTGTCCGCGCCGATGTTCGTCGAACGGGCAACTGGCCTCAACGACAACTTGAATGGCGTCGAGACGCCGGTGTCTTTTCAGATGGCCGACCTGCCCGACCAGACCATCGAGATCGTCCATTCGCTGGCCAAGTGGAAACGTGTGGCGCTGAGTCGCTACGGCTTTGGCCTGCACGAAGGCCTGTACACGAACATGAACGCCATTCGCAAGGACGAAGACCTCGACAACTTCCATTCGATCTACGTCGACCAGTGGGACTGGGAAAAAGTGATCGCCAAAGCCGAGCGAACCCGCGAAACGCTGGAAAATACGGTGCGCACGATCTTCAAGGTGATCAAGCACATGGAAGATGAAGTCTGGTACAAGTACCCGACCGCTGTGCACCATTTGCCGCACGACATCCACTTCGTCACCACCCAGGAGCTGGAAGACCGTTGGCCGGAAAAAACACCGAAGCAGCGCGAAGATGCGATCTGTCAGGAATTCGGATGCGTCTTTCTCGAACAGATCGGCGGTTTGATGAAGTCCGGCAAACGCCACGATGGCCGCGCCCCCGATTACGACGACTGGACATTGAATGGTGACATCCTGTTTTGGTATGAACCACTCAACTGCAGCCTTGAGATCTCCAGCATGGGCGTGCGCGTGGATGAAGCCGCCCTGCGCCGGCAGCTGAAGGAAGCCGACGCGGAAGACCGCCTCACATTGCCGTATCACCGCTCACTTTTGGCCGGCGACTTGCCCTACACCATTGGCGGCGGTATCGGTCAATCGCGGCTGTGCATGTTGCTGCTGGGCAAGGCCCATGTCGGCGAAGTCCAAGCCAGTGTTTGGCCGCAAGCGATGCGCGACGAATGCGCGGCCGCCGGAATTCATCTGCTGTAGGTGCTAGTCTAGCTTGTTGGGCTTTGGTCCGCATGATGGGGACATTTAAGCGTCTCATGCATTCGATGGCTCATGCGCCATACGCGCATGAGCCGACCTAGCCGCCCCACCATAAACGCGGACCCCCGCGCCCTGACAAAGAAAATATCGCCAGCCTTTTGCGAGGACTGGCGATATTTTTAGTTACGATAATGGCGACCCATGATATCCAAACTGGCGGCGCGGCCATCCAGATCAGCGATCTCCGGCAGATGGGCCCAGCGCGCAAACCCATTTTTCGTGAATAAGCCCAGGCTCGGCGCGTTGTGGCTGAAAATATAAGCGAGCAACGTGTCGACATTCAGCGCTGGTAGCTGACCGGCAACATAATCGAGTGCCTGCTGGCCAAGGCCTTGATGTCGATACGCCGCATCGATATAGATGCTGATCTCGCAGGTGCGTTGATAGGCTGGCCGGCCATAAAAGGATTCAAGCCCCACCCAGCCGGCGATGGTCTCGCCATCCTTCATTAGCCACAGCGGCCGCGTTGCCGGGTCAAAGGCGGCAAACCAAGCCTCACGGGACGCCACAGTGACTGGCGTTAGGTCGGCTGTCGCGAGGCGACTGGGGATGATCTCGTTATAGATCTCAATGACGCGCGCAAGATCGGCGTGGGTCGCAAGGGTGAATGTGATGGACATGGGTGACCTCCTCAGGCATTATTAACTTGAGTGTAGGAGTTATCATGTCGGGTTTCAATGAAAAACATAGTGGGCGATGCTGTATTTGGATTGGGTTACATTAACCCGCACGTCATGGTTTAGACCCGCCCGTTGCCACCGCGAAGCTGATACCACTGATCACCGTAAATGATTCCCATAACGCTCACTTCCTTTCAGGTAAGAACACAGATTTGAGAGACAACGATGACGTATTATTTGTTAGTGTGTATTATAGTGGCTGTTCAAAAACGTGTAGCATTTGATACTAGTGATTTTAGGTCATTACTGTCATATAATAAATGCATACGAAATTCCGGTTTTCAGACATTTCCCGTGCATTTACGAAATTCACTCGGAGGTTTTATCCATGGTTTATCG
>NZ_RHOG01000001.1 GCF_003946405.1 Lacticaseibacillus yichunensis | reverse complement strand
CGAACACAGAAGTTAAGCTTCTCTACGCCGAGAGTAGTTGGTGGGTAACTGCCTGCGAGGGTAGGAAGCCGCCGCGCAAATGGAGGATTAGCTCAGTTGGGAGAGCGTCTGCCTTACAAGCAGAGGGTCACAGGTTCGAGCCCTGTATCCTCCATCGAGCCGTTAGCTCAGTTGGTAGAGCATCTGACTTTTAATCAGAGGGTCGACAGTTCGAGCCTGTCACGGCTCATTTTCCACTAGAAACAACGCCGCGGGTGTGGCGGAACTGGCAGACGCGCTAGATTTAGGTTCTAGTGGTTTATACCGTGGGGGTTCGAGTCCCTTCACCCGCATGCCAATCGGCTCAAGATCTATTGCGGCTTCGGCTGCACCCGGCAATTCATTTTGCGGAAGTAGTTCAGTGGTAGAACATCACCTTGCCATGGTGGGGGTCGCGAGTTCGAATCTCGTCTTCCGCTTCGAACGTTATCTGCCGGGATGGCGAAATTGGTAGACGCACAGGACTTAAAATCCTGCGGTGAGTGATCATCGTGTCGGTTCGAACCCGACTCTCGGCATTTATATATTTGCACCCATAGCGCAATTGGATAGAGTGTCTGACTACGAATCAGAAGGTTGTAGGTTCGACTCCTACTGGGTGCATCGTCAAAGCTTTGCCTTGACCCTCGTGATAATTGAATAATATGCGGAAGTAGTTCAGTGGTAGAACATCACCTTGCCATGGTGGGGGTCGCGAGTTCGAATCTCGTCTTCCGCTTTTTTCGGGAAATAGCTCAGCTTGGTAGAGCACTACGTTCGGGACGTAGGGGTCGCAGGTTCGAATCCTGTTTTCCCGATCAAATTGATCGGCGTGAATCACGCCGGTTTTTTTGTACGCATTTTCACAGATTTGGCTTTTTCAATGGATGCCTGTATAATGAATGTCAAGATTAGTCAAAGTCAAAGGTGGGTTGCCAATGGAAAGCCGAAATATGTCTGATGTGATCGAACGGTATCTCAAAGCGATGCTGAGCGGTGCCCACCAGGTCGAAATCAGCCGCAGCGAGATCGCCCAGCAGTTTAATTGCGTGCCGTCCCAGATCAATTATGTGATCAAGACGCGTTTCACACCCGAAAATGGCTATGTTGTTGAGAGTAAACGTGGCGGCGGCGGGTATATTCGCATCCTAAGGGTCCAAGTGAAGGATAATTGTGACCTGGTGGATGTGATGATCGATAATATGCCACAGGCGCTTCGGCCACGCCAAGCACAAGTGATGATTCAGCAACTCTACGATTCACAATTGGTGGGGCAACAGGCTGGCAATATGATGCTCAATGTGTTGAGTCACCAGACACTGGATCTGGATGACCGCCTCGCAGAAGATACATTGCGCGCGCGGTTATTGCTTGCTTTTCTTCAGAGTTTGCGGTATGAAAGATACACACAAAGACAGCTATGAACGAAGGAGTGTGCTTATGGACAATCTGTTTACGCCAAGTGCAACAAATGTCTTAATGATTGCACAGCAACAAGCTCAATATTTCCATCATCATGCGGTCGGGACGGAACACCTGTTGATGGCCTTGGTTAGAGAGCCGGATGGTATCGCTGGCAAGACCCTGCGTCAGCTCGGTATCACAGAAGATGATGTCCACGATGAGATCGAGCGTTTTACGGGTTATGGTACCGTGGATGCGTCAGCGAAACAATCGGATAGCTACCTTCCATATTCGCCAAAGGGCAAAGAGATTTTAAGTTTTGCCGGTGACGAGGCAAAACGGCTTGGCGCCCTGAAGATCGGGACGGAGCATATTTTACTTGGCCTGCTACGCGAAGACGATATTTTGGCAGCACGCATTCTTCAAAATTTGGACCTCAGTTTGTCGAAGACGCGTCAGTTGGTTCTCAAGAAGATGGGAATCAGCGATGCTGCCGCGAAACGCCGGCCGGCTGGCCCACGTGCCGCAAATGGTGCGCGCCCAGCGAGTCAGGGGACGCCAACGCTGGACGGGTTGGCCCGGGATCTGACGCAATTGGCTCGCGAAAACAAAATGGATCCGGTTGTCGGCCGGGACAAAGAAGTACGCCGGCTGATCCAGATCTTGGCGCGCCGGACGAAGAATAACCCTGTTCTGATCGGTGAGCCTGGCGTCGGTAAAACGGCGATTGCAGAAGGCTTTGCCGAAAAGATCGTCGCAGGCGAAGTGCCTGATGAAATGAAGGTCAAACGCCTGATGATGCTCGACATGGGCTCGTTAGTCGCAGGTACGAAATATCGCGGTGAGTTTGAGGATCGGTTGAAGAAGATCATCGATGAGATTTATCAAGATGGCAATGTCATTTTGTTCATTGATGAGTTGCATACGCTGATCGGTGCAGGCGGGGCTGAAGGCGCAATCGATGCCAGCAATATTTTGAAGCCGGCTTTGGCGCGTGGTGAATTGCAGCTGATCGGGGCCACGACCTTGGACGAATATCAAAAATATATCGAAAAGGATGCGGCACTTGAACGGCGTTTTGCCACGATCACTGTCAATGAGCCGACGCCTGAAGAGGCAGAGGAGATTTTGCGCGGATTACGCGGGCGCTACGAGGCGCATCATGGGGTGACCATCACCGACGATGCCCTCCACGAGGCGGTTGTGCTCTCTGCCCGTTACATCAGCAATCGTTTCTTGCCCGATAAGGCAATCGACCTGATCGATGAAAGTGCGGCGAAAGTCCGGCTTGATGAATCCGACAAGCCGACGAAGATCGACAAGCTGCAGATGCAACTGCGTGATCTGACGGCGGCCAAGGAAGATGCAATTGTGCATCAGGACTTTGAATCCGCGGCGGAACTTCGCCAAAAGGAACAGAAGCTCCGCGACAAATTGGCTGATGCACCGGATGCTGTTGATGAAAGCGGCGTGCGGTCGGATGTCAAAGTCGAACCTGAAGATGTGGCGGAAGTCGTGTCTCAGTGGACCGGCGTGCCTGTGACCCAATTGGCCAAAAAGGAAAGTGAACGGCTGGTCAATCTGGAAAAAGTTCTCCACGAACGGGTGGTTGGCCAGGACGAGGCTGTTTCGGCGGTCGCCCGGGCCATTCGCCGGGCACGTAGCGGGCTCAAAGACCCAACGCGGCCAATCGGGTCCTTTATGTTCCTTGGGCCGACCGGGGTCGGGAAGACCGAGCTCGCGAAAGCGTTGGCCGAGGCAATGTTTGGCTCTGAAGATGCGATGATTCGCGTGGACATGTCCGAGTATATGGAAAAGTTTTCCACCAGCCGGTTGATCGGTGCGGCGCCAGGCTATGTTGGCTACGACGAAGGCGGTCAGCTGACGGAAAAGGTTCGCAACAAACCGTATTCCGTTGTGCTGCTCGACGAGGTGGAAAAGGCGCATCCGGACGTCTTTAACATTCTGCTTCAGGTTCTTGATGACGGGTTCCTGACCGATTCAAAAGGGCGCCGGGTCGATTTTCGCAATACGATCTTGATCATGACCTCTAACATTGGTGCGACGGCTTTGCGCGATGATAAGAGTGTCGGGTTTGGTGTCAAGACCGAGACACAGGACTTCAAGACGATGCAGTCACGGATGCTCGAAGAGTTGAAAAAGGCGTTCCGGCCGGAATTCCTTAATCGAATCGACGAAACCGTCGTCTTCCACAGCTTGAACCGTGATGAGTTGCATGAGATCGTCAAGATCATGACGAAAAATGTGCTGCGGCGGCTGGATGACCAAGAGATTCACGTCAAGGTCACCCCAAGCGGCATCGATGCGATCGCCAAAGCGGGCTTTGATCCCGAATATGGCGCACGACCGATTCGTCGAGCCCTCCAACGCGACGTGGAGGATCAGCTCAGTGAACTGCTGCTGACGGGTCGCGTCAAAGCCGGGGACACGGTGACAATCGGCGCAACAAAGGGCAAGTTGACCTTCAATGTTAAGGAAGCTGAACCGCAGCCGGAACCGAAAACACCGGTGAAGGCGTAATGACGAAATAGGTGCGATCTGATGAAAAGAGGATCACACCTATTTTTATGGCGGCGGCGTCCTGTTGATCGGGTTGCCAGTTTTTGGACCCAAGCATCCTGCCCCGCGCGATAGAGACGCTGCAACAGCCACCCCGTCTCTGCTTTGAAAACTGCTTGACAGCCACCGGCCTGCAAGTGTATAGTCAAATTAATCGCATTTCGGTTTGGACAGCAGTCGCGGCGATCTATTGTCCGTTGCGGCGCACAGGAAACGTAAAAGTAGCAGAAGGGAAGACCAACTTCTACTTTTCGTTTTTTTTTGCTCAAAATGTCCTTCCGCCTGGCTTTGTAACGTAAATTTAACATTTCGCGCAATTTACATGGTCAGTCGGTGCCGAAAAATTCTATAAGGGGTGAACAATTTGGTAGGACACTTAGTCAACTACGGTAAGCACCGCACCCGCCGCTCCTATTCCCGTATCAAAGAAGTTCTAGATCTGCCGAACCTGATCGAGATTCAATCCAACTCTTATCAGTGGTTTCTCGACGAAGGGCTCAAGGAAATGTTCGATGACATCATGCCAATTGAAGATTTCCAAGGTAATTTGTCTTTGGAGTACGTCGATTATCAGCTGCTGGAACCGAAGTACACGGTCGAAGAAGCACGCCAGCATGACGCGAACTACTCCGCACCGCTGCACGTCACGCTGCGCTTGACCAACCACGAAACGGGTGAAATCAAGAGTCAGGACGTGTTCTTTGGCGACTTTCCGCTGATGACCAAGCAGGGGACCTTCATCATTAACGGTGCCGAACGTGTCATCGTTTCTCAGTTGGTCCGCTCGCCTGGCGTCTATTACAACAGCGAAACAGACAAAAACTCTCGCGTCACCTATGGCACGACCGTCATCCCGAACCGCGGTGCCTGGCTTGAATATGAAACAGACGCCAAGGACATCGCCTATGTGCGCATTGACCGGACGCGTAAACTGCCGTTGACCGAATTGATTCGCGCCCTCGGTTTTGGCGCCGATCAGGACATCATCAACATGTTCGGCGACAACGACAGCTTGATGCTGACAATGGAAAAAGATGTTCATAAGGAAGAAAGCGACACGCGTACCGACGAAGCGCTCAAGGATATCTACGAGCGGCTACGTCCAGGCGAGCCAAAGACCGCGGATTCTTCCCGTTCCTTGCTGTACGCTCGCTTCTTTGATCCAAAGCGTTATGACCTGGCTTCCGTTGGCCGCTACAAGGTCAATAAGAAGCTCAGCTTGAAGACACGCCTGCTGGGCCAGACCCTTGCCGAGACTTTGGCAGATCCTGATACCGGTGAAGTGATCGTTCAAAAAGGCACCAAGGTTGACCGTCATGTGATGGATACCCTGGGTGAGTATTTGGACCGCGACGACTTCAAGACGATCACCTACCAGCCGGAAGATGGCGGCGTCGTCACCGATCCGATGACTATTCAGGCAATCAAAGTCTTCAGCCAGGTCAATCCAGAGCACGAGCTTACCTTGATCGGCAACGGCCATATCGACAAGAAGGTCAAACATTTGACTCCGGCCGACATCATCGCGTCTATGAACTACTTCCTCAACCTGCAGGAAGGGTTGGGTTCCACGGATGATATCGACCATTTGGGCAACCGCCGGATCCGTTCTGTCGGGGAACTCCTGCAGAACCAGTTCCGCATCGGGCTGTCTCGGATGGAGCGTGTGGTTCGCGAGCGGATGTCGATTCAAGACTCCATGACCGTGACCCCGCAGCAGTTGATCAACATTCGCCCAGTCGTGGCCTCCATCAAAGAATTTTTCGGCAGTTCTCAGCTGTCCCAGTTCATGGATCAGACCAATCCGCTTGGCGAGTTGACGCATAAGCGCCGCTTGTCTGCCCTTGGCCCTGGTGGCTTGACTCGTGACCGTGCGGGTTATGAAGTCCGTGATGTGCATTACACCCATTACGGCCGGATGTGCCCAATCGAGACCCCAGAAGGCCCGAACATCGGCTTGATCAATAGCTTGGCGTCTTATGCGGTCGTCAACCCGTATGGCTTCATCGAGACCCCGTACCGTCGTGTGTCATGGGCGGATCACAAGGTCACCGATAAGATCGACTATTTGACTGCCGATGAAGAGGATAACTATGTTGTCGCTCAGGCGAACACCCCGTTGAACGACGATGGGTCTTTTGCGACAGACGATATCTTGGCTCGTTCGAAGGATGATAACATCGAGACGACGGCCGATCATGTCGATTACATGGACGTGTCGCCAAAACAGGTTGTTGCCGTTGCGACTGCCTGCATTCCTTTCTTGGAAAACGATGACTCCAACCGTGCCTTGATGGGTGCGAACATGCAGCGTCAGGCGGTGCCGCTGGTTGACCCACATGCGCCACTGGTCGCCACTGGTATGGAGTACAAAGCGGCCCATGACTCCGGAATCGCGGTGCTTGCAGAGCACCCAGGGACCGTTGAGTACGTGGATGCTAAAACGATTCGCGTGCGCCGCGATGATGGCGCGCTGGACAAGTACAACTTGATGAAGTTCCGCCGCAGTAATGCAGGTAAGAACTACAACCAGCGGCCGATCGTTCGCCTTGGCGATAAGGTCGACACCGATGAGATCGTTGCGGATGGCCCGGCGATGGATAATGGCGAATTGGCATTGGGGCAAAACCCGATCATCGCCTTCATGACCTGGAACATGTACAACTATGAAGACGCGATCGTGCTTTCGGAGCGTCTGGTCAAAGAGGATGTCTATACCTCGATTCATATTGAAGAGTATGAATCAGAAGCACGTGACACGAAGCTTGGCCCTGAAGAGATCACCCGCGAGATTCCAAACGTTGGCGAAGATGCCCTGAAGGACCTCGATGAATTCGGGATCGTACGTGTCGGGGCGGAAGTGCGCGACGGCGATATTCTTGTCGGCAAGGTGACGCCAAAGGGTGTGACCGAGCTGTCCGCTGAAGAGCGACTCTTACACGCGATCTTTGGTGAAAAAGCGCGTGAAGTTCGTGACACCTCGCTGCGTGTGCCTCATGGCGGCGGCGGCATCATTCAAAACGTCCGTATTTTCACCCGTGAAGCTGGCGATGAGCTGTCTCCTGGTGTCAATATGATGGTTCGTGTTTACATCACGCAGAAGCGGAAGATCCAGGTCGGCGATAAGATGGCCGGCCGTCACGGGAACAAAGGGACGGTCTCCGTCGTTGTGCCAGAAGAGGATATGCCGTATCTGCCAGACGGGACCCCAGTCGACATTCTGTTATCCCCAATGGGTGTGCCAAGTCGTATGAACATTGGCCAAGTCCTAGATCTGCATTTGGGCATGGCGGCCCGCAACTTGGGTATCCATGTGGCAACGCCAGTCTTTGACGGTGCCAACGATGATGATATTTGGGCGACCATGAAGGAAGCCGGCATGGCCAGTGATGGCAAGTCGATTCTTTATGATGGCCGGACCGGTGAGCCTTTTGAAAACCGGATCTCTGTCGGCGTCATGTACTACATGAAGCTCGCGCATATGGTCGATGACAAACTCCATGCTCGTTCGATCGGACCTTACTCTTTGGTCACTCAGCAACCACTGGGCGGCAAGGCGCAGTTTGGTGGTCAGCGTTTCGGGGAAATGGAAGTTTGGGCGCTGGAAGCTTATGGTGCTGCCTACACCCTGCAAGAAATTTTGACCTATAAGTCCGATGACGTGGTGGGTCGTGTTAAGACCTACGAAGCGATCGTGAAGGGCGAGCCGATTCCAAAGCCAGGCGTCCCGGAATCCTTCCGTGTGTTGGTCAAGGAATTGCAGTCCCTTGGGCTCGATATGAAGGTCTTGGATCAAAACAAGGAAGAGATCGAGTTGCGTGACATGGACGACGATGAAGACGATGTGGTCTCAGTGGATGCTTTGGCCAAGTTTGCTGCCGAACAGGAAGTAAAGAAGGCGCAGGAAGCTGCCACGACTGCAACAGATGCATCTGACGACAAGAAATAATAGGAGGTCAGCCTTTTGATCGATGTCAATAAATTTGAAAGCATGCAGATCGGCTTAGCCTCGCCTGACAAGATCCGCAGCTGGTCCTATGGGGAAGTCAAAAAGCCCGAGACGATCAACTACCGGACCCTCAAGCCTGAGCGCGATGGCTTATTCGATGAGCGTATTTTCGGGCCGACCAAGGACTGGGAATGTGCATGCGGCAAGTACAAGCGTATCCGTTATAAGGGTATCGTGTGCGACCGATGCGGCGTTGAGGTCACGCGTTCGAAGGTCCGCCGTGAGCGGATGGGCCATATCGAACTCGCTGCCCCCGTGTCCCACATCTGGTACTTCAAGGGCATCCCGAGTCGCATGGGTCTTGTGCTCGACATGTCGCCCCGGGCGCTTGAAGAAGTGATCTACTTCGCGTCCTATGTCGTGATCGATCCAGGTGATACTGGGCTTGAAAAGAAGCAGCTGCTTACCGAGCGTGAATATCGCGACAAACGCGACGAATACGGTCAGCGTTTCCAAGCCAAAATGGGTGCGGAAGCGGTCAAGGAACTGCTGCAACAAGTTGAACTGCCAAAAGAAGTTGCCGAACTCAAAGAAGATCTGAAGTCTGCCCAGGGTCAAAAACGGACCCGTGCGATTCGTCGGCTGGACATTTTGGATGCCTTCCTTGAATCTGGCAACGACCCGGCATGGATGATCATGGACACGATTCCGGTCATCCCGCCTGATCTGCGGCCAATGGTTCAACTGGAAGGGGGCCGTTTTGCGACCTCTGACTTAAACGACCTGTACCGTCGGGTGATCAACCGTAACAACCGTCTGAAGCGTTTGCTGGATCTGAATGCACCGAACATCATCGTGCAGAATGAAAAGCGCATGCTGCAGGAAGCTGTTGACGCGTTGATCGATAACGGGCGGCGCGGCCGTCCTGTCACCGGCCCGGGGAACCGACCACTGAAGTCTTTGAGCCACATGCTCAAAGGGAAACAGGGCCGTTTCCGTCAGAACTTGCTGGGCAAGCGTGTCGATTATTCCGGCCGTTCGGTTATCGATGTCGGCCCAACACTGAAGTTCTATCAATGCGGCTTGCCGCGTTCGATGGCGCTTGAGCTCTTCAAACCATTTGTAATGCGTGAACTCGTTCACCGCGAAATGGCTTCGAATATCAAGAACGCCCGACGTAAGATCGACCGCGAAGACGATGACATCTGGGATGTGCTTGAAGATGTGATCAAGGAACGTCCAGTCCTTCTGAACCGCGCGCCTACCTTGCACCGACTCGGGATTCAAGCGTTTGAGCCGGTTCTTGTCGATGGCAAGTCCATCCGTCTTCATCCACTGGTCTGCGAAGCTTATAACGCTGACTTTGATGGGGACCAGATGGCGGTCCATGTGCCGCTGTCTGACGAAGCCCAGGCTGAAGCACGCCTGCTGATGTTGGCGGCGCACCACATTCTTGCCCCTCGTGATGGGAAGCCGATCGTAACGCCTTCTCAGGACGTTGTGCTGGGTAACTATTACCTGACCATGGAGCAAAAGGGTCGCGAAGGCGAAGGTATGATCTTTAAGGACAAGGACGAGGTGCTGATGGCACTGCAAAATGGGGTCGTGCATCTGCACAGCCGCATCGGCCTTGCCGTTGACTCCATGCCGACCAAGCCATTCACTGATGACCAGCGGCACCAAGTCATGATCACCAGTGTCGGCAAAGTGATCTTTAACGAGATCATGCCGGAAGACTTCCCGTATTTGAACGAACCGACGAAGGAAAACATCACAGATGGCGTCGATAGCCGCTTCTTTATCGCACCAGGCGAAGACATTCATCAGTTCTTGATGGATGCCCCAATTGTCACGCCGTTCAAGAAGGGCTTCCTGTCCGACATCATTGCGGAAGTCTTCAAGGACTACAAAGTGCAGCGAACTTCTGATCTATTGGATGACATGAAGACCTTGGGCTACACCCAGGCGACGAACTCCGGCCTCACAGTCGGAATCGCTGATGTGCCAAATCTGCCTGAAAAAGGGAAGATCGTTGATGAGGCGCATAAGAAGGTCGCGACGGTCTCCAAACAGTTCCGTCGTGGGCTGATCACAGACGATGAGCGCCATGACCGGGTCATCTCGATCTGGAACGACGCCAAGGACGAGATTCAGCAAGCGCTGATCGACGCCTTTGACCCGAACAACCCAATCTCCATGATGAGTGATTCCGGGGCTCGTGGGAACATTTCAAACTTTACCCAGCTTGCCGGGATGCGTGGTCTGATGGCTGCGCCAAACGGTGGGATGATGGAAGTCCCTGTTTTGTCTAACTTCCGTGAAGGCCTGTCTGTCATGGAAATGTTCATGTCAACTCACGGGGCACGTAAAGGGATGACCGATACCGCCTTGAAGACCGCTGACTCGGGTTACCTGACCCGGCGTCTGGTCGATGTTGCACAGGATGTCATTGTCCGCGAAGAGGATTGTGGCACCGACCGTGGGCTGACTGTCACCGCGATTCGCGAAGGCAATGAAATGATCGAGCCACTGTACGACCGTCTTGTTGGCCGCTACACGCTCAAGTCTGTTGCAGATCCTGAAACAGGCGAGATCATTGCAGGCAAAGGCGTACTTTTGGACGAGGACCTCGCGCAAAAGATCGTTGATGCCGGCGTTGATACCGTCGAGATTCGTTCCGTCTTCACCTGCAACACGAAACATGGTGTTTGCCAGAAGTGCTACGGCCGCAACCTTGCGACCGGCGAGCAGGTCGAAGTTGGTGAAGCGGTCGGGACCGTTGCCGCGCAATCCATCGGCGAGCCTGGTACCCAGCTGACCATGCGTAACTTCCATACTGGTGGTGTTGCCGGTGGCGAAGATATTACCCAAGGGCTGCCTCGTATCCAGGAAATCTTTGAAGCCCGTAATCCAAAGGGGCTCGCTGTAATCTCTGAGGTCGAAGGTGAAGTGACCGCGATCGATGAAAACCCAGCCGAGCATACCCGCGAGATCACGGTCACAGGTGAGATCGATACGCGCAGTTACTCTGTGCCATATGCCTCATCTGTTGCGGTTGCGGAAGGCGATCATGTCATTCGCGGCGGCCGTCTGACCGGCGGCTCCATTGATCCAAAACAGTTGATCAAGGTGCGCGATGTCTTGAGTACGGAAAATTATCTGCTCTCTGAAGTGCAGAAGGTTTACCGTATGCAGGGTGTTGAGATTGCCGACAAGCATGTCGAGGTCATGGTGCGTCAGATGTTGCGGAAGATTCGCGTCATGGATCCAGGCGACACTGATATTTTGCCAGGCACGCTACTTGACGTCAGCGAGTTCACCGAGCGCAACAAGAACACGCTGGTTTCCGGCGGCATTCCAGCCACGGGCCGTGCGGTCTTGCTCGGGATCACCAAGGCGTCCCTTGAAACCAACAGCTTCTTGTCCGCGGCTTCCTTCCAGGAAACAACTCGTGTCCTCACCGATGCGTCGATTCGCGGGAAGAACGATCCGCTTGTTGGGCTGAAGGAAAATGTCATCATCGGGAAGATCATTCCGGCTGGGACCGGGATGGCGACCTACCGTCACATGGAACCAAAGACGGTCGGCCAGTCAGTCAACGGGGTCTATTCGATCAACGCGCTGACCAAGAAGATGGCCACTGAAGAAGCAGCAAACGCTGCGGATGGCAGTGCCCCGACGCAAGATTCTGAAGATTAAGCATGATACATGCAAGCGTCGCATCCAGAAATGGGTGTGGCGCTTTTTTTTTGTGCACTAGACCCACACCGCCAGCAAGCCCCATGCCACTGCCATGGCGGGGATGAACACGATCTCGCGACTTTGAAAGAGACGGCTTTGCACCAGTCCAAACGCACAGGCGATCAACAGCCACCAGGCAACAACAAGTGGCGGCCAGCACGCAGCCACAACGGCTAAGATCACAGTGTCGGCACTGCCGAGCCAGCCGCAACGCGTGAGCAGCACGAAGCCGCCAACGATCAGCCACCAGGTCGGTGTCAGCAGCGATTGCCAGCGCCAGACCAGCATGCCCAGCGCCCAGGTATCGAGCCACCAGGCCGCTACACTGCCGCGGTGGGCATCGGCAAGCGCGGCATGGCCGAGGCCGGCCCATAACGCGAGACCCCAAAGATCCAGCCACGGCAGCGGGAGGACCAGGACTGTCCCCAGCCAGCGCCAGCATTTTGTATGCCACAGGGCGCGGCCGTGGATACCGAGCGTGATCGCAAGGATGATCTTTGCAAGAAAAAACATGTCGCACCTCCACTCTGAGTTCGTCGCTTGGTTCATCAAAAGATTTCGCAAATGAACAAAGAGACGTGCGGTGACCGCAAACAAAAGGTGGCAGCCCGCCATTGCGTCCGCCTTGGCCAACGCGTATCCTGATCAAGGAGGGATTTATCGATGCTCACTTTTGACCCGATCACTCAGGAATACCAGTTGCAGCAGGCTCTGACTGTGTATCAAGCCAATCAGGCCTATTTTGACCTGACCCAGGAGGTGCCGACCGCCACCAGTGTGCGCCGGGATCTCGCGACGCGGCCAGATGGCATTGCTTCGACTCGCAAGTTATTCGCGCTGATTCGCGATGGCAAAGAGGTGCGCGGCGTGCTCGATCTCTTGCACGGCTACCCCGACGCCAAGACGGATTACATCGGCCTGCTTCTGATCGCCGAACATCACCAGGGCTGGGGCACTCAGGTCGTGAAGCAGTTGGTGGCTGACGCCAAAAAGCGCGGCGTGCAGGGCTTGACGCTGGCGGTGCTCGCGAACAATCCAAACGCCCGCGGTTTTTGGCAGGCAATGGGCTTTACGGCATTTGGCGACGCGACTGCGCAGATCAACGGCCAGCCCTTTGCCGTGCAGTTGATGCGACGTGAGCTCTAGCCTGACACAATCAGATGTGGCTGGTGAAAAACGGGCCGCCACCGCGATTTTTGGGCGCGCGACCTTGACACGTCGGGGCAGGGATAGTACACTATCAAATGTGCGTTTTCCAGTTTGTCCGGGCCGTTGGTCTGTGAACTGGTGAATTGCCAGTTCATTGCCTGCGCGGCCGTTTTTTTATGACAAAAAATGAACCGCCTGGATGTGTGGACTTACAGCATTACCAAAATCAGGAAGGAGGAACCTTAGAATGCCTACCATTAACCAATTGGTGCGTCAAGGTCGTAAATCTAAAGTTACCAAGTCAGATTCTCCTGCGTTGAACTTCGGTTACAACAGCATGAAGAAGTCTCTGACCAACAATCCAGCTCCGCAAAAGCGTGGGGTGGCCACTCGTGTCGGGACAATGACCCCGAAGAAGCCTAACTCCGCTTTGCGTAAGTATGCTCGTGTACGTCTGTCTAACTTGATCGAAGTGACGGCTTACATCCCGGGCATCGGCCATAACCTGCAGGAACATAGTGTTGTTCTGATCCGTGGCGGTCGTGTAAAGGATTTGCCTGGTGTTCGTTACCATATCATCCGTGGGACGCTTGATACTGCCGGTGTTGACGGCCGTATGCAGGGTCGCTCGAAATATGGTGCCAAGAAGCCAAAGAGCAAGAAGTAATTCGATCATTTTCGCAATTGCGAAAACAAAAGTTAAGAGGAGGCAAACAGCATGCCACGTAAAGGCAGTGTTTCAAAGCGCGACGTCTTACCTGATCCAGTGTACAATTCCAAGCTGGTGACCCGCCTGATCAACCACTTGATGATCGACGGCAAGCGCGGTAAGGCACAGACCATTCTGTATGATGCGTTTGATATCATTAAAAAAGATTCCGGCAACGAGCCGCTTGATGTTTTTGAACAAGCGATGAAGAACGTAATGCCGGTCCTCGAAGTTAAAGCTCGCCGTATCGGCGGTTCTAACTATCAGGTCCCGATCGAAGTGCGGCCAGACCGCCGGACGACCCTGGGCCTTCGTTGGATCGTGCAATATTCCCGTCAGCGCGGGGAGCATACCATGGACGAACGCCTTGCGCGTGAGATCATGGATGCCGCTAACAACACCGGCGCTGCGGTCAAAAAACGTGAAGACACGCATAAGATGGCTGATGCCAACCGCGCGTTCGCTCACTATCGTTGGTAAGATGCTTTTGGCTATTATATCCGCACCTTGGCATATAGTAGCCAATTGTTTTATCCTGCCACATAATTTCAGTAAACCGAACCAATCAGAAATGAAAACAGAGAGGAGTTAACTTTTCACATGGCCAACAAGCGAGAATTCTCACTCGACCGGACCCGCAACATTGGGATCATGGCCCATATCGATGCTGGTAAGACCACGACGACCGAACGTATTTTGTACTACACGGGGAAGATTCATAAGATCGGCGAAACTCATGATGGGGCTTCGCAGATGGACTGGATGGCCCAGGAAGTAGAACGTGGGATCACCATCACCAGTGCTGCGACCACGGCCTTCTGGAAGGATCACCGGATCAACATCATCGATACCCCAGGACACGTGGACTTCACGATCGAAGTTGAACGTTCCCTGCGTGTCTTGGATGGTGCGATCACCGTTTTGGATGCCCAGTCTGGTGTTGAACCGCAGACTGAAAATGTTTGGCGTCAGGCCACCACGTACGGCGTTCCGCGGCTTGTTTTCGCAAACAAGATGGATAAGATCGGCGCGGACTTCCAGTACTCTGTCCAGACCCTTCACGATCGCCTGGGTGCTAACGCCCATGCCGTTCAGTTGCCGATCGGGGCCGAAGACAACTTCAAAGGCGTCATCGACCTGATCGAAATGAAGGCCGACCTGTACGACGAAGATGCGCTCGGGACCGAGTGGGATGTTGTCGATATTCCTGACGACTACAAGGAAGCGGCTGAAAAGGCTCATAACGAGTTGATCGAAGCCGTTGCCGACGTTGACGATGGCATCATGGACAAGTACCTCGAAGGCGAAGAAATCTCCAAGAACGAGATCAAGGCTGCGATTCGTAAGGCGACCTTGAACCTCGACTTCTACCCTGTGCTTGCGGGCTCCGCCTTCAAGAACAAGGGTGTGCAGATGTTGCTTGACGCCGTCATCGACTACCTGCCATCTCCGCTAGATGTTCGTCCTTACAACGCGACGGATCCTGACACCGGTGACAAAGTTGAACTGCGCGCCGGCGACGACCAGAGTTTTGCGGCCCTGGCCTTCAAGATCGCCACAGACCCGTTTGTTGGTCGTTTGACCTACATCCGTGTTTACAGTGGGACTTTGGAAGCGGGCTCGTATGTCCTGAACGCTTCCAAGAACAACCGTGAACGTGTCGGTCGTTTGCTGCAGATGCACAGTAATCACCGTGAAGAGATTCCAGAAGTCTTCTCCGGGGATATTGCTGCGGCGATCGGTCTGAAGAACACCACCACTGGTGATTCTCTGACCGATGTCGATCACCCGCTGATTCTTGAATCCCTTGAGATTCCAGAACCAGTTATCCAGGTCTCCATCGAGCCTGATTCAAAGGAAGATCGTGACAAGCTAGATGTTGCGCTTCAAAAGCTTTCTGAAGAGGACCCGACCTTTAAGGCTGAGACCAACCCAGAAACTGGTGAAACGTTGATCGCCGGCATGGGCGAGCTCCATTTGGACATCATGGTCGATCGAATGAAGCGTGAATTTAAGGTTGCCGCGAAGATCGGCGAGCCGCAAGTTGCGTATCGTGAGACCTTCACCAAGCAGGCTTCCGCAGAAGGGCGCTTCGTTCGCCAGTCTGGTGGTAAAGGTCAGTATGGTGATGTTTGGGTCGAGTTCACCCCGAACGATGAAGGCAAGGGCTTCGAATTTGAAGATGCCATTGTCGGTGGTGTGGTTCCGCGTGAGTACATCCCAGCTGTTGAACAGGGCCTGAAGGAAGCCATGGAAAATGGTGTCTTGGCTGGCTACCCATTGATCGACGTGAAGGCAAAACTCTATGATGGGTCTTACCATGAAGTCGATTCATCGGAAGCAGCCTTCAAGGTTGCGGCTTCTCTTGCCTTGCGCAATGCGTCTAAGGCTGCCGGTGCGGTGATCCTTGAACCGATCATGCACGTTGAAGTCGTTGCCCCTGAAGAATACTTCGGTGATATCATGGGCCAGATCACTGCTCGTCGCGGCCGTGTCGAAGGCATGGAAGCGCGTGGTAATGCCCAGCTCGTCAACTCTCAGGTGCCGCTGGCCGAAATGTTCGGTTACGCGACGACGCTTCGTTCTGCCACACAGGGTCGTGGGACGTTTACCATGACGTTCGACCACTACGAGGCCGTTCCGAAGAGCATCCAGGAAGAGATCATCAAGAAGAACGGCGGTCAGGCGTAAGCCGGGCTGCTGGACAAGCCCCGTCTCAGTGCAAGCTGAGGCGGGGCTTTTTCTTTGCTTCAAAAAGTCGGCGCAGGCTGGTATTCGTGCACATCTGCGGAAAAACAGTCAATGTGACTCTCAGCGGGCAGTTATCTGCCGGGCTAATTTCTTTTTTGCCGCTGGTGCGGGCCCGCACACCTCTCCAAGAGCGTGATGCGGCGCGCTTTCCGTCTATTTTCCATGGTGTCTCAGACAATCAATGTCGTGCAACCGGTTGCAAAAATCGTTTTTATTTTGGCTGCAATCGGTTATACTCTTCCTTGACAGCAGGGAACACCTGCAAGAAAGGGGAAGAATAGATGGAAAACACTGTTCAGGGCTTTTTGCGAAGGCAAGGGCAAGACGTTTTTAACGATGCAGGCCCAGTGATTCTGCAAGGATGGGGCATTGGCAACTGGCTGCTTCCGGAAGGCTATATGTGGGAGTCGCAAGGCGCACACAACTTCGACCGCCCGCGGCGCATTGAGGCGCGCATCGCAGAGCTGCTTGGGCCGGAAAAAGCCGCTGAGTTTTGGCCACGTTTTCGCCAGGTCTTTTTCACCCAGGTGGATGTGCAATATATCAAGGATCAAGGCTACAACAGCATCCGGCTGCCCTTTGATGCCGCGCTGTTTCTTGAAGAAGGGCCTGGAATCCACTTCAAAGAGGCCGGTTTTCAGTACCTCGAGGATGTGGTGCGCTGGTGCCGGGCGGCGGATCTGTATGTGATCTTCGACATGCATGCCGCGCCAGGCGGGCAGACTGGGGCAAACATCGACAACGCGATGGCCGAGATTCCGCGGCTGTTTGTGGATCAGGACCAATTCGATAAGGGCGTCGCATTATGGGCGGAGATCGCGCGGCGGTTCAAGGACGACCCAGTCGTTGGCGGGTATGACCTGCTGAACGAGCCGATTCGCCCGGCAACTGGCACGCTGGTCGATTATGATCGCCTTCTGCCGCGGCTGGCTGCGTTTTATGAGACCACCATTGCGGCCGTTCGCCAGGTGGATCAGGCCCACTTATTCAGTCTGGAAGGGCATCACTGGGCCTCTGACCCGCGTGTTTTCACCCATGTCTTTGACGAGAACATGGTCATCCATTTCCATCGCTACGGCGGCTTCCCAGAAAAGGCGCAGTTCACGCCGTGGCTTGAGCTTCGCGACCGCCTGAACGTGCCGCTGTGGCTTGGCGAAACAGGGGAAAACAAGCCGCAATGGTACAGCGCACTGACCCAATTTTGCACGGATGCGAACATCGGCTATTGCTTCTGGCCGTATAAAAAAATGGGTAAGCGCAACGGCAGCGTGACCGTCAAAACGCCGGCCGGCTGGGATGCGATCATTGCCTATGTCAAAGGCGGCGTGCATCCCGGTTACGCCGAGGCCGCGGCGACGTTTGAACAGCTCCTCTTGAACATGGCGCTGGTCAACTGCGAGCGCAATCCGGATGTGGATGCTTCTATCTTGCGGACGGCTGGCATGACACTGCGGGCGACCGATTTTCGTGATGCCGACTGCCAGGGGGGGAATGCGCCGAAGAACTTCGATGGCTACCGAATTACGACGCCAATGACCGTCACCGCGATCGCCGAGCCGCAGCCTTCTAATTTTGGCTTCGACAGCCACTGGGACCGCTTCGTCCTGACCCTGACGCCTGACGAATCCGTGACCTACCTGACGCCGCTGCACAAGGCACCGTGGCAGCTGGCAATCGCCTTACATGAGGCAAAGGACGCTGTGATCACCGCACAGCTCAATGGGGAGACCATCACTTTTACCGTCGGTGGCAATACCGCAACGGCTACGATGCCCGCAAATTCGGCGGATGATGTGCTGACGATCGCCGTCAGCGCAGGGGAAGCCAGCTTGCTCACTGTGACTTTTTAAAAAAGTTTCGTGAAAGCGCTTGCCAAAACAAATGGCCCGTGGTATCTTAAGAATATAAATAAAAACGTTTTTATGTGTGGTGATCGTCGTGAAGAAAAAAACCATCAAAGACGTGGCGGAATTGGCTAACGTCTCGATCTCAACCGTGTCCAATGCC
The DNA here is from genome assembly GCF_003946405.1 of Lacticaseibacillus yichunensis. Classification (GTDB taxonomy): domain Bacteria; phylum Bacillota; class Bacilli; order Lactobacillales; family Lactobacillaceae; genus Lacticaseibacillus; species Lacticaseibacillus yichunensis. Next base: position 189,698 of record NZ_RHOG01000001.1, on the reverse strand, counting down.
TTGAATGGCGTGAACGTGGTGACTCCGGAAACCAAGCAGCGCGTGCTCAAAGCGGCCGCAGAATTGAATTATGTGCCAAACCTCATGGGTAAGCAGCTGCGCTCCGGTGAGACGAAGATGCTCGGCTTCTTCACAGACAGTGTGTCCGGTCCTTATTTCTATGTGTTGGTCGAGGCGATCTCGCGGGCTGTTGCCAAACTCGGCTACGGCATGCAGGTCATTGTGCCAAGTGACCACAAAACGTTGATGAACAACATCTTAGGCAATGTCGTCGATGGGGCGATCATCTTTGAACATATGATCAACGATGACGACATTCAGCAGATCCTGATGCATTCAGTCCCGACCGTGCTGCTGGACCGACCGGCGCATGGGCCTAAGATGAGCAGCTTTATCTTCAACTCTCAGGCGGAAGGGTATGAGGCGACGAAGTACCTCCTCAACCTCGGTCATCGGCGCCTTGGCTTCCTGGCCGGCTACGAGAACAACCACGATAGCCATTTGCGCTACGCAGGGTTCAAGCAGGCCATCGAAGAAGCAGGCCTCAACAGCGATGAGATGCCTGTTTTGTCTGGGTTGTTCGAAGAGGAAGCGTCCTACAACGCGGTGAAGTCCTACCTGCATTATGCGGATGAACCCGCGACTGCGTTTCTTGCCGGGAATGACCTATCCGCCATTGGGGCGATGAAGGCAATCGTCAGCTTGGGATATAAAGTGGCGGAAGATTTCTCAGTCATGGGGTTTGATGACATCGAGATCTCCCAGTATTTCCGGCCCGCGTTGACCACGGTCCGCAACCCGATCGCGCGTCAGGGCATCCTGGCAGTCGACGAGCTGCTTGCGATGATCAATGGCCGCGTCGGTGGCACGGAACAGGTGTTGGATGGCGAACTCGTCATTCGTGACTCGACGGGTTTTGCAAAGCATTAAGCGAAATTTTTTAGGCGTTAAAATAAAAACGTTTTTATGCTACTAAAAGGGGTGTTTCTGGTGGAAACAAGGGAGAAAGTCGTAAAACCAGGGATCGGTGAGAAGACGAAGCGGTGGTTCCGCGGATTTGGCAAGCAGTGGCAGCTGCAGACCATGATCTTGCCGGGCGTCATCTTCATGATCATCTTCAACTTCATTCCGATCTATGGTCTGTCGTTAGCATTTAAGCAGTACTCCGTCACCGATACCATCGGCGGCGCGCAGTGGATCGGCCTGGATAACTTCAAGGCGATCATGGCCGACAAGTATTTCTGGGAAAGCGTGTGGAACACGGTTGGCATCTCGGCAATCAAGCTGACGGTCGAATTCTTCTTACCGATCATCTTGGCCGTCATGATCTATGAGATTCCGTGGGCGCCGTTCAAGAAGATCGTGCAGACGTTCACCTATCTGCCGCATTTTCTGTCCTGGATCATCTTGGGCGGGATGTTGATCAACTGGCTGTCCACCAACGGCCTGATCAACGAGGTGCTGAAGTTCATTGGCATCAATGCACACGGCAACTACCTGCTGGATGCTGGCAAATACTGGAACATCGCGGCTTGGTCGGATGTCTGGAAGGAAGCCGGCTGGGGGACGATCTTGTATCTCGCCACCATGGCTGGCATCGATCCAACGTATTACGAGGCGGCCGAAATGGATGGTGCCTCTAAGATCCGTCAGATCTGGAGCATCACCATTCCCGAGATCACCAACATCATCGCGTTGAACCTGATCCTGTCTGTTTCCGGGCTGTTCAACTCGAACCTGGATCAGACCTTGGTCTTGATGAACTCGCAGAACCAGCCAAAAGCGGAAGTTATCAATTCCTATGTTTATCGCGTTGGGCTGACGCAGGGGGATTTCTCCTATGCGACAGCTGTTGGCCTCGGGGTGTCGATCATCTCCGTCATTTTGTTGATCATTACCAACACGGCGACGAAGAAACTCAACGACAACCAGTCGGTCTTGTAAGGAGGGTGCAGCATGGAAATGACAAGCAAAAAAGCAGCACCAAAGCAGAGCCGCGTCAAACATGGTTCGCGCACCTTCAACATCATCAACGCGACGATTCTCTTGATCTTCACTGTGATCATCATTGTTCCGATGTGGAACATCTTGATCTCCTCATTTGCGACATCCGATGCGCTGAGCAACGGAAACTTCATCTTCTGGCCGAAGTCCCTGTCGCTTGATAATTACCGCGCGGTTTTCCAAGATTCCGGTATTTGGCAGTCGTTTTTCATCTCTGTTTTGAAAACGGCGGTCGGCGTCGTTGCACATACCTTGTTCTGTGCGATCGTCGCGTATCCACTGTCCAAGCGGTCCCTCAAAGGTCGCAAGCTCTACTCGGCCATGGGCATCGTGACGATGTTCTTCTCCGGTGGGATGATCCCGACGTACTTATTGATTAAGTCCTTGGGGCTGCTTGACAGCTTCTGGGTCTACATCATTCCCGCCCTGTTTTCCTATTACGATGTGGTCATCTTGATGAACTTCTTCCGCCAGGTGCCAGAGTCGCTGGAAGAATCAGCTCGAATCGACGGCGCGTCTGATTGGCGCGTGTTCTTCTCGATCATCTTGCCACTGTCCAAACCATCGCTTGCCACGATCGCCTTGTTCCATGGCGTGTGGCAGTGGAACGACTTCATGACGACAAAGCTTTATGTCACCAATGAAAGCCTGTATCCACTTCAGATGCGTCTGTACAACCTCATCGTTCAATCACAAGCGGCATCAACCACAGGCCTAAAAGCCGCCGTCGCGATCAATACAACTTCAAGGGGGGTGCAGCTTGCGACAATCATGATCACGATCGTTCCTATTTTGATCTTGTATCCATTCGTTCAACGTTACTTTGTCAGCGGGACAATGTTAGGGGCTGTCAAAGAGTGATAAGCGCTGGCTCATGTCAGTGGCAGATGCGTTAGAGAACTCATTATTGGAGTTAAGGGAGATGTTTTTAATGAAGTTGAATTGGCACAAGAAGCTAGCAGGATTAGGGGTAGTCGCTCTAGCGGCCGTTGCGCTCACAGCATGTGGCGGCGGCTCTTCAAACTCGTCTTCATCAAAAGGTAGCAGCAACATGCCAAAAGCGCCATACAAGGTGCCGACAGCAAGCACGCCTGCCTGGAAAAAAGACACGCGTAAGAACCAAAAGCTGACCTGGTACGTGAACGCGGATTGGTGGAACAAATCATTCGGCAAGGATATGGTCACCAAGCAGATCAAAAAGGACCTGAACGTGGACATTAAGTTCGTGACCGGGGATGACACCAAACTCAACACCTATTTTGCTTCTGGCAGCATGCCGGATCTGATCACGATCTTTGATCCGAACTCAAAAGTGGCACGGACGGCTAACCAGTGGGCCTATTCCCTGCAGGACCTGTCCAAAGCTTACGATCCAGCCTTCATGAAGTACGCCGCAAAGGATACCCTGAACTGGTACAAGCTCAGCGACGGCAAGACTTATGGCTACCCGAGCTATTCCAACACGGCAGCCGATTACAAGTCTGGCGATATCGCGCCACGTGATGCGTTTGTCATCCGCAAAGACGTGCTGGCAGCGATTGGCGATCAGGATTTCACCACTCCTGAAGGTTTCGTCAAGGGGATGCAAGCCATCAAGGAAAAGTTCCCGAAGCTCATTCCATTTGGCTTCAACGATTTTTCCGGGGCCAACAGCTCACTGGAAAACGTTGTCCAGGATATGCTCGGTGTGCCGATCACCAAAGCCGGTAAGTTCTATGACCGCGATCTGGATCCAGACTACTTGAAGTGGCTCGAAGCCTTCCGTGAAGTCCACGCTGATGGCAACATCTCCGATGACTCCTTCACCGATGACTCCAACGCCTTCAACGAAAAGATCAACGCTGGTAAGTATGCGACCATGATGCTTGGCTCCGACGTTAACCACGGGACCAACCTGCAGACCTGGATGTCCAAGGACAAGAACAAAGCCTATGAAGCGATCGAAGGAATCAGCTCCACTGAAGGCCGCGAACGGACTTTGAGCCAGGCCGGCATTTCCGGTTTCACGATCACTTATGTTTCCAACAAGACCAAGAACCCATCCAAGGCCACCCAAGTGCTTGAATATCTGTTGAGCGACCGCGGTCAGATGTTGACGAACTACGGGATCAAGGGGGAAACTTATACCCAGGATGCCAATGGCGAAGTCAAGTGGACGGCTAAGGCTGCCAAGGTTCAATCTGAAGATGCCTCTGCATGGCAGAACCAGTACCGCATTGGCGAGTTCTTCCTGATGAGTCATGATAAGTGGAAGGCATTGAACAAGGATTCCTACGTTCAGGCTGTTTGGCAGATGCAAAAGTGGGGTCAAAAGTATCTGACACCGCAGTTCGACATCGAAAACATTGCCCCGGATCCTGGGACCCAAGAGTCTCGTGCTTACTCCGCGATTCAGACGAACTGGAGCACGACCATGGTCTCCTTGATTCGTGCCAAGGATAAGGCCGAATTTGATAGTGTCCTGAATAAGTACAAGCAATTCCAGAAGGACAACAACATCGACCAGATCAACAAGACACGTAACGAGAAGATCAAAGAGAACCAGAAGAAGTTAGGCGAAAACTGATCTTTGTGACACAAGAGGCTGTGACGGCAACATGGTCATGGCCTTTTGTTGTGACAGACGGCCTTTGATACTGCGCCAAGTCACCAGAAAGGAGCGCCTCCGATGAAACAACTATTTTCAACAGACGGCCGGCTTTATAAGATCCTCAACACCGGCACGATTCTGCTCGAGCTCAACTTGCTGGTGCTATTGGGCAGCTTGCCACTGGTCACAGTCGGCGCAAGTTTGACCGCAATGTACACCGTGTTGTTCAAATTACGCAGTCATGAACTCGGTGGCTTGTGGGCGACTTTTTGGCAGGCGTATCGCCAGGAGTGGAAAAAAACGATCGGGCTGTGGTTGCTACTGGTGGCCAGTCTCGCCGCATTGTTTTTGCTCATCTGGTGGATCGCGGTGCAGGTGAAGGCCAGCATCCTGGTCATGGTGCCGCTGCTGCTGGTGTTAGCCATGATCTTGCTGATGAGCGGGTATCTTTTCCCCTTATCGGCGAGATATGAAGCTGGCATTGGCCAGACGCTGAAAAATGCGTTGACGTTGAGCCTCCAAAACGTGATCGAGTCGATCGTGATCTTCATGCTCACGGTGATCATCACGATCTACGTCCCGATCTTTCAGTGGAAATTGCTGTTCCTCTGGGTCTTCTTCGGCTTTTCGCTGACTGGGTACCTGCAGTGCGCGATGCTGGAGCGTGTCTTTGCGCAGTATTAAACAGAAATGGATGGTAAGTATGAGTAAATATGTAAGCTTTGATATCGGCGGGACGACCGTCAAATATGCGATCGTCGATGACGAAGGGACCATCACAGACAAGGCCGCCTTCGACACCGATCAGCATGACGCCGAGGCGATGATCGACAAACTTGTGGCAGTGGTCACTCAGTTTCGCGGCCAAGCCGACATTGCCGGCATCGGCATCTCCGCGCCTGGCATCGTCCGCCGTGATGGGTTCATGGTCACCGGTGGCGCGATTCAAGCCTTTAATGCCTTTCCGCTGGCAGCGACCCTTGAATCCGCGACGGGCCTTCCTGTCACCGTGGAAAATGATGCCAATGCGGCCGCCATTGCGGAGCAGTGGCTGGGCAATGCCCAAAATGTCGACGATTATCTGACCATCGTCCTGGGCACAGGCGTCGGTGGTGGCATCATCATCAATGGGGATGTCTACCGTGGCGCGCATGGCATGGCCGGCGAGTTTGGCTGGAACATCACGCATGACATCGACCTGACCTTGCCACTTGAGGCCCAGTCGATCAATCAACGCGGGGCGGTTCAGGCCGGCCTAGTGCGACGTTACAACTTGGCCTGCCAGCAGGTCAATGCGGATGCCGAGCTGATCGGCGACGCGCGGGTGATCCTGGACCGGGCCTGGAACGGCGATACGCTCGCCGAACGGATCGTCAATGAGTTCAAGCAGGATGTCACCATCATGCTGTTGAACCTGTTTGCCGATTTCGATCCTGAATTGATTCTGATCGGTGGCGGCATCTCCGCTAATGACCGCTTCATGAAGGAGCTTCAGGCCACAATCAACGAGTACTTGGCCCGCCACGAAAGCCTTGACCGCATCAAAGATACGGCACTGGGCCGCGTGAAGACCGCCAAGCTGCGCAATGATGCGGGGCTGATCGGTGCGGCTTACGGCATCCGCCGCAAATTGCAGCAACCCTGATTCCCTGACTGTGGCTCCCTAACCGCAGTCACTACCATCCGTTTACGAGACGCAAAAGCCCGGCAGCACGCGATCCCCCTCGCGCAGCTGACGGGCTTTTTTTGCCGCCGATGCCATTTCTTCCTATATAATAGCCGTGTTCATACGAGCGTGGCATTCAAGACTGTTTTAAAGTGATCGAGCGCCCAGTCCTGCCTGCCTGGCTTGAACGTCGCCACTGCGTCTTGGTGAATGATCAGCGGGTAATTCAGGTCATACGCATCCACCGCCGTGTGTAGCACGCAGATATCCGTGCACACACCGGTCAAATGGAGCTGCTCGACGCCGCGTTCCCGGAGCCACAGATCAAGTGGGGTGCCGGCAAAACTCGAATAGCGGGTCTTAGCAAATGGACGCACGTTGGCAGCGTTCGCATGGGCAGCCACCCATGGCGCAAGCGGGCCATAGTACTCGCGGCCCCAACTGCCGGCCACGTTATGCGGCGGAAACAGCGCAGTTTCAGGATGATATGGGTCGCCAGGTTCATGCAAGTCGGTGGGCAAAAAGACAAAGTCGCCGCGTGCGGCAAAGGTCTCGGCGAGCTCGACGATGCGCGGGGCGATCGCCTGGGCAGCTGGGCCGGCCGTAAGCGCGCCGGTTGGGGCGACGAAATCATTGGTGTAATCGATGATCAATAAGGCTTCAGACAACTGAATCAGCTCCTTTTAGGTTCATGCTAGCGGGTAGGCAGAATGGTGTCAAGACAGATGCCTTGGAATTTTCACGCGCGACTCGCCAATTTTATCTAGCCGCCTGCTCGGATCTGCCAGGCAGGGGCGACCCACAACCGCGCCGTGTGAAAAAAACCATGAGAACACACGAAAAACCTTGTATCACCGGGACCTTTTCTGTATACTATCAGGAGTGCTGTGTAATCTAGCTGGGTTACTATGCACTTTTGGCCCAAGACTGGGCCAGGTAGCGTGGATGTGAGAGGTTGCGACACGCCCGGCCGCTTTGCCACGGCAGCGCGTCGGATAATTCTCACGGAGCTAGTCTACTAAATGATAATAGACGAAGGAGGTCACACAATGGCAAAACAGAAGATTCGCATCCGGCTCAAGGCTTACGAACACCGGATTCTTGATCAGTCAGCAGACAAGATCGTCGACACCGCGAAGCGCACAGGCGCTGAGATCTCGGGTCCGATCCCGTTGCCGACAGAACGTACCATCTACACGGTGCTGCGTTCACCGCATAAGTACAAGGATTCTCGTGAACAGTTCGAGATGCGTACGCACAAGCGACTCATCGATATCGTTAACCCAACACCGAAGACGGTCGACGCTTTGATGAAGCTCGACTTGCCAAGCGGCGTAGATATTGAGATCAAACTCTAAAATCCAACAGAAATAGGAGGTGTACCCATGGCACGTAAAGGAATCTTAGGTAAGAAAATTGGCATGACGCAAGTCTTCACAGACAACGGCGAACTGGTCCCAGTTACCGTTATCGACGTCACCCCGAACATCGTCCTGCAAGTCAAGACCGTTGAAAGTGACGGCTACGAAGCAGTTCAGCTCGGCTACGGCGACAAACGTGAAGTGCTTAGCAATAAGCCAAGCGTCGGTCACGCCAAAAAGGCGGATACGACCCCTAAGCGCTTCATTAAGGAGATCCGCGATGTAGCGCTTGATGATTATAAGGTCGGCGCGGAAGTTAAGGCTGATGAATTTGCAGCTGGCGATATCGTGGATGTCACCGGGATCTCTAAAGGTCACGGTTTCCAGGGAAACATCAAAAAAGATGGTCAGTCCCGCGGCCCTATGGCTCACGGCTCACGTTACCACCGTCGTCCTGGTTCGCTCGGGGCGATCATCAACAAAGTCTTCAAAGGCAAGAAGCTGCCAGGGCGGATGGGTAACCATACCCGCACCATGCAGAACTTGAGCGTTGTTTCCACCGATCTTGAGCACAATGTGATCTTGATCAAGGGCAATGTCCCAGGTGCGAATAAGTCCTTCGTGACGATTCGCAGTGCCGTTAAGGCTGCTAAATAATTCGAAGGGAGGACATAACCAATGGCTAACATTACTTTATTCAAGCAAGATGGCTCGGAAAACGGCACCGTTGATCTTAACGATACCATCTGGGCAATCGAACCGAACGACAGCGTTTTGTTTGACGCAGTCGTGATGCAGCGCGCTTCCCTTCGTCAAGGGACGCATTCTGTTAAGAACCGTTCCGCTGTTTCCGGCGGCGGCAAGAAGCCGTGGCGCCAAAAGGGGACCGGCCGTGCGCGTCAGGGCTCCATCCGTAGCCCACAGTGGCGTGGCGGTGGGATCGTCTTTGGCCCGACCCCACGTTCTTACGCTTACAGCATCAACAAGAAGGTCCGTCGCTTGGCAATCAAGTCGGCGCTTTCCCAGAAGGTGTTGGACAAAGAACTGGTCGTTGTCGATGCATTCAGCTTCGACACACCGAAGACCAAGGATTTTGCAGCCAGCTTGAACGCATTGAACGTCAATGAAAAGGCGCTGGTCGTTCTTGAAGCCGGCAATGACAACACCGTTCTTGCCGCTCGCAACCTGGCAAACGTCAAAGTCATCCCAGCAGATGGGATCAACGTATTGGATGTTGTGAACTACAACAAACTGATCCTGACCCAATCCGCGCTCAAGCAGATCGAGGAGGTGCTCGCATAATGGAAGCACGCGACATCATTTTGCGCCCGATCGTGACCGAACAGACGAGCAACCAGATGGACGATCGTAAGTATACGTTCGAAGTTGCGCGTGACGCTGACAAGACTCAGGTTCGCCGCGCCGTTGAAGAGATCTTCGACGTCCAGGTGGCCAAGGTCAACATCGCGAACGTTCGCGGCAAAAAGAAGCGTCAGGGCAACTTTGTTGGTCTGACCCGCAAGCGGCGCAAGGCCATCGTGACCTTGACTGCCGATTCAAAAGAAATCAAGATCTTCGAAAACTAGCACCAAAATTTACGACTAGGAGGGAAAAAACGTGGCGATTATTAAATACAAACCAACGAGCAACGGCCGGCGCAACATGTCCGGTTCCGACTTCGCTGAGATCACCAACAAGCGCCCTGAGAAGAGCTTGCTTGAAAGCCAGAGTCACACCGCTGGCCGTAATGCGCATGGTCACATCACGGTCCGTCATCGTGGCGGCGGTAACAAGCAGTTCTATCGGGTGATTGATTTCAAGCGGCAAAAAGACGGCGTGACGGCGACGGTCAAGGCGATCGAATACGATCCAAACCGTACCGCGAACATCGCATTGCTGCACTATGACGATGGGGTCAAGAGTTACATCCTGGCACCTAAGGGATTGAAGGTCGGCGACAAGATTGTTTCTGGCGCAGACGCTGATATCAAAGTCGGCAACACCCTGCCGCTGAAGAACATCCCTGATGGCACGACGATTCACAACGTTGAGCTCAAGCCTGGCAAGGGCGGCCAGTTGGCACGTTCCGCTGGGACCTATGCACAGCTTCTGGGTAAAAACGATGATGGCAAGTATGTCACCGTGCGGCTGTCCTCTGGTGAAGTACGGATGATCCTCGCCGTTAACCGTGCGACCATCGGCGCTGTCGGTAACGAACAGCACGAACTGATCAGCATTGGTAAGGCGGGTCGCAAACGCTGGCTCGGCTTCCGCCCGACAGTCCGTGGTTCTGTTATGAACCCGAACGATCACCCTCATGGTGGTGGTGAAGGTAAAGCACCGATCGGCCGTCCATCTCCTCTGTCCCCATGGGGCAAGAAGACCTTGGGCAAGAAGACCCGGAACCACAAGGCCAAGTCCGAGAAGTTCATCGTACGTCATCGCAAGAACAAGTGATCATTTCTGAATCACATCGAATAAAGGAGGTCACACAATGGGTCGCAGTCTTAAAAAGGGACCTTTCGCCGACGCTCATCTGATGAAGAAGATCGAAGCGCAGGCGGACAGCGAAAAGAAGCAAGTCATCAAGACTTGGTCTCGTCGCTCGACTATTTTCCCGAGTTTTATCGGTTACACCATCGCCGTTTATGATGGTCGCAAGCACGTACCAGTTTATGTCTCTGAAGACATGGTTGGGCACAAGCTTGGCGAATTCGTCCCGACTCGGACATTCCGTGGACATGCCACTGACGACAAGAAGTCCAAAGCACGCTAGAAAGGAGCAAATGATTCATGGCTGAAGAAATTCAATCTGCTAAAGCAACGGCTAAAACCGTTCGAATCGCAGCTCGCAAGGCGCGCCTCGTCATTGACCTGATCCGTGGTCACGACGTCGCTGAGGCGATCGCGATTCTGGAGTTCACGCCACGTGCGGGTTCTCCAATCATCGAAAAAGTTCTGAAGTCCGCGATCGCGAACGCAGAACACAACTACGACTTAGATGCACAAAACCTCTTCGTCAGCGAAGCTTATGTTGACGAGGGGCCGACCCTCAAGCGGTTCCGTCCGCGAGCAAAGGGCTCTGCATCTCCGATCAACAAACGGACAAGCCACATCACAGTGGTCGTCTCCGAAAAAGAAGCGTAAGGAGGGATAACGCGTGGGTCAGAAAATCAATCCAATCGGTTTCCGTGTCGGTGTGATCCGTGACTGGGACGCAAAGTGGTACGCAGAAAAAGACTTTGCTTCCTTCCTTCACGAAGATATCAAGATTCGGGAATTCATTAACAAGAAGCTTGCAGACGCCTCTGTTTCGACCATCGAGATCGAGCGTGCTGCTAACCGCGTCAACATCTCCATCCACACTGCCAAGCCGGGCATGGTCATCGGCAAGGGCGGCGTGCAAGTTGAGAGTTTGCGCAAAGAACTGAACGACCTGACTGGCCGTAAAGTTCACATCAACATTGTCGAGATCAAGAAACCAGACCTTGACGCCAAGCTGGTCGGCGAAAGCATCGCCCAACAACTTGAGCAGCGTGTTGCGTTCCGTCGTGCGATGAAGCAGGCGATGCAGCGTACCATGCGTGCCGGCGCCAAAGGGATCAAGACCCAGGCTTCCGGCCGTTTGAACGGTGCGGACCTGGCGCGTCGTGAGCACTATGCCGACGGGACCGTTCCGCTGCACACCCTGCGTGCGGATATCGATTACTCCTGGCAGGAAGCTCGCACCACCTATGGTCAGATCGGGGTCAAGACTTGGATCTACCGCGGTGAAGTTTTGCCTGACAAGCCAAATCGTCAGCCAAAAAATGCGAAGGGAGGCAAATAATCCATGTTAGTACCTAAGCGTGTAAAACACCGTCGCGAATTCCGTGGGAAGATGCGCGGTGCCGCTAAAGGCGGCAAGGAAGTCAGCTTTGGGGAATATGGCCTTGAAGCCCTTGAATCGCACTGGATCTCTAACCGTCAGATCGAAGCCGCCCGTGTTGCGATGACTCGTTACATGAAGCGTGGCGGGAAAGTTTGGATCCGTATTTTCCCTCAAAAGTCCTACACCAGCAAAGGTGTCGGCGTTCGTATGGGTAATGGTAAAGGCGCCCCGTCCGGTTGGGTCGCAGTTGTTAAGCGCGAAAAGATCATGTTCGAAGTTGCTGGCGTGCCAGCTGCAGTCGCACATGAAGCATTGCGTTTGGCCTCTACCAAGCTCCCGATTCGCACAAAGATCGTTAAACGCGAGGAAGTAGGTGGGCAATCTAATGAAGGCTAAAGAGATCACTGCATTGTCGACTGCTGAAATGCTCGACAAAGAGAAGCAATATAAGGAAGAACTGTTCAACCTCCGCTTCCAGCAAGCGACCGGCTCGCTGGAAAACACTGCCCGGTTGAAGCAGGTCCGCAAGAACATCGCGCGGATCAAGACGGTCCTTCGGCAGCAAGAACTCAATAAATAATCGGAAAGGAGACATTTACCTTGGAACGTAATCATCGTAAGGTTTATCAAGGCCTCGTGGTCTCGGACAAAATGGACAAGACGATCACCGTCGAAGTCAACACGACCAAGACGCACCCGGTATACGGCAAGCGTGTGAAGTATTCTAAGAAGTACTACGCACATGACGAAGACAATACCGCTAAGGTCGGCGACGTCGTTCGTATCATGGAAACTCGTCCGCTGTCTCGCAATAAGCGTTTCCGTTTATTGGAAGTTGTCGAAAAGGCAGTTCAGATCTGATTTTATTATCGTGATGAAAGGAGGACCAACCCGTGATTCAACAAGAAAGTCGTCTTAAAGTGGCGGATAATTCCGGCGCTCGCGAGTTGCTGGTGATCAAGGTGCTTGGCGGTTCTTACCGCAAGACCGGTAACATCGGTGACATCGTTGTTGCAACTGTAAAACAGGCTACACCAGGTGGCGTTGTCAAAGCGCATGATGTCGTCAAAGCGGTCATCGTTCGCACGAAGTCTGGTGCCCGCCGCGCAGACGGGTCGTACATCAAGTTCGACGAAAATGCCGCAGTCATCATCAATGCTGACAAGAGCCCACGGGGAACTCGTATCTTTGGACCAGTGGCACGTGAACTGCGTGACGGCGATTTCATGAAGATCGTTTCCTTAGCGCCCGAAGTCCTGTAATCATTCTGAGCAAATAGGAGGTGCAACTCATGAAAATCAAAACTGGTGATACCGTTCGGGTCATGCGCGGTAAAGACGCTGGCAAAGAAGGCAAAGTGATCAAAGTGCTGTTCAACACAGACAAGGTCATTGTCGAAGGCGTCAACATGATCAAGAAACACCAAAAGCCAAGCAATACCAACCCAAAGGGCGGTATTGTGGACAAAGAAGCGGCGATTCACGTGTCCAACGTGATGCTGCTTGATCCAGAGACTAACAAGCCAAGCCGCATCGGCTCTGATCTGAAGGATGGCAAGAAGGTCCGGGTCGCAAAGAAGTCCGGCGCTGTGATCGAAGGGGCAAAGCCGTCTAAGGACGACAAAAAAGCCAAAGACGACAGCGACAAGGATGCAAAATAAGAGGAAGGGAGGACTAAACTAGCATGACTAACCGTTTACAGGAACGCTACACCAAAGAGATCGCACCGGCTATGATCAAGAAGTTCAACTACAAGAGCTCGATGCAGGCACCTAAGGTCGAAAAGATCGTTCTGAACATGGGTGTCGGTGATGCGACGCAAAATGCCAAGAACTTGGACGAAGCTGTTGAAGAGCTTCGTGAGATCTCCGGCCAGCAGCCACTGATCACCAAGGCCAAGAAGAGCATCGCGAACTTCCGCCTGCGTGAAGGCATGTCCATCGGCGCCAAGGTCACCTTGCGCGGCGAGCGGATGTATGACTTCCTCGACAAGCTGATCAACGTGTCTTTGCCACGTGTTCGTGACTTCCATGGGATCTCTGCCAAGTCCTTCGACGGCCGTGGGAACTACACCCTGGGCGTCAAGGAGCAACTGATCTTCCCTGAAATTGATTATGATAAGGTCAACCGCGTTCGCGGCCTCGACGTTGTCATCGTAACCACTGCTAATACTGACGAAGAGGCGCTCGAATTGCTCACGCAAATCGGCATGCCTTTCGCGAAATAAGGGGGTCCGCTACTTGGCTAAGAAGTCCATGATCGTTAAGAACAGCCGGCCTGCAAAGTTCGCAGTGCAAGAATACACTCGCTGCCAGCGTTGCGGCCGTCCGCATTCCGTTTATCGTAAATTTAAACTCTGCCGGATTTGCCTTCGTGAATTAGCACATGCCGGCCAGATTCCTGGCATGCGTAAAGCTAGCTGGTAAATCACTACCAAGTCAAAGGAGGTTAAATCAATGGTCCTGACCGATCCAATCGCAGATTATTTGACCCGGATTCGTAACGCCAACATGGTTCGTCACGAATCACTCGTCGTACCTGCATCAAAGATGAAAAAAGATATCTCTGAGATCCTCAAGCGGGAAGGCTTCATCCGTGACTACGAAGTCATTGAAGATGACAAGCAAGGCATGATCCGGATCTTCCTTAAGTATGGGAAGAACAACGAACGTGTCATCTCCGGTTTGAAGCGTATCTCCAAGCCAGGCTTGCGCTCTTATGTCAAAGCTGACGCTGTGCCGAAGGTCCTCAATGGCCTGGGCATCGCGATCATCTCCACTTCCAACGGTGTTTTGACCGATAAGGAAGCACGGGCAAAGAACGTTGGCGGCGAAGTGCTCGCCTACATCTGGTAAAACGCTAAATCATTAAAGGAGGTGCCCACCAGTGAGTCGTATTGGGAATAAAGTGATCACCATCCCGGCCGGTGTTACGGTCACCAAGGATGGTAACAACATCACCGTTAAAGGGCCGAAGGGCGAGTTGACTCGCGCCTTTGCCCCTGAAATCGAAATGCATCAAGACGGCAGTGAAATTACTTTCACACGCCCTGATGACAGCTTCAAGGCACTGCACGGCACGACCCGCGCGAACCTGAACAACATGGTCATCGGCGTAACAGACGGTTACACCGTATCGTTGACCTTGGTCGGGGTCGGCTATCGTGCACAAATGCAGGGTGATAAGCTGGTCCTTGCCGTTGGTTACTCCCATCCCGTTGAGATGGAAGCGCCAAAAGGCATCACAATTGAAGTGCCTGCGACAACAAACATTTTGCTGCACGGCATTTCAAAACAAAAAGTTGGTCAGTTTGCGGCTGAGATTCGTGCCGTTCGCTCACCAGAACCTTACAAGGGCAAAGGGATCCGTTATACGGATGAAGTTGTTCGTCGTAAGGAAGGGAAGACTGGGAAGTAATTCTCACCTTCACCGCACATTTAAAATATTGCGGCGTCATCTATTGGATCGCGCCGCGCATTTGGCCGCGTGACCTGGCTGGTCCGACCTCTCAGGCACATCGTCAAATGCAACCCATTCAAAGGAGTGAACATTGTGATTTCCAAGCCAGATAAGAACAAAACTCGGCAACGTCGTCACGCACGTGTCCGGGGTAAGATCTCTGGTACGAGCGAGCGCCCACGCTTGAACATTTTTCGTTCAAATAAAAACATCTACGCGCAAGTAATTGATGACGTAGCGGGTGTGACGCTAGCAAGTGCCTCCACTCTTGATAAAGAAGTTTCAGCCGATGACAACAAGACCGACCAAGCTGTCGCAGTTGGCAAGCTGGTCGCGGAGCGTGCTGTCGCCGCTGGTAAAAAAGTTGTCGTCTTTGACCGTGGTGGTTACCTCTATCATGGTCGCGTGCAGGCTTTAGCTGAAGCAGCACGTGAAAACGGCCTTGAATTCTAATAAGGAGGAACACCAATACATGGCAACATATATCGATCCAAACCAACTGGACCTCGAAGACAACGTTGTTGCGATCAACCGCGTCACCAAAGTTGTCAAAGGTGGCCGCCGTCTGCGTTTTGCAGCGATCGCCATCGTTGGCGATAAGCACGGCCATGTCGGTTTCGGTACCGGCAAGGCGCAAGAAGTGCCAGAAGCGATTCGCAAAGCGGTCGAAGACGCTAAGAAGAGCTTGATCGAAGTACCGATCGTCGGCACCACGATCCCTCATGAAGTGATCGGCCACTTTGGCGCTGGCGAAGTTCTGCTTAAGCCGGCCGTTGAAGGTTCCGGGGTCGCTGCTGGCGGCGCCGTCCGTTCGGTCATGGAACTTGCCGGCATCTCTGATGTCACCAGCAAGTCGCTGGGCCGTAACACCCCGATCAACATGATCCGCGCGACCATGGAAGGCCTCAAGCAATTGAAGACCGTCGAACAAGTTGCGGAGCTGCGGGGCTTGTCCGTATCGCAGTTGCAACAAGATTAGGAGGGCGAACCATGGCACAATTAAAAATCACGCTGACTCGCAGTGCAGTTCATCGCCTGCCGAAGCAGCGCAAGATCGTTAAAGAGCTGGGCCTTGGCCGTGTGAACAGCACCGTCGTTAAGCCTGACAATGCCGCAATTCGCGGTGCGATCTTCCAAATTTCCCACCTGGTTTCCGTTGAGGAGATCAAGGACTAAATCTTTCCACAAGGAGGTGCCTAGAGTATGAAATTGCACGAATTAAAGCCAAGCGAAGGCTCTCGTCGTGATCGCAAACGCCTGGGCCGCGGGACTTCCAGCGGTCAGGGTAAGACGGCCGGTAAAGGGACCAAAGGCCAACTGGCCCGCCAAGGCGGTAAGACGCGTCTCGGCTTTGAAGGTGGCCAGATGCCACTGTTCCGCCGGATGCCAAAACGCGGGTTCAAGAATATCAACCGCAAAGTCTACGCCGTTATCAACGTCGCCGACCTCAACCGGTTTGATGAAGGAACTGAAGTCACCCCGACACTTTTGGTCGAAAGCGGCTTGATCAAGAAAGAGTATGACGGCATCAAGTTGCTTGCCAATGGCTCGCTTGATAAGAAGCTGACGATCCAAGTCAACAAAGCTTCTGAAGCTGCGAAGGCGGCTGTCGAAGCGGCAGGCGGTTCTCTCGAGGTGATCTAATGCTGAAAACCCTCATCAATGCGCTCAAAGTCAAAGAGATCCGCAATAAGATCCTCTTCACGCTCGGCGTTTTATTGGTTTATCGACTCGGTGCTCAGATTTCAGTTCCAGGTGTGAATGCAGGTGCGATCGCCGGCCTGAGTAAAGGCGGGCTGGTTCCCCTGTTTGACACTGTAAGTGGTGGGGGACTGGCGCAATACTCGATTTTCTCTATGGGGGTTTCACCATATATCACGGCGCAGATCGTGGTTCAATTGCTGCAAATGGACATCGTGCCGAAGTTCGTGGAATGGAGCAAGCAAGGCGAAGTTGGCCGGCGTAAGCTGAACCAATGGACCCGTTACCTGACCATTTTCCTCGGCTTCTTCCAGGCGATCGGCATCACCGCCGGTTTCCAGGCACTGAGCCAAAACGGCTTGCTGACAAGCGCCCCGACAGCAATGACTTATGTCCAGATCGGGATCATCCTGACCGGCGGCACCATGCTGCTGACCTGGATGGGCGAACAGATCACGGACAAAGGCATCGGCAATGGGGTGTCGATGATCATCTTCGCGGGTATTATTGCCCGCCTCCCAAGCGGGTTCTTATCGCTGATCAATGACAATCTGTTGCGCGGTGAAACGAGCGACCACATCAAGGGGGCATTTTTCCTGCTTGCCTTGATCGTCCTCATTTTGATCGTTGTGACCTTTGTGACCTGGGTCCAGCAAGCGAACTACAAGATCCCGATTCAATACACGCGGCGCGTTGCGGCGACTGGCAGTGAAAGCTACCTGCCGTTGAAGATCAACGTGGCTGGGGTCATCCCAGTGATCTTCGCCAGTTCCTTCATCGTCACCCCGCAGACCATCTTGATGGGCCTGCAAAGCAAGTTCAAAGATGCTGGTTGGTATCAGACCTTGTCCAACATCTTCAACATGCAGACGACGGTTGGCACGATCATCTACACCGTCTTGATCGTTGTATTCACCTTCTTCTATGCCTTCGTTCAGGTCAACCCAGAAAAGGTGGCCGAGAACCTGACCAAGCAAGGCAGTTACATCATCGGTGTATGGCCTGGTAAGGAAACAGAGAAGTATCTCTCTGCACTTCTGATCCGGCTGTCCACGGTGGGGGCGCTGTTCTTGGGTCTGGTTGCGCTGATGCCGCAGCTTGCTGCGAACATCTGGGGCCTGCCGCAGTCCATTGGGCTTGGCGGTACCAGCCTTTTGATCGTGGTCATGACAGCGATCGAACTTGTCCGTCAGTTGAACGGCTTGCTGATGAAGCGCGAGTATGTCGGCTTCATCCAGGGCGACCTGACGAAGGACTGATCGCGTTTTCCACTTCGCTTTAGGAGGAAGAAAATTGAATCTGATCTTAATGGGGCTGCCCGGCGCGGGCAAGGGGACACAGGCGGAACGTATTGAAGACGCCTACCCGATCGCCCATATCTCGACCGGCGACATGTTCCGCGCAGCGATGGCTGCGAAGACCCCGCTTGGCCTTGAAGCAAAAGGGTTCATCGACAAGGGCCAATTGGTGCCTGACGATGTGACCAACGGCATCGTCAAGGATCGCCTGCAGGAAAAAGACACCGACCAGGGCTACATGCTGGATGGTTTTCCCCGGACGATTGCTCAGGCGGAAGCGCTCGAGACGATCACCAAAGACCTGAACAAGCCGCTTGACGCGGTGATCAACATCGATGTTGAACCTAGCGTCCTCATCGATCGCCTGTCCGGCCGCTTCATCTGCAAGACTTGCGGCGCCACTTACCACAAGTTGTACAACCCGACCAAAGTGCCGGGTGTGTGCGACCGGTGCGGCGGCACCGAGTTCTTCCAGCGTGAAGACGATAAGCCTGAAACGGTCAAGAACCGCATCAAGGTCAATATCGAAATGAACACCCCGCTTCTCGACTTTTACAAGCAGCGCGATCTGCTTTTCTCAGTCAACGGGGACCAAGACATCGACTTGGTATTTGCAGAAATCAACAAAATTCTGGCCACTGTGGCAAAGTAGACGACTGATGTCTTTTGCACCGCCTCGCGGACTGTTTTCAAAGTCTAGAAATTATGGTACAATATCGCGGTATGTGCGGTGAGTGCCAGTGGCCTCGCCCTTTTTAGCGCGTTTTACATTGCAACCCATCATTTAGGAGGAATATTTAGTGGCAAAAGACGACGTCATTGAAATTCAGGGCACCGTATCGGATACACTTCCAAATGCGATGTTCAAAGTCGAACTTGAAAACGGCGCGACGATTCTCGCCCATGTTTCAGGGAAGATTCGGATGCATTACATCCGTATTTTGCCTGGCGACCGGGTGACCGTGGAGCTGTCGCCTTATGATCTGACCAAGGGCCGGATCACCTACCGCTTCAAGTAATTGCCAGAATGCCCAGGTTCGCCTGGGACGTTTCCTGAGGAGGCTTAATCATGAAAGTACGTCCATCTGTAAAAAAGATGTGTGAGCACTGCAAAGTCGTACGCCGCAAAGGCCGCGTCATGATCATTTGCTCTGCCAACCCGAAGCATAAGCAACGCCAAGGGTCTTAATTCACTTAATAAATAGGAGGTGTCATCTACATGGCTCGTATCGCTGGTGTTGACTTACCACGTGGTAAGCAAATCGTAATCGCCTTGACCTACATCTTCGGGATCGGCAAGACCACTGCGCAGAAGATTCTGGCAGAGGCCGGCGTTCCTGAAAACGTCAAGGAAGAAGACCTGACGCCTGACCAGGAAGACAAGATCCGTGCAGCTGTCGACAACGTTAAAGTTGAAGGCGACCTGCGTCGTGAAGTCAGCCTGAACATCAAGCGCCTGCAGGAAATCGGCTCGTATCGCGGCATTCGTCATCGTCGCGGGCTCCCTGTTCGCGGTCAGAACACCAAGAACAACGCACGCACCCGAAAAGGTAAGAAAGTTACCATTGCCGGGAAGAAGAAATAATCAAGGGAGGTAAATTTCGATGGCAACACGCAAAACTACTCGCAAGCGTCGAGTACGTAAAAACGTTGAGACCGGTGTGGCTCATATCCACTCCACCTTCAACAACACGATCGTGATGATCACCGACCCGCGCGGCAACGCGATCGCATGGTCTTCGGCTGGTGCGTTGGGCTTCAAAGGCTCCCGTAAGTCGACCCCATTTGCAGCGCAGATGGCGGCCGAGGCAGCAGCCAAGGAATCCATGGAACATGGCATGAAGACGGTCGAAGTGACGGTCAAAGGTCCTGGCTCTGGTCGTGAAGCTGCGATTCGCTCACTTCAGGCAACTGGCCTGGAAGTTACGGCGATCCGCGACGTGACCCCAGTTCCGCATAATGGTTCTCGTCCTCCAAAGCGTCGTCGTGTGTAATTGTTACCCCGCGATCGTGTTTGTGTCGGGTAGACAAAACTTCACTTCTCGTTTTGAAAGGGGTACAGACTAGATGATCGAATTTGAAAAGCCAAACATCACCAAAGTTGACGAAAGCACCAACTATGGCAAGTTTGTCGTTGAACCGCTGGAACGCGGTTATGGGACCACCCTTGGGAATTCCCTTCGGCGTATCCTTTTATCCTCACTGCCAGGGGCTGCGGTAGCCAGCATCCAGATCGATGGCGTCCTGCACGAGTTCTCCACGATCGATGGGGTACTGGAAGATGTCACCCAGATCATCTTGAACATCAAGAAGCTCGCTTTGAAGATGAATACCGACGAAGATCGCACTGTTGAGATCGACGTGACAGGGCCAGCCACGGTCACCGCGGCCGACATTGTCACCGATAGCGACGTTGAAGTGCTGAATCCGGAGCAGTATATCTGCACGGTGGCTGAGGGCGGTCATTTCCATATCCGGATGACGGTCCGCACCGGTCGCGGTTATGTCGCAGCCGACCAGAACAAGGTCGACGACATGCCGATCGGTGTCCTGCCGGTCGATTCGATCTTCACGCCGATCAGTCGCGTCAACTACCAGGTGGAAAGCACCCGTGTTGGTCGCCGCAACGATTTCGACAAGCTGACCCTGGATGTTTGGACCAATGGCTCGATCTCCCCACGTGAGGCAATCAGTTTGGCCGCGAAGATCTTGACTGAACATCTTGATATCTTCGTTAATCTGACTGATGAAGCTAAGAACGCCGAGATCATGGTGGAAAAAGAAGAGACACACAAGGAAAAGATGCTCGAGATGACCATCGAAGAGCTCGACTTGTCTGTCCGTTCATACAACTGCCTCAAGCGCGCCGGCATCAATACGGTTCAAGAATTAACCAACAAAACAGAAGCCGATATGATGAAAGTGCGCAACCTGGGCCGCAAGTCGCTTGAGGAAGTCAAGAACAAGCTCTCTGATCTTGGCTTAGGATTGCGTAAAGAAGATTAACCAAAATTCGCAAAGGAGGCCAATTCCATGAGTTACCGGAAATTACAGCGCACGAAGTCTCAGCGTAAAGCTTTGCTGCGCAGTTTGACCACAGATCTGATCATTCACGAACGTCTGATCACCACCGAAGCTCGCGCTAAAGAAGTTCGCGGCACGGTTGAAAAGATGATCACCCTCGGCAAGCGCGGCGACCTGCACGCACGTCGTCAGGCAGCTGCTTATGTTCGCCAGGAGATCGCTGATGTCCAAGAAGTTGACGGCAAGCCGGTCGTAAAGAACGCTTTGCAGAAACTCTTTACCGATATCGCACCACGTTATGCAGATCGTAAGGGCGGCTACACCCGCATCTTGAAGACTGCACCTCGTCGCGGCGACGCAGCACCGATGGTCATCATCGAGCTGGTGTAATGTTTGACCTCCCGCCTCGGCGGGACCATTTCTAAAACGAATCGGCCCCCGTGGTCGATTCACTTTGATCATTTGATCGATGGAGCGTTACGATGTTGGCTGCCACTTCTGGCATGGGCCTTGCGCCCGGCACTGCTTGCAGCGCCGCCGAGTCTAGCTTGCGAGCACCGGGCAACCGGTGTCTCCATCATTAAATGATTTTTTTACATAGCGGAGCTGCGCCTTGGTGCGTGGCTCTTTTTTTGATTCAGGGGTTAGGCGGCGCTCGATGGGGAAAACAGGGCCTAATCATCGCGGCTTGGCTTATGTACCCCTGATCCAGTCGGGCCGTTAACTGGACCAGGGGCCACACACGTTGCGAACGACAGGCCCTCGCCAGTCGTAACTTGTGTGATTGCATTCCTCTTTGAAAACTTTGTGGTATCCGTGCCGCCGCCATATATCGATTGCTGGTGCAGTAAGCTTAGGTCATGTAGGCTTAGAATTTCGGTGACCTTCCCGCTTCCGAAGAAGAAGGCGTCGTTCTCAAGATGGGCCGCATACCCGGTGCTGCAAACAAAGGTGGGCTGCACGACACTTGTGTGGATGCCGGTGGTGCTTATTCAGCTGTCAAAGAGCGTGACATGGCGTTGCCGCCGGGGACGTTGCATCGGTAACGACCCGCTTGCGCAAGTCGTTCGTCTTTCATCATGGGTGGTTCTTTGAGTCGCCGCCATATCGGACGCTGGTGCAAGTTGGGTGACATATAGGCTTAGAATTTCGGTGACCTTCCCCCTTCCGAAGAAGAAGGTGTCGTTCTCAAGATGGGCCGCATTCAGCTCCTGCAAACGAAGGTGGGCTGCACGATATTTTGATGAAAGACTATTGTGGGGACCCGGGTCCCCGTGGTGCAGGTGGTGCTGAACGCTGCTGATCAGGCGTGCGCTCTGTAGGTGTGTTGTTTCCCTCAGTCCTGTCCGGATAGGGTTGGAACGCCTGCGCCAATATCCGGTTGACGCATGGCTCACCCAGGGGGCCGGTAAGAGTCCACCTTCCTGACCCTTACATATAGTTAAGCGGGTGGCAGGCGGAAAATGTGATCGAGATCTCGGGGAAATTTTAAACATTGGTCAGGAATGCCGATGTGACAGGATTTTTAAACACGCACGTATGGGCTAGACCATTCGCGCTGATGTACTGGGTTTAAAGCCTCCAAACCTGTGCCGCATTTATTGGCTGCGGACTTAGCTGTGCGCATCGTTCGTGAGGCGATTGCCATTGCTGACCCGCTGTCACCAGCTAAAGAATCGTGTGAAGCGGGTATTTCAAAAATTGCGATCCCATTTTTTGCCGCGCACTCGCTTAATTATATGGAGGGGAATAATGGGTGAAACGCACCCGCTGATTGTCTGAATCAGGAGCTGCACAAGTGGCAAAGAGGCGCCGAGGCGATTGCCCCGGCGCCAGATGCAATTCAATTGTTAGCTGTTTCGTGCCAGATCGCGAGTGGCACCTGGCCGGCAGAGGTGCGAACCTCAGTTAGAGGTGTGTCTACAAAATAGATCAAACTGGCAACTTGCCCTGTCGCGGTGAACACCTCGAGCGAGGAGCGGTCGAGGATGATCTGAAACGAGGTTGAAGGGGCGAGTGACAAGGCTAGATGTTGCGTCGGGATGGCATCGTGGGTAGTGATCATCAATGTCTGCGCGGTTTGCTCGAGCTGGATGGCCCCGTGTTTTCCAGCGAGCATCAGCGATTGGCCAGCCGCTAGTCCATCGCATGCAGTCACAGCCGTTGCAATCGCAAGCGGCATCGACTTGTCCGTCGCGACGACATCGGTTTCGTAGCCGGCCGGCAGCACGGGTGTTTGGCGCAATGTCCCGTTTTTCCCTAGATGGAGGACCCGCGGACTGCCCATCTGGCCGTTCCACTGCTGGTCGTGCGAGGGAAGATAATCCGTTGCGTCCGCCGAGTGGAGCCAGGAAATCAGGTAACGCGTACCGAGATGCTCAAAGGATTGCGGGGCATAGAAGTCGCGGCCGTGATCAAGTGGGTGAATGGTGCGCGGTGAAAATTGGCCCGTCTGCCAATCCATCTGGCCGAGTGCGAGGTTCACGTTGGCGCCGCCGCCCACGACGCCGATCGCACTGAAGACCAACGCGTCCTGGCCGTCGATTGTCAGGAGGTCCGGGCATTCCGCAATTGTTCCTAGCTCGGGAATCCCACGCAGCAAGATCGATACGAAGCGCCAATGCAGGAGGTCATCAGAGGTGTAGAGCAGGATCTGGCCGGCCTCGGCCCGGTCAGAGGAGGCGAGGACCACATAATAATGGCCATCGTGCATCGTCAGTTTCGGGTCGCGAAAATTTTGCACCGAAGCGCCGGCGGGCAGGTCCGCCTCTGTCAGCACTGGGTTGCTGGCGTATTTTGTGAAGTGAATGCCATCCGTCGAAGTGGCGATGTTCTGATTTTGCCGGACCGTTCCGTCGGCTTGCTGGACGTTGCCCGTGTACATCAAAACCAGCGTGTTGCCTGCCACAATCGCAGAGCCCGAGAAAACACCGTTGCGGTCGTAGTCCTGATCTGGGGCCAACGCGACCGGCTCGTCGTGCCAATCGATCAGGTTACGACTGGTCGCGTGGCCCCAGTGCATCGTGTCCCAGACAGCGCTGTAAGGATTGTACTGGTAAAACAGGTGGAAGCGGCCCGCAAAATAGACCAGGCCGTTGGGGTCGTTCAGCCACCCAATTGGCGCGGCAAAATGCGCTTGCGGGCGAAATTGTGGGGCGACGGTGGCGGCATGATCGCGGATATAGGCATCTGCTTGAGCAAGGGTAAGTGTCATGGTGACCTCCGAAGATGGGAAAGTGGGTCAAACAACCCCAAAACCGTAGCATTTGTGAACGCTTTCGTCAATTCTATGAGCTAGATAAGAGGTCAAACGAACTGATGGGGAAGGGGTAAAAGCATTCGAGCCGAACTAGCTACCCAGACCTGAACGCCGCGCGCCGCACCCTCCAGTTGGTCTTCGGCCCGCATGGTGGGTACATCTAACTGGCTTGGATGCTCGAGGCGAAGGGCACCTCAAGCACCCTAGCCAAGTTAGCTGACCCACCATCCCGCGGGTCTCCGCACCCTCCAGTTGGGCTTCGCCGAGCAGGGGTGGGACATCTAACTGGTTCCGTCACTCGGGGCTAAGTGCGGCCCCAAGCGCCAGAACCAGATTAGCTGCCCACCCCTAAGCGCTCGGCGCCGCACCCTCCAGTTGGGCTTCGCGCGGCAGGTCTGGGATATCTAGTCGACTCAGGCACTCGGTGGCCAAGTACACCACCAAGCGCCTAAGCCGAACTAGCTACCCAGACCTGAACGCCGCGCTCCGCACCCTACCTTTTCATCGCCTCCGCTTAGGGCTAAAATATGGTATTATGTTCGTGTTATGCATTGGAACGGAGGGGCGTCATGACAGAGGCCATTCAGATCGATCATTTGAGCTATACGTATCCCGACGCGACGCACCCGGCCTTGGCGGATGTCTCTTTGGACATCGCACAGGGGGAGTGGGTCGCCATTATCGGCCACAACGGGAGTGGGAAAAGCACACTCGCGAAAAATATCAATGGTCTATTGGCACCCACCAGTGGCCAGGTGACTGTGGCGGGGCTACCACTCACTGAAGAAAATATCTGGGATATTCGGGCGAAGGTCGGGATCGTTTTTCAGAATCCGGATAACCAATTCGTCGGCGCAACAGTCGGCGATGATGTGGCGTTTGGATTGGAAAATCGTGGGATGCCGCGTGACGAGATGATCGTGCGCGTTGATGATGCGCTGGAGCAGGTCAACATGTCTGCTTTTTCCTCGCGGGAGCCAGCGCGGCTTTCCGGTGGGCAAAAACAGCGGGTCGCGATCGCCGGGATCATTGCCCAGCGGCCGGACATCATCATCTTAGATGAGGCGACGTCGATGCTTGACCCGGCTGGCCGCCTGGAAGTGCTTCAATTGATTCAGGCGCTGCGTGAGCGGCAAAGTCTCACGGTTTTATCGATCACCCATGACATCGACGAGGCGGCCAGTGCGGATCGCGTGATCATTTTGAACGACGGCGCGATCAAGGAAAGCGGGACCCCGGCGGAGATTTTCGCCCGAGGGCCTGAGCTGATCGAGCTTGGGTTGGACGTGCCATTTGCAGAGCGCCTCAAACATGCGCTTATTTCCCGCGGGATCAATATGCCCGCACATTATCTTGACGAGGAAGGCCTGGTGAACTACCTGTGGACATTACATTCGACCATGTAAGCTTCACCTATCAGGCAGGGACCCCGTTTGCCGGGGAAGGCTTGCGCGACGTCTCGACCACCATTTCCAATCACAGTTATACGGCCATCATTGGCCACACCGGCAGCGGTAAGTCGACGCTTCTGCAGCACTTGAACGCGTTGCTGAAGCCGACCAGCGGCACGGTGACCATTGGCGACCGGGTGATCACAGCCGAGACCAATAATAAAAATCTGAAGCCGTTGCGGCAAAAAGTCGGGATGGTTTTCCAATTTGCGGAAAATCAGCTGTTCGAGCAGACCGTCGCAAAAGACATCGCGTTTGGCCCGAAAAACTTCGGGGCCAGTGATGATGAGGCGGCCGCCCTGGCCAAACAAATGGTGACACTGGTGGGCCTGCCTGAAGAGGTGCTCACGCAGTCGCCGTTTGATCTGTCGGGCGGGCAAATGCGCCGAGTCGCGATCGCAGGTGTGCTTGCGATGCAGCCGCAGGTGTTGGTGCTCGATGAACCGACTGCGGGCCTGGATCCGGCGGGCCGCCGCGACATGATGACGATGTTTGAGCGGCTCCATGAAACGCAGGGCCTGACGATCGTGCTGGTGACGCATCAAATGGATGATGTCGCCGATTTTGCCGACCACGTGCTCGTGATGGATCAAGGCGCTTTGATCAAGGAAGGCAGCCCGCGTGAGATCTTCGCGGATCCCGATTGGCTGCGTGCGCATCAGCTGGGGCTGCCAAAAGCCACCGCGATGGCCGAGCAACTGATGGCCAAGGGCTTTCGGTTCGACCCGTTGCCATTGACCTCAGATGAGCTGGCGGATCAACTGTTGCCACAGATCGGAGGCGCCCACCATGAATAAATTGATCTTAGGGCGCTACATACCGGGGGACTCCTGGATTCATCAACTCGATCCGCGGACAAAATTGCTGGCGAGTTTCTACTACATCGGCATTATTTTCCTGGCCAATGACTGGAAAAGCTATTTAGTGATGACCCTGGCCACTTTTTTCATGATCTGGCTATCTAAAGTCAAGCTGGGCTTCTTCCTGCGGGGCGTCCGGCCGATGTTGTGGCTGATTCTGTTTACCGTGCTGCTCCAGGTCTTTTTCACCACAGGCGGCAAAGTGTATTGGCAGTGGGGCTGGCTGGCGATCACGCAGTTTGGCCTGTCCAACGGGGCGTTCATCTTCATGCGCTTCGTGCTGATCATTTTCATTTCGACGCTGTTGACCCTGACCACGCAGCCTTTATCGCTGGCGGATGCGGTGGAAAGCCTGCTGCGGCCGCTGCGGGTGTTGCATGTGCCGGTGACCGAGCTCGCGCTGGTCTTGCAGATTGCGCTGCGGTTCGTGCCAACGCTGATGGATCAGACGACGAAGATCATGAATGCGCAGCGCGCGCGTGGCGTGGATTTTGGCTCGGGCAATCTTTTCCAGCAGATGAAGGCGGTCGTACCGCTTCTCATTCCGCTGTTTGTCGATAGCTTTAGCATCGCCGAGGACCTTGCCACCGCAATGGATGCGCGCGGGTACCAAGGCGGCGACGGGCGAAGCAAGTTCCGCGTGCTGAAGTATCACCGCAGAGACGGGGTGGCCGCCGCGGGGATGATCGTGCTCACGGGGTTGCTGCTGTTGCTCCGCGCTTAGAAAGGGAACCGTCAATGACGCATTATAAATTGACCTTGGCCTATGACGGCACGCATTTTGCCGGCTACCAAGTCCAACCCAATCAACGAACGGTCCAAGGCGTGTTGCAAAAAGCGCTGGCGAAAATGGCGAAGGTGGATCATTTCCACATCGACGGCTCTGGCCGCACCGATAGCGGGGTCCATGCGCTCGGGCAAGTCGTGTCATTTGATTACCCGGGAAATATTCCGGTCGAAGCGATACTGCGCGCGATGAACAGTTTGATGCCGCTGGATGTCGAGATTCTCAAGGCAGAGATCGTGCCGGCCGATTTTCACGCGCGCTATTCGGCAACTGGCAAGCGCTACCTGTATCGCGTTCAGCGCGGGCGCTACACCGATCCGTTCAAACGCCTGTACACAGGACATTTTCCCTATAAGCTTGACTTGGACCGGGTGCGGGTCGCGCTCGATGATCTGGTCGGCACGCATGATTTTTCCAGCTTTGCGGCAAGCGGTGGGGAGATTACGGACAAGGTGCGCACGATCTATGAGGCAACGGTGCGCGAGGATGTGGCTGCCAACGAGGTGATCTTTGAATTTTACGGCAATGGTTTTTTGTACAACATGGTCCGTATTCTGGTTGCAACGCTTTTGGAAATTGGAACCGGGCGCCGCGATGTGCACGACTTTTTGCGGCTGTTTGAGGTCAAAGACCGCCAGCAGGCCCGCGGCACTGCGCCGGCATCAGGGTTATATCTGAAAGAAGTTTACTATGATGGGGAGCAGCCGGTGCGTTGATTCCATCGGGCGTGCTGTCAGTTGGGCTCTGGCGAGCACCGCACCCTTTAGTTGGGTTCCGGCTCGCAGGGGTGGGACATTTAGCTGACCTAGGTACTCGGTGGCAAGGAGCGCCACCAAGCACCCAGGCTAAGCTAACTGCCCACCCCTAAACGCGAGCCTCCACACCCTTTTGATAATGATTGACACGCGCGCCTTTTTTTTGTATTCTAGTAGACGGTATTGTTTGCCCCACAATAAGCCCCGGAAACTTAATGCGTGTCAAACAGCACAGAATATTGGAGGAAACAAATCGTGCGTACAACATTCATGGCTAAGCCAGGTGAAATCGAACGCAAGTGGGTCCTGATCGACGCCACTGATATCAGTCTCGGCCGCTTGGCTTCTGTCGTTGCAACCATCTTGCGCGGCAAAAACAAGCCGACCTACACCCCTCATACCGATGTGGGCGACAACGTGATCGTCATCAACGCCGGCAAAGTTAAGCTGACCGGTCGTAAGGCAACGGATAAGATCTACTATCACCACAGTCAACATCCAGGTGGTTTGAAGCATGAAGTGGCTGGCGACCTTTTGAAGGACAACCCAGCTCGCTTAGTCGAATATGCCGTTAAGAAAATGTTGCCGACCAAGAACACGCTTGGCCATCAGCAATTTCTGAAGCTTCACGTTTACGCAGGGGACCAGCACCCTCACGAAGCGCAGAAGCCGGAAGTACTCGACATTACGAACCTAATCTAAGGAGGACACAACTGTGGCTCAAGTATCTTACAGCGGCACAGGTCGCCGCAAAAACTCCGTTGCCCGGGTCCGTTTGGTCCCAGGTTCCGGTAAAATCACGATGAACGGCAAAGACGTCCATGACTATCTTCCATATGAGAACTTGATCTTGGATATCAACCAGCCATTCGATATCACCGAGACAAAGGGCAGCTACGATGTCCTTGTCAACGTTAACGGTGGTGGCTTCTCCGGTCAGGCCGGGGCAGTTCGTCACGGCATTTCCCGCGCTCTTTTGACTGTTGACCCGGATTTCCGCGGTCCCCTCAAGCGTGCCGGCATGCTCACACGTGACCCTCGTATGAAGGAACGTAAGAAGTACGGTTTGAAGAAAGCCCGCAAAGCGAGCCAGTTCTCCAAGCGTTAATCTTTCGTCTCTCAATTTTTACAACAACGCTGCGATCCTCCTTTCGAGGGTCGCTTTGTTATATCCTGAACAAATTCGACGCGACCACCCAATCGCTGAGAGGGGATGGCAAGATGCAAAACAAGTTTCACCTGACGCCTTCGCAAGAAGCGATGTTGTTTGAAAAAAATTTGCCGGGGATCGTCTACAGCGCCGGTCATTTCGAGGGGCTTGCAACCACTCGGCTGGACACGGAGGCGATTCTCAACAATGTCACCGTCGCCGGCGTGAAGCCTGAGGCGATTGAGATCATCCTCAACTTGAAGCATGCGCTGGAATTGGCGAAGACGCTTCCTCAGATGGATCTGGCCGCAATCGCGCAACTGAATGCAGTCGTGCAAGGTGGTGGGGGAATGCGGCCCGGGACGCTTCGGACGGAAAATGTGCTGGTCAGTCTCAGTCGCGATGATTATGTCCCGCCATTGCCGGATGCAGTGATTGCAACGGCCACACTACAGGGACTAGAAGAGAATGCCGGAAGTGCGACTGAGACCGCGCTTCGGACGATGCTGTATTTGTCCAAGGCACAGCTTTTTTACGATGGCAATAAGCGGACGGCACTGGTCGCCGCCAATGCGATTCTCTATCACGCCGGCGCCGGTATTCTTGCCATTCCCGATGATAAGATGCACTGGTATCTGAGCCAGCTGCAAAAATATTATCTGACTAGGAATGATGCGGTGCTCAATTGGTTGTATGAGAATGCGGTGTTCGGGATAAATTGAAAGGTGAGTAGTCAAAGACGCCTTCATGCGCAGCCGATTCGGTTGCGTTTGAAAGGCGTTTTTTATACACCCCAAAAACAGTCGGACAGTGATTGTTGGGACCTAAGCTGAGATTCTTCATGACTCTTTTTGATTTGGACCAGTGGTAAAAGCAAAATAAATAGTTCTGGTCGTGGATTGATGGCGGCTCGCGAGAAGGGACAGCGCTTACTTATGATTTAATAGTCTGTTAAGAATTTACTACAAGTCAATTAAGCCTCTGATGATACATTGGGACCCTAAACAGGAACGCGTAATGGCGACTGAAATTTATACACTATTTGGAGGCTATGATGATGAGTAATTCTCGACATACTGTAAAGGCTGCATTACGGGACATGCGGGTTCATTACAAAGCATATAAGGTCGGAAAATTCTGGGTGTACAGTGCGATCGTTCTTGCGACCTTGGCCGGTGGTTTGGGTGGGACAATCACCGCGGTGAGTGCGGCCACTGAGCCAATTGCCATTCAAGCATCCGCAACTATGGATAAGACGACGACTTCTCAGTCATTACAGGACGCTCAGACCGCGCCTCAATCAACACAGGCTGATGAGACGACACCATTGGCGTCAAGCACTACTACCGCGACAGGTGAGGCATCGGGGACCTCCACTTCCACACCTGCTGATTTGGAGAAGGTCGCCAGCGCTGCGTCAACGCCGGCAGTCAGTTCAAATCTTTCGGCCAGCGAATTGACCGCCAACGTGACTTCGACTTTGATGGTTTCGGCTCAGACACTAGCCAATGCAACTGGTGATGGGCCGTTCACTGCCGGGGTCAACCAGGCCATTCCGTTCGAAGCGTTTGGTGGTGATGGGATGCTGACACGGTTGCTGTTGACCAGTGCCGCTTCTGCCCCATGGTCTGACAATGGGACAGGTGCGAATGCCGCGTTATCACCGGTTATGGGGCTGCCTAGTGGTCAGTATTTCTATGAAGTGGATCTTGGGGGTAACTTAACAGGGAAGCAAGGCCAGGCCCTGCTGGATCAGTTACGCGAAGATGGGACGCAAACAGTCAGCGCGACACTAAAAGTTTATGCCGCGGGTAGTGATGGCCAGGCTGATACAACGAACGTGGTGGCGACAAAGACGGGAATTCAGATCTCGTTCGCCGGCCTGACGAACCAGGTTAAAAGCACAATCACAGTGCCTGCACAGTATTTGGCAAATGCGACGGCATCAGGCCCGTTCACGGCAGGCGTCAACCAAGTGATTCCGTATGAGGCGTTTGGCGGGGATGGCATGCTGACACGTCTTTTGTTAAACAGTTCTGTGGCCGCACCATGGTCTGATAACGGAACCGCGATGAACGCCGCGCTATTGCCAATCTCAGGCCTTGCCACTGGTCAATATTTCTATGAAGTTGATCTTGCTGGCAATGTTGCGGGCAAGCAGGGCCAAGCCTTGCTAGAGCAGTTGCGGCTGAATGGCACCCAGACATACAGCGCAACAGTCAAGCTATACGCTGCAGGTGCTGACGGTCAGGCGGATACGTCGAAGGTCATTGCGACAAAGACCGGCATTCAGCTCAATGTTGAAGGCTTGACGAGCAACATTAAGAACCAGATCAATGTGCCGGCAGCCTATTTAGTGGCGGCCAAGGGCGATGGGCCATTCACCGCGGGCGTTAATCAGGTGATTCCATTTGAGGCATTCGGTGGGGATGGGATGCTCACCCGGCTTCTGCTGAGCGGCTCAAATCTCGCGGCGTGGTCGAACAATGGGACGGCCATGAACACGCCAATTCTGCCAATAAGCGGGTTAGCTAAGGCGGAATATGCCTATTCGGTGGTCCTTGGCGGCAATCTTGCCGGGAAAACAGGTCAAGCGTTGATTGATCAGCTCCGCAAAAATGGCACGCAGACTTACGGTGCAACCGTGACTATCTATGCGATCGGTAGCGATGGCAAAGCAATCACGACAAGCCCGGTCGCGACCAAGGCCGGCGTTCAGATCACCATCAATGTGCCTGAGAAAGCCATGACCACCCCAGATCAATCAAAGAGCGATCAGAGCGCGGCCATGCCTAAGCCAAGTGGTCATGGCGCTTCAACCGGCAAGATAGCTGCGATGACGGCCCCAGCCAAGAGTGGCATGACCACAAAACCTGGTTCTGACACGGCGATGAAGCCAGCCATGATGCAGAAATCTGCTGACAAATCGAGTCAGATGTCCTCCCAGATGCCTTCTGAAAAGTCGCTACCTCAGGCTGGCGATGCGGTCAACGAAGGGCTCACCCTGTTTGGGACGGCAATGCTCGCGTTGCTTGCTGTGGTTGGGACCACTGTCGGAATCAATAGCAAGCGGCGGGCTGGTTAGAGCGAGTCTTCAGCGGGAAATTGATAAGCAAAATAATTTGAATTTGGGGGATAGTATTATACATTATGTGTAGTACTATTCTTTTTTTAAGGAGAAAACTGTGGTGCAGACAATTTTGCTGGCAGATGACGAATCTGCCATTATGGAAATTAATCAGCGGTATTTGAAGGACGCGGGCTATGTTGTGCTCACTGCAGCAGACGGGGCCGAGGCGTTGAACGTGTTTAAACATCAACACGTCGACCTCGTGATCACGGACATCATGATGCCCAATATGGATGGCTATGATCTGATCGATGAGGTCCAGCTGTTAAATCCGGATCAACCCTTCTTGTTCATTACGGCCAAGACCTCAGATCAAGATAAGATCTTTGCACTGAACCTTGGGGCAGACGACTTTATCAGCAAGCCATTCAGTCCTCGGGAATTGGTGCTTCGCGTTGGAAATATCTTACGCAGAATCAATGGGTCTCGAGGCCAGCAAGATAAGACCCAACTGGGTAATTTGCGCGTCGACTACACTGCGCACGAAGCGACCGTGAAAGGCCAAGCACTTGATCTGACGGCTAAGGATTTTGAACTCCTGTGGTTATTGGCTGGCAACCCGAGACATGTTTTCTCGAAGACGGAGCTATATCAAATTGTTTGGGGCGAGGCTTATCTTGAGGTAGATGCAAACACCTTGAATGTCCATATTCACGCGTTACGCGCCCAACTCTGCTCTTATGGTGACGAACAGACGCCCACCATCAAAACAGTTTGGGGGTTAGGCTACAAAATTGAGGTATAGGGAATGAAGCTTAAATATCTGATCATGATGGGGCACCTTTTGTCGATCTTGATCACGATCGTTGCCGTGGTGTGGGCCGTCAACAAAATGTTTATTGTTCAAAGTAGCGGCTTTCTTTTGGTACTGATCACGTTGATCGCCAGTTCGCTGGGCGCGGTGGTTGACTTATTACTGTTGCGCCCAACGTTTCAGTCATTGGAGCGGCTAAAGGCTCAGGCGCAGGCAATCACTGAGAATCATTTTAATACGGTGCACGATGTTATCGGTCCCTCTGAATTTCGCGAGTTATCTGCCGACTTCAACACGATGTCGACCCACCTTGAGGCGTCCTTCGCGTCACTCAAAGAAAGTGAGCATGAAAAGGATATGATGATCGCACAATTGTCCCACGACATTAAAACGCCGATCACCTCGATTCGTTCGACTGTCGAAGGAATCCTGGATGGCGTCATCGCCCGCGAAGAGGTGCCAGACTATCTGCAAACCATCGACCGGCAAACCGACCGTTTAAACAATCTAGTTGAAGAGCTCAGTTACATCTCGCTACACACGCAAGCTAACCCACCGGTATTGGTCAGATCAGAGGTGTTGATTGACCAACTTTTGATTGAAACGCTATCTGAGTTCCAGTTTGAACTCGATAGGGACACCCGATCAGTCCATGTGTCGATTTTGCCGCCAGACGCGAAGATTATTTCGGATCGGGATAAATTAGCCCGCATCATCTACAACTTGATCAATAATGCGTTAAAGTATTCACCTGTTGGGAGTTCGTTGGAGATCTCCGCAACGCTGGCTGACCAGCAACTTCAGATTGCAGTGACTGATCACGGCATTGGCATTCGACCGAGTGATCTGGAAGATGTTTTTAAGCGCCTTTATCGGGCCGAAACTTCGCGAAGCACAAAGACAGGGGGCCATGGATTAGGGTTATACATCGCGCAGGCGGTTGCCCACGAACTGGGCGGCGCGATCACTGTCGCCAGTCAGCTTGAGGAAGGCAGTACGTTCACACTGACACTGCCGGTTGAATGAGTCGTCGTATTATGGTTTGCGAGGTCACTGCGGGATGCAAATCGATGCTTCCCGATAGATCAATAGTCAAGTTGTGGACTTTGGCCTTCGCACCTCACCTATGAAGTCAAATATTGAGTTCTAATATGAGGGAAAACCGTTTCGTTTCTGGTTTATGGCCGATTCAACAGGACGAGTCGCGTCTGTTCACGACAATTATGAAAGCTTGGTCGCTAAAGACTGGTTCGATTTGGTCTAGGCTTTTTTGAGTTGTTACTCGGGCTCCTCTTTACGCTAACGTTTGGGCGACTCTCGTTAAAGGAGTTGCTCTTTTTATATACCCGTGATTTTCGCCCCAAAGAGCCGAAGAGGGAAAAAATATGTTTGTAGAAAAAAACCTCCAGTGCGCTATCTGTCACGTCACCCCGCCAGCTTTGTCGCGATTGCCGCCAATGTGGCCACTGAGGCGCGCTTGCCGGTTTTCAGCCAGTCGATCGTCATTTTGTATAGACCGGCCGCCACGAAGCTGGTCCAGAAAAACGCGTAGTCGCCCGTGAACGGCACGGTTTTGACATGGTCGCGGTAGAAGTGGTCAACGTAGTAGGTGAACCGGTCGATCAGCACGTTTTCCGCGCCGCTTTGAATCAGCACCTCAAACAGTGTGCTGTGGCGGTCGATGTAGGCAAAATAGGCCTGGCTGATCGAGGCTGGGCCTTGGTCCACGCTGGCCGACAGCGCGTCATAAAAAGGGGCGACGCGCCGATCAAAATAGTCACTGAGCACCTGCTCCTTGGTGTCGTAATTGCGGTAAAAGCCCATGCGCGAGATACCGGCACGGGCGGCCAGCGCGCTGACGGTAATGCTGGCGAAAGCCTCGTGTTGCATGAGGTCAAAAAGCGCCAGCTGCAGGCTTTCTCGGCTGAGTTCTTGTTGTTCCTGACTATAAGTTGCCATGACACTTGCCCCCGATCTGTCACGGCTGCCCGTGATTGCCTTGTTTTTTGCGTCATCTGAGCCTAACATGAGCCAATGAATGTGACAAGTGTCACGCCAAAGGAGCGCGGAAAAAATGATTCAGTTGACGCAACAAGCACCGATTGCCAGTCCCTTTTCGAAAACAACGACGACCCGCCAAGTGATGCGCGGCGTTGATCTGACGGGAAAAGTCGCCATCGTCACAGGCGGCTACAGCGGCATCGGCCTGATGATCACCCGTGCGTTGGTGAAAGCCGGCGCAACGGTGGTGGTGCCGGCTCGCACTCTGGCCAAGGCCCAGGCGGCGGTGGGGGCGTTGCCGCACACCACAGTTGGCGTGCTGGATCTGATGGATGCGCAGTCGATCACGGCGTTTGCGGCTGATTTTTTGCGCCAGCATGACCGCCTCGACCTTCTGATCGAATGCGCGGGAATCATGTTTGCCCCATTGCACCGCGACGCCCGCGGCAACGAATCGCAATTGGCGACCAATTATCTCGGCCATTTTCAGCTGACGGCTGCGCTGTATCCGGCTTTGAAAAAAACGCTCGGTGCGCGGGTCGTCGTGGTGTCCTCCCGCGCCCAAAGCTGGAATGGCGTCGATTTCGCCGATCCCAATTTCGAGCGGCGCGACTATGACCCGCGGGTGGCGTATGCGCAATCCAAGGCGGCGGATATCCTGTTTGCCTTCGAGCTCGACCGGCGCGCCAAACAAGATGGCGTGCGGGCGTTTGCGGTGCATCCCGGACTCGTACCAGGCACCGGACTGGGCCGCTTCATTAATCAAAATGCGCACCTGCAGCGGGCAGCCGGCGTGGTGATGAACGATTTGCAGCGCACGCGGCTGATCAGTGCGTGGCATGCGGTTCAGGCCAAACGACGCGGCCACTCCGAGTACGATTATTTCAAGACCACAAGCCAAGGCGCAGCCTCAGTGCTGTGGGCCGCAACCAGTCCGTTATTGGCGGATCAGGGTGGGGTGTTCATTGAGGACTGCAACATCGGCACGGCGGTGGCCGCTGACAGCCAGTCCAAGTTCGGCGCCCGGCCTTGGTCGATCGACCCGGCCTTGGCGACTCAACTTTGGACATTGGGCGAAACGCTGAGTGGACGGGCCTTTACAATTTAGTGGCTCACAGCATGCCACACGGGAAAAAACGGCTCCCCCGAAAGAAGCACAACTACACCAAATAGCGGTGCCCCCAGAAGCGGCCCCGCTATATTTTTTGCGCGCAGCTCACTCACCGAAACAGCTCCACCGGCGCGAGGGTCTTGCAGCGATCAATCATGTCGGCGATCATCGCGGGGTCCTCGGTTGCGCCTTTCTGTAGCCACAGGAGGATGATCGAGACGACCGTCGACAAGAGGATCTCGCTGGCGTAATCGGCCGGGAACCCGACCTTATTGAAGCTGAATTCTGGTGACTTGGCTGCCTGCGCGTCGAGCAAGCCCGCGAGAATCCCTTTGAAGCGCCCGACGAATTTAGGATCGCCAGTCTCGCTCGTCAGCGCCTGCACAAACTCGCGGTCGCCTTGCACATAGATCAGCGCCTGGTAGACTGTGTCCCGGGAAATAAAGTCGATCGGCGTGGCATTTTCCACTTGGCCACAGGGGGCTGTCAAGATCGCGGTCAGGCGGTCAATGGTCTGGTCCTCGAAATACGCAAGCAAGGCGAATTTGTCGACAAAATGCAGGTAAAATGTCCCGCGGTTGATGTTGGCCCCGCGCGCAATATCACTGACGGTCAGATCGTTCAAGCCTTTCGTTTGCATCAAGTGGGTGAAGACCTGCTTGATCTTTTTTTCTGTTTGCGGCCGCATTTCTGGCACGCGCTCACTCCCTTTTTAAAAACAACACATTGTCGATTTGTGTTCATTTTGGGCGAAAATCAACACGTTTGATGAATCTGTTTATTGCAACTGGCCCATAGACAATCATATACTTGGGCCATCAACAAATCAACGTGTTGTTCATTTTTAAAAAAACAGGAGTGAGCGAAATGAGTTACATCGACGTCAAGCACAGCACCAAACGTTACCAAATGGGCGAGACCGAGATTCTTGCCAACAACGATGTCAGCTTTCAGATCGAAAAGGGGGAGCTGGCAATCATCCTCGGCGCATCCGGCGCAGGAAAGTCCACGATCTTAAACATTCTCGGTGGCATGGACACCAATAGTAGCGGGGATGTCATTATCGATGGCCAGAATATCTCCCATTTTTCCTCCCGTGAACTGACGGCATATCGGCGCACAGACATCGGGTTCGTCTTCCAGTTCTACAACCTGGTCCCGAACCTCACCGCTAAGGAAAATGTGGAGCTGGCCTCCGAGATTGTGGAAGGCGCCCAGGACCCGACGCAGACGCTGATCGACGTCGGGCTGGCGAAGCGCATCGACAATTTTCCCGCGCAACTGTCCGGCGGCGAACAACAGCGTGTCGCGATCGCCCGGGCCGTGGCGAAAAATCCCAAGATCCTGCTTTGCGATGAACCGACCGGCGCGCTGGATTATGAGACGGGCAAGCAGGTCCTCCAGATCATTCAGGACATGGCCCGTAAGCACGGTTCGACCGTGATCGTAGTGACGCATAACGCGGCGATCGCGCCGATCGGGGATCGCGTGATTCACATGCGCGATGCCAAGGTCTCCCAGATCACGCAAAACACGCATCCGGCGGCGATCGAAAACATTGAATGGTAGGTGAGACAGCGTGACGAAGCATATTTTATGGAAAGACATTTGGCAGGCGATCGGCAAGTCCAAAGGGCGGTTTCTGTCGATTGCGGGCTTGATGGCGATCGGGTCGTTTGCGCTCGTCGGCCTGAAAGTCGCAGGCCCCGACATGCGGGCGACCGGCGCCGACTATGCGAACCGCTTGAATGTTGCGGATGTAACGGTGATCGGCGATTACGGGCTCGATCAAAGCGACCAGGCGAAACTCAAAGCGGTGAAGGGCACCTCGAAGGTCGAATACGGCTATCTGAAAGATGTGACCATCAAGGGAAAAACCACCAGCCTCCGCCTTTTCAGCAAGCCCAGCACCATTTCGACCTACGACGTCAAAGCCGGGCGGATGCCGACTGCGGTCAATGAGGTCGCCTTGGACGCCGAGTATCAGGGCCAATACAAGCTCGGCGACACCCTGCGCGTCACGGAAAAAGCGGATGCGACCGGCGCTAAAGTCCTGCGGCGCACCAAGTTCAAGATCGTCGGCTTCGTGTCCTCCGGTGAGATTCTGTCCTCGGTCAACATGGGTGAGACCACAGCCGGCACCGGCGAGCTGAATGGTTATGCGGTGATTCTGCCCAGCGCCTTTGACTCGGATGTCTACATGCTGGCGCGGATGCGGTTCACCGATCTGAAGACCGTCGATCCATACGGCAACACGTACAAGGACCGCCTGCAGACGCACAAGACCGCGATCGACAAGGCGCTGAAGACGCAACCGAAAAATCGTCTCGCGCAACTTCAAACTGAGGCGGAAACGACGATTGCAAGCAATCAGGCCAAACTCGATGCGGCGGCCAAAAAATTGTCCGATACGCAGGCCAAGCTCCAAGCCGGCCGGCGCCAGCTCGATGCAGGGCAGGCGGAACTGACGGCCAAGCAAAAAGCGCTGACCACGCAGGTGACGGCGGCGCAAAAGAAACTCGATGACGGCGCCGCGCAACTGAAAACCGCGGCTGCCAAATTGAGTGCTGCGAAGCAACAACTGGCTCAGGCTGACACAAAGCTCAGGGCCGGCGCCCAAGAACTAGCGACCAAACGCGATGAACTGGCGAAGGCCGAGGCGAAGCTGGCGACGGCCCAAAAGCAGCTCACCGCCGCCGCAGCGCAACTCAAAACGGCCAAGCAGCAGTTGACTACCGGCCAGCAGACCATCGCCAAGACCCAAGCCACGCTGACCAGCAAAAAGAAGCAACTGACCGCTGCCAACACGCAATACAAGACCGGCCTCGCGCAATTGCAGGCGGCCGTCGCCCAGCTGGAAAAACAGCTCGCGCAATCGGGCCTCAGCGCGACCCAGCAGGCGCAACTGACTGCTCAACTCAAGGCGACCCAAGCCAACCTAACCGCCACCCAGCAGGCCTATGCCACCTTCCAGTCGGGCACCTATGACCCTGGCATGGCGCAGATCGCGGCAGGCACCAATCAGTTGGCCGCGGCGAAGTCCGAGCTCGCGCAAAAACAGAAACAGTATGATGCCAGCGAGGCGCGTTACCAGACTCAGCGCACCGCGTATCCGCAAGGCAAAGCCAAGGCGGCCACTGCCCAAACGCAGATCACCCAAGGCGCCAAAACACTCGCCGCCAGCCAACAGTTGTATGAAAAGAACTTGGCCACGTACAACGCCGGCCTCAAAGAGTACCAGGCGAAGACGGCCGAATTGGCACAGGGCAAGGCCACACTGGCCACCCAGAAGCAAAGCGGCGAAGCCCAGCTGGCGGCTGCCAAAAAGACGCTTGCAAGCAAAGAGCAGACCTACAAGAAAGGCGCAGCCGATTTTGCCAAGCAGGCCCCAGCCGCCCGCGCCGAGATCAAATCAGGGGAAACCAAACTTGTAGCCGCCAAGAAGCAAGTCAAACAGCTGGCCCTGCCGACCTATACCGCGTACAGCCGCCGCGAGATGCCCGGCGGAATCGGGTACAAGACGTACACCACGGTTTCCGAGATCATCGATGCGCTGGCCAATGTGTTCCCAATCTTCCTGTACTTTGTGGCCGCGCTGGTGACCTTCACCACGATGGGCCGCTTTGTCGATGAGGAGCGCATCAACGCAGGGACATTGCGGGCGCTGGGCTACGAGCCAAAAGACGTCACGCGCAAATTCACCGTGTACGGGTTTGCCGCCAGCATGCTCGGCACGCTGATCGGCGTCGCGGCGGGCCATACCCTGTTGCCTCTGATCGTCTATAACGCCTACAGCGACGGGTTCACCTTGCCGCGGATCACGTTGGCCTTTCATCCCTGGGTGACCCTGGCGGCGATCGCGCTGGCTCTTCTGTCTGCGGTGTTGCCGGCCTATCTCAGCGCAAAAGGGGAGCTCGCGGCCAATCCGGCGGAACTGCTTTTGCCAAAGCCGCCGGTCGCCGGGTCTAAGATCTTCCTGGAGCGCATCACGCCCGTATGGAATCATTTGAGCTTCACCCATAAAGTGACGGCGCGCAATACTTTTCGCTACAAGAAGCGCATGCTGATGACCATCTTCGGCGTGGCCGGCGCGGTGGCGCTGCTGCTGACCGGCTACAGCGTCCGTGCGTCGATCGGTGGGATGAGCCAGACGCAATTCGGCGGCATCATCCATTACGACATGATCGTCGCCAAGAATAGTGGGCTGACGTCGGCCGAGACGCGCGAATTCGCAAAGCAGGCGGAAAGTGACGCCATCAAGTCCACCAAGGCGATTCACTACGAATCCCTCAGCAAGGTCGCCGGGAAAAATAATGACAGTCAGGCCATCACTTTGATCGTCCCTCAGACCACGGCGAAATTTGAGCAATATGTCGAGACCCGAAACCGCAAAACGCAAACGGCGCTGCCGCTCCAGTCAAGCGGCGCGATCATCTCGGAGCGGCTGGCCAACCTGGTCGGCGCCAAAGTCGGCGACACGATCAGCTTCAAGGACGCCAGCGATGTGACCCGCCACGTGACCATCAGTGGCATCACCGAAATGTACATGGGCCACTTCATGATCATGAGCCGCACCGCCTATGAAAAAGCCTTTGCGACGGACTACACGACCAATGGCGAGCTGGTCATCCTCAAGAATCGCAGTCAGGCAAACGTCGAGGCCCAAGCAGCCAAGTTCATGGCTTTGTCGGCAACGGCGGGTGTCGTGCAAAATACGACGCTGACCAATCAGATCGACACGATCGTTAAATCTCTCAACAAGATCATGCTGGTCCTGATCATTGTCGCGGGCCTGCTCGGGGTCGTGATTCTCTACAACCTGACCAACATCAACGTGTCTGAGCGGATTCGCGAGTTGTCCACGATCAAGGTCCTCGGCTTCTTTGACAATGAGGTCACGATGTATATTTACCGCGAGACAATTTTGCTGACGGGCATCGGCATTCTGGTCGGCTTTGGCATCGGGGATGTGCTGTTCCGCTACATCCTGGCCGTGGTGCCGCCCGATGAAGTCATGTTCAACCCGGCGCTGGTCGGCACAAGCTTCCTGTGGCCGACGCTGTTGATCGCCGTGATCACTGCGGTGCTTGGCTGGGTCGTCAGTCGCACCCTGAAAAATGTGGACATGCTGGCCGCCCTGAAGTCGGTCGATTGAGTTCACCATAAGGACGCAAACGCGCGCATCCCTCAAATGGGGGTGCGCGCGTTTGCAAGTTCAGTAAGATTCTATTTTTCCAAGACTTCGCGGCCCAGAAAAGCTCTCGGCTATGCTAAAATCAACGCGGAGGCTCTTATGACACAACCTTTGCTTTCGGTGATCATGCCCGTATATAACGCACAAAAATACCTTGAGGCGGCGCTGGACAGTTTGCTTGCCCAAGATTATCTCAATTTCGAGGCGCTACTCATCGACGATGGCTCGACGGATGAAACGCCGGGAATCCTCGATGCCTACGCGACGGCCGATGCACGCCTGCAAGTGAGTCATGTGCCCAACCGCGGCCAGGCAATCGCGCGCCAAGTCGGGTTGAACCAGGCCCGCGGCGCCTACATCACCTTTATGGATAGCGATGACATGGTGCTGCCCAACTGGCTGTCGACCATGCAAAATGCGATCGGGGAGGCCGACATTGCGGCGGTCAATCATTACGCCTACTGGAATCCTGCGGCCAGATTCAGCCGCCCCTTTCATGCCCCGACCTTTTCGGCGACAGGCGATGAGATGTATCGGTTGTGGCTGGAGGACAAGGAAATGCGCGGCTACTTGTGGGATAAATTATTTGCCGCCCATCTGTTTGAGCCGCCGCTGCCCGTTGCGGATTTCAATTTGATGGAAGACGCGTTTTTGATCGGCCAGCTCCTGCCGCGGGTCAGCCGCATCAATTTTGTCGACGAGCCGGTCTATCAGTACCGCATCAACCTCGGCAGCACGGTGCACACGGGCTTCAAGCGCAGCGACCTCGAAGCGATTCACCAACTCGGTGCGATGTACCTGCAAGTGGCCGAGGCCAAGCCAGCCCTGACGCCGATCGCGGTGCGAAAATACGCCTCGCTGAGCCTGTTTGTGCTGTCGAAAATGAACGCGGCGCAACTCGTCCATCATTGGGGCTATGTCCAGCAGCTCGGCCGCGTGCTTCAGGAATACCGGCGCGTGTTTGCCGACGAGGTGGATGCCAAGGAAGCCGCCGAGCTGGAAAACGGGCCGCAAGCGACACCGAGTTTGCGCGCGCGGCTGGCCGCCTGGTCCACCCTGATCGGTCCGCCATCGCCGCTTGAAGAGGAGATCGCCAAGGAAAAACAAGCGGAGCTTTGATATCGATCAGCCGGCTTGACGCTGATCCATTGAGCGGTGCCATGAAATGCACTTAAAGAGGCGGCCGAGCAATGCGCTCGCCGCCTCTTTGTGTGCCTTCAGTTAGCTTGGATCGATGCCAGGGGCTTCATCCAGTTCGGCTTTCAGCATCCAGATCTTCTTTTCGATGTCGCCCTTGAAGCCGATGAAGATGTCTTGGCTCACATCGTCGTGTTCGTCGCCGCTCACGTCGATGCCGCGCTGGTAAGTATCCGCCAGCCGGCTGTACGCCGTCGCCAAGCCGCGCAGGCGCTCCGGGGTGGCCACGCCCCATTCGCCGGGTTCATCGGCCATCGTCGTGTGGTCGGCGAATTCCTTGAGGCTGGCATATGGCGAGCCGTCCAGCGTGATCAGCCGTTCGGAAACGACGTCGAGCTGGTCGTTGAGCTCATCCATATACTTGTCCATCAGGGGATGCAGCTTCAGAAAATTCGGGCCGCGCATGTACCAGTGCACCTGATGCACGTGGACCGCCAGCGCGCTGAGATCGGCGACAAGCTGGTTCAAAACAAGTTTGGTTTGAGAATATGACATAGTGATCCTCCTTTTCTTCTATTATATCTGGTTTCAAAATCGGTGGGCTAGCAGAATGACTTCGCCGCATACTGGACCAAGGCGCTGAGGCAAGGGGGAAGCCTGTGGCATAAGGGTGCGTCGCGCGGCGTTCAGGTCTGAGCAGCTAACAGGGGCTGGTGCTTGGGGGCTGAACTTAGCCCCGAGTGCCGGGCCCAGTTAGATGCCTCAGACCTGAACGCGAAGTCCAATAGGGAGGGCCCCCAGCCCGGTCAGCAGCCCCGCGTCAGAAACAGCACAAGCGACAACCAATAGCGCCAAACTCGACCGTTTCTCACTTCGAGAGCCCTTCCGCGATCTGATCCAGGTTCCACTTCATCATGTCATAGTAGTTATCGCCTTGTTGACCCGGCGCCGCGATGGAGTCGGTGAACAGGGTCGCGTGAATCGGAATGCCCGTGTCTTTGGCAACGGTGGCCATTGGCTTGCCGTTGACGCTGCTTTCGACAAACAGCGATGGCGTCTTGGTTTTCTTGAGCTTGCGGACCAAAGTCGAGATCTGCGCCGGGGTGCCTTCTTCCTCCGTGTTGATTTCCCAGATATAAGCGGAAGGAATGTTGTAGGCCTTGCCAAAATACTTGAAGCAGCCTTCACTGGTGACGATCAGCTTTTTCGCGGCCGGGATCTTGTCGAATTTGGCCTGGGCCTCTTTATGTAGTTTTGCCAACTTGGTAGTGTAGGCCACCATATTGTTGTTGTAGAACGTCGCGTTTTTCGGATCGGCATCGCTTAAGTGCTTGGCGATATTCTGCGCGTAAATGATGCCGTTGCCGACGCTGAGCCAGGCATGCGGGTCGAGCTTGGCGGCTTCCTGTTTGCCCTGTAGGTGAATGACCTCAACGCCATCACTGACGGCAAAGGCCTTCTTTTGCGCCTTGGGACCTTCGTTGGCCATCATCTTGGTGAACCAGGCGCCAGGCGCATTTTCCAGAT
The DNA here is from genome assembly GCF_003946405.1 of Lacticaseibacillus yichunensis. Classification (GTDB taxonomy): domain Bacteria; phylum Bacillota; class Bacilli; order Lactobacillales; family Lactobacillaceae; genus Lacticaseibacillus; species Lacticaseibacillus yichunensis. Next base: position 145,609 of record NZ_RHOG01000001.1, on the reverse strand, counting down.
TGATGCCGTTGTACAAGATCACGTCGGCTTTGCCCGCAGCTGACACGTCAGCCGGTTTTGGGTCGTATTCATGGGGGTCTTGACCCACTGGGACGATGACGTGAATCGTCGCTTTATCCTTGGCGATGTTGTGGGCGATGTCGCCGATAATGGTATCCGTTGCGACCACCGAGACTTTTTTGGCCAGCATGGGTTTGGTGGCCTCAGATGTTTTGGGTTGGGCGTGGCCGCATGCAGCAAGGCCAATCAAGGCAGCCACAGCGGCGGTCAGGGGCAAGAGACGGGTCATTGATTTAAACATTTTTTCCTCCAAGAGGGCGCGTGATCAGGTGCTGTTTTTTCGAAAATGGAAAACAGACGACGAAGACCAGCGCGCCGAGAATGACGATACAAGAACCAACTGCAATGTTGTGGGTATAGCCGAATACTAAGCCGACCAGCGAAATCAGGCCGCCGAGCAGGCCCGAGGCGATGACCATCACCACCAGGCGGTCCGCAAATAGGTAGCAGGTCGCGGCCGGCGTGATCAATAAGGCGACGATCAAAATGGTGCCGACGCTTTGCATGGACACAACGGCCACCAGCGTCAGCATGATCATCAATAGAAAATGGTAAAAGTTCGTGCGGATGCCCATTGCCTGCGCCATCATGGGGTCAAAGGACGTCAGGCGCAGGCGCTTGAAAAATAGGCCCACCAGCACCAGGACCGCGGCGGCAATGCCCAGCGTCAGGTTGCGGTCGGCATCTTGGACGGCCAGGACATTGCCAAATAAAATGTGAAAGAGATTGGTGGTGGTGTGAACCAAGCCGATCAAGATCACGCCCAGCGCTAAAAACGTGCTGAAGGTGATGCCGATCGCGGTGTCGCTTTTGATTGCGCTGAATTGCTTGATCAACGTGATGATGGTCGCCGCCAAAATGCCGAATGCGGCCGCGCCGATCACCATCGGAATGTGCAACATGAAGGACAACGCGACGCCGGGCAACACGGCATGCGAGATCGCGTCACCCATCAAGGACAGGCCGCGCAAAATGATGAAACTGCCGATCACCCCGGCGACAATGCCGACTGCCACCGCGGTGATCAAGGCGTTTTGCAAAAAATGAAATTCTGCCAGGTCAGTGAAAAATAGCTGAAGCATCGGGCGCTCCTTTCTCGGCGGGCTGCGGCAGGCCGTATGTCGCTGCAAGATTGTCAGGGGTGAAGGTGGTCGCGACCGGCCCGGCGGCGATCAGCGCGCGGTTCAGCATCACGACCCAGTCAAAATAATCGGGCACCGTTTTGAGGTCGTGGTGCACGATCAAGATCGTTTTGCCGGCCCGTTTTTGCGCGCGCAACACGGCCATGATCGCCGCCTCGCTTTGCACATCGATGCCGACAAACGGTTCGTCGAGCACCAACAGTTGCGCGTTTTGCACGAGGCACCTGGCGATCAAAACGCGCTGGAGCTGGCCGCCAGACAGCTGACTCAAGGGCCGGGCCGCAAAATCGGCCATCTCGACCTGCGCCAGGGCCTGGGCGACGGCTTCCGTTGCGCCGCGCACGTGACCGAACGCATTTGCGTCGGCTTGGCGGCCCAGCGCCACGCATTCGCAGACCGTGATCGGAAACGTCAGATCCAGGCCACTTTTCTGCTGGACATACGCGACATGGCGCGCCACCGCATGTAAGTCCTGCTGGTCAAAAAGGGTACGGCCGCGATGGGGGATGAGCGACAGCATCGCTTTGATCAACGTGGACTTACCAGCGCCATTGGGACCAATGATGCTAACGAGGCAGCCGGCCGGCAGGGTGAATGACACGGACTGGAGCACGGGCTGGCCACGGGAATAACTGACGCTGAGTTGACGAGCTTCTAAAATGAGATCACCTCCCTTCCAAAACGTAACGAGTACGTTTTACGGAGCTTAGGCTATCCTAAACACCGATTGCCGTCAATGAAAAATATGATGAGAGGGCTTCTCATGCAGCGGCGATGACGGGTGACAGGGGATGCGATCACGAAAAACGGACCCGGGGCAGCGGTCTCGGGAGCACAAAAAAGGACGCAAACCGATTGTTTTCGGTTGACGTCCTAGTGAGGGCAATCAAGGCGAACTAAGATTGATGCCGCTTATTCATGAGCAGATACAACCCATCCAAAAGCACGGCCGCCACCACGGTCAGCGCAAGCACGGCCCCCGGCGCCTGCCACGAAACGGCGGTGACCCCGAGGCCAAGCAGCGACAGGCCGACCGTCAGAATCACATTCACTGAGATCGCGGCCCCGACCGCGCGACTAGGTGCACTGCGCCAAAATGGCCGGGCGGTGCGGGTGATCAGGATCGTCAGCATGGCACTATCGATCAAATAGTTGAACAGCAAGGTGCTCATGCCCCCGGCTGACATGCCGGCCAGGTGCAGCCCGATCAACAAGGCGAGCCCCAGGAACGTCCAGCCGGCGCCGAGGACGCTGGCCGTCCGCAACAGGCGGCGCTGGCCCCAGTTTTCGGGGCGATAGGTGATGGTGGTGCGATCCGTGCCCAGCACCAAGGTGACCAGGTCGTTCAAGATCGCGACCAGCACCATCGCATTCAGGGCCAGGGGGACGCGGCCAAACAACAAGACGCCCAGCGTTAAGAGAATCATCAGCTCAGCCGTCCGCGATAATTTGGTGATGGTCCAAGTCAGCATGCGTTGGTACACCCGGTGGCCACTATCGAGAATCGCGGTCAGAGGCGTCAGGCCGGGCGTGAGCAGGACGATTTTTGCGGCACGCTTGGCGATCGGCACCGCATTGGCCACCGCGACGCCGACTTCGGCCTGGCGCAGGGCAGGGGCGTCGTTGACCCCATCACCAGTCATCCCGACAATGTGGCCGGCCGCTTGAAGCCGCTTGACGATGGTCAGCTTGTCTTCCGCCCGCACCTCGGCGATGCCGGCCAACGCCGTCACATCGGCGGTGTCAGACAGGTCGGCGAATCGCGCGACTGCGCCATCGAGGCCGACCGCGCCGGCGATCTGCTGAGCGGTGGCCTTGTGATCACCGGACAGCATGATCACCTGCACGCCGCGGGTTCGCAGCGCCTGCACCGCCGCTTGGCTATCCGGGCGCAGCGTGTCGGCCAAAATGAAGACGCCGCACAACTCATCGTCGATCATCACGGCGAGGCTGCGGCCTGTTTTCAGCGCCGCGGCCGGCGTCTCGAATGTATTTTGCGCCAGCGCCGAAAGCTTGGCAAACGCGCCGAGCCGGACGACGCCAAGCGGGGTGATCGCCTGGGAATACCCGCGCGTCGCGTCAAACGCGGAAAAATCGGTCGCGGTTTGCGGCAGCGGTCCGGCAAAATCGCGCACGGCCTGTTCAAGCGGGCTCGGCGCGATCGGATCGCAGGCCAGCGCGGCTGCCTGGCGCACCTGGACATCCGGCCGCGCGCTGAGATTGAGAAACTGCTGGACCGAGGTCTTGTTGGCCGTTAGCGTTCCAGTTTTGTCGACCACGAGCACATCCATCGCTGCGGCTTCCTGAATGCCGACGAGGTCGCTCACCAAAATGTGCTGGTAGCTCAAGACATTGGCCTCCACCGAATTCGCGACGGCAAAGCTCGACGGCATCGCAATGGGGATGGTCGCGATGAACAGCATCGCCAAAAAAGGCAGCAGGCTGATCAAATTTTGCCCGCGCACCAAGGCGGCGACCAGTAAGATCACGACAAGCACGCTGTCGACGAGCGCCAGATCCTTGATCACCTGGCCAAGCAGCCGCTGGAGATGCCCAGGCGCGCTGGCCGTCGCAAGCAGCGTCTGTGTTTTCCCACTGCGGCTCTGGGCGCCCGTCGCCGTGACCGTCGCCAAGCAATCGCCAGTCAAGACCGCGGTGCCCGCGAAAATAGGGTCGTGTTGACCCCGAGTCACCGCTTCGGATTCACCGGTGATACTGCTTTCATCGAGCTGGATCGGACCGCCTGCCAGGAGCTGGGCATCCGCCGGGACGATCGCGCCGAGACGCAGGCGGATGAGGTCCCCGCGCACGAGCTCGCGGGCCGGGCGCACGCCCCACTTACCATCGCGCATCACGGTCGCGGACAGGGTCAGTTGCTGGGAGAGGCTTGCCAGGACGCGATGCGCGCGCCCGGCCTGAATCGCGCCATTCACCGCAGCAAATAGCAGCATCAAGACGATGAAGCCGGCCTGCACGGTTTTGCCTAGCAGAAGCTCAACGACCAGCGCCGCCTCCAAGATCCAGGCGGACGGCTCCCACAGCCGCGTCGCCACCGCACGCCAAAATGAATAAGGCGCCTCGGCGACCTCGTTGGGGCCATCCGCTTTCAAGCGGGCCGCTGCTTCTTGTTCACTTAATCCGGTATCTGCCATGTTGATCTCCTCCAAAAGAAAGGGGCCGCGTACTTGGCGCGACCCGCATCCTGCCTATTATCACAAAGGGCGTCGCCGCCCCGGCAGTACCGTCGCCCACACTCGGCGGCACTGCCCCAGCGGCGAGGCTGAGGTGAAACTGTTGCGCTCACGTGACATGAGCGATGAGATGGTTTCAGTTGGGCTCCGCGCGGCAGGTCTGAGACATTTAGGTACGCCCGTCACTCGGGGCGAAGTGCGCCCCAAGCGCCAGGCTAGCCTAGCTGCTCAGACCAGAGCGCCGCGCGCCGCACCCTTTTTTAATCAAGGGTCACATCATCGGGAAAATGGGCCAGGCGGGTGCTATCTTCGCCGAGCTCCTCTTCGATTCGAAGCAGCTGGTTGTATTTTTCAACACGTTCGGAGCGGGCCGGCGCACCGGACTTGAGCTGGCCGCCATTGACGGCAACGGTGAAGTCGGCCACGAAGGTATCGCCGGTCTCGCCGGAGCGATGGGAGATCATGGTCGTGTAGCCGTTCTTGCGGGATAGACGCACCGCCTCAAGCGTCTCGGAGACCGTGCCGATCTGGTTGAGCTTGATGAGGATAGAGTTCGCCATGCCTTTTTGAATCGCCTCGCGAATCAAGGCCGGGTTCGTGCAGACCGGATCATCGGCGACGATCTGAACGCGGTCGCCATACTTCTTCGTGAACTTGGCAAAATTGTCCCAGTCCTCTTCGCCAAATGGATCCTCGATCGAAATGATCTCTGGGAATTCATCGAGCAGATGAGCGTAAACATCGCTCATTTCATCTGGGGTGTAAGTCTTACCTTCGAAATCGTAGTTCTTGGTGTTGCGGTTGTAGAAATAAGAAGCCGCGGCATCAAAGGCGATGGCGATCTCTTTGCCAGGCACATAGCCGGCTTGGAGGATTGCTTCGTGCAACATCTTCAAGGCCTCTTCGGAGTTGTTCAGGTCTGGGGCAAAGCCACCTTCGTCGCCCAGACCGGTGGTGAAGCCGGCCTTTTAGATGACCTTCTTCAAGGTGTGATAGGTGTTGGCGATTTTTTCAAAACCGTCGCGGAAGCTGGTGCGCTCGACCGGGGTGATCATGAATTCCTGGAAGTCGATGCCGTTGTCCGCGTGCTCGCCGCCGTTGATGACATTGTGGAACGTTTGCGGCAATTCGATATCGGTACCGCCAAGATAACGATACAGCGGGGTGTGCAGCGCGTTGGCAGCCGCGCGGGCGGTGGCCATGGAAACACCCAAGATCGCGTTGGCGCCAAGGCGTGCCTTGTTCGGAGTGCCATCGAGTTCGATCATCAATTGGTCGATGTGACCCTGATTGAACGGATCTTGGCCCTTGAGTGCGGCATTGATCTCGGTGTTCACATTGTTGACCGCCTTGAGGACCCCTTTGCCTTGGAGCCGGTCGCCGCCATCGCGGAGCTCCACGGCCTCTTTTTCACCGGTGGACGCGCCTGATGGGACCTCGGCGCGGCCCAGCGTGCCATCAGACAAGATGACATCGGCCTCAACGGTTGGGTTGCCACGTGAATCGAAGATCTCGCGGGCTTTAACACTTTCAATGACTACTGACATAATGCAGCTCCTTCCGCTACCAAAAAGAAAAGACGCCTACCAGACCCGCACGTGTGCGGACCTAGTAGACGTCATCAATTGATAGTCAATTATTAATGGCGAACGTCATCGCCTATTCGTTTGTACATCCACAGGTTACACCCTCAACTGAAACCGTGCAAGGGAAAAAGGGACGCGGACGCCGCTTATCGCCGAGCAGGTAGTTCGAACGTCCATTAAAGCGTACAATCAAAGTAAGGCATATTTGGAAATAGACGTTACCTTCCGGGTTCAACTGGCTGGAGGCATGGAGGAAAACAAAATGAGTGTTGAACTACATCGCGCTTTTGGCTGATATGGTGTGATCAGAATCGATGGCCAGCTTGTCGTCATGAAAAAAAGCGGCGGGCCGTATCGAAATCGTTATGACCTTCCAGGCGGCAGTCTTGATGGACCGGAGCCTTTAGACAAAACAGTTTTGCGTGAGGTCCGCGAAGAGACTGGCTTGACTTGCCGAATCGACCGCCAGTTAGGAGCCGTCAGTTTTGTTTACCCCTGGGCCTACAAACGCTGGAATCTCAATCAGCACCTGTGCATTTTTTACTCGCTGACGGCTGAAGCGGGCGGCCTGCTAAGTGACCCCGTTCAGTTCCAGGGCCAAGATACGCTGGGCGCGCTTTTGATGCCACCGGATTCTCTGACGTTGGCAAACAGTTCGCCACTTGTGTTGTGGGCGGCGCGCTTCTTGACGACTGGCACCGCCAATCTGACCTCGCGTACCTTTCAGGAGTGGCCTGTTCTGGAACGGCCGGTTTGGAACTGAGGGCAGCTTGGACGATCTCGGAGGTCATACGCAAGTGAGCCCCAGGGCGAAAAAATGAATCGGGACGCGGAATCCCGCTACCCCGGTCGATGAGCAATAGGAGTATTCGCCGCATGGCCAGGTACCTGCGAACGACTCAGAGGCGCCACTGTATTTTTACAAAAATAAAGGAGAAGCCTCATCTGAAGCCGATCTGTTCAGAGCTCTTTCAGATGAGTCAGATGACCATATGAGAAACTCATTTCGAATCATATGCAAGATTCCGATCTTTTGGGTGATTGTGCTCTCGATCACCGGGACGCAATTCTGCAACGCGTTTCTCGCGATTCTGACGCAACGACTGCTGGATGCGGCGTTGCGTCGGAATGGTCAAGCGATTGGCCTCCTTTGTGGTATTTATGCACTCAGTTTTATTGCGATCGTCTTGTTTGATTTTCTCTCCCAATATTATTCTCGTGGGCTTCGGACGCGTCTTTTGGTAAGCATGCAAGCGAGGTTGAGTCATCGCTTGTTAACGATGAGTATCACGGCCTTTCAAAAACATCAGACGACTCGTTATCAGAATGCCTACACGACCGAAATTGAATCGATCGTCGATGATATGTTGATGCCGGTTGTTGGCATCATCCAAGGGGTCACTGGCTTTGGGTTTAGCCTCGCTGCGTTGAGTTATCTGGATCCTGTTTTGATGGGTGTTGTTTTGGCCGCCAGTGTGCTGCCCCTTGTCATTCCGTTGTTGTTCCGGAAGTCGATCTCCCAGCGAAAACAGACGATGACCTCCTCAAAAGAAGCGAACTGGCGGGCTTTTTCCAACATTTTAAATGGGCATCGCATCATCAAGATTTTTAAGAGTGAGCCTCAGTTTCAAACACATATGGCCACTGCCAACAGTCGTTTTTACGACGCCTTCAAACGGTATGTCATAGTTACTGTGACGGCCAATGTTCTTGGTGGATTCTTTTTCTACATTTCAAGCCTGGCAGTCTTGGGAATCGGTGGGCTCCGAGCACTGCAAGGTATCATTTCGCCGGGGACTATTGCCGGGGTGCTACAACTCAATGACCAGGTGACTTATCCCATCCAGATCATCGCAGATAATATCAAGGACATTATGGGAACGAAGACGGTGTACGAGGATTTTGAGTCATTGATGCTCGGTGCCACTGAGTCGCATGAGAAATTGCCGATTACCGGCCGTGATGACGCGCTCAGATTGCAAGATCTCAGCTTCCAAAGAGGCGATGAACGCATCATTGACGACCTGACGCTGACACTTTTTCCGGGAGACCGCTACTTATTGACTGGGGCGTCTGGGGCGGGGAAAAGTACGTTACTGAATTTGATCAAAGGCAATCTCGTGCCATCGGGTAGGACTGTCACTTGCCAAAGGAGACTGAACAAGCGGACATTGTGCTACTTGATGAGACACGCTTTGTATTTGAGGCCAGCGCGCGCGACAATATTTCCCTTTTTCACAAAACGGGGAATGTGCCGATGACGGCTTGGATCAGTGAGGCAGACCTGGCGAATAAAATCGAGTCGCCGGTCAATGAGCTCTCGGAGGGCCAAAAACAACGGCTTGCCCTTCTGCGCGCAAAATTTTTCCAGTCAAAAATACTGTTGTTGGATGAAGCGACCTCGGCTTTGGACCCGGTCAATCAACAGCGATTGTTGTCATTGCTGCTGGATGGCTATTCTGGAATCGTGATCAGTGTGACTCATGATGTCAGTCCAATCGATTTGGCGCTGTTCACTCACCAAATTACGCTCGAAAATGGCAGGATCACGGGCTCAACCACAATCTGAGAAACCGAGACCCGTTGGCATCCATCCTTGCCACCGCCGCGCTCACTGTGTATACTAAAACGCATCTAAATGGCGAAGGTGTTCGCCTAAACGTTTGAGTTGATGACACCTATCCCAGTCGATTGGGGTAGGTGTCTTTATTTTGGGAAGGGGATCTAAATGTCTACGCACCTGAAAAATGATCTGGCAGTCTTCCTTGGTGGCGCGCTGGGCGGGGGCCTGCGCTTTGCGGTCAGCCAGCGCCTCCATGATAGCGACACCTTATTGGGCACCACCAGCGTCAATCTGCTCGGCAGTTTTTTGCTGGTGCTATTGACGTACGGCATCGCCATGCAATTCGACCTGCCCGAAACGCTGATCTTGGCGCTTGGCACGGGGCTGATCGGCGGCTTCACCACATTTTCATCGCTGCTGCTGAACGTGGCGAATCTGCTGGCGGATCGGCCGGCACAGGCGCTGGGCTTGCTGGCCGTGAATCTGGTCGGCGGCTTGCTGGCCAGCGCGCTGGGGTACCTGCTTGCGCGGCGCATCACGCATGACGGGGTGAAAATATGGTGATCGCGGTGGCAGCGGCGGCCGGTTGCGGTGCCGTGGTGCGTTATGAGGTGACGATCTGGGGAAAAAAGCGGTGGCCAAACTTGCCATTGGCGACGCTGCTGGTCAATCTCCTGGGCGCTTTTCTTGCCGGTACATTTTTCGGGTTATTTGCCACATGGGGCGGGTCGGTGATCCTGCTGGCCGGCTTTTGCGGCGGCCTCACCACATTTTCCACCTACATGACCGAGACCTTTATTCTGTTGAAAAATCGGCGGTGGGGCGCGGCACTATCCTATTGGCTAGGCAGCGTGGCGCTGGGCGGCGGCGCACTGGTGCTCGGTATGTTGCTGGGTAAGTGGGTCGGGTAGGCGGGCCGAGAGAGAAGTATGTAAAAACCGAGGCAGGGTGAGCGCCTCGGCTTTTTGTATAGGTTATTGCGGCGGTGTGGCGGAATCTGTGGTCCCGTCTTCTGGCTTCTTGTCGGAGACAGTTGGCGATTCGTTGGGCGCTAACTTAGATGCAGGGGTGCTTGATCGCACTTCGGACTCTGACTTTGAAATCAGGTCACTGGGCTTGTCCCCAGCTTCTGACTTTGTGCCCAAGTCAGGCACCTTTTCCTCAGTCGTTGGCTTGGCCTCAGCAGGGTTTGGCGCTTCCCCAATCGCTGGTTTTGAGTCGGACCCAACTGGCTCTTTAGCGGCTTCTAGTCGCCGGAAATCATCTTCTCCGAGCATGATCTTGCTCTTGTACGACCGGCTATGCGGCATTCCGATGGCGCTCCTATCACCAGTCGGGACGCCATCTTCGCGATCCTTCCACCACAAAAACAGCTGGTGGCGATAGACGGGATCTTTGATGCGATATTCGTTGTACGGCATCCGATCGTCAGTGATCTCGGAAGAATCGACATCATTAAGCGAAAGACCAATGATCAACGTGCGTTCCCGTGGCTTTGGTGCGGGTTGTGCCTGATACCGCGTCCATACTTGGCGCTGCCGCGAAAGCAATCGGCCAAGTGGACCTGTGGCTTTTTTACCATACTGGCCAGCCGCGCGGACTTCACTGGCTTGCATTGCCTCGAACGTGCCCTTACCTGATGCAAATTGTTTGGCGGCTTCCACCACTGGCTTGCCATTCTTTTGATCACGGGCAAAGTTTTGTGCGGCTAGAACAAGCTGATCACGCGCGGATGCTTTCTGTTTTTCCCAGTTTTGCACCGCCTCTGCAGAATAGATCACCATTCGAGCTAGCGTGACCGGGTGTTGGGGGCCAAGCTGGTCGCCCACGTTGACGTTGCGTGCGATGAAGTCCGTGGAAAACGGCATCAGCGCCTCTTCGGTATCGAGATCGACATCTTGTGCATACGTTTTCACCACACTAAGCTTGAAGTGAACGAAATCTCGCGGAACGAACTAACCGCTCGCATTTTGGACGTACTCAGTGACACCACCGATAATGGTCGCTGAAAGGTCGGCTTGAAACGCTTTTTCGGCCATAATTAGCATCTCCTATCGAAATTAGCTTTGCGGCTGAAAATGGTGTTGTTTCAGATCCTGAGGCAGATCACCTTCTTCGAAAAATGGCACATGATTGCGCGCGCGGTAAGTGGCCTCGCCCTGAAGCCGCTCGATCAGCCGCGTGAGCTTGGCCTCATAATCAAGATTTGGTTTCTCAATGAAATTTGGATCGACCCAGCCGTCGAGTTTCGCCTGATACAACCAGTCGCCAGGCTTGGCATTGAGCAAAAGCGGCACCGGCGCCCCGTTTTTGGCATCGTCCGCTTCGATGAGGGCGAGCTCGGCCCGCCGCTTTGCGACCAACTCGTGCGACAGGCCGCCTCGGTAGGGTTTGACGAGCTTTGTTTGAAGGTCATAAAGCTGGTCGAGGGTCAGCTCGGAATTCGTGTAACGCAGATAGAGACGATCGAGCCGGGTGAGGTCACGCGGGGCGAGGTCTTTTGCTTTCTTGAGGCGGCCAAGCCAGCTCGCTTCGATCCGCATCATTTCCTTTGCTGTAGCTGCCTGGCGAGTCAGCCGCCATTTGGTCTGTGGCATGGATACTGAGAGATAGGCCGCCGCGACTTTACCAGTGAAACTGTTCATCCCGGCGATATCCATCCTGAAGATGTCTCGTCGAAGTAGGGCTGGGGTCACGTCGATATAGACAATGATCGAGTCAATTGGAAGCCGGGACTCGTCTGCGCCGGCTTGCATCCAGTCGGCGCCAATCTTTACATAGACGCCTGTTGTGACGTGGCTGGTCACAGGGTCGATCATGTCCGCTTTGACGATGCCGAGAATCCAGCCATACAACGTGATGATCTGCTTTTGGGTCGCCATTTTGATCACTCCTTTCCTGGTTTGCCAAAAAGTTTAGACCGAATAGCGTTATTTGTCATTCAATTGGCTTGTGAAATTTGTATAGATCGAAAAACTCATATGTATCTAGAACCTAGGCTGCTAACTGAGACAAACACGATGATAATTGGGAGCAACGAGGGAACCCCTCTTTTTGTTGCAAGAAATAATTAAGCGAGATCGGCGAAAAAAGATTCACAAAACAGTTGACGATAGCGTTTTCTGGCGTTATACTGTTTTCGACACTGAGAGGCGTGGAGGAGCTTGCCACGAGTTCTCTCCCAGCGTCGGTCAGTCCGGCGGGAGCCAACCCGCGACCCACCCCGAGCGACGCAATGACGGTTACCTGCAGTAAGGGGGTGACCCAAAGGGCTTAAACGGACCCGGTACTGGGAAGTACCGGAAAAATGTACCACCCAATTTCTAACTGAATAAGTTTCCCTAACACCGACGGGAGGAATCTCGAAAATGAAGAGGGAAAGGGATCCAACCTAAAATTTGGCAGGCCGGAGCACGCTTCGGCCTGTTTGCTGTGCCTTCAGAAGGCTTTTATGGATCTTGCGTCTCAGGATGGTTCTGATCAAAGGCGTGTGCCTCGAATTTTCGCCAGCCGGGGCTTAAAATAAGGCCATACAGAAAGAAGGCTGGCAGATGCATACAACTGTTGAATTTCCCACGTTCGGTCTTGGGACGAATAAGGTCGGCGGACACAATTTGTTCAAGGACCTCAACGATGAGGATGGGTTTGCCGTGATCGAGCAGGCGCTGGCGGATGGCGTCACGCTGTTTGACACGGCGTACATATATGGCAAGGGGCGCTCCGAGGAGATCATTGGTGAGGTGCTTCAGCGCAGCCGCGCACGGTCGCGTGTGCTGATCGCGACCAAAGCTGCGCAGGATCCGGCAAACGATTGGCGGCCCAATAACTCGCCGGCGTTCTTGACGCAGGCGGTGGATGACGCGTTGCGCCGCCTTCAGACCGACACAATCGACCTGTTTTACATTCATTTCCCAGATGCGACGACGCCCAAAGATGAGGCGGTCGCCGCGCTGGCCAAGTTGAAGCAAGCCGGCAAGATCCGGGCGATCGGCGTCTCGAATTTTTCGCTGGCGCAACTGAAGGAAGCCAATCGGGACGGCTTGGTCGATGTGGTGGAGGACAATTACAGCTTGGTGCACCGCGAGGCCGAGCGCACGCTGTTACCTTATCTGAAAGAGGCCGGCATCGGCTTTGTCCCGTATTTCCCGCTTGCCTCGGGACTTTTGACCGGCAAGTACAGTGCGGCGGATGGGGCGCGTTTTCCACGCTTCACGGCGGGCCAATACGCGGGGATCATGACCGGGCTGGCGGAAGTTCGGGATGTGGCAAAGGCGCATGACGCAACCGTTGCGCAAGTGATTCTCGCGTGGTATGTGCAAAATCCGGCGATCATGACCGTCATTCCCGGCGCGCGGGTGCCACAACAGGTGACCGCCAATGTTGCGGCGCTCAAGCTCACGCTCAGCTCGGCGGAATATGAACAGATCGATCAGGCGTTTTCGACATTTAAATAAAAGCAACTCAAGGCGCGGACAAATGAAAAACTTGTCCGCGCCTTTTTGCGTTCGTTGAAAAAAGGCTTGACCTTTTTCTTCCTGCGTTATACTGTACATATGCACATATATACAATGTGCGAGGAGGAACACAAATGTTAGAGGTGCATGGTATCACCAAACATTTCGGCGATCAGCTGGCGGTGGCGGACGAATCGTTCACCATTCACCCGGGCGAGATCATGGGGTTGATCGGCCAAAACGGCGCCGGGAAAACGACGACGTTTCGCATGATCCTTGGCTTTTTGCGCACTGATGCGGGACAGATTCTCTGGGATGGGCAGCCAGTCGGGAAGATGAACCGCGACCTGATCGGCTACCTACCAGAGGAGCGCGGGCTTTATCCCAAGCTGAGTATCGAGGAGCAGGTCGCCTTTTTCGGCCAGCTGCACGGCATGCGCAAAAAAGACGTGCTGGACGCCTTGCCGGAGTGGCTCGAGCGCTTCGATGTGAAGGGCAAACGCACGGACAAGCTCAAGGATCTCTCTAAGGGCAATCAGCAGAAAATTCAATTGATCTGTGCGCTGATCTTCCAGCCGAAGTTGTTGATCCTGGACGAACCATTTTCCGGGCTGGATCCGGTGAATGCGAGCCTGCTGGAACAGGGCATCCAATTGATGAAAAAACAGGGGGCCGCGATCATTTTTTCCAGCCATGATATGTCCAATGTCGAGGCTTTGTCCGATCATTTGGTGATGCTGAAAAATGGCGAGACGGTGCTATCCGGCACGGTAGATGACATTCGCAATCAGTTCGGCCGCACGCGAATCTATCTGCAGGACCCGCCGCTGGACGAGGCACAGTTGCGCGCCTTGCCTGGGGTCACAGAGGTCCAGCAGCATGCCGGCCATTACACCTTGCACCTCAGCGATGAGGCGGCTGGCCGCGACATTTTCACCGCTGTCACGCAAAATGGGTACATTGCCCAATTTGCGCAGGCGGCGCCGACTTTGGATGAGATCTTCCGCTTGAAAGCAGGTGAGCCGAATGCGTAATCTGAAATTGATCGCGGGGCAGGTGTTCCGCAAAAATATCCGCAGTTTTTCCTGGTGGTCGCTGGTCTTGATGCCGCTGATCGGCGTCGCGGTGATCGGCGTGATCGCCTTTGTGATGAGCCAGACGCAAAAGCCGGCCACCGTTTTGGTCAGCGGCCCAGCCGCGGTCCAAACGGCGCTGGTCAAGCAAAGCAGCGACAGCCAGCACTACAAGGCTGTTGCCAGCAAAGCCGCCGGTGAAAAACAGTTGGCGGCAGAAAAGGCGGATGGGCTCCTGGTGCTGGCCAGCCTGCCGACGAAAAAGGCCGAGCTGTTTCAACGCGACGATGGCCAAAACATCCAGACCGACAGCCTGACTGCGGCGCTGGGCGGGCTGAACACTGCCGCCGTTGCGCAGTCGCTGGGCCTGACGCAGGCGCAGCTGAGCGAGCTATTGACGGCGCCGAAGTTGGCCAGTTCCAGCGTCACCTTCACCGCCAGCGGCAAAATGACCCTCGCAAAAAGCAAGTCCGAGGACCTGAAGAGCATGCTGTCGCTGGTCGTCGGGCTTGTGATGTATCTCTTTTTGCTGAGCTATGGCACAATGATCGCCCAGGAGATCGCCACGGAAAAAGGGTCGCGCATCGAAGAGTCAATTCTGACGGCGATGCATCCGAGCACGCAATTTTACGGCAAGATCACCGGCGTGGCTGGCTTGCTCGGGGTGCAACTTGTCGTGTATGCCGTGATGGGCGGGGTCGCCTGGGCGGTGCGGGACAAAATTCCCCAGGTGCGCGATCTGCTCAAGAGTTTTGACTGGTCGCAGATCGGTTGGCCGTTTGTGTTGGTCGTCATGGGCTTTTTCATCATTGGCATCCTGAGTTACACGATTTTGGCCACGGTCTGCGGCTCGCTGGTCGCGAATCAGGAGCAAGCTGGCCAGGCACTTCAGCCGGTGGTGATGGTGTCGATGATCGGCTATTTTGCGGCGATCATGGCGGGTTCCGGCAACAGTCCGATCATCGCGGTACTGAGCTACGTGCCATTTCTGTCGCCGATGATCATGCCTGCGCGCTTTGGCGTCGATCAAGTCGGCCTGGCCAACGTCAGCGTGGCACTGCTCCTGAACCTCGTCTTTTTGGTCGCCTTCACCTGGCTGGCCGCCAAAGCCTACGCCGCAAACGTTTTGGTCTACAACGATAGCGGCCTGTGGAAAGCGATGAAGAAGAGCATCACGGTGGCCAAGGCGCGGTAAGCATTTTTGAAAAATAGAAAGAAGGGAATTGCATGCAGGTCGTCTTATCCAATCAGGCCGGGGTGCCGATCTATCAACAGATCGAAGACCAGGTGAAAACACAGATTCTCAATGGCGACTGTCCGGCGGGGATGCAGCTCCCGTCGATTCGGGAGCTGGCCAAGGACCTCAAGATCTCTGTGATCACCACCACTCGAGCCTACCGCGACCTTGAAGCGCAGGGCTTTGTGACCAACATGCAAGGCAAGGGGACCTTTGTGGCGCCGCAGGACAACGAATTGATTCACGAACACGCCCTGCGCGCAATTGAAAATGGCCTCCAGATGGCGATCGACGCGGCCAGACTTGGCGGCGTCGAGACGGCTGATCTGCACACGATGCTCGACACCTTGCTGGAAGGAGAAAATGATGGCTGATCTGCTCACGGTCAAAGACCTGACGAAACAATACCAGGAATTCACGCTTGGCCCGTTGTCTTTCAACGTGCCGGCGGGTTACATTTTGGGCATGATCGGCCCAAACGGTGCAGGCAAAACGACGACGCTGCGGCTCTTGCTGGACATGGCGGCGCCGACTGCCGGGACTGTGACGCTCAACGGGGACACGACGCCGGCCGCCCGGGCGCTGGCCCGCGCAGAGGTTGGCGTGGCGCTGGACACGACTGGCTTTCCCGAAAGCTGGCGCGTGGCGGATGTGGATTCCGCCATGGCGCTGTTTTTGCCAAATTGGGACGCGGCGCGGTTCCACGAGCTGATCGACTTGTTTGGCGTGGCTAAAAAAACGGCATACAAGAAGCTCTCACGCGGCACGCAGGCCAAGGTGAATCTGGCGGCAGCGCTGAGTCATGACGCCAAGCTTGTGATCTTGGATGAACCGGCGGCGGGGCTGGACCCGATCGCGCGCGACCAGTTGATGACGCTGCTTCAGGCGTATATCGAAGACGGCCAGCATTCGGTCATCCTCTCCAGCCACATCACCGGCGACCTCGCCCGCATCGCGGATTATCTGCTCTACATCGTGGGCGGCCACCAGCTATTTTTCGGCGAGACGGCCACGCTTCTGGACCGCTATGTGCTCGTCAAAGGCGGGCGCGGCAAGCTGACGCCGGAGCTGAAGAAATTGGGACTTGGGCTGCGCGAAACGGCGGTTGGGTTCTCGCTCATGATGCGGGCAGAGGCGGCGCGCAACTTACCGGCTGGGCTGACAATCGAGCCGGTGGATCTGGACGCGCTGATGATCTATTACGGAAAAGAGGTGCAGGCGGATGCGCAATAGTGTCAAAGTCGCGCAGCTGGATCTGCGCACGCTTCAGATAAAATTCCCATGGTGGGCGCTGCTTTTGGCAACCGATGCGGTGATCTTGGTGCTGGCCATGCTGAATTTTGACGTGTTTGCCATCATCGTGGGCATCGTGTTTGGGGCGGGTAGTTCGGTGGTAATGGTGCCGTTTTACAGCAATCAGCAACGCGGCGTCGACGGCTTGTTGGCGGCTTTGCCGGTGACGCGCCGGCAAGTGGTGCTCGGCCATTATCTGTTTGCGGTGGGCGTGCAGTGCGTGATCGCCTTGAATCTCTTCGTCGTGGCTGCAATTTACAGTTTCATGCGGCCGGAAGATCTGCCGCTTTCGGTGGCCGCCATGGTGGCATTGGGCGCGCTGACTTTTTTCCTTGTGTTAGTCGCGGTGCCATTCCCATTCTTGATGCGCGTCGGCTATTCCAGCGCGACGATCGGGATCTACACCGGGGTGATTGTGCTGGTGGTGATCGGGCTCAACTTTCTGTCCGCGCTCGGCGATAACTTTTCGCCGAGCTTCACCTTTGGCTGGGTTGTGGCAGGGGCCGTCGCGTTGTTGGTGGGGTCGGTGCCGCTGAGTCTGCATTGGTATTCGAAACGAGAACTGTAAGTTGAACTGAAGAAATGCGACCGCATGAACGAGGGCGGCCGCATTTTTTTGTTTGTGTCTAAGCCGGGCGTATTGTTGTTTATTTTGAAAATGCCAGGTATTCTCTGATGACAAATTCGAACAAGTCATACGGACGCGGAATGCCATTAATTGCGCTTGTCTTGAGCTTCTGACATCTTCCGAGGGCTTTTGGTGAGATGAAAGCGGCGGGATTTTTTTCGTGACGCACCCTGGCTGGGCAGCAGTGCCCATTTCGTTATTGATTAAGTTAGCATAATTAACGACCCAAACGACCGTGTATACGGTATCATGACAGAATAATGTGAAACGGAGGGACGCGCCCATGAAAAAACGGTGGCTCGCAGTCGCAGGTGCGATTCTGGTGCTCGGATTCGGCGTGGTCGTTTGGTGGCAAGATACGCAGCGTACTGTGGCCCGACCAGCGGCAATCGCGGCGGAAAAGTCAGATCAACAAGCCGCCAGCAGTCGGGCGGCGCGCAAAAAGGCCGAAGCGGCGAGTAGCTCAGCGGCGACCCAAGCGAAGGCAGCGGCTAAAGCCAAGGCTGAATCGGCATCGCGGGCCAAGGCCAAGGCGGCGTCGGCAGCCAAGGCGGCCTCGCATGCCAAATCAAAGGCAGCCGCAGCGGCAAAAGCCCAGGCCAAAGCGGCGGCCGCCGAAGCCAAAGCTAAAAAGGCAGCGGCCCAAAAAGCAGCGGCTTCCTCCAAAGCCAAGGCAGCCAGTGCGGCATCCACGAAATCGCAGGCCGCCACGACCGGCACCACTTGGGCGGCCCGGCAAAAGCAGTTGAAGGCCTATTTGACTGATGTGGCGGCGGACGGCACCGTCAGCGTCAGTTACACAAATTTGACCCCGGTGGCTGGCTCCAAGGCGGCCGCGTCGGCGCCGGCCCGCTACAAATATGAGACCAGCGTGAATGGCAGGACCTGGACTGTGTCGGCCAGCACCTACAAGCTTTACATCACCGCGTTTTTGTATCATTTACGGTTGACGGGCCAGCGCAAGTGGACAAGTAGCGATGCCCTGAATTTTAAAAATATGATCGAGCAGAGCCTCAATCCATTTGCGGAAGGCATCCGGTCGACTTATGGCAACACCACGATCAATGGTTATCTCAACACGTTCGGCATCACGAGCCCCTTTGTGACCGGCCAGGCGGCGTCGACGACTAGCAATGATCTGATGCGCCTGCTCAAGCTTTTGGCGGCGGGCAGCGCGCCTTTTTCGGACGCGACAATGCGCAATGAGCTACTATCGTACATGGGCGTGCAGATCTATCGCAGCGGCATTCCGGCCGGCGTGGCGAGTGTGACACCTGGTGCGACGGTGCAGGACAAGGTCGGGTTTTTGAATGATCAAAATAACGATGCGGGGCTCGTCACTTTGCCGACTGGCCAGCGCTATCTATTGGTGATCATGACCCGCGGCCATGGGCAGGAGACGCTTGATTTTTCACGGATCAAAGCCATTGCAGCGCAAGTTGAATCGATCATGTATGAGTGAGCGGACCGTTGCCAAAAAAATACCGCACGTTTTTCAAAAACATAAACGGTTGATTATGTTGACGATAAGCAAATACGTGTTATAATTTTCCCAATAAACAATATGGGAGGGTTTTCATATGGAAGTCACGAAAGGCGCGATCGTACAGTGCAAGCCAAACGGCAACATGGAGCACCCCTTTACTGGTAAGGTCGAGAAGGTCTACGAAAATTCGGCGTTCGTGTCGATCATCGAATACGATGACGAAGACACGATGAATGCCCGCGAGCTCTTATTCCGCGCGGTCATTGCGAAAAAGAAGATGAAAGTCCTCAAGGCAGGCGAGCCGATGCCCCTGCCGGCAATCGACGAGGTGGGTTGACCGCCAATTTGCTGGCTGTGTTATAATCGAAGACTGTAAGTAGACGCAGATAAATCAGGCTAGACAGAAATAGGGGGACCTTCTTTGGACGAAGAGATCGCAGTCGGTGATAACGTTTCGGTGCGCAAGAGTACAAATGTGCCGCTGAGCTTCAAGGGCACAGTGGAAAAATTGTACGCGAACTCGGCTTTGCTCACCATCACCAGTTTTGCAGAGGCAGATGCCAGTCTGGTCGAAGACTTGAAGCATAAGACCGTCGTCAACTATAAACACATCCGCAAGGGCGGCAAGGCGGTCATTCCGCCGCAGCCAGAAGAGAATAAGTAATGCGAGAAGACTTGCTGCGGCAGGTCTTTTTGCTTGCCTGATCATGCACAATGGCTCGCATTTTCGCCGCCACGCACGCCGCGAAAATGCTATGCTTGGGGCATCCAAATTTGTGGGGAAGAGGCCAACAGTCATGGCAACCTTCGATTCAAGACTCAGCAATCAGCTCCATCACCGCACCATCCGCCGCTTTTTGCCGGCACCTATCAACCCGGCGACCATCGACGCCTTGGTGGCAGTGGCGCAGCACACCGCGACGTCGCATTTTCTTCAGTCTTTTTCCATGATCTCGATCACGGATCCGCAGCTTAGGCGGCAGATCGCGGCGATCTCCAAGCAAGATTATGTGGCGGGAAATGGGCATCTGTTTATTTTCGTTGCGGACCAGCACCGGGCTTGGCAGATCGCCCAGCGTGCCGGGATCACGGCGACACACCTGGGGTCGGCGGACAAGTTCCTGCAGGCGACCTCGGATGCGTTGCTGGCCGCACAAAATGTGGTCAACGCAGCCGAGAATTTGGGCCTGGGCACTGTTTTGCTCGTCAGTATTCTCAATGACCCGTTGCAGTTGATCGACTTGTTGCAACTGCCACGGCTGACTTTTCCCGTGATCGGCCTGATCGTGGGCGTGCCAGATCAAGCGCCGCAGTTCAAGCCGCGGCTGGATTCGGCGCTTGTGCATTTTGAAAATCGCTATCGTTTGCCGGCGGATGAGGCAGCGCGGGTGACCGCGTACGATGAGGTGATCCGCGAGTATTACGCCACGCGGGACACCAATCAGCGCGCCGAGACGTTTTCGCATTTGATCTCTGGCAGTAGCCAAGTGCTGCCAGCGCATCGGGGGGACTTGAAAGCCGCCTTGAGTCAGCAAGGATTTTTCGCCGAATGAGAAGCCGAGGTGTTCAGCTCGCAATTGCAGGCGTCATCCTGCTACGCTTGAAGTAGGAAAGGAGGTGTTGCCCCCATGACAGACTTCGATGCGATGAAGGATAAGGTCGTCGGCAAGGTGAAGGAAACAGCTGGCAAGGTTTCCGGTGATGAAAAGCTGGAAGCCAAAGGCAAAGCTGAGCAAATGGCAGGCGAGGCCAAGGACAAGGCCGCCGAGCTGAAAAAGAAAGCCGAAGATGCAACAGACGACGCCACTGACAAAGTGGCAAAGAAGTTCAATGACGCCGTCGATTCATCAAAGAAATAACTCATTTGCTGGGTCCATGGCGCTCAGCACATAAGGGCTCCCCGCTCGCCAGGGAAAAAGCCCGCAAAAAAATCGGCCCTGCGCGACGGACGCAGCGGCCGATTCTTTGTGTTCCGTGGGAGTCAACGTGGTGTTGCACGCTGAATCATAAACTGCCAAACATACAGCGTCACCGCCAAGAGATACGCGCATGTGCCAATCAGATACGCAAGTGCCAGGTGCAGCGTCATCGCGGTGTAAAGCGCATCGATGAGCAAGGTAAAGCCGATGAAAAACCAACGCTTGTAGCCGGTATCGATGGTGGATTCCCCACACCAGGTCAGCAAGGTAAAAACGGCCAGGCAAAATGCGGCCAACAACGCCCAGCGCAAGGCGCCAAGCCACAAAGCCGCATCGTCGAGTTGCAGCAGTCCCGCAGAGCCCAGCGCGCTGGCCAGCAGCACGACATGGCCCAGCACAAAGGCCGGCAGATGGGTGGCGGCGCGGGTGAAATGGGGACCGGCGATGGCGTACATCGCGAGCATCAGCCCGATCGCAATGGCGGCCGGCAGTGCAGTCTTGGGCGCGCCCCGACCATCGCTGGCCAGCTGAATCAAAAGCAGGCCAAGCACCAATTCCACGAGTAGGACCACATGGCCAACCGGCAGCTGACCTGTTTTTCGCGCGAGGCGCATGGCGCCAGCAAAGGCCACCAGCTGGGCCGCCCACAGAAAGCTGGTAGCGAGCCCGGTCGGCAGAAAACTGACCGCGGCGGTCGCCAAGGCGCCGGCCCCCACCAGCCCGCTGGCCAGCCCGTCCCGGTGCCAGGTTTGCCAAGCGAGCCAGCCTTCCGCCCCGGCAATCGCCAAGGTGGCAGGCAGACTCGTGGCCACCTGGGTGCCGGCTGTGATGGCAAACACAAGCGAGAATCCGAGTGTGATCAGGGGCGTGAGGCTGTGCAGGTAGCGGCGGGTGCCGGTGATCAGCAGTGTTTGCAGGCCCCAGATGGTGATCCATGCCACAAAACGCAACCCGCTTTCGCCGAAACTGGCAAGCGTAGTGGCGGCGGTCATGGTCGCAAGTGGGGGCAGTGCTGCCTGCAGAAGGGTCGCGGCGGCGATCAATAGCAGCACTTGTTCGAGTAGGGTGGGACGGGCAGTCTTGGGCATGGGAGATCCTTTCTGACGATTCAATAAGGCCAGTTTCTCAAAAATAAGCGGGCGCTTCAACCGGCTATAGCCTGAGACTGAGGGCGCGGGGCCAGATGACAAAAGTGTTCGGTCAAAATGGCGATGCTGGACGATTTTTCCCATTACGGGGATAAAAAAAGAGCCGAGATCGCTCTCAGCTCCGAAAAAACTAGTCCGTGACGGTCAAGCCCTGTTCGGATGGCTCAAGCGGCACCACTTTGCCCGCGGTCAATAGTGGCGTCAGTGTCTGCAGGAAATTCAGCTGCGTCTTTGGCGCAACGGCGATGAGCGCCGGCCCACTGCCGCTTGGGAACACCCCGAACCCGCCGACTTGCCGGACTGCGCGCCGGACCATTTCCGCATGTGGAAAATAGTTCGGCGTGACCATTTCGGCGAGTGGCTCGATCGGGAAATGTCGCATCAACCAGATCGTATCGCCGGTGGCCAGCGCGCGCAAAAGCGGCTCCAGCCCGGCGCTTTCGATCTCGTGCGGCTCGCTGAGCGGCACCGGGAGCGCGGTGAAGTGATCCGGCACATACAGCGCGCCTTGGACGCCATGGAGCTGCAGTTTCTTGACGGCTGTCCCGTTGAGCTGGACAAACCCGCCATGCAGCGCCGCGGCCATCGCAGCCGGAAATGGCTCATAGGGTGCGGCGAGCTTGGCAATGCGCGGCAGCTCCAAGGCCTCGCCGTTCAGCGCGGCCGCCAAGGAAAAACCGGCGAGCATTGCGGCACTTGAGCTGGACAACCCTTCGCCCATCGGCAGCTGACTTTCCACCTGCAACTGATGCGGCACCAAGGTCGGATCGGCCATCAGGGCTGCCTCCACGATCGGATTAGACTGATCGGATGCGATTCCCTTTGTTGAGGATGAGACTTCCCATTCCAGCGCTTCATCGCCGACAGTCACGGTCATGCCGCGGTCGACCGCCAAGCCAAGCGAGTTGGCAAGCGGCGTCCGGGCAGTGACGACACCTGGGACCCAGATCTTCATTTGGCAGCACCTTCTTTCAAAATTAGATATTAATAGTATATCTAATATGGCTCTCATTTTCTACCGTTTTCAGCAAAATTAACAAAATGGTATACTGGTCGCATCAGGAGGCGCTCATGGTCAAATTGGTCTTAGTGCGGCATGGCGAAAGTGCTGCGAATTTTTCAAATACATATACTGGCTGGTCGGATGTCCCCCTCACAGCGCGCGGGGCGGCGCAGGCTAGCGCGGCGGGGCAATTGTTGGCGGACACAGGCATCGCCTTCACCTGCGTGCACACCTCGGTCCTGCAGCGAGCGATCACCACGGCCTATTTAGTGCAGGACGCGATCGGTCAAAATTGGCTGCCGATTCAAAAATCATGGCGACTCAACGAACGACATTACGGCGCGCTGCGGGGGCTGAATAAAGATGCGACCCGCACGCTGTTTGGCGCCAACCAGGTCGCGCGCTGGCGCCGTAGTTATCAGGCCGAACCGCCGCTGCTTCACGTGCCGGTCGCGGGCCGGGCGTATGCGGCTTTTCCCGCCACCATCATCTCGCGTGGGGAAAGCCTCGCCGATGCCAGCCGGCGCCTGTTGCCATACTGGGCCGACGAGATCGCGCCGCGGCTGATGCGTGGGGAAAATCAATTGGTCGTTGCCCATGGCTCGACGCTGCGGGCGTTGATCAAGTGGCTGGAAAACATCGGGGATGCGGACATTGATGGCGTGGAAGTCGCAAACGCCGAGCCGATCATCTACACGCTGGGGCCGGACCTCAGCATTGTTGCCAAAGAAGTTCTGGTGGCCGACTGACCGGCTGCTGGGACACAAGGAGGGTTCACGATGAACTATCGCACATTAGGCAAAACAGGCTTCAAAATTTCGGATGTTTCGCTGGGCACCTGGCAGCTTGGCGGTAAATGGGGCGCCCCGTTTGACCAGCAAGTCGCAACGGCCACGCTGGAGGCGGCGGTCGCAGAAGGTGTTAATTTCTTCGATACGGCGGATGGCTACCAAGATGGCAACAGCGAGCGCACAGTTGGCGCTTTTCTGAAGACCCATCCCGAGGTCCATTACACAACGAAGATTGGGCGCAAAGAGGGGCCTTTGAGCCTGGCCCATTTTCAGCCGGATGCGCTGGATCGCTACATCGACGACTCACTGAAGAACATGCAGACCGACGCACTGGATTTGGTGCTCCTGCACTGCCCGCCAATGCAGGCGTACTATGATCCAGAGATCTTCTGGCACTTAGATCAGTTGAAACAGGCGGGGGAAATTCGCAACTATGGCGTTTCCGTTGAGCGCGTCGAAGAGGCGATCAAGGCGCTGGATTATGATGTCTCCGCAGTCGAGATCATTTTCAACATGTTTCGTCTGCGCCCCAGCAAGCTGTTTTTCGACCTGGCGCAAAAGGCGAATGTCGGGATCTTGGCGCGGGTGCCACTGGCAAGCGGCCTGCTGTCCGGCAAATACACGGCGGACACCCAGTTTGCCCCGACGGATCAGCGCAGTAATAACCGCAATGGCGAATTGTTCGATAAAGGCGAGACCTTCTCCGGCGTCGATTATCTGACCGGCGTAAAGGCGGCGCAGGTCCTGAAAACACGCCTGGGGACGGACAACTTGGCCGCGCTGGCGCTGCGTTGGTGCTTGATGTTTCCGGCCGTCTCCGCGGTTATTCCGGGTGCCAGCAATCCCACCCAGATCACGTGCAACACCGATGCGTCGGACTTGCCTGCATTGACCCACGAGCAAATGGGTATTGTGCAGGATGTCTACGATGACTATATCAAAAAGCCGGTCGACTATCTTTGGTAGAAGCGCCCGGCCAGCCCCGGTTTCGCCCACGCGCATGGGCGGCAGCCGGGGCTTTTTTTTACGCAAAAAAACGCCTCGCAGCGGGTTGGCTACGAGGCGTTCGGTTATGCAACTAGTGCGGTTACTTGGAAGCCAGTGACCCCATCGGATCCCATGGCTTGAGCACGGTCGGGTTGTCATACTCGTTGGTGATCACGAGCTGCAGGTCAGCTGGCAAGTACTTCTTGTTGATGACAACTTGGTAGACGAATTCGTCGAACCAGGCGTCACTTGCAACGAAGTAGCCTTTTTCGCCGACTTTATCGCCCCAGGAGTTCTCGACCTTCCACTTGGTCGGCTTGCCGTCAACAATGTCAACGCCAGTCAGGACCATCGCGTGGGTCATCAGGCTTTCGCCGTAATCGAGACGTTCTGCCTTGGTCATGGAGAAGTCAACGTCAAACAGCGTGTCCTTGTCGTAGATCTTGGTGTCAAGAATCCCGATCTGACGGTCAGAGGACTGGCCAACATCACTGCCGAACCAAACTGACTCGCCGGCTTCAAGCTGCTTGATGGCGAGCTGCTTGAAGGTGTCGATGTCGAGGTTCAAGTGACGCACTTCGCGGCCGCCGATGACGTTGCCGAGCATCTCAACGGTGTAAAGGTGGTTGTATGGCTTGTCAGCGGTCGGGCCGTTGATGATGCTTTGGTAAGCGGTCAGGTCCCAGCCGATATACTTCGCAAAGAAGGTCTTCGGGGTGAGGTCGCGGTCGATGTGATATTCCTTGTCATCGTCGCGATACTCAAAGTCAAATTGTGTCGGCGGGTTGCCCAGCGTGTAAGCCAAGATGCGGTAGATCTCGCCGAGCTTCTTGGTGCGCGCGGCCTGGATCTCGTCATCACTGGCGCCATCTGCGACCAGTTGGCGAAAATCAACAGCATCCTTACGCAACTTGAGGTTCAAAACGGAATCCAGTTCGTTGGACTTGCTGGAGCTGTAAGTCTCAGGCATCACAGACTTCGGCACGATGCCGTATTTTGCGATGAGCGCCGTCAGCATATCCCACTGGCCGCCATCGCCTTGTGGGGTTGCCATCAGCCAAGCGACTTTGCGAGAGTCGATCGGCTCGCCTGCGGTCTTCAGAACATTCTCATAAAAGTAGTTGGACTTTTCGAACTTGTCCCAGAAGAAGGTGTAGTTCTGGCTCAGCTCAAAATCTTTGATCTTGAACTGCTTTTGAATGCCGTGACGCATCGTGTTGAGCGCCGCGAACATCCAGCAACGGCCGGATTGCTTCTGGTTGGCAACGGCGCCAGTGTCCAGTTCGATGGAGAAGGTCTGGTCCATCGCCACTTTGGAATCGGTGCTTTCGGCAGTCTTCAAGACACCGTTGTTCATAACGGCCTTTTGAATGACGTCATGGGCTGGCGTGTTTTCAAGGTCAGCTTGGAACTTGCTAAGATCATCAGCTGTGATAGCTGTAGACATGCGCTTCACTCCTTAAATTAGAAAATAATGATATTTTTCAGACTTCATCAGTTTAGCATAAAGCCGCTCGCAATTGAACTGGCTGACGCGCTTTTGCGTAATCTCTACAATAGTTGGGCGAAATGTTCAACCACGCGGCGCGAGTGCCTGATCTGACGGCAAAAAAACGTGGTTAGTTGTGAATGAGTTGGGCGGCTAAAGTAGGAGCGGGGTTACCCGACTTTTTGTTGAAGTCTGGCGTGCACCTGCACACCCTAGTTGGGTTTCGGTGCGCATGGCGGATGCATCTAACTGTCCCTGTCACTCGAGGCGAAGTGCGCCCCAAGCGCCAGGGCCAAGTTAGCTGATCCGCCATCCCGCGTCCCTACATACCCTAGTTGGGTTTCGGTGCGCATGGCGGCTGCATCTAACTGTCCCTGTCACTAGAGGCGAAGCGCGCCCCTAGCGCCAGGGCCGAGTTAGCTGATCCGCCATCCCGCGTCCCTACACACCCTTTGGCTCACGGAGAACGTCCTGGTATTCCGCTTTTGTATCGAATTCATGTCGGGCAAAGGTGCACAGCGGCTCGATCTTTTTGCCTGTTGCGCGGGCTTCGTCGACCACCGCCCGCACCAGTTTGCCGGCAATGCCTTGGCCGCGCAGGCTACTGTCAACGAAGGTGTGATCGATGACAAAATTTTGCCCGTCGTCGATGTCTTGGTAGGTGACCTCGGCGATCAGCTTGCCGTTGTCGTCGGTCAGAAAATAGCGGCCCGGTTCATGTTCAAATTCCATGGAAAGACCTCCTTATTTTAATAGAAGAGAAGTGGCTGGTATCACGACCATTATCGCATATCCCGCGGGTAAATGATTCTTTAACCTGTGCGTGCCGGCGTAGTTTCGAATTGCCTGCGGTGGTAAGATTGATAAGAGAAAGAACTGATGGAGGACATTATGCACAAACGTGGCTTTGAGATCGTTTCAGCGTATCAAGACGACCCAGCGGTGAAGCTGCCGGTCCGCTCAACGAAGCAGGCGGCGGGCTACGACTTTTTTGCCCGGGAAGATTTCGTTTTAAAAAGCATCTGGCGCTATGATTTTATCCGGCTTTTTCGCCTGATCAAAAATGAACATCCATTGACCGAAAGCGATTTTCGCCGCGCCACCAAGATCTTGAAACCCCTCCTTGTGCCCACAGGCGTCAAGGCGTACATGCAGCCGGACGAGGTGCTGATCTTGGCCAATCGTTCCAGCAATCCGCTCAAGCGCGGACTGGTCATCCCAAACGGCATTGGCGTGATCGATGCGGATTACTACAACAATCCGGATAACGAAGGCGAGATCTTCATCCAAATGGTCAACACGAGCCCCAAGGATGTTGTGATCGAGCAGGGTGAGCGCATCGGCCAAGGCATCTTCATGCCATTTTTGACCGCCGATGACGACCAGGGCGGCCAAGGCGAACGAACCAGTGGCTTTGGGTCGACTGGCCGCTGATTTTTCTTGAGAAAGGAGCCGCGACATGGCTAAAT
This sequence comes from Lacticaseibacillus yichunensis, assembly GCF_003946405.1. Classification (GTDB taxonomy): domain Bacteria; phylum Bacillota; class Bacilli; order Lactobacillales; family Lactobacillaceae; genus Lacticaseibacillus; species Lacticaseibacillus yichunensis. The sequence continues at coordinate 118,090 of NZ_RHOG01000001.1, read as the reverse complement.
CAAAAACGCAATTTGTCTGCCAAAACTGCGGCTATATCTCGGCCAGTTATATCGGCCGCTGCCCGAATTGCCGCGCGTGGAACAGCTTAGTTGAAGAGGTCGTCGAGGCGGCCCCGACTGCGGCCAAGCCCCGGGCGACGGTATCTGGTCAGCGCGTGCGCCCGCAGAAGCTCGAGAAGGTCACGATCGAAAAAGAGCACCGCGTCAAGACCGGCCTCAATGAGTTGAACCGGGTGCTGGGTGGCGGCGTCGTGCCGGGGTCGTTGGTCCTGATCGGCGGCGATCCCGGCATCGGGAAGTCGACGCTGCTCCTTCAAGTTTCCGGCCAGCTGTCGGCGACCGGTGGCACTGTTTTGTATGTGTCCGGCGAGGAAAGCGCCAGCCAGATCAAGATGCGCGCCGGACGCCTCGGCGTCGGCGAGACGGGGATGTACTTGTATCCGGAAACAGATATGCCCAGCATTCGTAGCGCGATCGAGGACCTCAAGCCGGATTACGTGGTCATCGACTCTGTCCAAACGATGAACGTGCCCGAGATGAACGCGGCGGTGGGCTCGGTCTCCCAGATTCGGGAAGTCACCGCGGAGTTGATGCGCATCGCCAAGGTGAACGCCGTGACGATCTTCATCGTTGGCCATGTGACCAAGGACGGCGCCATTGCCGGGCCGAAGATCCTGGAGCACATGGTGGATACAGTCCTGTATTTTGAAGGCGACATGCACCACACCTTCCGCATTTTGCGCTCGGTGAAAAATCGCTTCGGGTCGACCAACGAGATCGGCATCTTTGAAATGCACCAGGACGGCTTACATGAAGTGGCTAATCCCTCGGAACTGTTTTTGGATGAGCGGCTGGCCGGGGCGAGCGGCTCTGCGGTCGTTGTGTCGATGGAAGGCACGCGGCCGATCTTGGTCGAATTGCAGGCCCTGATGACGCCGACGCAATACGGCAACGCAAAGCGCACCGCCAGCGGCCTCGATCACAATCGGGTCAGCTTGATCATCGCGGTGCTGGAAAAACGGGCGAACCTGATGCTCCAAAATCAGGATGCCTATCTCAAAGCTACAGGTGGGGTGCGGTTGGATGAACCGGCGATCGACCTTGCGATGGCCATGGCGATCGCCAGCTCTTACCGGGATGTCGAGATTCAGCCAACCGATTGTTTTGTTGGCGAGCTTGGACTGACCGGTGAGGTGCGCCGGGTCAGCCGCATCGAGGATCGCATTAAGGAGGCGGCCAAGCTCGGGTTCAAACGCATTTTTGTCCCGAAAAACAATCTCGCGGGTTGGCAGTCGCACGAACCGATTCAGGTGATCGGCGTGACCAGCGTCGCCGAGGCGATGAATAAGGTATTCAACGAACGGGGCTGAGTCGATTTGCGATCACCCAATCAATTTTGCATCACCTGGCCGACATGGGCGTACCAGTCGGCCAGATCTAATGGGCACCGGCCTTGAGTGGCAGCAAGGCCGGCTTGCACAGTGAAAGGAGGATTCTATGAAGAAACGAATGATCTCACTGATCTTTGCAACTGTCGGTTTCGGGGTCGGGCTTGGCGCATTGCCATATTTATGGGCTGCCCTCAACCTTGAACAGTCGTGGTTGATTAGTCCTGTGGCCAACGCCGTCCTTGGCGCGTTGATTTTTTTGATCTTGGGTGAACTGTCCAGCGGCTGGATCCTGCGCGAGCTCAAACAGATCGAAAAAGCGTTGAGTGAGCGCTCAGCCAGTTATCTCTTGTTCGGCAGTCTCGGTACCATTGTGGGCCTTGTGTTAGCAGCCATTATTTCAATTCCACTTAATAATTTACCTGGCCCATTTGGTACTCTTTTTCCAATTATTCTGATGATCTTGCTGGGGTATCTCGGCTTTCGTGTGGGCACCACGCGCCGCGAGGAATGGCGCAAGTTGCTCAACATCAAAACAAAGCCGAAAGACTCAGAAGGCGAGGTGCTTGAACGCAAGGTGGGGGACAACTTCCGTAAATACAAGTTGCTCGACACCAGCGTCATCATTGACGGCCGGGTGCAAGCCATCGCCAAAACCGGGTTTCTCGAAGGCACATTGCTGGTGCCGACCTTCGTGGTGCATGAACTTCAGCTGATCTCCGATTCCGCAGATGCGCTCAAGCGCGGGCGCGGGCGGCGCGGCTTGGATATCATCAACCAGATGAAGGCCGATCCAGAGATCAATGTCGAGATGTACGATGGTGATTTTGACGATATGACCGAAGTCGACAGCAAGCTGCTCAAGCTGGCTAAGCTCCTCGATGGGGTCGTCATGACCAACGACTACAACTTGAACAAGGTCGCGCAGTTTCAAAATGTGCCGGTGTTGAACATCAACGCGCTGGCCAACGCGCTCAAACCGGATGTGATTCCTGGCGAGGGCATGACGGTCACCGTGATCAAGTCCGGTACCGAGCGGCAGCAAGGGGTCGCTTATCTGGAAGATGGCACGATGGTCGTGGTTGAAGACGGCCAGTATTACATGAGTCAGCCGCTTGATGTGATCGTCACCTCGGCGCTGCAAACGGCGGCCGGCCGGATGATCTTCGCCAAGCCTGCCCACCAGCAGAAATCGCTGCGGGAAAAACCGGAAGCGGATGACAGTAGTAATAAGAAAAAACAGAAACGCTGATCGTCATTGCGCAAGGCGGCATCCACCACGGGTGCCGCCTTTTTGTGCGCAGTGAGGGGGCGGGGCACAGGGCGGCGAAAATGTGCGAGGAAGGCTGCAGAGTATAACTGCAGCGACAACCTGCGACGGTCGCGATGAGGGCTACTCTCCACTGCAGCACCAAGGCTGGAAAATGGCGCGGGCCATCGCGGCTCTCTTACAATAGAGATAGTAGGGGGTGCCTTGCCGGAAAGGAGGAACGCCGCATGCGGCACGATTTTTTTGTCGACGAAAACGGGCTGGCCGAAAGCCATGGCCAAACCAGCAATTATATTTTGATGGTCACGGATGATAAGCGCGAAATGACCGCCGTGCGCAAGCAATATGCGCTTCCTGAAGCAATTTTTCTCGGCGCCGATGCACCTGAGGAAGCCTTGCGCTACGAGGACCTGCCTGGCACCCGGTTGACGCACGCCAAGGCGCTGTTGGTCATGGATCTTGATGAAAATGAGGGTGAGCGAATCGAAAAACGCCTTCAGCCGGTGACGATGGTGGTGGCCAAGGAAGGGCTGCTCATGCATCTGGTACCAAATTCGGCGCTTGAAGGGGAGTTGCTCGCAAAAAATGACCGCCATCTGCTTCGCTCGCCAGCTCGGGTGATTGGGGCGGTACTGCAACTGATCGGCCACCATTTTGTGCATGTCTTGAAAAGTCAAAAAAAGGCGATCGACCATCTTGATCAGGCGGCGCGCAAGACCACCCGCAATCAGGAGCTGTTTCAGCTAGCCGACCTGTCCCGCGATATGGTGTATCTGGAGCACACGCTGGATGATCAGCGGGATGTGCTGGATAAATTGCTGGCGGATGCGGATTTTTCGGATGCGCTGGGTGATTCACGCCTGGCGCAAAATATTCTTCAGCGCCACCGGTACGCGGTGAAAATGGTGACCATTTACCGCGATCTGTTGGAGACCTCCAGTAGCCTGTTTTCCGCGATGATGGACAACCGGCTCAATCATCTGATGCGGTATCTGGATTCGGCAGCGCTGGTCGTGTCGGTGCCGGCGATGATCGGCGGCCTGTGGGGGATGAACGTCGGCGGTATCCCGGGCGACCGCTCCTGGTGGGGATTTTTGATCATGACGGGTTTTGCCCTCTTGATGGGCGGGTTGACCGCGCTGCATTTGATGCGGAAGGATTTTCATACGAATTAAAAGGATTTTCATACGAATTAAGATGAGGGACTGTCAGCGGCGGCCTAGGTACTGCAAGTCGGTCACAACTTGATAGTTGCAGTTTTCCTATTAAGATCGACGGCTCATGGCGCAAGAGGTAATTGAGTGCTTTTCCTGCCTGCATTTGTTATGCTTATGGCAAATAAAATAACGAGGTGATCGCGATGCAACGAGCGGCGAAACGGCATGCGACCGGGCGCACGCTTTCCTTTGGCAGTGTTTTGTTGTTAGGCATCAACGGCATTATCGGCTCGGGGATTTTCCTGTTACCAGGGACGCTTTATCAGCAAAGCGGCAAATGGAGCGTTTTGGCCCTGATCGCGGCGGGGTTGGTCACGACGATGATCGCGCTGTGTTATGCGGCTATGGCGTCAAAGATCGACGATGATGGCGGGGCGTGGGTCTACGCGGACCGCGCGTTTGGCCGCTTCCTCGGCTTTCAGACGGGCTGGTTCGGCTGGTTTCTCGGCGTCATCACCATCGCGGCTGAGATTACGGCATTTTTGACCACGCTGGGCGGGTTGGTCCCGGCGGTCAAGACGCGGCCGGTGTATCTCGCGGTTGCGCTGGGCATTTTAGCGTTATTGGCGATTCTCAACCTAGTCGGGTCATCGCTTCTGACATTTATCGATAATCTTTCCAGCGTCCTGAAAATCGGCATCATCGTCGTTTTCGTGGGGGCCGCCGGATTTTTCATCAGCCGGCATTCCTTCGAGTTGCCTTCAGCAGGGTCAAATGGCGGCGGGTTCAGTCAATCATTCGCCGCAACCTTTTACATGTACACAGGCTTTTCGTTCTTGCCGGTCGCAGCCAAAAAGATGGCGAATCCGGAGAAGACGTTGCCGCGTGCCTTACTGATCGTGATGGCGATCGTGATGGTTGTGTATACGCTGACGGATTTGGCCACGATGGCGATTCTTGGCGGGGCATTGAGCGGAAACGCCTTGCCGGTCGCGAATGCATTCGCCGCAGTGGTTGGCACTTGGGGAAAAATCGTTGTGCTGCTGGGCATGTTGGTGTCGATTCTCGGTGTCGCCATTGCCGTTTCCTTCGATACACCGGTTGAGATGGCGTCGTTGGCGACGGAAAAAGAATTGCTGCCCGCTATTTTCGGTCGCACCAACAAAAGTGGCACACCAATCATTGCTGTTTTGGTCACGATCGGTTTGGCAGCGCTCTTGATTCTTTCAGGAAGCTATTTATTCCTGGTCAATCTGATTGTCCTCGCCGCGTTTTTGCAATATATCACGACGATCTTCTCTTGGTTCAAGTTGCGCCACGATCCGACACTGCCGGCGGGAATGAAAATGCCTGGTGGGATGCTTTTTCCAATCATCGGCCTGCTTGTGATCTTGTATCTGATGACCAGCTTGGCGTGGACGACTTGGTTGATCGCCGTCGGAATGGCGGCGGTTGGGACTATTGTCTATGCGACGGATGATCGGCGGAACAAGCCGAAGAAGAAAATTGCGGGTTGATGCTGAACATGAACGCGCGGCTCCGCAGCCCTTCATAGTTGCGCTCCGCGGGGCAGGTTCGGCGCAGCTAGCTACGCCACGTCACTCGGGTCCAAAGAACGGACCCAAGCGCCATGGCTAGGCTACCTGTCCGAACCTCGCGCCCCGCTCCGCAGCCTTTTCTAGTTGCGCTCCGCCGCGCATGTTCGGAACATCTAGTCAAGCCAGCACTCGGGGCAAAAAACAGCCCCAAGCGCTGGCTTGAACTATCTGCCCGAACATGATCGCGCGGCTCCGCAGCCTTTCATTTTATGGTACACTAGCCATGCATTGTTTAAATAAATGGAGGCGTAATGCATTGGCAGATCGACCAATTCGGGTGCGGTATGCACCTAGTCCGACCGGGCATCTTCACATCGGGAATGCGCGGACGGCCCTTTTCAATTACCTTTTCGCTCGACACAACAACGGGACGATGGTGCTTCGAATCGAAGACACGGACACGAAGCGCAACATCGCCGACGGGGAAAAGAGTCAGATCGAGAACCTGCACTGGCTTGGCATCGACTGGGATGAAGGTCCCGATGTCGGTGGCGATTTTGGCCCGTACCGGCAGTCCGAGCGTAAGGATATCTATCAAAAGTATATCCAGGAGCTTGTCGAGAAAGGCGACGCCTACGAATCCTACAAGACCGAAGAGGAATTGCAGGCAGATCGTGATGCGCAAAAAGCCGCACATGAAGCCCCTCATTACGTTTATGAATATGAAGGCCTGAGCGCCGAGGACAAGCAAGCGAAGATCGACGAAGCCAAGGCAAAAGGACTCAAGCCGGTCATTCGTTTCCACATTCCGGCCGATCATACCTACGAATGGGATGACATTGTCAAAGGCGACATCTCGATCGATGGCAATACCATCGGCGGCGATTTTGTCATTCAAAAAGCGGACGGCATGCCCACGTACAACTTCGCGGTCGTCATCGATGATCATCTGATGGAGATCTCCCATGTGCTACGCGGGGATGATCATATCGCCAACACGCCAAAGCAGATTGCAATCTACGAAGCGCTCGGCTGGGATGTGCCGGTGTTTGGCCACATGACGCTGATCATCAACGGCGAGACCGGGAAGAAGTTGTCCAAGCGCGATGAGTCTGTTTTGCAGTTCATCGAACAATATCGCGAGCTCGGCTATCTGCCGGATGCGATGTTCAACTTCATCACCTTGCTTGGCTGGTCGCCGGTTGGGGAAGACGAGATCTTCACCAAGAAGGAATTCATCGAGCAATTCGACGAGAAGCGTCTGAGCAAGTCGCCGGCCCGTTTTGACAAGAAGAAGCTTGAATGGGTCAACAACCAGTATATTAAAAAGGCGGACGTCAACGAACTGACCGCGCTGTCCTTGAACAACCTGATCGAGTCTGGCCGCATCCAAAAAGATCCGGATCCAAAGACCATCGAGTGGGCACGTCAGCTGATCAGCTTGTACATCCCGCAGATGAGCTACACGGGCCAGATCAGCGAGCTCTCCGACATTTTCTTCACGGAGCCGGCACCGCTTGATGACAAGGAACAAGCCGAGCTTGAAAAAGACGGTGCGCGTCCGGTCATCGAAGCCATCCAAACAAAATTGCAGGGGCTGGACACCTTCTCTGCGTACTTCATCAACCAATTGGTCAATGACGTCCGGCAGGAGACTGGGGTCAAGGGCCGCAAGCTCTACATGCCGATTCGCATTGCGACGACGCGTGTGATGCACGGACCGCAATTGGCCGAGACCATCGAATTGATTGGCCGCGATCAGACGCTCAAAAACATCGCCTCTGTATTGAGCCAAATGAACTAACACTTGAATCATGGGAGCCGGGACACTTGTCTGCGGCTCCTTTTTTTGTTTGGCGCAGCCGGCACTCCGGGGCAGCGGCGGCCGCGTGCGCCAAGTGGCCGACCCCGCGGTGTCTTTTCCCTTCTGTTTGCGAAATCTACTCCATGGACAGCGACTCGTTTCACACGTACAATTGATAGAAGCGAATGGAGGGTGTTACATGGATGCGGCGCTTGCAGTCTTAAAGGAAAAATTCGGCTACGACAGTTTTCGGCCCGGCCAAGACACGGCGGTGAGTCGTGTGCTTCATGGCGAAAACACGCTGGTCATTATGCCCACTGGCGGCGGGAAATCGCTGTGTTACCAAATTCCGGCGATGCTTTTGGATGGATTGACGGTGGTGGTCTCGCCGCTGATCGCCCTGATGAAAGATCAAGTTGATGCACTGAATGATAATGATATTCCGGCAACTTTTATCAATTCAACGCTGGATTATCAAGATGCTGATGAGCGATTATCAATGGCGGCGCGAGGGGAAGTTAAATTGCTTTATGTTGCGCCGGAGCGCCTGGCAATGAGCGGCTTTCAGGCGGAGCTTGCGGATCTGAATGTGCAGGTCCTGGCGATCGATGAGGCGCACTGTATCTCGCAATGGGGCCATGATTTTCGCCCGAGTTACCTCGCCTTGCAGGAGGTCGCAAAAAGTCTGCCGAGTCACCCGACTGTGGTGGCGCTGACCGCAACGGCGACGGAGCGGGTGGCCGACGATATTTGCGAGCGCCTCGACATTCCGGCAGAAGGGCGCATCAACACCGGCTTTGCTCGAGAGAATCTGAGCTTTCAGGTCGTGCGGGATCAGGACAAGGACAAATTTCTGATCGACTACCTGCGCCTAAATCCGGATCAGTCGGGCATCGTCTATGCGGCGACGCGCAAGGAAGTTGACCGGCTGGATGCGCTTTTGACCAAAAAACATCTGCCGGTGACGAAATACCATGCGGGGCTTTCGGAAGAGGAACGCAGTCAAAATCAGGAGGACTTTCTGTTTGACCGCAAGCCGGTGATGATCGCGACCAACGCGTTTGGCATGGGTATCGATAAAAGTAATGTCCGGTTCGTGATTCATGATCAGGTGCCAGCGGACCTGGAAAGTTATTACCAAGAGGCTGGTCGTGCCGGGCGAGACGGCTTACCGAGTGAGGCGATTCTGCTTTTTTCTCAAGGCGACCTGCACATCCGCCGGTTCTTCATCGATCAATCGGAGGGTGACGAGGATTATAAGCAGCGCGAATATCAAAAACTCCAGGTGATGAATCAATACGCCAATACGGGGGAGTGCTTGCAGGCGTATATCCTTGCGTACTTTGGCCAGGAAAGCGTGCCGTGCCAGCGCTGCTCGAATTGTTTGGACCAGCGTGAGGCGGTGGATGTCACCACGGATGCGCAAAAGGTGCTGTCCTGTGTGGTTAGGATGCGGGAGCGTTTTGGCAAGGGGCTGGTCGCACAGGTGTTGGGCGGCTCGGCTAATCAGCGCATTCGCGAGCTCCATCTGCAGGACCTGCCGACATATGGCATCATGGCCAGCATGCCGCAGAAGCGGATCACGGAGTTCATCGATTTTCTGGTGGCCAGTGAGTACCTCGAAGCGTTGGGCGGCCAGTACCCGATCTTGCATGTGACGGCCAGCGGTGCAGCGGTGCTTCGCGGCGAGGAAAAGGTGATGCGGAAGCAGGCCATTCAGGCGCGCGCCGCGGTGCCGGTGGACGATGCCCTGTTTCAAAGACTGCGGGCGGTTCGCCGGGAGTTGGCGGAAGAGCAAGGCGTCCCGCCGTTCGTCATTTTCTCGGACAAGACGCTGCGGGCCATTTGCACGGCCCAGCCGCAGACGCTGGATGAAATGGCAGAGGTCAAAGGGATTGGCCAGGCGAAGCTGACTCGATATGGCGAGATCTTTTTGACGGCGCTGCAAGAGGCAGTGGCCTCGTGAGCGACGGGTTTGATGCAGAAAATCTGACGCAGCGGGGCAGGCGGCTGGGCGATCAGCCGCGGCCTTGGCTTTTTTCTTCTATTATAATGGGGACACGCCTCATGTTTTTTCGCCCGGAATTCGGGTATGATACAACTGATAGCACACAGAAAGGATGATGGGGATGCTTGAGATCTATAACACATTGACACGGACCAAGGAACCGTTCAAGCCGTTGGTTCCCGGTGAGGTGCATATGTATGTCTGTGGCCCCACTGTCTACAATTATATTCATATCGGCAACGCGCGGTCGGCCATCGCGTTTGACACGGTGCGCCGTTATCTTGAAGACCAGGGTTATAAGGTGACTTATGTCTCTAACTTCACGGATGTCGATGACAAGATCATTAATGCGGCCAAGGAAACAGGTGAGGCCCCGCTTGAGTTGGCGCAACGCTTCATTGATGCGTACATGGCCGACACGGCGGCGCTGAACATTGAACCGGCGTCGGCACATCCGCGGGCGTCACAGATGATTCCGGAGATTGTTGCGTTTGTCGCGGATCTGATCAAAAAGGGTTACGCATACGAGGCGGACGGGGATGTTTATTACCGGGCCCGGAAATTCAAGCATTACGGCGAGTTGTCCAACAAAAATGTGGATGAGCTGGAACTAGGCGCCAGCCAACACGTCGATGCGGCGGAAACGGCGCGCAAGGAGGATCCAATCGATTTTGCCTTGTGGAAGAACGCGAAGCCTGGCGAGATCTCTTGGCCTTCGCCTTGGGGGCAGGGACGGCCTGGCTGGCACATTGAATGCTCGGTGATGAGTACGACGCTGCTTGGCGACACGCTGGATATTCATGGCGGCGGCCAGGACCTCGAGTTCCCGCATCACGAAAACGAGATCGCGCAAAGCGAAGCGGAAACGGGCAAGCGATTCGTCAACGTGTGGATGCACAACGGGTTTGTGACGGTCGGCGAAGACGATGAAAAAATGAGCAAGAGCCTCGGCAACTTCGTGATGGTCCATGACCTGCTGAAGACGGTCGATCCCCAGGTGCTCCGCCTCTTGATGGTGGGTACCCAGTACCGCCGGCCGATTCGGTACTCGCAGGCTGGACTCGATGAGGCCAAGCGTGTGCTGGAGCGGCTTCAAACGGCGCATGATAATTTGACTTATCGCCTGAAGGACGCGCAGGCCGGCGATGATCCGGCGATCGATGCCGCACTTGATGATTTACAAGCCCGCTTTGTGGCCGCGATGGATGATGATTTTAATGTTCAAAATGGACTCGCGGTCGTTTATGAATTGATGAAGCAGATGAATACGTATGCCGCGGCTGAAACGGTTTTTGCCGGCGGGATTCAGGCGCTGCTCGCAAAGCAGGCGCGCTGGCTCGCAATCTTTGGCGTGGTGTTGAAGGCAGCGGACCAGCTGCTAGATGCGGATATCGAATCGTTGATCGCGCAGCGCAATGCGGCGCGGGCGGCCAAGGATTTTGCCCTGAGCGATCAGATTCGCGACGAGCTGGCCAGCAAGCACATTATTTTGGAAGACACAGCGCAGGGAACGAGGTGGCACCGCGATGACGAATGAGAAAACAGATCCGCAGCAAGTCAATGGCATCGCGCTGGCCTATCTTGGGGATGCGGTGTATGAAGTGTACATTCGCGAGCACCTGCTGGCCCGGGGATTGACCCGACCGGCGCAGCTGCAAAAAGCGGCGAAGAGCTTTGTATCGGCCAAGGCCCAAGCGGCATTGATCGAGGGCATGACGGAAGCGGATTTGTTGACGACGGATGAACTGGACTATTTTAAGCGTGGGCGCAATGCGAAGAGCTACACGCACGCCAAGCACACGGATGTGGTGACGTACCGCATCTCGACAGGCTTTGAGGCGCTGTTCGGCTATCTGAAGCTGACGGGTAACACCGCGCGCATCGACGACTTGGCGACCTGGTGCATCGCGTATGTTGAAAAGGGGGAGACTGGGCATGGCAAAGCCAAACACACCGAAGAATAATGATCGTGACCGAAGCGGACGGCCGACGTCAGCCCGCGGTAATCAGCAAGCAGGCGGCCGGTTCAGTGAGGCGCGAGGCGGCCAGCGGTCTGACGCCACAGGCAAGGGCGGTCGGCCTAACGATGCCCGGCGCGGCCGCCGTCCCGGCAAGGTCGCCAATGTTCAGTCAACCCCTGGGCAGCCAGAGGATACGGATGAAGATGCGAGTGAGTTTGTTTTTGGCCGGCACGCCGTTGAAGCAGCCTTGAAAAATGGCAGCAGCCAGACCATCAACAAATTTTTCGTTCAGACAAAACTGGGCGGTGAGGCGATCAACACACTGGTCGGCCTAGCCCGCAGCAAAAAGATCCTTGTGGCCGAGGTGCCAAAGACCAAGCTGGATCTTTTGTCAGATGGTGGTAATCACCAGGGCGTGATGGTCGCCATGACGCCGTATGCATACGCGAGTCTAGATGACCTGTTTGCGCATGCGGAAGAAGCCGGCCACGAGCCATTTTTCCTCATTCTTGACAATCTTGAGGATCCGCATAACCTGGGGTCGATTCTGCGGACGGCGGATGCGATCGGCGTCGATGGTGTGATCATTCCCAAGCATCGGGCGGTTGGTCTGACCAGCACGGTGGCAAAGGTGTCGACCGGCGCGATCGAGCATGTGCCGGTCGCCCGCGTCACGAATTTGGCGCAGACAATCAAGACGCTGAAGGACCGCGGACTGTGGATCTTTGGCACGGCGATGGATGGCCAGGATTTCCGCCAGTGGTCCGCGCAGGGCAAGGTGGCGCTGGTGATCGGCAACGAGGGCAAGGGCATCAGCCCAGGCGTGGCGAAATTGATGGATCAGACCTTGACGATTCCGATGGTCGGCCATGTGCAGAGCCTCAACGCCAGCGTCGCAGCCGGCATTTTGATGTATCAGGCGTTCACTAGTCGCCAGGGAGGCCACTAATGCGGCGGCATCTGACGATCGTCGATGCCTATAATGTGATCGGTAATTGGCCGGAGTTGGCGAAGCTCAAGGCGACCGGTCACTTTGATGCCGCGCGCGATCGCCTGCTGGATATTTTGGCTGAATACCGGAGCCATGAAAATGCCGAGATGCTGGTCGTTTTCGATGCGATGTATGTGCCAGGCATCGGCCAGCGCTATGATAAATGGGACTTGCAAGTCGTTTTCACCCCGCAGGATGAAACGGCCGATAGCTACATTGAGCGGCTTGCAGACCAGCTGAACACGCCGCTGGTGCAGCTGACGGTGGTCACGTCCGATCAAGCCGAGCAGTGGACCGTCTTTTCCCGCGGGGCGTTACGGATTTCCTCCCGCGAATTTTTGCAGGAGGTGCAGCGCTCGCACCGCGAATTCACGAAGGGCACCGATCCGTTCATCATGCGCGAGGCCCCGCGCAACACGCCTTGGCGCGGTGAACAGCTCGACCGGCTGGAAAAAATGCGCAAGAGTTTGGAAGCCCCCAAGCCAAAGTGGCAACGGCCCAATAAAAAATAAGTTGGTCATATTAGTCGATGTCGCCTTTCAGGCATCGACTTTTTTGTTCACTCAGGGCAGGTAGCCATTCAAATGTGGCGCACGCTGTGTCATACTTGCCACTAGTTTATTTTGTTGGAGGCGGTCGGCGTGGATGATGCGATGCGGGAAAAGGGACCCTGGCGGCGTAATTTGTCGGTCCTCTGGTTCTGTACGTTTGTGGCTGGCATGGCATTTTCCGAGATGTCGCCATTCTTGTCGCTGTTTGTCAGCCAGATGGGCGATTTTTCCAAGTCGCAACTCAGCTTGTGGAGCGGCATTATCTACGCGGTGGCGTACCTAGTGACGGCAATCGTGTCGCCGCTTTGGGGTAGGCTGGCGGATCGCACGGGGCGCAAAGTGATGCTGGTGCGGGCAAGTCTGGGCATCGGCTTTGCGACCTTATTGATGGCGCTGTGTACGAATGTTTGGGCACTGCTTGGCGCGCGCATCGTGGAAGGCATTTTCGATGGGTACATTCCAAACGCCCAAGCGCTGGTCGCCTCACAGACACCGCGTGAGCACTCCGGGGCGGCGCTGGGCACCTTGGTCACGGGCTCGGTGTCGGGCACGCTGCTTGGCCCGGTGATTGGCGGGCTATTGGCGCAGGCCTTTTCAATTCGGATGACATTTTTTATCACGACGGGCCTGTTGATGGTGGTCGCGCTGATGTCCGGGTTATTGGTTCAGGAATCCTTTGTGCGAGTCGATCCGGCTAAGCAGAAAAATCAGCCAGGGTTGTTGCGGCGCCTGGCCGACCCGAAATTGATCGTGATTCTGTTGCTCTCGACGATGGTGGTGCAGATGGGAAATTCCTCCATTTACCCGATCATCAGCCTGTACATTCAAGAGCTGATGCATGGACAAGGCGCGATCACCGTCGTGGCAGGCGTGATTGCGGCCTTGCCTGGCCTCTCGAACATCCTGGCGGCGCCGCGGCTTGGCCGTTATGGGGACCGCCGCGGGTCTGGCCGCGTTTTGATGGGCTGTTATCTCTTCGCGGTGCTCGTCTATTTGCCCCAGGGGTTCATCGGCAGTGTGATCGGCCTTGGCGTGTTGCGCTTATTGGTTGGGGTCTCCGATGCAGGACTGTTTCCGACCATTCAGACCTTGTTGACGAAAAATGCGCCGGTGGATGCCACCAGCACGATCTTTTCCTGGAATCAGAGTTTCCAGGCCCTCGGCAGTATGTTCGGTGCCTTTTTCGGGGGCTTGCTCGCTGGGTGGCTGGACTACAATGCAGTGTTTATCGCGACCGCTGTGATGCTTCTGGTGAACTTATTATTGCTCAGATTTGGCGCGCCAGAATTAATAAAAGATGAGGCGAAAAAAGCAAATTGACCGGGTCCGCAAGTGCGCGACGCCGGTTTTTTCTTACGCAAAGATTGAACCGCTGGCGTCAGGGTGTTAGAGTGGACGCTGTAAAGAATTTGTAACATGAGAAAATGGGGTGTTTCTGCACTGCCTGCGTTAGGACGGATTTTGGGTGCAGAATGACTGCATTTCGCAAAAGAGCTTTTGCGAAGTACCTATCGATTGCATGAGCCAAGTTAGCTGTCCCGCCCCTAAGCGCCCCGCTTCTCACCCTGTAGTTGGGCTCAGCCGAGCAGGGGTGGGACTTCTAGCTGACTCGTGCACTCGAGGCGAAGCCCGCCTCAAGCACCCGAGCCAAGCTAGCTGCCCACCCCTAGACGCTCGGCTTCGCACCCTGTAGTTGGGCTCAGGCCCGCATGGCGGGAACATCTAACTGTCTCCTGCGCTCGATGGCCAAGTGCGCCATCAATCGCATGAGCCAAGTTAGCTGTCCCGCCATCCCGCGGGCCTTCGCACCCTGTGTTATAATGCTTTGACGGCTTTTGTTTTGCTTAAGGAGAGATTTATTAATGACTGAATTACCCGCTTTTACCCCGATCCTGTTGGGCAGTGATATGAATGTTTATGGCATGGCGCGGTCTTTTCATGAATTGACCGGTAAGCCGGTGGCCATTTATGCCCGTGAACAGCTGGCGCCCACGCGTTTTTCCAAAATCGTCGATGTGCATCTGATCGAGCATTTCGATGCGGATCCATTTTTCATTGACGCGATGCGCAAGTTGGTGGATCAGTATGCCGCCGTGCCTGGGCCAAAGCTCCTGATCGCATGCGGGGATACTTATGCCGAGCTGGTCTCCAAGCATAAGGATGAGTTGAGCAAGACGTTCATCTGTCCGTATGTCGATTATGACCTGCTTCGGCAGTTGAATAATAAAGAGAATTTTTATAAGGTCTGTGATCAATATCATCTGCCATATCCGGACACGATGATCGTGACCCAGGCGATGTATGATAGCAAGGTGCCTGTCACCGCGCCGTTTGCGTTTCCGCTGGCCCTCAAGCCGGCGAACTCGGTCGAATGGCTAAACATCCATTTTGAGGGCCGCAAAAAGGCGTTCACGATTCACTCGCAGGTCGAGCTGAACACGATCATCGGCAAGATCTACGACAATGGGTACACGTCGGATCTAATTTTGCAGGACTTCATTCCGGGCGATGACAGTAATGACCGCGTCGTGAATGCCTATGTTGACCAATACCATCATGTGAAAATGATGTGCTTGGGCCATCCACTGCTGCAAGACCCGACGCCTTATGCGATCGGCAATTACGTCGCAATCTTGCCGGAATTTGATCAGGCGCTTTACGACCAGCTGAAGACGTTTCTTGAAGCCATTCAATTCACTGGGTTTGCCAACTTTGATCTGAAGTATGACCGCCGTGACAAGACCTTCAAGCTGTTTGAGATCAATATTCGCCAGGGCCGTAGCTCATTTTACGTGACGCTGAATGGCTACAATCTGGCGGCGTGGCCGGTGCAGGATTATATCGCTGGCACCCTGGCCGATCAGCCGACTGTTTTCGCCAATGAGGATGCGGCTAAGCGCCAACTCTGGCTGGGTGTTGGCAAATCTGTTTTCAAAAAGTACGCGGCTGAAAATCCAGCCAAAGACGAAGCGCTGGCGCTGCTTGCGAAAGGCCAGTCCGGCACGACTGTTTTTTACAAGCATGATATGTCGCCCAAGCGGTGGCTGCTGTTGCGCTATATGTGGCACAACTATGCGGTGCGGTATAAGCAGTATTTTGCGGAAAATAGTGCCAAGGCGTAGTAAACTAAAGGCGTTGGAATTGCCTCAACAGAAAGAAGGATCATCGCATGGCAGAAGAAACAGAAGAAGATTTTGTCGTCGAGTCGATGCATTATTCCCGACTGCTCCTTGCAGTTGACGATGACGACGATGATTCGTCCCACAAGGCTTTCAATTATGCATGTACCGTTGCAAAGGTCTATGAAGTCCCGTTGGGCATCGTCTCAGTCCTTGAGACCGGCGATCTGAACATCTATCAATCGCTGTCACCGGACATGCTGAGTGATCGGCGCAGCGAGATCGTGGCCCATCTGAACACATATGTTGAAAAAGCGCAGGCGTTTGGCGTCCAAGACGTGCAGCCACTGATCGGCGAGGGCAAACCGGCCCGCGTGATCTTGGAAGACATCGCGCCAAGTTTCAATCCAGATCTGATCATCGTCGGCTCGCACACAGCCCGTGGCCATTTGCATATTGGTCATGTCGCAAGCGAGATTGCACGTGAGGCCAACGCCTCGGTCATCATCGTTCGCTGATATAAGAAAAAAGTCGCTGCGGCGGCTTTTTTTAGTGAGATAGCTCCTGGTTTGCCGAGCCGAGACGAACCCGACATCGATTTAGGTCAAAACTACCAGCCGGTTTGCTTCGCATCAAGCGGTTGATATTGCTATACTTACTTATGACAAGCAATAAGTCGTTATCACATCAAAGGAGACAGCATATGACTGAATTGAATGGTATGACAGACACGTTTACCCTGAACAATGGGGTCGAGATTCCGGTCGTCGGGTTTGGCACATGGCAAACGCCAGATGGTGATGTCGCGCAAAAGAGTGTGGAAGCTGCGATCGCGGCTGGTTATCGCCACATTGACACCGCCGCCATGTACGGCAATGAGGAAACGGTTGGCGCGGGCATCCAGGCATCTGGCATCAAGCGCGACGAGCTGTTTGTGACCACCAAGCTGAATAACAACGCCCACAGTTTTGACCTGAGCCAACAAGCTATCGATACGTCCTTGACCAAGCTGGGCCTCGACTATGTGGATCTGTATCTGATCCACTGGCCGAATCCGGTGAGCGCGCGTGACAGCTATCCGGACAGTCTCGCGGACACCTGGCGCGGGATGGAAGCCATTTACAAGGCTGGCAAGGCCCGGGCAATCGGCATCTCCAATTTCCGTCAGGCGCACCTGGATGTGATCACCGCGACTGGCTCTGTGATGCCGGCGGTCAACCAGATCTTCCTGAACCCGTCTGATCTGCAGCCTGAAGTGACGGCGATGAACGACAAGAACAAGATCTTGAACGAAGCCTACAGCCCGCTTGGCACCGGCAAGTTGTTGGGCGATGAGCGCCTGGCGACAGTGGCGGGGCATTATGACAAGTCTGTGGCCCAGGTCCTGTTGCGCTGGTCCTTGCAGCACGGCTTCTTGCCACTGGCCAAGTCGGTTCATGAAGACCGCATTCGGCAAAATACGGAGTTGTTTGACTTCAGTATTTCGGCCGAAGACATGAAGACCTTGGATGGCCTGCGTGGCGTCGCGGGACTGGCCACGGATCCAGACACCACGACCTGGTGATCTTGCGGCTAACAAAAAAGCTGGGCGGAAAACTTCCGCTCAGCTTTTTTGGCAATTGGCTTGGCGAATGCCATGCAGGAGCCGCATCACCAACAGTGTGAGCAGAACGCAACCGATAATGGCCCAGAGCCACCAAGGCCCGCCAATCAGCAGGAAGAGGCCTGCATATGCGACGCCGCCCAGAAACGCAATCACAAATGTCTGGCGAATGATTCGCGGGGGATCGGGGAGGCGTCGCAACAGGCGCTCACTGCGGTCGATGTGGGCCATGATAGCTAGGTCAAGGATAATCAGCGCATCGATCAGCCACGAGCTGATCTCGCCCATTGCCATGCCCGGCCAATGCAACATGTCACCAAGAATCAAGATGAGAAAAATCAGATCGACGATAAGGCTCAACCGCGACACCTTTTTGATGCGGTGCAAAACGGCCGATTGTCTATGAATGTCTGTGACTAGGTCGGCGTCCTCATTGAGCAGCGTGTCCAACGAGAGCTGGTAAAGTCGACTCAAATCGATCAAACTGCCTGCGTCCGGATAGCTGTGGCCGGTCTCCCAACTGGAGATTGTTTGGCGGGTGACGCTTAATGAGTCGGCGACTTGTTGCTGCGTGAGTTGTTGGGTCGTGCGCGCATTTTTCAATTGTGGTCCGATCGACATGGTTGTTTCCCCTCGCTTTCGAAAATTAATTTACGCGGCGGCTGGCGGCAATGAAAGACGAGTTCCTTTGCGCGGGTTATTGCCCGGGAAATTATCCATGGTATAGTGAGGCGGGAGGTGCGTGATGCGCTATCAGAATGTTCAAGTGGGCCATGTCATCGAGCGTGTGAGCCGGTTTACGGTGATGGTCGCGCTCAACCATCAGATCGTGGCCACTCATCTTAGCAATACCGGCCGGAACAAAGAGCTTTTGCGGCCCGGTGCGCCGATCAGCGTGGCGCCCGCGGCCAACCCCGAGCGCAAGACGCATTGGGATGTGCTTGCGGTGCGCCGCGACGGCCGGTGGATCAATATCGATAGCTTAGCGCCTAATCGTGTTGTGCGGGCGGGGCTGATTGCGGGCAGCCTAAAATTGCCGGGGATGGTTTTGCCCTATGAGGTTCATCCGGAGACAGTCTTTGGCGATTCACGCATTGATTTTGCCGGTAAAGATGCTCGCGGGCGCGCGTGGCTGGCGGAAGTGAAGGGCGTCACATTGGCCAATGGCAAGCACGCCGCCTTTCCGGATGCGCCGACTGAACGCGGGCTCAAGCATGTACACACGTTGACCGGCGCGGTTCAGCAAGGTATCGCAAGCTATCTCGTGCTGGTGGTTCAACTTCCGGGTATCGCAAGCTGCACGATCTATGATCAGCGGTTCCCAGAGCTGACCACTGCCGTCGCCCAGGCGCAGGCCGCAGGGGTCAAGGTGCTGGCAATCGGTTGTCAGACGGGACCCGGCTTGATCGAGTTGGATCATCGCATCAAGTTCGATCTGGCGCGCAAGTTTATTGAAGTCGAAAAATAAGCGTCAGCGTCGCCTGTCACGCCTCAATGTGGCAGGAACGACGCTGACGCTTTTTCCTTATCGTGCCTTGACCTGGTTACCTGGCATCGTCAATCCGAGTAAAAGGCCCGCCGCGCCGACGATGGCAAAAACCAAGAAGGTGACATGAAAACCAGTGATCAAACTGCCCGACAGCGCTTGGACCTGTTGGAGAATCAGGGTCGCCACGGCCACGCCTGTTGAGCCCAGAAGCTGGCGCACGGTGGTGGTGACGGCGGTGCCATCTGAGATCAAGCCCTTGGGCAACGCGTTTGCACCTGCAGTGACGGATGGCATCATGACAAACGCGTTGCCGGCTTCGGTGATCATCGCCCCGATGATCGCCATTGGGAGGGTCATGCGCCCAGCAAGGAGGGCCATCAGCGCAAATCCAACAGTGATCAAGCCCATGCCGGTGGTCACGACGAGCCGTGGTCCCAGCCGGTCAAGCATTTTGCCCGCTCGCGGATTAAGCAAACTGAGAAGGACCGCGGCCGGCACCAGCGACAGGCCAGAGACCAGCGTGTTTTCATGAAGCACCCTCTGAAAATACAGCGGCATCACAATAGTCGTGACGATCAAGCCGATATAGGAGATGCCGGTCATCAGGACTGATTTCGTAAACATTGGCGTGGCAAAAACGCGGAGCTGAAGCAGCGGCTGTGTGGCTCGCAATTGACGCAGAATGAACCAGATGCCCGCAAGCACGGCCACGATGAGCAAAAGCGCAAGCGGCCAGGAGAACCCGCGGCTCGTCGCGACGGTCAGCACATAGAGCAAGGCCGGAAAACTGGCGGCAAGCACCACTGACAGCCAATCCAGTCGCGAGACATGAAGCGGCATGACATCGGTGATGGTCACAGTCGAGGCGAGAAAGACGCCGAGCGCGACGAGGAGAAAGACGACGAACAGCGCCTGCCACGCAAACCAGTGAAGCAACACACCCGAGATGATCGGGCCGACTGCCAGGGCCGAGCCCATGACCAGTCCCGCCGTTCCCATGACGGCCCCGCGCTTTTCCTGCGGCGTGATCGTCAACATCACCGTTTGGTAGCTGGGAAAAAGAATCCCGACCGCCAGCGCCTCCAGCAACCGGCCAACCAATAGGACGGTAAAACTGGGTGCCCAGATACAAAGGGCGGTGCCGAGGCCGAAAATGGCGACAACGATCTGAAACAACCGTTTAAAGGGCACATTGTTGAGTAGCCACGGGGAGACGGGAATCATCAGGCTCATGACTAGCATGAATCCAGTGGTCAGCCAGGCGATCGTGTCCGCCCCGAGCCCAAATGTTTTCATGAAAGTGGGATAGGCGGTGCTCAGCGATGATTGAGAAATAGACATTGAAAAAGTGCCGGTCAGTAAGGTCGCGATGAAGGCACGATGCGACGATGGTGCGTGTGTTTCGGTCAAACCACTCAACTCCTCTTAGTCATTAGGTCGCCCTAACATTAACTTTAATTATAATCATTCTAGTTTGATGCACAAGGTGGCGGTGCAATGTAACCGGTTCAAAATCAAAAATGCCAGACGCTTGTATTTAGTAAGCAAACATGCTAGTTTATAGACAACAAGGGGTACGCGAATTCCGCGTCCGAACATGGGCTACAAAGTTGTTCAAAGGCGGCCGCACGTGTACAATACATTTACGAGAGGACGGTGGCCCGGATGGTGGATCGCAAGAATAAAAAACACACGCGCGGCAAGACTTGGCTTTGGCGCACACTGCTTGTGCTGGGGCTGGTCGTTGGCCTGGCGCTGGTGTTCAACGAGCAGATCAAATTGTTTGTCGTCAACTGGATGGGCCAATCGACGATGAAGACCATTTCCAAGGAAACGGTCAAGAAGAATGAGAAAAAAGAGGGCAACTTCGATTTCAAATCGGTCAAGGCCCTCGATGTTGCCACCGTCGGCAAGGCGACGACCAGCAAGGTGAACGGCATCGGTAAGATCGCCATTCCATCCGTGAAGATGCGCCTACCGATCCTGCTTGGGCTGGCCAACGAAAACTTGTCGCAAGGGGCAGGCACGATGAACGCCGGCCAGAAAATGGGCGAAGGCAATTATGCGTTGGCGGGCCACTACATGACGGCCAGTGGCGTCCTATTTTCCCCGTTGAAAGGCGTTGAGAAAGGCGACAACATGTACATCACGGACATGTCCAAGGTCTACACGTACCGCGTGACGACGAAGACGGTGGTGTATGAGACGCAGGTCCAGTGGATCGAAGACGTGCCTGGGAAAAAGCTGTTGACGCTGATCACCTGTGCCTCGCCGACTGAAGGGGAGACGCACCGCATTGTGGTCCAAGGCGAGTTGACTAAGACGACCAAGGCCACCAGCAGTACCCTTCGCGTTTTCGATTGATGAGGCGTTCACAAATAAGCTTGGATACATCCCGCACTCCGGCGCAGGATGTATTTTTTTTGGCCGAAGCTCTGCTATAATAACCGGGTGTCAAGGGAGGAGTCCGAAATGACTTATCGCAAATTCATCAGTAATATCCCATTGCGGCGGGCGGTCGTGCTTGCTGGGGTGGCGCTGATCTTGTGGCTCGCACGCAGCGTGATGAGCATCATCTTATTGACGTTCATCTTTGCCTTTCTGTGTACCCGCTTGGTCAACGCGATTCGCCGGCACGTCCACATTCGCCCAGTCGTGGTGGTCGGGCCGCTTTATCTCGCGGTGCTGCTCGGGTTGTCGTACGCCGCGGTCCATTATGTGCCGGCGATCATCCGGCAAAGTGTGGCACTTTTCAATTCGGTGCAGAAGTTTTACTACAGCGATGAATTTGCCCATAATCAGGCGATGCAGTGGGTGTTGAAAAACGTGCAGTCACTCAATCTGCGCACCCAGCTGGAAGGCGGGGTCAAAACGGTCCTGGAATATGCTAGCAACGTTGGGGCCATGGGCGTCACGCTGTTGTTGGCCTTTTTGCTCAGCTTCTTTTTCACCGTGGAGATCGATGAGCTGAAGCGCTTCGGCAACCTCTTTATCAAATCCCCGTTTGGCTGGTTGTTCGCGGATCTGCACTATTTTGCGACGAAATTCATTGATACCTTTGGGGTGGTCATTGAGGCGCAGATCTTCATCGCCATCGTTAATACCGTCATCACAACTGTCACACTGCTGGTGATGAAGATGCCGAATGTCCCAAGTTTGGCAATCATGGTCTTCCTGCTGTCGCTGATTCCGGTGGCCGGGGCGATCATATCGGTCGTGCCGCTGGCGATCATCGCGTTCACCGTCGATGGCTTGCAAGGGGTGATCACGATCGTCATTATGATCATCGTGATTCACATTCTGGAAGCGTACGTGCTCAATCCGAAGTTCATGAGCAGCCGCACCAGCCTGCCCGTGTTTTTCACCTTCGTCATCCTGCTGGTCGCCGAGCGCTTGTTTGGCACCTGGGGCCTGATCGTGGGCATCCCAATCTTCACCTTCTTGCTTGACATCATTGGGGTGAAAAAAGCTTCAGGAAGCGAGTCACTGGTGGAGGACCTGCCGCGCCCGGCGGAGGATCCGGCCACCGAAGTGAATGCGCAGACGGAAAATGCGATCGCAACTGCCCCTGAGTCGCAGGACGTGTCGCCGGAATCAAAAACGCCCGCCTCGGCGAAACCGAAGACGGACGAAAAAGAATCAAAGTAAGTCAATCACCAGTTGGTTGGCAAAATCGGCTGAGGCAGGTGTGTTGCTGCGCTCGGCCGATTTTTTGATTCAATCGTCATGGTGCACAAATTTGCGGATGAAGTGAATGATCAAGGCGATGCCGCCGCCGATCAGCGCAAAATCAGCCGCCACATGGACCCCGGCCCACAAGCCTGTCGTATCAACGAGGGTGCGCAACGCAGGGTTATTCACGTAGATCAGAAAATAAACAATGCTGGCCAGCCACAAAACGCCGACCCCGAACCAGATTTTTCGCATAATGATCCTCCGGAAGTAACTATATCATGGAATGTTGACGGGGGGACGCGTTTTTGCGAAGCGAAGTGCGCTGTAGTGCCCAAGCCAAACTAGCCGCTCATCCCTATGCGCCCCGCTTCGCACCCTTCCCTGATTCTCAATGCAAAGTTTTCTGAAATGATGTATTATAAATAGATGTAAAACCGTCAGCAGACTGACAAATCTTAAAAGCGAGGTAATTTCTAAGATGGCAAAATTGGTACTGATCCGTCACGGCCAAAGTCAATGGAACTTGTCCAACCAGTTCACTGGCTGGGTCGATGTTGACCTGAGCGACAAGGGTGTTGAGGAAGCAAAGCACGCCGGTGAATTGATCAAGGCTGCAGGGCTTGAATTCGACCAGGCTTACACTTCTGTTTTGACCCGTGCGATCAAGACGCTGCACTATGCACTGGAAGGCTCCGGCCAGCTCTGGATTCCTGAAACGAAGACCTGGCGTTTGAACGAACGTCACTACGGCGCTCTGCAGGGTCTGAACAAGAAGGAAACTGCCGACAAGTATGGCGACGAGCAGGTTCACATCTGGCGCCGTTCGTACGATACTTTGCCGCCACTTTTGTCCGCTGACGACGAAGGTTCTGCAGCTCAGGATCGTCGTTACGCCAACTTGGACCCACGCATCATTCCTGGTGGCGAGAACCTGAAAGTCACCCTTGAACGTGTCATTCCTTTCTGGGAAGATCACATTGCGCCAGATCTGTTGGCTGGCAAGAACGTCATCATCGCCGCGCATGGTAACTCCCTGCGTGCCTTGACCAAGTACATCGAAAACATTTCTGATGATGATATCATGGATCTTGAAATGGCGACTGGCGAGCCTGTTGTTTATACCTTCGACGACAAGCTGCAGGTCACCGACAAGACCAAGCTCGACTAATTTCAGTCAAGCAAAAACGACCGCGAACTTTGGCGGTCGTTTTTTTATTCCTGAGATCAGGGCGCCTTTGGCAGATCGTTTTCCACGGCAAGCTTAAAACTGGCGGGAATCTGGTAGTCCTGCACGCGCTGTTTGCCCCATTGATACATTTGATCAATGATCGGTAGGAGCGTTTGTCCGAGGTCCGAGATACGATAGACGACCAGCTCCCGGTTGTTTTCCATGTAGGCGTCGCGTAAGATCAATTGATCGGCTGCGAGCTCCTTGAGTTGGCCGGCCAACACTTTTTTCGTCACGCCATCGATGACGCGGAACAGCTCGTTGAAGTGCATGCTTTTGACATGGCCGAGCTCCCACAGAATCACCAGCTTGTATTTGCCGCTGAACATCGCGAGCGTGAATTCCTTTTCACAGTTGTAATCGCCGTGAGTCAGCTTCGTCAGCACCTGTTTCCGTACAACATCTGTCATGAGCGTCTCCTTAAGGTATCCTGAAAGTGCCTTATTGCAATTCGTCGAGATGGTATCATAATGATACCACAGACGTGAGCGCCGGCTGCGAGAGAGCCGCGGGGTGGCCACGATTTTTGTGTCAACAGGTAGAGGAGGGACGACATGACAGAGCTATTTGCAGATGGCGCCATTAATATTCATGGCGCACGAGAAAATAATTTAAAAAATATCGACTTGGCGATTCCCAAGCATCAGACGACGGTGTTTGCGGGCTTGTCAGGCGCGGGCAAATCCTCGCTTGTTTTCGACACGCTGGCGGCGGTTTCGCGGCGTGAGCTTAACGAGACGTTTCCGAGCTTCACGCAGCAGTATTTGCCAAAATACGGTCAGCCCGATGTCGATCAGATCGATCATCTGCCTGTCGCAATCGTGGTCGAGCAAAAACCGATCGGCCGCAATGCCCGGTCGACGGTGGCGACATACACGGGCATTTACTCGGTGCTGCGCCTGATGTTTTCTCGTGTCGGAAAGCCTTGGGTCGGGTACTCCGAATGGTTCTCCTTCAATTTGCCGCAGGGGATGTGTCCAAACTGTGAGGGCTTAGGCTTTGTCGATATGGTCGACGAACGACAGCTGATCGATCCGGAGAAGTCGCTGAACGAAGGCGCGATGACGTTTGCTGGGTTTCAGCCAGGCACATGGCGCTGGAGTGAATATGGCGACAGCGGCCTTTTTGATCTCGATAAAAAGATCAAGGATTATACGAAAGAGGAATATGACCTCTTCATGCATGCCCCGCGCCAGAAACTCAAGAATCCACCGGCGGAGTGGGGCCGCACTGCGCTCTATGAGGGCCTTGTCCCGCGGATGATGCGGTCTGTGATTCACAGCGCTTCAGGTCGGCATCATCAAGCCGCGTTGGCCAAGATCGTCAGTCGGCAGCCTTGTCCCGTTTGCCACGGGTCGCGGCTCAACCAAGACGCATTAAAGGCGACGATCGAAGGCAAAAATATTGCGGAAGTGGGGGCCATGGACCTGGTCACTGTTTTGCAGTATTTGGCCACGATCAAGGACCCGGTCGCTGTGACAATGGTTCGTGAGCTTCGCAGTAAGGTCCAAGCGCTTGTGGACATTGGACTCGGCTATCTCTCGCTTGATCGCGGTACGGACACGTTGTCGGGTGGTGAGGCCCAGCGCATCAAGATCGCCAAGTTTTTGACGAGCTCGTTGTCGGATCTGGTCTATGTCCTCGACGAACCGAGTGTTGGCCTGCATCCGCATGATCTTCAGCTGATCACGCGCTCGCTGGCCAAGCTCAAGGCGCAGGGCAACACGATCGTTTTGGTTGATCATAATCCGGCGATCATTCGCGCGGCGGATTATGTCGTCGAGATCGGGCCAAAAGCCGGTCAGGGCGGCGGTGAGGTCACGTTCACCGGCACGTATCAGGCGCTATTAGCCTCGGATACTATCACCGGCCAAATGCTGCGGGAGCCCTTGACGTTACAAAAGCCGCGAGTCGCGCGGGATTGGCTTGACGTCGCACATGTGACCAACCACAATTTGCACGATGTCAGCGCCCGCATTCCTGAAGGTGTGATGACCGTGATCTCCGGGCCGGCTGGTTCTGGGAAAAGCACGCTGGTTCGGGCGATCAAAGACAAAGTCGCTGATCAAGATTATATTGACCTGAGCCAAGACGCGGTGGGCATCAACATTCGGTCGACGCCAGCCACGTATCTTGGCATCTTGAATCCGCTGCGCAAATTGTTTGCGGATGCCAATCAGGTCTCACCCCAACTTTTCAGCTATAACGGCAAAAACGCGTGTCCCCGGTGTAAGGGCAAGGGCGTGACCATCACCGAAATGGCCTTCATGGATCCGGTCATCCAGCGTTGTGAACTATGCGGCGGCAAGCGGTACAGTCAAGAAGCCTTGCAGTACAAGTATCACGGCAAGGACATTGCGGAAGTGCTGGGGATGTCGATCAGCGAAACGCTCAACTTTTTTAAGGACGTGCCGGCAATCGATAGCAAGGTTCAGCTCCTGGAGCGGGTCGGGCTTGGTTATCTGAATCTGAGCCAAGGCATGACGACGCTATCAGGGGGTGAGGTGCAGCGGGTCAAGCTGGCGATGGAGCTGGATCACCAAGGGTCGCTGTATTTTCTCGATGAGCCAACGACGGGGCTGCATTTGAACGACACCAAGCGTCTGATCGACTTGTTTGAGACATTGGTCGAACGAGGCAATACGTTGATCTTGATCGAGCACAATTTGGCGTTGATCAGTCACGCGGATTGGCTTGTGGATATGGGCCCGGACGCCGGTAAATACGGCGGGCAGATCTGTTTTGAAGGGACTCCCGAAGCCAGCATGCAGCACGAGGACTCCAGAACCGGGGTGGCGCTGCGCCAGCAGTTGGCTCAGCAGGAAGCGGACCGGGGAAATGCGGCGCGCTAATGGGCGCATCGGGCCGCGGAGGTGCCGTTCGCATGGCACGGAAAAAATGAGAGGTACTAAAAAGTCGGACCTATGCGCAACTGTTGCGCAGCGGGTCCGACTTTTTTGAATCCAGCTCGCGTTCTTGGGCGGGGCATACTTCGACGATGACCTAGTTGCGCACGCAAATAAATCAGACTATAGTGTGGGCGTTGAGAAAGGTTGTGTTTACATGCAAGAGACCGACGAGACTGCCATCAGCAAATGGCTGGTGATCGCGGGCCGGCAAATCAGCCAGCATCTTGGCCAACAATTGGCCGAACTAGGAATCAGCGCGAGCCAGTACATTTTTCTCCTGAAGATTCATGAGATGCCTGGCATCACGCAAAAAGATCTGGTCGCCAAGGAGTTTCTGGATCCCAGTAACGTCACCCGGGCAATCAAGCAACTGGAAGCGCAGGAGCTGGTCGCGCGAGTCCCCAATCCCGGCGATAAACGGGCATTTCTCCTAACGCTGACGGCGAAAGGTGAGGTGCTGTATCCCAAGATTCGGGCGCTGCTCGATGCGGAAGAACGGCTGCTTCGAGAAGAAGTTGGCCCAGCGGTGCCTGGCTTTGACGCCCAGCGCTTTTTGGCCGCGCTACAGAGCATCAGCCGTTTGCATGGCGACACAGATAAGGAGTCTTAATATGAAGATCATCACAGTTGAAGAGCATTTTGATACACAAGCCAACGTCCAGAATTTCAAGAAGTATTCCAAGGTGCCGAACAACAACCCGCACCAAGACGCGCTGAATCACGACCTGACCGATTTTGCCGGCCGTATTGCGTATATGGATAAAAATGGTATCGCGATGCAGGTCATTTCGGATGCCGGCAACTCCCCGCAAGTGTTGCCCGACAACATGGTGGTGGCGGCGAGCCGCGAGCAAAATGACACGCTGGCAGAAGGACTTGCGGCGTATCCGGATCGTCTGGCCGGGTTGGCTGTGTTGCCCGCGGCGTTGCCGGATGCGGCCGCAGACGAGCTGACCCGTGCCGTGACCAAGCTGGGGCTTAAAGGCGGACTCATCAGCGGCTCCGTGAACGGGGAGTTTCTGGATGCCCCGCGGTTTGACCCGATTTTCGCGGCAGCTGAGGCGCTGGACGTCCCGCTGTACTTGCATCCGGGCGTGATCACCGACACGCAAAAGGCGACGCTGTATGACAGCAACAGCTATTCTCCGCTGATGGCGACGATGCTGGCGGGTGCCGCGTGGGGCTGGCATCAGGAGCAGGGCATTCAGATGGTGCGGCTGATCTTCGGTGGCGTTTTGGAGAAGCATCCGAAACTGAAATTGGTGTCCGGTCACTGGGGCGAATTTGTGCCGATGTTTCTTGAGCGGCTCGACGAATTTGGCAAGGTCAGTGGCTTAAGCCAGCCATTTTCCACGTATTATAAGCGCCAGGTCTATGTGACGCCATCGGGAATGTACACCGCGCCACAACTCGCGCTCGTCAAGGCGGAAATGGGCGCTGATCATCTGCTGGATGCCGAGGATTACCCATACATCAAGCGAGAAGGCGGCGTTGCGGAATTTGTCGCGAATGCTGAACTGAGCGCGCCTGAGCGTGAGGCCTTTGCGCACGGCACCGCCGAAAAATTGTTCAAGTTATAATCCACGAGGGAGGTCCTAATTCATAAAAGCAATTGTCATTACCAACGCCGGCGGGCCAGAAGCGCTGCAGCTCAAAGACGTGCCAACACCGACCGTGAAGCCGGGCTGGAGTTTGGTTCAGATCAAAGGATTTGGCATCAACCGCTCGGAGTTTTTTACCCGCAACGGGTGGTCGCCGTCTGTCATTTTTCCGCGGATTCTGGGCATCGAGGGGGTCGGTCTCATCGCGGCGACTAGCGATCCCGCGCACTTGCCGATCGGTCAAAAAGTGATCTCGCTGATGGGCGGCATGGGGCGCGACTTCGACGGCAGTTACGCGGAATATGCGCTACTGCCAAACAAGCAGCTCTATCCAGTTCAGACGAATCTGCCTTGGCCAGAGCTGGCGGCGATTCCTGAGACCTTTTTCACCGCGTACGGGTCGCTGTTGAATATGAAGATCACGCAGGCGAAAACGCTGCTGGTGCGGGCGGCCACAAGCGGTGTTGGCGTGGCGGCCTTGAAGCTAGCCAAAGCGATGAACCCGGGAATCGTTGTGACTGGGTCGACCCGCAAGCCCGAGAAGCTGGCAAGGTTGCGTGAGGTCGGCTTTGATGACGCAATCTTGGAAACGGCGGGGCAGCTGGCCACAGATGGGCACTTTGATGCGATTCTTGAGTTGGTCGGCCCGAAGACCTTGATGAACTCCTTGCCACTGCTCACGGTTGGCGGCATTTGCTGCATGACCGGTGAGCTGGGCGGCGAGTGGACAGTGCCAGATTTTGAGGTCTTCTCGATTCCAAGTGGTGCCTATTTGACCAATTTCAGCTCGAACTCGGCCAATGCCGAAAATGTACAGGCGATGCTGGACGTGATCGCGACACACCACATCGACACGACGCCGACCAAAGTCTTTGACCTGGCCCATACAGGCGAGGCACAAGCATTTTTGGACAGTCAGGAGAGCTTTGGGAAAGTTGTTGTTTTGCCTTGAATAATTGTTGGCCGTGGCGCCTGCGAAGACTGACGCGACAGCCTTGATCTCTGTGCAATCAATAAGATAGTTTTTTTCTCCGGGCACAAATCCTCTGCTGACCTTTGTGTCGAGGCGTTGAAAAATTGGAAAGTCCGCTGAATTTTCAATGTGTCAGCGGTCGCCTTGCTTTCGGTATCTGTTCATGGCCAGCTTCAAGCATTTGTTGAGGGCTGTTGGATCTGCCCAGTAGTGTTGAATAGTTGTTGAAACAGCGCAAAAAAGCAGGCCCCTCAAATGAGGCGCCTGCCTAACAATGAGACAATCATTCAGCACTACTTGGCCCAGAGCCACAAAGCTGTGATCTAACCGTATTGATTGTCACCAAAGCTTTCTTGAACGATAAAGAATCGCTTGAGTGTCTTGGACTGTAGTGTTCAATGATAGGTTCCGAGAATCACGGCCTTGAGTGCGCGATGCCACCGCCCTTTTTTCTCCATATCCAGTCTGGCGCGTATAACAACCTCCCCTATCGCAACGAAGCCGTCAAAGTCTATGAAGAAAGCGCCTATGACGACGATAAAGCCCGCTACATACCATTTAATCAAATTCATAGTGCCCCTCCTTTCGTTATTACCCATCTACGCGACATTGAGCACCCTTATAATGCTCTCACAAGAAAAGGCTTACAACGGACGGCGGCATTTGTCTTTCCAAGATTGTTGGTTTCTTTAACGGGACATGATTCGCAAGGCAAACGAACGGAGACGTTCTACGCGCAATTGCACAATTTACCTAGTCATCCCAAATTGGCCAGGCTTCTGAAACAGAAGGCGTTATCTGCGGTCGATTTGACGCAGGCAGCGCCTTTCGCGTATCGTAAAGATAATTAACTGCCTGAGGAGGCGCACGCAAGATGGAATACCTCAAACTACTCGGCATTGTGATCATCGTCGTCGGTTTTGCCCTGAAATGGGATACAACGGCGGTGGTCGTGGTGTCGGCGATCGTCACGGCCCTTTTTTCCGGGATGAGCGTGATGGAGCTGCTCAATACCCTAGGGACCGCGTTTATGACGAACCGGCCCGTGTCATTATTTTTCCTGACGCTGCCGATGATTGGGTTGGCGGAGCGTTATGGGCTCAAGGAAGTGGCTGTCAACGGCATTCGCAAGCTGAAAAAAATGACGCCGAGCCGGATCCTCAATTTGTATCTGGCGGTTCGCGAACTCGGTGGGGTGTTTGGCATCTCGCTGTCTGGCCAGGTGCAGTTCGTCCGGCCGCTGATCACGCCGATGGTGACGGCCGCCGCTGAAGTTCGGCGGAAGCTGACGCCAAAAGACATCGACCTGATCAAGGGGCGTGCGGCAGCGGTCGATAATTTCGGGAACTTTTTTGCCCAGAACCTGTTCGTGGCGTCGGGGTCGGTCCTGTTGATCTCGAGCACGATGGAATCGTTGAAATACACGGTCACGCCGATTCAGGTCGTGACGCGGTCGATTCCGGTGGCCTTGGTCACTTTGGTCATTGTCTATATTTATAACGTCTTATTCGATCGGCGTTTTAAAGCGACGAAGGGGGCGGCATAATGGTCGACAACTTATTGATCGTTTTGTATGCCCTCATTGGGATCTTGATGGCTGTCGCCGGTACCGAGGCGTTCAAGGCCAAAGATAATCCAACCCGCTATGGGACTGGCACATTTTGGTGGCTACTGGCGCTGATCTTTGCGCTGGGCAATTTCATGCCGCATTGGCTGATCGGCGCGATGATCATTGTGATCGGGGCGCTCGCGCTGTTCAAACAGATTCAGGTCGGCAAGTTGCCGCAGATCGATGATGAAAAGGCGGAGGCGGCTGCCAAACAGTTTGGTTGGCGCATTTTTCTGCCCAGCATCGTGATGGCGGTCGTCTCGATCTGCGTCGCCCAGTTCACGGCGCTCGGCGGCCAGGTCGGCATCGGGATCGGTGCGATCACGGCGCTTTTGCTTGTGATCGTGATGACCAAGGCGCCGGCCAAAATGGTGTACACGGACACGCAACGGATGGTGCGCTCAGTGGGGGCCCCTGGGATCTTGCCACAGCTACTCGCGACGTTGGGGGCGGTGTTCACCGCGGCCGGCGTTGGCGATTTGACCGCGAAGCTGATTGCCGGGATCTTACCGGCCGGCAATCATTTGGTCGGGGTCGTGTTATACTGTGTCGCGATGGCACTGTTCACAATGATCATGGGCAACGCGTTTGCGGCGTTTGCCGTGATCACCGCGGCGATCGGGATTCCGTTTGTCATCGCGCAAGGCGGCGACCCGGCGACTGTTGCGGCGATCGGCATGACCGCGGGCTATTGCGGGACGCTGCTGACTCCGATGGCGGCGAATTTCAACAGCCTGCCTGTCGCGCTTCAGGAAATGGAAGATCCGATGGGCGTCATCAAGCAACAGGCGCCAATTGCGATCATTTTACTGGTGGTGCAGATCGCGCTGATGTATTTCCTGGCATTTTAACGAAAAGAGGACATGATCATGAAAATTCTTGTGACGGGATTCGATCCGTTTGGCACGGATAAAATCAATCCGGCGATCGAGGCTGTCAAACGCCTGCCCGATGAGATTCACGGCGCCCAGATCGTGAAGCTCGAGATTCCCACCAAGTTCAACATTTCGGCCGATGTGGTAAAGGCGGCAATCGAAAAAGAGCAGCCGGATTACGTGCTGGATGTTGGCCAGGCAGGCGGGCGGTTTGGCCTTACGCCGGAGCGGGTGGCAATCAACCTCGACGACGGGCGCATCGCTGACAACGCGGGCTATCAGCCATTCAATCACACGATTCACGAGGATGGAGACACGGCCTATTTCACCCAGCTGCCGATCAAGGCGATGGCCAAAGCAATTCGCGAAGCTGGCGTGCCATCTGCGGTGTCGAACACGGCGGGAACGTATGTCTGCAACCACATCATGTATCAGGTCCAGTACATGCGCGACAAGTTCTTCCCAGGCATCAAGGCGGGCTTCATCCACATTCCATTCTTGCCGGAACAGGTCGTGGCTCGGCCCGAGACGCCTTCGATGGCGCTTGAAGACATGGTGCGCGGGCTGACCGCAGCAATCGGCGCCATTGTGGACCGCGATGGCAAAGGCGACATCGAGACCGTTGAAGGGACTATCGCATAGGACCCGGACCCGAGATCCATTCAGCTCAAAAAAACGCGCACCCCCAAATGAGGATGCGCGCTTTTATTTGCCCAGCCGTGCAAATTGCTGGTGAAATAGAAAATATTTCCAGCCTGCATATTTCTTGGTCAGGTCACGATATTCATCTGGACTGACCCGACCCGGCCGACACATCAGTTCATAATCGACCCCGAACTCTGTCACCTGCCAGCCGCTGGAGACAAAACCATTATTTTCATAAAATTCCCGGCGGCGCTGGCGCGTCAACGCGTTTGGCGCATCCGCATCGAGCACCTCAGTATTGAGCAAGAGGCGGGCAGTGGGACGACCAGCCGCCACGGCCTCTAAGATCTGACTGCCATAGCCTTTGCCGCGCAGTTTGTCATCCACAGCCAAAAACATCAGGTAAGCCAGATCGCCAGATGTGACCAGATAACTGAAACCCACAAACTGATGGTCGTGGTAATAGGCGAAAAATTCTTTGCCGGGCCGTTGCGCCGCTCGCAACAAGCTGCGCAGAGGGGCGCGCTCCGCCGCGGGGAAAGCGCTGAAGTACAGCCGCTTGATCAGCGGATAATCCTTCATTTGCCGAATGACTGGTGCGTATGTCAGCCGCATTCTCCCACGTCCTTTCTCACGGCACATATTGGCTTTATTATAAACGATTCCAGAGCCGCGATACAAAGTTCCTTGATATCTGGGTACTTTTGACAAGCCAGCGTGTAGAGAGCAGTGCAAGCACGCGCATGTCTTTTTTCGCCAGGACAAGGGTAAGCGATGAGCGGATCGCCGCCCCCGCGCCGGCTGCCTCCCATCAGGGAAACCTCGGCTCAAACTAATGGCGGTTTCCGCAGCGAAAGGCTATACTTTGTTTGCTTTTTCAGTTCATTTCACATTGATACTAGGTTATAATCATTATGAATGCGGTTTCGTGTTTCGTGAAATGGAAGGGATCAACGTCGTGAGTCTACCAAAATATCAACAGCTCGCTGCCACCATGCGCAAGCGAATCAAAGAGCATGCGTATGCGCCGAAGAGCCTGTTGCCGGATCAAAATACATTAGCCAAGGAATTTGGCGTCAGCCGCCTGACAATCAAAAAGGCGCTGGACGGCTTGGCTCAGGAGGGCTTGATCTACAAGCAATCCGGAGTCGGGACTGTGGTGCTTGGTATCGCCCTGGAAAATGGGGAAGACTCGCCGGCCGAGCGGTTTGATGGCCTGACCAAGTTGGTGGGAAGCGCCCATGTCCGTTCGAAAATCTTGAAGTTCGACATCACTTTTCCTTCGCCGAAGGTTCAAAAACAGTTGGTGATCGGCCCGGATGATCCTGTGTATGACATTCGCCGGTTGCGCCTGATCGATGGTGAGCCGTGGATCATTGAGCACACCTATTTTCGCGTGAAAATGGTGCCTAATCTTACCCACAAGATTCTCGAGCACTCGATCTATGCCTACATCAATAACGACCTGCACCTCAAATTTGGCGGCGCCTATCGCCGAATTGGCGCGACTCTGACGACCCAAGAGGATATCGATAATCTGGGCGGCAAAGCAGGCGAGCCGGTCCTTCAAGTGGAACAGGTGGTCTGGTTGACGACGGGACAAAACATCGAGTATTCGATCAGCCGCAATCTGGCGCGAAACCGCTCGTACACGGTGCTGGATATCAATCAGAACTAAAATGAGAGCTGGCGGCGCCGAACCCCGGCTTTTTTTGCTGGACATTATTCGAAAGGAGGCGCGCGGTGAATATCTTTGTGTGTTGTGCAGGAGGCGGCTCATCTAGCCTATTTTGCCAGCGAATGGCGACGGGGTTTCAGCAGCATGACCCCAATCTCTCAGCTAGTTTTACCGATGCGCAGGCGATGTTGACGCGGCCGACGGATTTTCGCGCCGACCTCAACTTTGCGTATGGTGGAGAAGGGGCGATTCGCCCTGACACGGCGTTTGAGATGGGGACGGTGTTTGATGCGGTGCTTGTGGCGCCACAGGTCCGCTACCGCACGCCGTTTTTGAAGCAGATGCTCCATGATTATCCCATTGTGGTCGCGGATATTCCCGGCCGCCTGTTTGGCATGATGGATGCGGTCAAGGGCGCCGATCTGTTGCGCGGGGTGCTGATCACGCTGGATCTGATGCACGGCTATCAGTCCGGTTTCGCGTTTGGCAGCAAGCGCGGTGATAAGGACCTGGAGCTGCTGGTGTACGGCACCGCGAGCCAAAGCAAGAAGCTCCAGCAGGCCCTCACCCTGTTGAAAAATCGTGGGATCATGCCGCTTTGTGAGCGATTTGATATTGATGCACTGTATGATTTTCACCCGCAACGTGACTTTGACGTGCGGATGCTGTTTGGCGCGGTCTTCAAAAATGATGCGATCGCCAAAGTCGCGCGGCGCGTTGATGGCGTCGTGCTGTTTGAGCAAAATCCGCACGCGCGCCGGCAGCCGCAATGGTATGACGATTACCGCATTCCCAGTCGGCGGTTGGCCATGGACTTGTTGAACGACAAAGCGGATCCACATGTGTTGGCTGATCAGCTGCTGGATTTTCTGCTAGAGGTGGACCTTGTCGCCGAGGCGACCTCTGGCGTTTCGGTGGCGCGCTTTGAGACGCCACCGCCGCCGCGGGTGCGCAAGCATTTTGGCATTTTCAGCTGGTATGCCTGATGCGAGTATTGATTGGTGTTTTTCCCGGCGTCCTCAGCTATACTGAAAGAGAAAGGAAGCCGCGAAGATGAGCAAGCGAAATGATGAGCGAATGGCACTGGTCCAAGATGTGTTGGACCGGCTTTGCGAAAAAATGCGTGTCCATTCCAGCTCGCTGGTGTACTTGG
The DNA here is from genome assembly GCF_003946405.1 of Lacticaseibacillus yichunensis. Lineage (GTDB taxonomy): Bacteria > Bacillota > Bacilli > Lactobacillales > Lactobacillaceae > Lacticaseibacillus > Lacticaseibacillus yichunensis. The sequence continues at coordinate 82,865 of NZ_RHOG01000001.1, read as the reverse complement.
ACTATGATTTCACGGCCGATGAGATCGACCAGCTCAACCAGTTCATGCTTGGTCAGACCGTGGCTGAACATGCGGTCTCGGTGCGGACGCTGGGGCGGTTGATCCAGACGGTGAAGCCCGCGCTGGACACTGATTCGGGTCAGCTGGTCGCCGGACGGTTGATTGCGGCCTGGCTTGAAGAAGGCATGTTTCAAGGCATTTTGGGCTAACGCAAACCAAGTGACTCTTTTTTTCCGGCATGCGCCAGACAATTTTCTGGCGTATGGCGGCTTTTTTTGCGCTTTGCCAGGCCGTTGTGCCAAAGCCAAAGTCGGGCGATGCGCAGGGCCAACGTTTGGTATAGTAGAGATAACGAAACGGGGGCACGCTGATGAAAAAACGACTCACTTGGCTAATGGCAGCAGTCTTGCTGCTACTCTTGACCGCATGCGGCGATCCGCAAGCCCAAAACGGCAAAATGACCGTCGTCGCTACGCTGGATTTTTATGGTGAGGTTGCAAAAGCGGTTGGCGGCGATCATGTGCGCGTGGTCTCAGTGATCGATGACCCGGCCATCGACCCGCATGATTACGAACCGACAACGGCGGTGGCCAAAGAGGTTGCCGGCGCGAAGTTGATCTTGGCAAATGGGCTGGGTTATGACAGCTGGATGGACCGGGTCGTGGCAGGGGGCGATAAAACCGCCGATTATCTGAAAGTCGGCGAGCAGCTGCTCAAGAAAAAAGACGGCGCCAACGAGCATTTGTGGTACGACCCGACCACGATGCCGAAACTGGCAAACGCGCTGGCCGCCCGTTTTGCGAAGCTGGACCCCACGCATGCCAATGATTATGCGGCCAACGCCAAGGCGTATCTGAAAAAATTGGCTCCGCTTACGGCCTTGGTGGCGCGTCTGAAAACACAATTGAGCGGACAGGCTGCGGCGCAGTCGGAACCGGTTTTGGGCTACAGCCTGGACGCCCTCGGTATTCGCGAGGTCGCCGGCCATTTTGCCAAAGCAATCGAGGATGGCACCGACCCGTCGCCGCAGGATGTCGAAGGGCTTCAACGCGCGTTTACCCAGCATCGCGTCGCCTTTTTTGTCATCAATACCCAAGCCGACAGCCGCGTGGTCGATGAAGCGACCGCCAGCGCCAAAAAAGCGGGCGTGCCGGTCCTCAAAGTGACCGAGACATTGCCCGCCGGAAAAACTTATATCAGTTGGATGATGAGCCAGTACGACGCATTGGCTGATCTGAAACTTCTTTGAGGCCGGCAAAAGCGTGGCCTTTTTTCCTGTGGCGCGTCACAGCCCCAGCACTTGCATCATGTCGCTGAGTACGCCTTGATCCTGATTTGACGGGGCGATCACATCGGCGTGGCGCTTGACCGTTTCGCTACCATTGGCCATCACCACCGCCCGGCCAGCGGCATCGAGCATGGAAATGTCATTGCCGCCATCGCCGTATGTGCACATCTCGGCCTCGCGGATGCCGAGCGCCCGCCCCAGCTCCCGCAGTCCGCTTGCCTTGTCGACGCCTTTGGGGATGATGTCGATGTCGCCGCGCCCGCTTGAGGTGGGATTGGCAAACGCCGCCATTTCGCGCTGCCATCGCGCCATCAGCGGCTCCGTGTCTTCTGCGCGGCAGTTGACCATCACCTTGACCACTTGATGCGCGACGGGGAGGAAATCATCGACCACCGTCAAATGCGGGCACCATTCATGTTGCCCCGCGATCACCTCTTCCGGCTCGCGGCTGAGCATATAACTCATGTCCGGCGTCGCCAGCAGTAAATGGCAATCCGGCAGCGGCATCACGATCTCGATCAGTTTTTTCGCGATGTCGTCGGAAAACGCGTTGATGGCAAAGGTTCGCTCAGGCCCGGCAACCACCCCGCCATTTTCGGCCACGAAGTAAGTCGCCGGAAAGTTTTTGAAAATACGTTGAAGCCGCGGCTTTTGATTGCCACTGGCGGCGACGAAGATCTGTCCGTTTTTGCGCATCGCGTCTTGAATGCGGGCAAAGCGGGCCTCGTCGAAGTCCTGGCTGGGGCGCAAAAAGGTGCCGTCCATGTCAGCCGCAAATAATTTGATCATTGGTTTCACCTCGGGCACGATGATACCACAAGGCGAGAGCGGTTTCATCATTAGTGATAGAATAGCAGTCAAAGTCAAACACAAATTGAGGAGCTGATAAGGTGGATGCACTTGAGCGGATTCTGAACCAGGCGGCACTGGATGAGAACGTGGTGGCGGTGGGCACGGAAGGGTCGACCAATGATGGCCAGGTGGCTGGCGACCGCTGGACGGATCTGGATGTGACGGTGTTTGTCGACAAGTTGGACTCAACGGCTGGCTGGCAGTGGCTCACGCTGCTTGGCGAGCCGACAAATGTGCAGTATCTGAAAGATGAGGCCATTTTTGGACCCAACACGAGCACCTGGTATAGCTGGCTGACGCGTTATTCCGGAACCATGCGCATGGACTTTAAGATGGCCCCGGCCGAAGACGAGGCGGCGTATTTGGCAGATGACACGCTGAACGCGATCGTCTGGCGGCGCGGGTTGGGCAAAGTTGCCCCGCGGCCGACCAGCGCGGCGAGTCATTTTATCGGCCTGCCGGATCAGGCGCTGTTCACCGACCGCATCATCGAGTTTTATTGGTGCGCCGGGAATGTGATCAAGGGCCTGTCCCGAGGCAACTTGATGTACGCCAACGAACAATTCAACCACTATGTGCGCCCAGAGCTCATTCGGCTGTTTGCCTGGCGCGCCAGTCTTGCCCGCGGGGGACGCTTCGATGCGGGGGTCTCTGGAAAATTCGTGTGGCACAGCCTGAGTCTTGCGGAGCAAAAAGCGGTGGCTGCCACGTATCATCAGAACAGTCTGGCCAACGCGCGCGCCAGCTTGATCCACGCCATCGCGCTGTACAACAGCGAATTGCCGGATCTGGCCGCAGGTTTGGCGCTGGACCTGCCAGAACGGCTGCCCGCGACCCAGCATCAATTTGTCGATTGGCTTGCGGACGAGACACTGTGGGAGAAGTTGAATGGTTGAAATCGAGATCAAGGAAACGGCGGTCCTGACGCCGGCGGAATTATTGACCATCATGGCCGCGCGGGTACGTGTTTTTGTTGTAGAGCAAAACTGTCCGTATCAGGAAGTCGATGACAAAGACTACCGGGCGGTCCATGTCATGCTGCGCGAAAATGGGGCGCTGGTCGCTTATGGCCGCATCGTGCCACATGACGATGCGGAGGCCATTTCGTTTGGTCGGGTGCTGGTGGTACGTTCGGCGCGCGGTCGCGGGCTTGGTCGCTTGCTTGTGGGGACGCTACTCAGTGAGCTCGCGACACGCTATCCCGCGCGGCCGGTCAAGATTCAGGCCCAGGCGTATCTGCAAGCCTTCTATGGCTCATTTGGCTTCAGGGCCGTTTCCGATGTTTATCTGGAAGACGGTATTCCGCATGTGGATATGGTGCTGGACAAAACAGCGGCCGCAGGATGACGGCAGGGCGACGCGCTATTTTTCGCGCGCAATGCGGACTTCATTCAGCCGATTTTTCCGCAACTGGTAAAGCGGCGCCATCTCACGTATAATCGGTTTGTATCCGGCGCTCGGATGCCGGGAAGGAGCATGTCGATGTTCATGTATTTTTCTGGGCTGGGACATGCCCTCGTAATGCCGCTTCCGCCGCCTGTAGTGGGCAGTGTGTGCGGACAAGACAAGTGAACGTGGGCGCGGCCCACAAGAAAGGAAGTTTCATCCAATGACGACAGCAATCGACCTGCGTGCAGGCATGACTTATGAAAAAGACGGTAAATTGATCAAGGTCCTTGAAAGCAATCACCACAAGCCAGGCAAAGGCAACACCTTGATGCAGCTCAAGCTTTACGATATTCGCAGCGGCTCCACCGTGCAGACCACGATGCGTCCAAGCGAAAAGATCGAGCTGGCCGAAATGGTCACCAAGACTGTTCAGTACCTGTATACCCAAGATGACCTGGCCTATTTCATGGACATGGAATCTTTTGAGCAATATGAACTGCCAACCGCCAGCATCGAGCACGAGGCAAAATACCTGCTGGAAAATATGCAGGTGGAAATCGAATTCTACGGCACCGAAGTCATCGGCATCATTTTGCCGGGCACGGTCAACCTGAAAGTCACCGAGACCCAGCCAAGCATCAAAGGCGGCTCCGTGACAGGCGGCGGCAAGCCAGCCACCCTTGAGACTGGCCTGGTCGTCAACGTGCCAGACTTCATCTCAAACGGCGAGACCATCACCGTCTCAACCGCAAACGGCACCTACCAAAAGCGCGCATAAGAGACTGGTTTTGCAAAAGAGCTGCCAAGTGCGGCTCTTTTTTTGTAGGGTGCGCAGTGCCCCCGGGGAACTCGCCACGCAAGTCTTTCGCTGCGGTATAATTGGCGTCAGGAGGCATGATATGACTGAATTTTATTTTGTGCGACACGGCCAAACCACGATCAATCGGCGTAAGGCATTCAACGGTGGCCTCAGCGACTCGCCGCTCACCAAACTTGGCGTCACCGCGGCGCAGGAAGTCGGTCAGGCGCTTTCGTCTGTCCAGTTTACCCAGGTGTTAGCTTCGAGCATGCCGCGTGCGGTGGCGACCGCCAATTGGATCATGGCCAGCAATCAATTTCGCGCGCGGACCCCGCTTCAGCCAGTTGCAGGCCTGCGCGAGATGAAACTCGGGCAATGGGATGGTCGGACTGTCGCAGAAGTCAATGATGACGCGCGCGTTGCGATCTACATGACCGATACCGTGCGCTTTGATGCGGAGGTCGCTTCGGTGATCGGCAGCGAGACCTATCGCGCCGCCTTGACGCGGAGCCTGGCCGTGATTCAAACGGCGTGCGCGACCTATCCGACTGGCAAGATTCTGGTCGTGGGCCACGGCATCATCTTTTTGCTGCTACTTAACACGCTGGTCGGGGTCCCATTTGCCGACCTACGCCACCACAAGATCGTGAAAAATGCGACCGTCACGAAACTCGTCACGCTGGACGGGAAAAATTTTGAAAGGCGCTACTGGGGCCTGCCTGCCGCGGATTTGTCTGATTTTATTCAAAATAATTCGAAAAAGTGAGTTGACAGTGGGCGAAGGTCCGTGTATCTTAGTCCACATACCAGCGCAACAGCGCATGGCAAGGAGTGTTGATGATGAAAAACATGAAACCAACACAGTTGAATTCCGTTTATTACTACGGCTATTACGGATAGCGGCTTGCATTCGCCGATTGGATGCAAACCGCGCGCAGGTTTGCATCCATGATGGTCGTAGCATTTAACATGCATACGAAGGCCACATGGATGAGGATTTCACCCATGTGGCCATTTTCTTTCCGGAAAGAATCTGTTGGCCAGCTGCAGGGGTGAAACCTTGCAACTGGCCTTTTCTGTTGCCACAGACATTTTTGGAGGAAAAAATCATGAAGTTAACTCACCTTTTGACCACTTTGACCGCATTGTCCCTCGCCGTTGTGTTGGGGGCCTGCTCAAGCAGTAGCGCCACCGCCGCCAAGAAAGACGGCACCGTCAAGATCGGCATTCTGCAATTGATCAATCAAAGCGCACTGAATGATGCGCGCAAGGGTTTTGAAGAAGAGCTCGCGGCAAATGGCTACAAGGGTAGCAAGATCAAGATCGATTACGTCAATGCCCAAGGCGATCAGTCAAATCTCCAGTCGATGAGCCAGCGCCTTGCCGCCGACAAGAATGACTTGAACCTCGCCATCGCGACCCCAGCGGCTCAGGCTCTGGCCAAGGCTGATTCAAAAACGCCACTCCTGTTCACCGCGATCACCGATCCAACCTCGGCCGGCCTGGTGACCGACACGAAGGCCCCAGATAAAAACGCAACGGGCGTGACCGACATGGTGGACGTGAAGGGCCAGATCGATTTCACCCACAAGCTGTTCCCAAAGGCTAAGAAAATCGGGTTGCTCTACAATGCGGCGGAGCAGAACTCTGTTTTCCAGATCAAACTTGCGGAAGCTGAGATCAAAAAGTTGGGGCTGACGGCCGTTGTGAAGACCGCGGCGACCACCAATGATGTGCAGCAGGCGACTGAAGCGTTGGCTGCCCAGGCGGATGCCATCTACATTCCGACCGACAACAACGCCGCAGCCGCGATGCCGACGATCGGCAAGATCTCCCAGAAGCTCGCGGTGCCAGTCGTCAACGCCGACGCCACGATGATTCCGATTGCCGGCGTCGCCACACAGGGCATCAACTACGAAGACCTCGGCCGGCAGACGGCGAAAATGGCGATCAAGATCCTCAAGGGCAAGAAGGTCTCCGAGTTGCCAGTTGAGGCGCCGGCGAAAGTGCGCCTGGTCACCAACAAGACGCGCATGGCCCAGTTCAACCTGACAGAGGCTGATGTGACGGCCGCCGCCAATTAATTTTTCCAGGCGGAGGCGAACGCTGGCGCCCGCGTCTGCACTGGAAAAGTTCCTCCTGACCGAACAAGTTTCGCGGAAAAAGTTGTGTGGTTCCTCAAAGTTAAGGTTGACATGAGAAAACAGTCACGTTATTCTCATTCATGAACACCGCTATTGGTGTAAAGGAGTGCTGTTCATGAGAAACCTAATGTCAACACAACTAAATCACAACTTTTTCGCCGGCTTTTTCGGATAGCGGTTTGCATCGTGGGATGCAAGCCGCGGCTTGCATCCATGATGGCCGGCACTCATTAAAGTGCAATCAACTCGCCACATGGACAGGGAATGTTCCATGTGGCCTTTTCTTTTTCCGGAAGAAGATCAATTGGCCAGCCACATGGGCGCATTTCCCCCAGTGGCTGGCTTTTTGCCATTCTCAGGAGGAAAAATAATGAAAACAAAGCTTTTGACACTGGCAGTTGCGGCGGCGGCCGCACTAAGTTTATCAGCCTGCAGCAAAACGGCTCAGGCTAAGGATGACACGGTGAAGGTCGGTATTTTGCAATTGATCGACCAGACGGCGTTGACCCAGGCGCGCAAGGGGTTTGAGGACGGGCTGGCGCAGGCTGGCTACAAGGGCAACAAGATCAAGATCGATTACCTGAACGCGCAAGGCGACCAGGCGAACCTGCAGACGATGAGTCAGCGGCTCAAAAGCGATCAAAACGATCTGAACCTCGCGATCGCCACCCCGGCTGCCCAGGCGTTGCAGAAAGACGATCCCGACACGCCACTGCTTTTCACGGCGGTCACGGATCCAGTTTCCGCGAACCTGACCAAATCAAAGGCGGATCCTAGTAGCAACGCCACTGGTACCATCGATATGGTGGATATTCCGGAACAGATCGGGTACATGCACCGTCTTTTTCCTAAGGCCAAAACAGTCGGCATGATCTATAACGCCGCTGAACAGAACTCGGTTGTGCAGATCAAATTGGCCAAAGCCGCGGTGAAAAAACTCGGCCTGAAAGTCACGACGACGACGGTGGCCAGCACCAACGATGTGCAGTCGGCGACCGAAGCACTGATGAACCGCTGCGACGTCGTGTATGCGCCGACGGACAACACGGTGGCCGCCGCGATGAAGACCGTTGCCAAAGTGTCCTTGAAGATGAAGGTGCCGGTCGTTCCAGCGGCGTCCACGATGGTCGAGGACGGCGGGGTCGCCAGCATCGGCATCGATTATTACAAATTGGGTGTGCAGACCGCGAAGATGGCCGTGAAAATTCTGCAGGGCAAAAAGGTCCAAGACTTGCCTGTTGAAAGTCCGGCGCAGACCTCAGTGATCAAAAACAAGACGATGATGAAGGCGTTTGGCCTGACAGAGGCCGATGTCGCAAATGACTGAGCGAAACTTGGGCACTGACTGAGTGCGCAATGGTGACTGATCAATGCGATCGCCGCATGACGCGGTCGCGAATCGGCCCAGCCGGTTGACCGCAAACGGCTTTTGCTACGCACCACATCTGGGCTAGGGGCTGTCTTTTTTCACCCACAAGCCTGACAAATTATTGGAGGATCGAACATGACCGTAGAGACACTGGTTTCAAGTTTATCGCAGGGGATGCTGTGGTCGCTGATGGCGATCGGCGTTTATCTGACATTTCGCATCTTGGATATTGCCGACATGACGGCAGAAGGGAGTTTTCCCTTTGGCGCCGCCATCACAGTCCGGGCGCTGGCCGGCGGGACCAACCCGCTGATCGCCACACTGTATGGCTTTCTCGGCGGGGCACTGGCTGGACTGGTTTCCGGCCTGCTGCACACGAAGCTGAAAATTCCGGACCTACTCACCGGTATTTTGACGATGACGGGCCTGTATTCGGTCAACCTCTTTGTGATGAAGGGCGCTGCCAACATGCCAATCAGCGTGAAGACAGTGTTCAATATGGTCACCTTCGCCAATAGCGACTTGGATGTGATCGTGGTTGGCGGGCTCCTGCTGGCCGTTGTGATCGCGCTGCTGGTCCTGTTTTTCCACACGGAGATGGGGCTGTCTGCGCGGGCGGTTGGCGACAACCAGGCAATGAGCGCGGCCAACGGGATCAATGCCGATAACATGAAGATCATTGTGTACATGGTCTCAAATGGCTTGATCGCAATGTCTGGGAGCTTGATGGCGCAGATGAACGGATACGCCGATGTTTCGATGGGGGTCGGCACCTTGGTCATTGCGCTGTCCGCCATCATCATTGCGGAGCTCTTGCTTCGCCATTTGACGTTTGGCCAGCGCCTGCTGACGATCATTCTGGGCGCGTTCATCTACCGGCTGATCATTGCGTGGGTCCTGTCGATGGGCGTCGATCCAAGTTATCTGCGGCTTTTCTACTCGCTGATGCTCGTCTTGTTCCTGGCGCTGCCGCTGATCAAGAAAGAAACAGTCGGCGTCCGTCAACGCCGCGCCAATCGCAAACATATCGCGGAGGACAAATAAATGCCAGCACTTGAGATCAAGGAACTCGATCAATATTTTGAACAAGGCACCGTCAATGAAACGCGCGCCTTGCGCAACATCAATTTGACGCTTGAAGAAGGCGAGTTCGTCGCCATCATTGGGGGCAACGGCGCCGGTAAATCGACGCTGCTCAACAGTGTCGCCGGCTCCTTGCCGGTCGTGCACGGCCAGATCAAGATCGCAGGCGAAGACGTGACGTATCTGCCGGTCGCCAAGCGCGCCAAGTTGATCTCACGGGTCTTTCAGGATCCGCGCTCCGGCACGGCCCCGCGGCTTTCGGTCGAAGAAAATCTATCCCTGGCGATGCAGCGTGGGCGCTGGCGCAATTTTTGGAGCAGTGGGGTGCGCCACAGCGACCGCCAGCTGTTTAAGGAAAAATTGGCGAGTCTCAACCTGGATCTGGAGACCCGGCTCAACACCGAGATCGGCTTGTTATCCGGTGGGCAGCGGCAGGCAATCACCTTGTTGATGGCGACGCTCAAGGCGCCGGAATTGCTCCTGCTGGATGAGCACACGGCGGCGCTCGATCCGAAGACTTCAGCGACGGTGATGGCCCTGACTGCGCAGTTGGTGGCCGCCCAAAAGATCACCACGCTGATGATCACCCATGATATGAATGACGCGCTGAAATACGGCGATCGCTTGATCATGCTGGATCACGGCCAGATCGCTGTTGATATTCGCGGCGATGAAAAAGCGTCGATGACCGTGCCGGACCTGCTCGCCTTGTTCCAAAAACGCAGTGGGACGGCGCTGGTCGATGATGCGGTTCTGCTGAGTTGAATTTTTCCTTCTATTAATATGGGACTTCCGAGAGCTTATCTCGGAGGCCCTTTTTGTTATTTTCCCCACGCCGCCAAATTGCTGGTTAAAAAACTGAAACCGGGGCAACACCAATACTCGCGAAACCATCTGAAAGGGTATAAAATTACGAAAAATGATTTTCGCCGCGCTTTTTTGTTGGGTATACTCGAAAGGTGGCATCAGGAAAGGGAGCGAGTGCGATGGACACGGAATTATTTTTGACCAAACAAGAACGCGAGCAGCTGGCACTTTACCGGGAGATCATCAGCGAAGCCCAGGCTGTCTTGCCGGTCGCTGAGCGGGTCGCGAAACGGGCTGCCGGCGCGCCATTGGTGGATGCCGTGAATCTCAAGCGCATCTCGCTTTTGACGGGCCGCAACTACACCTCGGTCTATCGGACTTACACCGCGCTGGTCGCGACATTGACGCAGATGACTGGCGGGGATTCCGCGATTCAGGCCATGTTTGCCTTTGACAGCGGCCAGGTGCGGATGGCGCTGATCGAGCAAAACATCGTGTTCAACACGCTGCGGGCGATGCTGACGGATCAATATGCGCGCTTTGCGGATTTTGCGGCGGCGACAAATTTTTCCAAGACGACGGTGTCACGGCACATCAAGCCGCTGGCCGGGCTCGCCAATTTCATGGGCGTCAGGCTGCGGCTTGAGACGTTGCAGGTCTCTGGGCCAGAAGCCAACATTCGGCTCTTCTTCACGGCCAGGTTTTGGCTGGCCACGGATGGGGCGGCCTGGCCGTTTGTCACGATCGACCGCAAAGAGGCGACGGTGCTGCTGAATCACGGGCTGGCGAGCTTTGATTTTGCCTTCAGCAATCCAGTCGTCAAGGAGCTTGGCTTATACGCGCTGGCCGTGGTGAAAAATCGCCTGCATCAGGGGTTTGTGCTCAACACGCCTGGTGGGGCGATGGTGTCGTTTCCGGTGCCGAATCTGTTTGCGGACAAGTCGTCGCCGTTTCAGAAGTTTGGCATCCACCTCACGCGCGAGCAGCAGTTTGCGGAGTCGCATTTTCTGTTTGACCTGGATTATCAGCTACCGCTTTATCAGACAGCGGACGATCCGCGGCTGGAACAGGTGGTCTTGCGATTCAAGCGCTATCAAAACGGCTTGTATCGCCTGGTCACCGGCACCATCGACCAATTGCCGAGCGAGTGGGTGCCGGCGATCATTCCGCTGAAAAGCAAAATGGTGCTGGCCAACATGTTGGCGATTGCGTCCTCCACGATTCTGTACGGGTTTGATATCGCCGGGTTGACCCATCTGTCCGGGGTACCCACAAAGACGCAGGACGACCCGCAGGCCAATGAGGTGCGCCAGGTGCTCGAAAATAGCTTGCGCGCGACGATCGCGCTGAATGATCTGACGGACTTTACCCCAGCCGTGCCGACGCTGGTGAACAGCCTGAGCGCTTTGTTCGGCCATTTGGTCCATGTCCTCACGCCGCCGCAAAAGGTCAAAGTGGCCCTGATGATCACCCCGACATTGGCCGATTATCTGGATCTCTCACTCTTTTTGACCCAGCAGGCCTTCGTGGAAGTGGTCGGGGAGCGCTATGAAGACGCTGATCTGATCATCAGCTCAACGGGGCTGCCTGTGCCGAGCCATGTCCGGCCTGAGACACAGATCTTTCAGTGGCAGGCTGATGCGTCAAGCGACTTATTCGGCGCGCTGTATGCGGTACTTCACGCACTGCATCGACGGTCGCCAGCACTGGTTTTGGTGTGAGCTGGATGACGGGTGGAAAAGCAGATAGAGGCGTTTGACATTGCTGAGGGGAAGCCCTCAGCTTTTTTTTTAAAAGTCTTAGCACTCTCATTGACAGAGTGCCAAAACGGCGTATAATGAATTATGTAAACAAGAGGTGCGGCGATGCACCGATCATAGACCGTGTAGGCATCGCTGGCTGGCGGTGTCTTTTTTCTGCCGTTTACGTCAGGGCGATCGCGGTGATCGCACCAAAAATCGCAGCCTAGCGCTGCCTGAGGAGGAATGGACAATGGCAAATGATTCTTTTTTTAATGATGACATGGATGACTTCTTTGACCAGCTCTTTCACCAAATGAATGGACGCCCGCGCTATGTCGTGAACGGCCACGAGCTGTCCGCGGAGGAAGTCGCGCAGCTCAAGCAGGCACAACAAGCACAAACTGCCAGCGAGATTCCGATCGACGGGCAGCAGGCGCCTGCGTCTGACGCCAAGGCGACCTCGCCCATGGCCAAGTTTGGGCGCAACCTCACGGAAGAGGCCAAACAGGGGTTGCTTGATCCGGTGATCGGGCGCGAGAAGGAGATTCAGGAGACGGCCGAGATCTTGAGCAGGCGCACGAAGAACAATCCAATCTTGGTCGGTGACGCCGGGGTCGGTAAGACTGCGGTCGTCGAAGGGCTGGCACAGGCAATCGTCAAGGGCGATGTGCCCGCGGCGATTCAGGACAAGGAGATCTGGTCCATTGACCTTGCCAGTCTGGAAGCTGGCACGCAATACCGCGGCCCCTTTGAAGAAAACATTCAGAATCTACTCAAGGCTGTGAAAAAGGTGGGCAACGTGATTCTGTTTTTCGACGAGATTCACCAGATTCTGCATACTGGCTCGACCGGCGAGGCAGGGGCAAAAGGTCTTGGCGATATGATCAAGCCGGCTTTGTCGCGTGGGGAGTTGACCGTGATCGGCGCGACCACCCAGGACGAATACCGCAACACCATCATGAAGGACGCGGCGTTGGCCCGGCGGTTCAATGACGTGACTGTCGGGGAACCTTCTAAGGCCGCGACGCTTAAGATCTTGCAAGGCGTGCGCGGGTTGTATGAGCAGCATCATCATGTCACCTTGCCGGATGAGGTGCTCTAGGCGACGGTCGATTACGCGGTGCAGTACATTCCGCAACGCGCCCTGCCGGATAAGGCGATCGACCTGCTCGATATGACCGCGGCGCATTTGGCTGCGCAGCATCCGGTCACCGACAAAGTGGCATTGACCGAGCACATCAAGCAATTGACCCACGACAAGGAAGCCGCGGCGAAGGCCGAACAGTTCGAAGAGGCCGCCAAGCTCAAGGCTGAATTGGCCAAGGCCCAAGCGGAATTGGCAGGGGCCGATGATGAGGCCCGGCCGGTGGTTGCGACGGTGAATGATGTGGCGGCTTCGGTCGAGCGGTTGACCGGCATTCCGGTGACCAAGCTCGGCGCAAGCGACATCGAGCGCTTGCAGGGGCTGGCTGGCAGACTGAAGGGCAAGGTGATCGGCCAGGATGAAGCTGTAGAATTGGTCGCGCGGGCGATTCGGCGGAACCGGGCCGGTTTTGACGACAGCGATAAGCCAATCGGGAGTTTCCTGTTTGTCGGGCCGACCGGTGTTGGGAAAACAGAGCTGGCCAAGCAGCTGGCCTTGGATCTTTTTGGCCGCAAAGAGGCGATCATCCGGCTCGACATGTCCGAATACGCCGATCGCACCGCGGTGTCCAAGCTGATCGGCACTTCGGCGGGGTATGTCGGCTATGAGGATAATGGCAATACGTTGACGGAAAAGGTGCGCCGCGATCCTTATGCGATCGTGCTGCTCGACGAGATCGAAAAGGCGGATCCGCAAGTGTTGACGTTGTTGCTTCAGGTCCTCGATGATGGGCGGTTGACGGATGGACAAGGCAATGTGGTCGATTTCAAAAATACGATCATCATCGCGACATCCAATGCGGGCTTTGGCAACGAGGCGTTGACGGGCAAGCAGGATGAAGACATCGCGTTGATGACCCGGCTGGCCCCCTATTTCAGCCCCGAGTTTCTCAACCGGTTCGATGGCATCGTCGAATTCAGTCATCTGACTAAGACTGACTTGGCGCAGATCGTTGATTTGATGCTTGCGGACGTGAACCAGACCCTGGCGAAAAAGCAGTTGACACTGACCGTCAGCGATGACGCCAAGAATTGGCTGATCGCGCAAGGCTACGATGAGGCAATGGGCGCACGGCCATTGCGGCGCGTGATCGAGGCCAGCATCCGCGATCAAGTTACCGATTTTTACTTGGCGCATCTTGATGTGAAGCACCTCGAAGCAACTCTGGTTGACGGCGCGATCGTGATCAGTGAAAAAGTAGCAGTCGCTGCGTGATTGATTGGCTGAAACGGTCATTGTGGTCCGTCCAGGTCGAGTACGAAAAAAAGCTGAGTCCCCACAATTTTCATTGCAGGGGCTCAGCTTTGTTGATTCGGCAAATGAATCGGGTGGCAATTAGTCGAGGGTCACGCCGGCTTCATCCAGGAAGTATTGAAGCGGCTTGAGGATGTCCTCACCTTCGTAATGCTTGAAGAAGTCGGGCAGGGTGGTGATGTGGGTCTCGGCCTGGTTGGCGTTGAAGGCGGGGTCGATGGTTTCTTCGATCTTGCCATCGACGATCTTGACCTTCAGCGCTTCAACGGCGAACCCGCGCTTCATGGTGATTTTGGCATTCAGGACGAATGGGCGACCACTTGCCATGACTTCAGCGGCCTTGGCAAAAGCGGCTGGCAATTCGCTGCTCTTGGTGACCGTTGCCGCTTCGATGCCCATGCCATTGGCGATCATCGCAAAATCCTGGTCTTCCAAGTCGATGCCGGAGTAATCGTGCATGCTTGGGATGTCGGCCTGCTCATCACGAATGAAGCCGAGCGTGGTGTTCGAGGTCACAATGTTCAAGATCGGCAGATGGTATTTCTTTTCCGTGATCAGGTCCTGCATCACCATGGAAAACGCGCCATCGCCGGAGATCGAGACCACTTGGCGATCCGGGTAGGACAATTGTGCGGCGATCGCCCCTGGAATGCCGGCACCCATGGAGGCAAACAGCGCGGAGATCACCCATTTGTTGGTTGGCTTGACATCCAAGAAGCGGAGCGTGTCGACCGTGTTGTTGCCGACGTCGAGCGCAACGACTGTTTCCGGGTTCGCGATCTTGTTGAGCTCGCGATAGACCTGCTCATATTGCAGCGGATCTGTTTCGCGGTTGGTCAACTTCTTGAGGTAATCTTTCCAGTTGTTGTTGTCCAATACCGCCGCCTTGAAAAAGTTGCTTGGCGCCGCTTCTTCACTGCGCGCGAGCATTTTTTCAACAAAGCCGGTGGCGTCAGACCAGATGCCAAGATCAAGGTAGTGATGGCGGCCAAATTGCGCGTCATCGTTATCGACCTGGACGAAGGTAAAATCATGGCGTGTGTAGACGTTGTTGGCAAATGGGAAGTCGGCGCCGATCGCGATCACAAGGTCGGCGATGTCGATGATCTCATTGGCGGACTTGGAGCCGGCCCGGTTAACAAAGCCGATATTGCCTTCATAACGCTCGTCGATCAGCCCTTTGGCCAAGCCGGTCATGATGATCGGAATCTGCAGCTTTTTCGACAGCTCGATCAGCTTGTCGCCGCCTTCGCGAATGCCGCGGCCAACATGGAACACAGGGCGCTTGGCCTTTTTGAGCAGCGCGAGGACCTGATCGACTTCTTCGTCGGTCGCCTGTGGCTGCGGCGCTGGTTTGTTGTCGGAAGGCGAGGTGCTCTTGTACGGCACATCCGGAATCTCGGCGAAGCCAAAATCGTTTGGAATGATCACGACTGCGACGCCGCGGTACTTGTACGCCTCACGAATCGCCTTGTCGACCACATACGGCAGGCTTTCAGGCGTCATCACTGTCCGGCAGTACACGGACACGTCGGCGAACATCGGATTTTCGTCAAATTCCTGGAAGAAATTGTAATTCATGTTCGTGTGCGGCACCTGGCCAACTAGCGCCAAGACTGGGGCGTGATCCTCGCGGGCATCATAAAGCCCCGTGAGCAGGTTCGTGGCACCAGGGCCGGCTGAGCCGAACGTGACGGCGATCTTGCCAGTCAATTTGGCATCAGCCGCAGCGGCCAATGCGCCAACTTGTTCGTGTCGCACTTGAATATAGTCGATGCGCTCCTTTTCTTTTTCAAGGGCAGACATCGTGGAGTTGAATGAACCACCTGGATAACCGAAGACGTGCTTGACGCCCCAGGCTTCGAGGACCCGCAGCATCGCGACGCTGGCTGGTACAGTGGATGGATTAGACATGAGACAGGACCTTCCTTTTGTCGTTTTTCGCAGAACGTGTTGTCTACGATTTTCACGTTTACAATGTATCATGAAACGAAAGCGGTTGCAACACGACTGGCAAAAATTCTCCCTGTCACTGACACAGAAATATGTTGCTGTGTGCATCGGGGTGGTACAGCGCGAAGGAGGGGACGCAAAAACGGGGCGCTGATGCGCGAATGCGTGTGGTGGGCTATTTGGTCGGTTGTCGAGTGACGGCGGAATGGGGGCATCCTGTATTTTTTTTACCCAGAAAAAAAGAGCCACACCAAAAAGTCCCTCGAAGCACATATGATACACTGAAAGTAAGACAAACCAGATGGAGGGACCCATATGCGCCTAAAACTGCCGCCCCAGCTGACAAAACTCGTGACCATGATCTTCGCCCTGACGCTGATCGCGATCAGCATCAATCTCTTTTATGCCCCGCATGAAGTGGCGCCAGGCGGGGCGACCGGCATTGCCATTCTCGTGCAGGCCGCCTTCAACATTCCGACCGCGGTGACCACGCTGGCCGTGAATGCCCTCATGCTGATTTTGGCCTGGTGGTTGCTCGACAAGCAGACCGCGCGCCGCATTTTGGCCGGCAGCTTGCTACTGCCGGCGCTGTTGGCGATCATTCCTGAACAAATGGTGGTCAAAGATCGCTTACTGGCGGTGATCGCGGGCAGCGCGATCTTCGCGCTTGGCGTGGCGTTAAATTACCGCATCAACGCGTCGAGCGGCGGGACCACGGTGCCACCGATGATCATGCAAAAATACTGGCGCGTGAAGCCGGCAGTGGGGCTTTTGATCGTTGACATGATCGTGACGCTGTTCAACATTCCCGTGGCCGGATTTGAAGCCTTTATTCTCGCGACGTTTGCAATCGTTTTGACCTCGCTGACGATGAGTGCGCTTGAGACTGGCTGGGACCGGAAAAAGATCGTCTACATCATGTCACCGCTCGCGTTGCCTGCGATCAAACAGACGCTGCGCGACCAAACGGACCACGGGCTGACCGTCCATCATGTGACCGGCGGCTATTCTGGCAAGGCCCAGGAGATGCTGATGGTGGTGGTCGAGCAGAGTGATTTTCAAAGCCTGGTCGACCGGGTGCAGGCCGTCGATCCGCATGCCTTTATCCTCGCGGCGGCGGCCGTCGAGGTGCATGGCGGGACACTGAATTGATTTTGAGCGAAAGAAAAGACGTCGAGAAATTGATCTCGGCGCCTTTTTGATTCATTTTTTAGTATTCGACAGGCACGACCCAGCCAGCCGGCGCGGCCACGTCGCCAAACTGGATGCCGGTCAATTCGTTGTACAGCCGCTGGGTGAGTGGACCGGTGGTGCCATCACCGAAGACATGCTCATGCCCTTCGAAGGTGATGCTTTGAATCGGTGTGATCACCGCGGCGGTCCCGCATGCCCCGGCCTCACTGAACGCGTCGAGGTCGTGAATGTCGATCTGGGTCTCGACCGGTGTCAAGTTGAAGCGGTCCTTGGCAAGCGCCAAGATCGAGTATTTCGTGATACTTGGGAGAATCGAGGGCGACTTTGGCGTCTGCAGCTGCGTGCCGTCCTTGGTGATGGCAAAAAAGTTGGCCGATCCGACTTCTTCAATGTAGCGATGGACCAGCGGGTCGAGGTAAATGGCATCGCCAAACCCATTTTCATGGGCAAACTTGCCGGCTTGCAGGCTGGCCGCATAGTTGCCGCCGACCTTCGCCTGGCCGGTGCCATAATGCGCGGCGCGGTCGAAGGTGTCGGCCACCACGAAGCGCGTCGGCACCATGCCGCCTTTGAAGTAGGGGCCAACGGGCATGGCAAAAACGGTGAAGAGGTATTCCGGCGCGGGATTAACGCCAATGTTGTCGCCGATGCCGATCAAAAGTGGCCGGACGTACAGCGTCGCGCCGGTGCCATAGGGTGGGACATACTCGTTGTTGGCGGCCACGACCTGCTGCACCGCATCGAGGAACATCTCAGTCGGCACGGCTGGCATCAACAGTTTTTCCGCTGACTGCTGCATGCGCTTGGCGTTTTGATCCGGCCGGAACAGCTGAATCGCGCCAGACTGGGTGCGATAGGCCTTCAAGCCTTCAAACGCGCCTTGGCCATAGTGCAAGATCGGCGACCCTTCACTCATGGTGATCTGGTTGTCTTGGGTCAGTTGCCCGGCCTCCCACGCCCCATTTTTCCAGGTGGCACGGTAGCGGTAAGGCAGATTCATGTAGTCAAAGCCAAGGTTGTTCCAATCGATATTGACGCTCATAAGCAGTCTCCTTTGCAAACAGGTTTGACAAGCATTGTAGGCGTCCTCACAACGAAACGCAAGCACCGAAACGCGCGCATTTGCCCACGGATTCACCTGGAAAAAGCCGCCGCCACGGCCTTTCATGGCGCCTATCCTAATGATTAAAAAATCACAAGCATATCATTAGGAAAAGACAATATTGCTCGCTACACTCAAAAGTGAGGATGGAGGTGGTGGCATGGCGATGGCGATCACGAACGCTTTTTTGAGTGGGGAGAGTTTGGACGCCTACCAACGAATGGGCGCACATGAGCTCAGCCGGGGCCTGTGGCAGTTTCGCATTTGGGCGCCGCATGCGCAGGCGGTGGCGATCGAAGGTAGCTTTTCCAATTGGCAGCCGGTGGCCCTTGCGCCTGACCCTGAAGCAGCTGGCTTGTGGGCCGGCACATTGGCTGCCCGCCGTGGCGCGCTTTACAAGGTCGTGGTCACCGGCGCGGATGGCCAGGTGCGGGAAAAGATCGACCCGTTTGCCTTTGCCTTTGAACCCAAGCCAGGGACGGCGGCGGTCTTGATGGATATCCCGACCCATCATTGGCAGGACAAGGTCTGGCTCAAACGGCGGCGTCATCATCCGCCATATGCGCGGCCGCTCAGCATTTATGAGGTGCATCTCGGCTCGTTCATGCGGCCGGGCGGTAGGTATCTGACCTACCGTGAAGCAATCATGGACCTGTTGCCGTATGTCAAGGAACAAGGCTACACGCATCTGGAGTTTATGCCGCTGATGGAACATCCGCTCGATGCCAGTTGGGGGTATCAGTTGATGGGCTATTTTGCCCCCACCAGCCGCTTTGGCCCGCCGGAAGATTTTCTCGCGCTGGTCGATGCCGCGCATCAGATGGGGCTGGGCGTCATCATGGACTGGGTGCCAGGGCATTTTATTCAAAATACGGATGCTTTGGCCCGCTATGACGGCACGGCCCAATTTGAATACCAGGAGGCCCATCGTGCGGCAAATGAGCGGTGGGGCACGCTGAATTTTGACCTCGGCTCGCCGCCGGTGCAAAGTTTCCTGCTGTCAAGCGCCAATTTCTGGCTGAGCTGGGCGCACCTGGACGGCCTGCGTGTTGACGCGGTGTCGAACATGCTGTACCTGGATTATGACAGCGGCAAGGACACCACCCGCAACGAGCTGGGCGGCTGCGAAGATCTGGCCGGCATCGCGTTTTTGAAGCGGCTGAACACGGCAATCTTTGCCCAGCATCCAGATGTGTTGATGATCGCGGAGGAAAGTTCGTCGTACCCCGGGGTGACCAAACCGGTGGCGGACGGTTGGCTCGGCTTCAATTACAAATGGAACATGGGCTGGATGAATGACACGCTGCGCTATTTTGCCATGGATCCATACGCGCGGCAGGCACACATCGACTGGCTGACGTTCAGCTTTGTTTACCTATTTGATGAGCAATTCATCTTGCCGTTTTCCCATGATGAGGTGGTGCATGGCAAGCGCTCCTTGATGAACAAGATGCCGGGGGACCGGTACAACCAGTTTGCCAATCTGCGCGTGATGGTCACGTGGCTGATGACACATCCGGGCAAGAAGCTCCTATTCATGGGCGGTGAATTCGGTCAGTACCTAGAATGGCGAGACTGGAGCGCGCTGGAATGGGCGGCGCTGAGCGATCGGCTGAACCGCGGCATGCAGACCTTTACCCGGACGCTGGCGCAACTGTATCGCACGCTGCCTGCGCTGTTTGAACAGTACCACGTGCCGGCGGGGCTCACGGTGACGATCGGCGATCAAGCGGATGTGCTCAGCTATATTCGCTGGGGGAAAAAACGGGGAGACGCGGCCGTGATCGTGCTTAATTTGTTGCCGGAGGAGCGGCGCGGCTTTTTTGTACCGGTGCCGACATCTTCGATCTATGAGGTGGTGCTCAACTCGGAAAGTCTCGTGTTTGGCGGGACCTGGACGCGCCTGCAGCGCCGCCTCAAGCCGACGGGCAAGCCGCTGCGAGGCCAGCCCGACAGCGTGCGGGTGACATTGCCGGCCATGGGCGCGTTGATCTTGGTGCCGCATCGCGTCGGTGGGGCAGGCATGAATGGAAAATGACAGGGGGAACCGGCGGCGGGTCAGTCGCCAGCGAAAAGAGGGGTCTATATGGCAACAGAAATGTTGGGGATGATCTTGGCGGGCGGTCAGGGACGCGGCTCGGCAAGTTGACAAAAAGCACGGCCAAACCGTCCGTTCCGTTTGGCGGCCGGTATCGGATCATCGATTTTACCTTGAGCAATCTGAGCAATTCCGGCGTGGACACAGTAGGGGTGATCACGCAGTACCAGCCGCTGGAACTCAACCGGCATGTGCAAAACGGGGCGAGTTGGGGGCTCAATGAGCGCGGCGCCGGCGTTACGATCTTGCAACCTTATGCGTCCAGCGAAGGCGAAAAATTTTTCGAAGGCACCGCCCATGCGATCTATCAAAATATTGCCTACATCGATTCATATGCCCCAGAGTATTTGCTCATTCTTTCGGGGGATCATATTTACAAAATGGATTATGAGCAGATGTTGGCGCAGCACAAGGCCAAAAAGGCGGCGCTGACGGTGGGGGTGATGCCGGTGTCGATGGATGAGGCGACTCGGTTTGGCATCATGAACACCGATGACACCGAGCGCATCATCGAGTTTGAGGAAAAGCCGGCCAAGCCAAAAAGCAACTTGGCGTCGATGGGCATCTATATTTTCAACTGGGACACGCTTCGCCGTTATCTGACGGAAAGTTATGCGACCGGCAGCGGCCTTGAGGATTTTGGTAAGGACGTGATTCCTGCCTATTTGGCGCACAACGAGCCGACTTATGCCTACGCCTTTCACGGCTACTGGAAGGATGTCGGCACGATTCACTCGCTGTGGGAGGCGAACATGGAATTTTTGTCTCCGCACAACTCGCTGAATATCGCGGATCGCAGCTGGCGCATTTACTCGCAAGCCGATGCCAATCCACCGCTTTTTGTCACCACCTCTGCGACGCTTGACCGGGCGATGGTGGTCGATGGCGCCTTCATCGCGGGCACCATCATCCACAGCATTATTTCACGCAACGTCAAGGTCGGCGAAGGGGCGGTGATCAAGGACACCATGGTGATGCCGGATGCGGTGATCGGCAAGAATGTCCACATCGACCATGCGATCATCGGTGAAAATGCGGTGGTGGGGGATGGCGGCGAGGTGATCGGCACGGAAAACGAGATCGCGGTCGTCGGCTATGGCGAAGTGGTCGGACGGAGGGAAAAGGAATGAAAAAAGGTGAAATTGCGGCGATCATCGATCTCAACGAAGACGGCGCGCTGGGGTCGTTGACGGCGGCGCGGCCCATTGGGACATTGCCGTTTGCCGGGCGCTACCGCCTGATCGATTTTCCGCTGTCGGCGGTGGCCCGGGCCAATGTGTATAGTGTCGGGCTGTTCATGCCGCGCTCCAGCCGCTCTGTGCAAGATCATGTGCGCAGCGGCGAGGCGTGGAATCTGGACCTTATTCAAGGCGGCGCTTTTCTCTTTCCGTATGTGGCGACGCGCGATTACGCGAATGCGGAGCTGCGCACCCGCTATTATGACAACTACAGCCAGTTTCTGCGGCGGTCCGGCGCGCCTTACACCGTGGTGATGGGCGCGCGCAACGTGGCCAACATCGACTTGGCGGCGGTGCTCGCTTACCACAAACTGGGCTCCAGCTCGATCACCGCGTTGTATAAAAATGTGACGCCGAATCGCGTCCGCGCCGATGATCCGCTGCTGACGCTGTCCGAGCTAAGCACCGCCAGCGCCGTGCTGAATGCCTCCCAGCAGAGCCTCTCTGGCCATGAAGAAAAATTGCCACGCTTCATGGAAGTGTATCTGCTGGACACAGTCTATCTGCTGGATCTTTTGGATCAGGCCAGTGCCGCCGGTGAATTCGCGCGCCTGCCTGAATTGTTGCGCGATGCGGTGCTGGAGCAAAATGCCAACGCCTTTGAATACACGGGGTACCTGGCCTTGATCAATGCGGTCGATCGGTATTATCAGGCGAATATGAGAATGCTGCAGGAGCGCAATTTTCAATCGCTGCTCTACAGCTCCATTCCTATTTTGACCAAAAGTAAAAACGAGGTGCCGACCTTTTTTGCCCATGAGTCAAAGGTGAGTGGCAGCCTGCTTGGGACCGGCGGATTCATCGAAGGGAGCGTCGCCCGCAGCGTGATCTCGCGTAACGTCACCGTGCATCGCGGCGCCGTGGTGGAAGACAGCGTGGTGATGCAAGGGAGCAAGATCTCCAATGGCTCCTTGGTGCGCCATGCGATCTTGGATAAGGGCGTGGTGATCGGACCCAATCTGGTGATCGAAGGCACGGCGGAGGCGCCGCTAGTGTTAAGTAAAAATCAGACCGTGTTCAAGCCGCTTGATCAGGAGGCGAACACCCATGCTTAAAGTGCTGTTTGCGGCGGCGGAAAGCGCACCGTTTTATAAAACAGGCGGCTTGGGGGATGTCGCCTATGCGTTGCCACAAGCTTTGGCCAAGACCGGCGTCGACGTGCGGGTGGTGCTCCCCTATTACGGGCAACTGATGCCGCCCCTTTTTCAAAAAGAGGTCCAGGAGCTGGCTCATTTCACGCTTCGGTTTGGCCAGCGCGATGTGTTTGTCGGCATCAAGTGCCTGAAGCTCGGGGCGGTGCCCGTGTATTTGATCGACAACGAGGAATTCTTCGGCCGGGACCACATTTACGGCGATTGGGACGACGGCGGCCGGTTCGGCTTTTTCTCGCTGGCCGTGATCGAGATGCTGCAGGTGCTGGATTTCATTCCAGATATTTTGCATGTCAACGATTGGCACACCGCGATGATTCCGGTGCTGCTCAAGGACAAATACAGTTGGGTCCAGCCACTGGCCAAGATCAAAACTCAGCTAACCATTCACAACCTGCAGTTTCAGGGGTGGTTTGGCGCCGCAGTGCTCGATGATGTGTTTGGCATCGGCCGCCAATTTTTCAACGACGATGGCTTTGCACAGGATGGACAGGTCAATTACCTGAAGGGCGGCATCAATTTTGCCGACCGGGTGTCCACGGTGTCGCCGAGTTATGCCGCCGAGATCCTGACGCCGGCATTTGGCGAGCATCTGGATGGCACCCTGCGCCGCCAGCGGGGCAAACTGATCGGCATTTTGAACGGCATCGACACGGCGCTGTACGATCCGCTCACGGATCCGGCGTTGGCCGCGCCGTTTGACCGCTTCAATCTCAGCGGCAAAGCGGCGGATAAATTGGCGCTGCAACAACGCGTCGATCTGCCGGCCAGCGAGGCGCCGTTGTTTGGGGTGGTCAGTCGGTTGACCGACCAAAAAGGCATGGGCTTGCTGGTCCAGGCGCTTGGCACCTTACTGGCCGGCAGCCACGCGCAAGTTGTGTTGCTGGGCACCGGTGAGCCAGGGCTGGAATCGGCGTTTCAGGCGCTTGCCCATCAGTTTCCGGCGCAAATGGCGACGGTGATCGGGTTTGACGTCACGCTTGCGCAGCAGATCTACGGCGGGGCGGATTATTTTGTGATGCCAAGCGCCTTTGAACCCAGCGGCCTTGCCCAGATGATGGCGATGCGGTACGGCACGATTCCGATCGTGCATGAAACAGGCGGCCTGCGCGATTCGGTCCGGCCGTTTGATCCGCGCGATGGGAGCGGCACCGGTTTTTCCTTCGCCGATTTCGCCCCAGCGACCTTAGGCAAAATGTTGCTGTGGGCGGCGGCCATTTACCGCGACCAGCCGCTGGTGTACCAGGGGTTGCAACACCACGCGATGGCAGAGGACTTTGATTGGGCGATCGCGGCCCAAGAATATCTTGTGGGTTACCGCGAGCTGACCGGACAGGAGTGACTTCATGAATCTGACAAAAGACCAAGTGAGTCAATTATTGCATGAGGCAGCCATCACGCTATTTGCGGATTCGCTGGAGGAGCTGCCGCCGCGCCAGCAATATCAAGCCCTGGCGTTTGTGGTGAAAGGGCTGGCCGGACCGACATGGGCGGCGGCCAAACACGGGGCCGACGAGCGGGGTCAAAAGCAGGTCTATTATTTTGCCATCGAGTTTATGCCGGGGCGCCTGCTTGCGTCCAATTTGTTGAACCTAGGGATTCTCGAACCCGTTGAGGCGGGGCTGCGCGCGCTTGGTCTTGACCCCGCCGCGTTATATGCCGAAGAGACCGAACCGGGCCTTGGCAACGGCGGTTTGGGGCGGCTAGGATCCGCCTTTTTGGACGCGATGGCGGCGGTGGGCATTGTCGGCAATGGCAATGGCATTCGCTATGATCAAGGCTTGTTCGAACAGCGCTTTGTGGATGGCTATCAAGTCGAGCTGCCGGATGACTGGCTGCGCGATGCGGATGTGTGGAAGACGCGCAAGGCCGACCGGGCAGTGATCGTGCGCTTCGGCGGGGAGGTGTTACTCGACCGCGACCGGCTCGGCCAGATCACGCCGGTCTATCGCGGGGTCGAGGAAGTCTTTGCGGTGCCTTATGACACGGCGATCATCGGCTATCACCAGCCGCGCATCAACACCATGCGGCTGTGGCACGCCGAGCCCGTTCCGGATGCGCCGGAAGTGCTGACCGCGGCGGCGCGGGCGCGCATCACCGCGATCACCGAGACGCTCTATCCGGACGATTCCAATCTTGCCGGCCAGGAGCTGCGCCTGCGCCAGGAATATTTTTTCGTGTCGGCTGGGCTGCAGAGCATTGTCGCGCATTTTCTCAAATATCATAAAAGCGTGCTGCAGCTGCCAAAATATGTTGCGGTCCACATCAATGATACGCATCCGGCGCTGGCGGTGGCTGAGCTGATGCGCCTGCTTTTGGATGAGCATCATCTCAGTTGGGAAAGCGCCTGGCAGACCACGGTCGCAACGCTGTCCTACACCAACCACACGCTGTTGCCCGAGGCGCTGGAACAATGGCCGGTGGATCTGCTTGCGGCGCAGTTGCCAAGGCTTTGGCAATTGATTCAAGAGATCGACCGCCGCTTTCGCCTGCGCTACACGGGGCCGTTTGGGCAGTTGTTGGTGGATCGCGCCGCGCCAATCATCGATGGGCAGATCAAAATGGCGGCGCTGGCCGTGATCGGCAGCCACACCGTTAACGGCGTGGCCAAGTTGCACACGCAATTGCTGAAGACGCAAACGCTCAAGGAACTGGCCACCATTTTTCCCGCCCGCTTTGTGAACAAAACAAATGGCATCACGCCGCGGCGGTGGCTCCAACTCGCCGACGCGCCGCTGGCCAGTCTGCTTGACCGGCAGATCGGCCCGCGCTGGCGGACAGAAGCACGGGAGATTGCTGGATTGGCTGACAAGCTGGACGACCCGGCTGTCCTGGATGCGCTGATCGCAGCGAAACAGGCCAACAAGGTCGCGCTGGCCGGCTACATTCAAGAGACGCTGGGGCTGACGGTGTCGCCGGCCATGATTTTTGACGTGCAGATCAAGCGGATGCACGCCTATAAAAGGCAGCTTTTGCATGTGCTCGGCATTTTGGAGGCGTATCAGGCGCTGCGGGCAGGGGAAACCCGGCCGGCCCGGCTGCACATTTTTGCCGCAAAGGCCGCGCCGAGTTATACCTACGCCAAAGATATCATCAAATTGATCAACACCGTTGCCGACCTCGTGAATCACGACCCGACCGTGAATGGGGCACTACAGGTCGCGTTTTTGCCGAATTACAATGTCTCGCTTGCGGAAAAGATCGTGCCGGCTGCGGATATTTCCGAGCAGATCTCGCTGGCCGGCATGGAGGCAAGCGGGACGTCGAACATGAAATTGATGACCGATGGCGCGATCACCTTGGCCACCCTAGATGGGGCCAACATTGAGATCACCGAAGCAGTGGGCACGTCGAACATCGCGCTGTTTGGCATGACCGCCGAGGAAGTGGCGGCGCGCCGGGCAGCAGGGTATGACCCGGCTGCGATTGCCGAAGCCGACCCGCGTTTGAAAAAAAGTCTGGGGATGCTGATCGACGGGTCGTTGCCGCTGGGATCGGCGGGGCACACGATTTATGACTCGCTGCTGGTCGATCATGATGAATATTTTGTGCTGGCCGATTATGCCAGTTATGTTCATGCCTCGCGGGCGCTTGACCAACTGTGGACGGATCCACACGGCTGGGCGGCGGTGGCGCTGCAAAACATTGCCGCCAGTGGCCGTTTTTCCGCAGACGACACGGTGCGGCGGTACGCCAAGGAGATCTGGCACGCGCTGCCGGCACGCGGTGGACAGGAGAAGTAGGGGGACTGATCGAGGCGTCGCAAAAACGGAGATGAAAGCTGGCAATTGATCTGGATATACAAAAATGGCGCCGGGGCATGTAGCCTCGACGCCGTTTTTGTGCGTTCATGATCAGGACTGCGCCATTTTTTTCGCTCAGTTGCCCATGGTCGGCAGGAGGGTCTCGCGCAGGCCACTGGTTTGGGTCATGCGGATATCCTTTGTGATGAAGATCGCCTCTGCGCCTTCGTTTTCGATGAAGTCCAGGCCACCCGGCAGGCCTTGGTAAAAGCCGACTGAGGAGAGCACATCGGCGGTTTCCGCGGAGTCGGCGACAACGGTGATGCTGGCCATGTCGGAGTCGACGGGCCGGCCGGTCTTTGGATCCAGCAAGTGGTGATACATCTGGCCATTTTTATCGAAGTGGCGGAAAAAGATGCCGGTGGTGACCACTGCGTTTGGCGCCGTGGTCAAGGTCGCGATCGGCAAAGCGTCTGGGTCGCGCGGATCAGCGATGGGCTCTTGCCACAGCGGAATGTTCGAGGCGCTATTGCGGAACAACACCTCGTTGCCGGCCAAATTGATCCGCCCACCGGTGACGCCTTCCTTGGCCCATAGCCGCTTGAGCTCATCGAGGATGAATCCCTTGGCGATGCCGCCCAGATCCAGTTCCATGCCGGCGCGGGTGAGAAAAACGGTCTGGTTCTCGCCGTCAAGCGCCACCAGATCTGGGTCACACAGCCGCAATTTTTCCTGAATGGCCGCTTCGTCAGGCACTTCGGCGTCATCGAAGCCGATATGCCACAAGGCGACCAGCGGCCCGATCAGCGCATTGTACCCCGCGCCGCGCTTGCTCCAGGCCACGGCCCGTGCGATCAGGTTGAAAACTGGGCGCACCTCGATTGTCACCGGCGCCACGCCAGCATTTTGATTGATCTGGCTAATGATGGAGTCTTTATCATAAAAGGATAAGAGGCGGGAATAGGCTGAGACCAGCGCGATGCTGTGGTCAAATGTTTCCGGGGTGCCGCCGCCATAGATCGTCAAGTCGTTGGTCGCGCCAAGTGCTTTGAACGAGACATATTCACTCATGAGAATACCTTCCTTTGATCAGTGTTATACTGAACCTGTACATCTAGTGTAAGCGTTTTTTCGCGTTGCGGCAACAATGGACCTGCATCTGGGTGCGGAGGCGCGCGGTCATGGTCAAGCAGGTAGGCTAGCCCGCGCATCTTGCCAGCGAGTGATGGGCGTACCTAACTGTTTCGACGATGCGCACCAGAGCCCGACATCTGGGTGCGAAGGTGCGCGACCATGGCCGAGCAGGTAGGCTAGCCCAGCGCTTGGTGGCGCATCTTGCCACCGAGTGATGGGCGTACCTAGCTGTCTCGGCGATGCGCACCAGAGCCCGACAACGCACAGGCTGTTTCAGCACCGAAACTTTGGGGAGGCGTCATCATGACGGAGTATTCTGCAGCGCAGCAAGAGGCATTGAATGAATTCAAGCTCGACATCGGTCATCTGAACGCGTTGTCGAACGCCAATCGGCAGAAGCTGATCATGTTACTTGGGGAAGTCTCCGGAGATCGCGGCATCAAGGTCAACGACCTCGCGGAGAAAATTGGCCTGTCTCAGCCGGCCACGTCGCATCATCTCAAGACCTTGCGCGACATCGGCATGGTGGATTCTCGGCAGGTGGGCAATGTTGTCTACTATTATTTGACACTCGACGATACGATCGCCCGTCTCGAGCGCCTGACCCGGGCACTGCGCCGACAGAGTCAGGGACTGTGAATAATTGATATAGTCGTAAAGACCCCAGGAACGTTCAGGTGGCGCAATGTCGCAGCGCCTGAACGTTCCTGGGGTCTTTTCTTATTGAGGGCACAGCAAACAGGCCGAAGCGTGCTCCGGCCTGCCAAATTTTAGGTTGGATCCCTTTCCCTCTTCATTTTCGAGATTCCTCCCGTCGGTGTTAGGGAACTTATTCAGTTTGAAATGCAGGTGGTACATTTTTCCGGTACTTCCCAGTACCGGGTCCGTTTAAGCCCTTTGGGTTACCCCCTTACTGCAGGTAACCGTCATTGCGTCGCTCGGGGTGGGTCGCGGGTTGGTTCCCGCCGGACTGACCGACGCTGGGAGAGAACTCGTGGCCAGCTCCTCCACGCCTCTCAGTGTCACGATTATAATAACCCTGGTAAGCGAATACGTCAACATTTTAGGTTGTAAAAAATGTGTACAATATACGTAAATGATTCTTCGAGACGTTTCTAGAAAACCCGCATTATGACGGCGGTAATATAGGCTATCTGCTTCCACAAACTCATCTTTGCGGCGGCGGAATTACCTCCTGAATCTGGTTAAATCGATTGTTCAATAAAGAACACATTTCGCCTGGCAAATACGATTTGAAATGTAAAGAGGGACCGAGGCGAGTATAGCCGGCGTCTTTCCGTGTCGATTGGAAGGAAAGACGCCGGGGAAAAAGACTGGTGCTTGCCTGTTGCCGATTCTAGGCCCGCTCTTTTCTTTGCCGCAGTGCTATGCTAAACTGACATTAATAATTCGACCGAAAGAGTTCAGTAGCTTTGTTGCGCGGTCCCAGAGAGTCGGCAGTCGCTGTGAGCCGATCCCGCAACAATACGCGAAATTACGCTCAGTCATTTTGATCGCGGGTGATGCCGCTATGCATCGACAAGTGATGGCCTCGGCCATAACAAGGGTGGTACCGCGATGACTCGTCCCTGTTTGCAAATTGCAAGCAGGGACTTTTTTTCGGCCAATGACACGAAAAATGGAGGAAAGCATGAATATCTTAGATGAACTCGCCTGGCGCGGTGCGCTGAATCAGATGACAGATGAGGAAGGGCTTCGCAAATTAACGACGGAAAAACATGTCGGCATCTATGTCGGAACCGATCCGACCGGCGACTCGCTTCATGTCGGGCATCTGATTCCGTTTATGATGCTCAAACGTTTTCAGCTGATGGGGCACAAGCCGGTGATCCTGATTGGAAGTGGGACCGGCTCGATTGGGGATCCCAGCGGTCGCAATTCCGAGCGTGTGCTGCAGTCGATGGAAACGATTCAAAATAATGCCAAGAAGCTGACGGCACAAATGGAGCGAATGTTTGGCCGCGACAACTTTGAGATCGTCGACAATTACAGTTGGCTGTCCAAGATCTCATTGCTGGATTTTCTGCGCGATTACGGCAAATTATTCCCGGTCAACCAAATGCTGGCCAAGGAAGTTGTCGCCAGTCGGCTTGAAAGTGGAATCTCCTTCACCGAATTCACGTACCAGATCCTTCAGTCGGTGGATTTCCTCAAGCTCTATCAAAACGAGGACGTGCAGGTGCAGCTGGGCGGCGCCGACCAGTGGGGCAATATCACCGCTGGCATCGATCTGATTCATAAGATCGAAGGCGCGGATGCCAAAGTTTACGGGTTGACCAACCCGCTGATGCTCAAGTCCGATGGCACCAAGTTTGGCAAATCCGCTGGTGGCGCTGTTTGGCTGGATCCAGAGAAGACCTCGCCGTATGAGTTCTACCAGTTCTGGTTCAACCAAGACGATGCCGATGTGGAAAAATTCCTCAAGTTTTTCACCTTCCTGTCGCAAGACGAGATCGCAGAACTGGTCGAAGCCATGCAGGCGCATCCGGAAAAGCGGGAAGCACAGCGGCGCCTGGCCGAGGAAGTCACCACCTTCGTTCATGGCGAAGAGGCGGTCAAGCAGGCCGAGGCGATCTCCGCCGCGCTGTTTTCCGGCGATGTTCAGGACCTGACTGCAGAGGAGATCAAGCAGGGCTTTTCCCAGGTGCCACAAAAGTCGTCGCCGGCTGTCGCTGAAAACATCATCACCTGGCTGGTCGATACGACGGGCATCGAGCCATCGCGGCGTCAGGCCCGCGAAGACGTGCAAAATGGCGCCATCACGGTCAATGGCCAGCGCGAACAGGACCTTGACGCGGTGATCGATCCGGCGAGTCATTTTGACGGCAAATATGTGATTGTCCGGCGCGGGAAGAAGAAATACTTCCTGGTCAATGTGACTGACTAACATTTGTTGAAAATAGGGACGCATCTCGCTGCCAAAACGGGATGCGTTTTTTTCGTTGCGGACGACTTGTGTAGACAGCAGAGGCCTGGTTGTTAAGTAACAAACAATGACCAAATACAAAGTTTTGGTTAAGGCGGTCAAACAGCCACTGCTTATTCTCACAGTGACTATTTCATGAGGACCATCGCATCCCCGGACTACACAGGGAAACCTTTTGATAATTACAAATTAAAACTTATCGCAAGATGACTCACTAAGTTAGCTAAAAGGCGTCATATTGCGGACTGTGACAAAAGTTTGTGACAGCGGAAACGAATTGTTGCCGCATGGTAATTGCCTTGTAATGCTCTCGTAACACACCAACTGTACACTAGCTCTCGTTGAGTAAATCGAAAGTGTAGGTGGACGTGTGATGAAAGCACATCAATTACTAACTGGTATTCTGGCCGCGGGGTTCATTCTTGCCTCTGCAGGAGCTGTTGGGGCAACCCCTGTTTCCGCCAGTGCCTCATCCGACGCGCAAAACGCCATTACGGCTAATAAAACGAAGACCGAATTGCTGCTTGACCAGATTTCGACGGCCAACAGTAAGGTCATTAAACTGAATAACGATATCACCGCAAAAAATAAGTCGATCACCGCGACACAAGACAAGATCGATGACACGACCAAGACCATCACCAAGCTTGGCGGCCAGATCAATGAGGCCAAAGCCGAAGTCAAGGCGCGCGACAATGTCATGAAAAAACAGCTCAAGTCCTTGCAGAAGCAAGCGGGCGACAGTGTGACCGGCAATGTTTATGTCGATTTCGTGCTGAACTCCCAGAGCCTTTCCGACCTTGTTTCCCGCTCCTTCACCGTGAATAAGCTGAACCAAGCGAACAAAGACGCCATGGATTCAGTTGTCAGCGCGAAAAACAAGCTGGCCGGTTTGCAGAAGAACCAGGAAGACAAGAAGACAAGCTTGGTCGACAGCAAAGACAAGCTCGTTTCCGACAAAGCCAACTTGGTTTCCCTTCAAAAAGAGGCCAAGGCTGAGCAATCTGCTTTGAACAAAAAGATCAAAGCAAACCGCTCGACGTTGGTGAAACTGCAGGCCACTTTTGCCAAGGCCCAAGCAGCTGAAGCAGCAGCTTACACCAAGGCTCTTGAACAGGCTCAGGCGGCTGCGCGTCAGGCACGCCTTGCCAAGCTTGCAAGCACCACCGTTGTCACGAAGAAGGCGGCTACAGTTGCAACGCCGACCACGACGACAACAACAAATCAAAACAACTCGAGCAATGGCGCCACGCACGACGCTGGTGACAGCGGCAACAGCTATGCATGGGGTCAGTGCACCTGGTATGTGAAGAGTGTTGCACCGTGGGCTGGCAACATGTGGGGCAATGGTGGCCAGTGGGGTGCCTCTGCTCAGGCGGCGGGCTTTGATGTCGACCACACCCCTGAAGTTGGCTCGATCATCGTCTTTCTTCCAGGCCAAAGCGTTGGCAATTGGACGGCAGACCCAAGCTATGGACATGTGGCTTATGTGACTGGCGTTTCCGGTAACAGTGTGACCTTTAACCAAGGCGGCATGGGCTTCTCCAATCCAGCTGGCCCGAATACTCAGACGATCAGCAATGCGACAAGCTACACCTACATTCACCACTAAGCAACTCTTTCAAGAAGACGCGAGATGACATCGCGTCTTCTTTTTCATATTCCAACAGGGAAGATGGTATACTTTGTTTATCAAGGCGAATGGGGCGATAAGATGCGCTATGCGGTAGTCGGTGCGATGTTTCAAGATGTCTCGTTGACAGTTTTTCACAGTGGACTCGATGATGAACCGCTGGATTTTGAAAAAGCGATTCGCCAGGCCCTCAGTCAGGTGATCGCAGGTCTCGCCGCGTCACCGCTGGCAGATCTGCATGCGCTGACGGATGAGGTGATGCAGGTCCTGATGGCCAAACAGGCGGACCTACATGCGCTGGATGATGAGACAGGGGACAATCTGACCGTCAACTGGCTGGCGGATGACCATTTCATCATCTCGGTGATGGACGAAACGGAGCAGTTTCAGCTGTCTGTCGCGGTGACGCCGATCATCGAATCAACGGATTGATCACCGAAGTCGCCGCAATCGGGCGGCTTTTTTTAATGGCGCCATGAAAACGCATCTAAATATGACGTCTGTTATGAGAAACCGCAGACCGTCGCGCGATGTTAACACGTTTGTAACGCAAATGTAACGGGCATCTGCTATCCTCGTAGTTAATGAATCACTGGGGAGTGAGTGGATAAATGAAGTTCTCGAAAGTACTGACTGTTTTCGCCGCTGCGACAATGATCGCCGCCGGTGTTGGGGAAGGCCAAGTCGTATCCGCCGATGACGTCTCGGATGCGCGCGCCGCTGTTTCTGCCAATCAAAGTGAAAGTGCACAACTGCTGGCCAAGATCCAGGTCGCGACCGGCAAAGTCGACAAGCTGAACAACGATGTCTCCGATAAGATCGTTGCGATCGCCAGCACCCGCACGCAGATCACGGCGACCAGCAAGACGATCAAGGCCTATGATGGCAAGATCGCCCAGGCGAGTTCTGAATTGACCTCACGCAAAAAGGTGCTCAAAAAGCAGCTGATCTCCTTGCAGAAAAAGGCAGGGGACAGCGTGACGGGCAACGTTTATTTCGATTTCCTGCTCAACTCGACGAACCTTTCCGACCTTGTTGACCGCACCTTGACCGTCAACAAGCTCGATCAGGCAAACAAAGACGCCATGAACTCTGTGGAAGCCGCAAAGACCAAGCTTAGCGACATTCGCAAGGACCAGCAGACGAAAAAGACGCAGCTGGTCGCCAAGCAAGACAAGCTGGTTCAAGATCAAAAGCAGCTCGTGACCTTGAAGAAAGCCGCAGTGAAGTCGCAGGCGGCCCTGACCAAGGAATACAACGCGCACAAGACCGAACTTGTCGCGTTGCAAAACAAGCTGAACAGTGCGACCGCCGCAGCGGCAACGCTGAAGGCAGCCAAGGAGACAGAAGCAGCCAAGGCCAAGATGGTCCAGACCGCGACGAACACCCCGGTCAAGGCTGCGACTCAGACCGTCACCGTCTCTAAGAAGAGCACCGCGACGACCACGCCAAAGGCTAGCAGCAACGCGACCGGCATCGTTGGCATTGCGGAAAATTATCTTGGTGTCCCTTATGTCTATGGCGGATCTACTCCTGCTGGGTTCGATTGCTCCGGTTTTGTTCAGTATGTTGAGCGTGCTGCAGGTGTCTCACTTCCACGGACATCCATGGCGCAAAGCACAGTTGGCACCTACGTTTCCCTGAGCAACTTACAGGTTGGCGATCTTGTCTTCTGGGGCGGGGTTGGCAGCGCCTATCACGTCGGTATCTACATTGGCGGCGGTCGCTACATTCATGCACCAGCACCAGGCCAGAGCGTTTCCATCCAAAGCATCTCTTACTTCAGCCCGAGCTTCGGCCGGCGTCTGTAAGCAATAAACGAGAACAAGAATTTGCATCACTCCCTGTCGACCCCGCTGATTCGAGGTCGACTTTTTTTCTTCTATATAAATAGTGGCGCGCGGACGTATTCTCCTTGGCGCACGAAAAATGCAACCGTTTTTCGCCGCGACGCAGCGCATTTGGTACAATGTAGAAAAGTGCTTGGAGGGATCCGCGTTGAAACATAATAAATTGATCGTGATCACCGGCGCGACTGGGACGGGCAAGACCACGGTCAGCAGCTATTTGACAGAACAGTATCGCATTCGCCGGGTGATGACGCACACCACGCGGCCGCCGCGCCCCGGCGAGCAAAACGGCGTGGATTATTATTTTGAGACGCCGGAGACTTTTGCCACCAAGCATTTTATCGAGCATGTGACGTATGCGGGGTATGAATACGGCTCGTCGTATGAATCGCTGAATAAGGCCTGGGCGAAGGCGAATTTTTGCAGCATCGTGCTGGACACCAAAGGCGCGATCACGTATGCCAAGGAGTTGGGTGACAAGATCTCGATTCTCTACTTGACGATCAAGGACCCATCGATTTTAAAGGCGCGCCTGCTCAATCGCGGCGACGACCCTGAGATGGTGGCAAAACGGCTCGCGAGTCCGGAGTACACGCGCGACCTGACGCTGCCGGCTGAGCTGGGCGACCTGTCGACAGTGATCATCAATGACGATTGGGAGACGGCCAAGCGTCACATCGATGCCTATATCAAGGATTGTGCCTTGCGTGCGGTGGGGTTGCGGGACTGACTCGCGGCGTCTAGACCGGCGCTGCCTAAATCGTAATGGCTGAAAGAAACGCCTTGAACACGCTGATTTTGTGTGCTAATCTGTAGCTGTTAATCGTAATGATGATTTTTCGGCAAGGAGGCACATGATGGATCAGGCAACGATCGCAATCGCGCGGATGAAGGACAATGGGCTGCGGGTGACCAAGCAGCGGCGTGACATGGTGGATTATTTGGCCAAGCACGAAGAAAGCTACGTCAAGGTGACCAGCGTGGATCAGTACATGCGTAGCCGGTATCCAGGCCTCTCGCATGACACGATCTATCGCAATGTGAAAGAGTTCCAGAAGCTTGGAATCCTCGAATCCGATGTGGAAAATGAGCAGGCGATCATCAAGCTGCAGTGTGACTTCAATCACCCGCATCATCACCACTTCATCTGTACGAATTGCCATCGCGTGCAGGAGCTTCAGATGTGCCCGCTGGACTACTTTGAGGATCAGGTGCCTGGCGCCAAGATCTCCAGTCACAATTTCGAGCTTTATGGCATCTGCGCGGATTGTGCGGCGAAAATGGCGGCCACAAAATAAATAGATGTATTCTGCGCGCAGAGTTGCGCGCCTTTTTTATATTCTTAACCAGCATCTGATGCGAATTAAGGTACACTAGAAATAAAGTTTGCCAAAGGAGGCCTGGAGATGGCTTATCGGACACCGCCGTTGATATCACCGGCTGCGATCGTTTCTATCATTATTCTGATATCTGGGTATAACATCATCAACGTCTCGGTCAACCCATCGAGTCAGCCCAAGTCGGCCGAGTCGCAAAGTTTGTCGATCTCGCGGCAAAAAGCGAGTGAGAGCCTTTCGAGCACGAGTAGTAAGCCAAAACCGCCAACGGATGACAGCTCATCGTCAAGCAGCAGCGAGTCGAGCAGTGCGTCCAGCGACAGCACAAACGCGACGTCCAGCAGTCGCGATACTACTAGCGCCAGCAGTTCCAGCGCGGAGAAGGCCAGCAGCAGCTCGTCGACAAAGGACAAGGACGCCAGCACCAGTAGTCGTGACGAGGACACCA
The DNA here is from genome assembly GCF_003946405.1 of Lacticaseibacillus yichunensis. Taxonomy (GTDB): domain Bacteria; phylum Bacillota; class Bacilli; order Lactobacillales; family Lactobacillaceae; genus Lacticaseibacillus; species Lacticaseibacillus yichunensis. The sequence goes on along the minus strand of NZ_RHOG01000001.1, from coordinate 47,166 downwards.
GCAGCGAGAGCAGTAGCGCCGCCACGAGCAGTAGCAGTGACTCGAGCGCTGCCAGCAGCACGGATGAGGCGACCACAGATGGCGAGTAACGAAGGGAGACGTGGCCAGTGCTAACATTATTGGATCTGCTTAATCGCTTGTTGGGCTATTTTAATATTCAAGATAAAGCGAAAGGCCGCGCCTTCACCATCGTGGCGTTTGCGGCCAACTTTTATTTGCTGGTCGTCGCGATCATGAATCTGCGTTATGCGAATTACCGCATTTATGGCATCGTCTTTTTGATCAGTTTTCTGGTCCTGTTTTATTTCATCATCATCAATTTCATTTATTATTTCACCGATAAACAAGTGCCGTGGGACATTTCGCGCAAGGTCGAGAAGTTGCTTGGCGGCGACAAGGCCCATCTCAAGGAAACGGAGAATCAGCTCAAGCATCAGGCTCCGCTTGGCGCGTCAAATGGCCTGTTTGCCAGTGACAAGCTCTTGCCAGCCACTGTCAGCATCAGTCCCGCGCAACGCGAAAATCTGACCGCGCTGGTCGACACCTTGGTGCAACAAGGCTCCCTCAGCCTCAATTATCAGGGGCTCGACGACGCGATGATCCTGCGCGTGGCCCAAGAGACAAAACAGCCGGTTCAGGCACTGGGCAGCGGCTTTGAACTCCCATTTTTCGACCTGCAGGCGCGTGACTCGACGCTCGTGGTGCTTGGCGGACTCAATGCGCTTCAGGTCAGCGAATTGGCCACGATCGAGCGGGTCGGCCTGATGCCGGTCGCGGCGGCGCAAAAAGATTTTTCACTGGCGCTGGCGCATGTTTTCTTGACCGGCGGCGAGGAAAAACAGCTTGGCAGGCGCGGTCTTATCACAAAGCGTTCACCCTATAAACTAGTCGTCCAGCTCGCGTATACGGCGAAGAATGAGTGACTTTGCGACGCGATCGTTTGCATTTGTGGGTGGTTTTCTGGTTAAATAGAACTAATCACTGTGTTTTCTAGTGGAGATGCGAAAAGCTGCCACCACGTTCAGCTGGTGGCGGCTTTTTGTATTCATCAGGAATGACACTGACCAAACAAGGAGGGATCAGGATGTCGATGATCGAGTTTCATGACGTCGAGAAGTATTACGGGAAGTTTCATGCGCTGAAGGATATCAATTTGACCATTGAGCGCGGTGAAGTGGTGACGATCATTGGCCCGTCAGGCTCAGGGAAAAGTACCCTGCTGCGGACCATCAACGGCCTCGAGCGGATCTCGTCCGGCCAGTTGATCGTAAACAATTTTGACTTGGCCGACAAAAAGACCAACATGAATAAGATTCGGAAAAATGTGGGGATGGTCTTCCAGCATTTTAATCTCTATGCCAACAAGACGATCTTGGACAACATCACGCTCGGCCCATTAATGGTCCTGAAGCGCGACAAGGCCGAGGTCGAAAAAGAGGCCTACGACTTGCTCGACATGGTCGGGCTCAAGGATCAGGCGAAAAAGTATCCGGCGATGCTGTCCGGTGGCCAAAAACAGCGTGTGGCCATTGCGCGTAGTCTGGCGATGAAGCCGGCCGCCATTTTGTTCGACGAACCAACTTCCGCGCTGGATCCCGAAATGATCGGGGATGTGCTGGATGTCATGCAGACGATCGCCAAGGAAGGCATGACGATGGTCGTCGTCACTCACGAAATGGGCTTTGCTCGACGCGTGGGCGACCGCATCGTCTTTATGGCAGACGGCCAGATTCTGGAGGACGCCAGCGATGTCAACGGGTTCTTCGATCACCCGAAGGAACCGCGGGCCCAGGAGTTCATCAGCAAGATTCTCAATCATTAAGGGGGCAGTGCCATGCAGAAATGGAAAAAGTGGCTTGCCTTAGCTGCCACCATGCTCGTGGCGCTTGCGCTCAGCGGCTGCGGCCAAAACGCGGCGAGCCGGGATGCGTTGGCGCACGCGAAGCAAACAGACACGCTCGTCTGGGGCGTGAAAGCCGACACCCGCTTGTTTGGGCTGATGAATGTCAAAACCGGCAAGATCGAAGGGTTTGACATTGACATGGCCAAGGCCCTGACCAAGCAAGTCTTAGGGAAAAAGGGAAAGGCGCAGCTCGTTCAAGTCACCTCTGATACCCGGGTGCCGATGCTTAAAGGCGGCAACGTAGACGCCGTGATCGCCACCATGACGATCACCCCAGACCGGGAAAAAGTGCTCGATTTTACCGATTCGTATTTCAACGCCGGCCAGTCGCTACTGGTCGCCAAGGGTAGCAAGATCAAAAGTGTCAAGGACCTGACCGCCGATACCAAGGTGATCGGGGTCCAAGGCTCAAACTCAGTTGATAACATCAAAAAGGCCGCGCCGCAGACGACTGTTTTACAGCTCTCGGATTACGCGCAGGCCTTCACCGCGCTCAAGTCGCACCAAGGGGATGCCCTGACGACTGATAACGGGATTCTTTACGGGATGAGCCAGCAGGACAGTAATTACGTCGTTGTCGGCGGCACATTCACCAAGGAACCTTATGGGATTGCGCTCAACAAGGGCCAGACTGCGCTACAGCAGGCGCTGAACAAGGCGCTGAAGACGCTGCGTGCCAACGGGACCTATGAAAAACTCGTCAACAAGTGGTTTGGTGATATCCCAGGCTTTGATATCAAGGAGGTGGAATGATGTTCACGATTCTTTTTGATCACGCCTCAGAACTGTTTTCTGGCCTCGGGTACACGCTCGGCGCGAGTTTCATCGCGCTGATCGGCAGCCTCGTGCTCGGCACCTTGTTTGCCCTGATGGAGATCGGGCAGCACAAATGGGTGCGCGTGATTGGCCGCGCCTATGTCGAGGTCGTCCGCAACATTCCGCTTCTGGTCATCACGATGGGCTTTTACGTGATCGTACCGATGTTCATCGTCCAAGTCGACGGGTTCACCGCGGGCACGATCGGCCTGACGATCTACACCAGTGCATTTATCGCCGAGACCATTCGCTCGGGGATTCAATCCGTTTCCTCTGGCCAGATGGAAGGCGCCCGCTCAGTTGGGTTGACCTATTATCAAGCGATGTTCCACATTATTTTTCCGCAAGCGATCAAGATCGTGATTCCCCCGCTGGGCAACCAGTTCATCAACCTGGTGAAAAATAGCTCGATCTTGGCGTTCGTGGCCGGCTTTGACTTGATGTACCAGGGCAAGATCATTGCCAATTCGACCTTCAACACCTTCGATACTTATCTGGCGGTCGGCCTCTTGTACCTGATCGTCACCATGCCGCTGTCGTATCTGATGCGGTTTCTCGAGAAAAAATGGAAGACAGCCTAATAGGAGGGGTGCATGATGCAAAACTTTATTGATGCGTATTCTGCGATCAACCTCCGCTATTTGTTCGAGGGGTTGTGGATCACAACAGAGGTCTCTGTTGTCTCGATCTTCTTTAGTTTTATCATTGGCACGCTGATGGGCGTGGCGCGGTACGTGAATATTAAATACTTCAGTGCGATCATCGGCTTTATTATCGACTTGATTCGCAATCTGCCGCTTCTGCTGATTCTGTTTTTCACCTACTTCGCGCTCCCGAACATCGGCGTGCGGCTGGCGGTGATTCCGGCGTCGATCGTGGCGATGACGGTGTTTGAATCGGCGATGCTCGCGGAGATCATCCGAAGCGGGATCAACGCGGTGCCAGTCGGTCAAATGGAGGCCGCCCGCAGCAATGGCTTGACCTATGTGCAGGCCATGACCGTCGTGATCTTGCCGCAAGCTTTCAAGGCGATGATTCCAGCCCTGGTCAGCCAGTTCATTTCGCTGGTCAAGGATACAAGTTTGGCGACGATCATTTTGTTGCCGGAATTGACCTATCACGCGCAGATCATTTACGGGCAAAACGTCAACTACACGATTCCGATGTTCGTGGCGCTGGCGGTGCTGTATTTTGTGTTCAACTATGCGCTGTCTTTGATCTCGCGGGTCATCGACCGCCGCATGAGTCGGACGCGGGCGTAACGGACATTTGGCTCACGAGCGCGCAAGTACAATGATGCGCGGAGTTAACGGCCCGACCAAGCTAATGCAGAATTGAAAAATAGTTCGGAGACGCAACGACAATTGTTGTGCGACCGAACTATTTTTTTGCCTACACGTGTTTATTTTGCCGGTTCCGGTTCTGCTGGCCACTCAATAGCCGTGAAGCGGTGGGCCTTGCGAACATAATGGATCAGGCCGAGCAGGGAGAAGAAGGCGAAGATGCAGAATAGCACGAGAAGGTCTGAGCCTGGGAACGTGCCAATCATGAGGGTGTGCCGCAGCGCATCGACGACATAGGTGAGCGGAAGGAATGGGTGAATTGCTTCAAAGAAGCCACCCGAAAGCTGAATCGGGTAGGTGCCAGCCGAGCCGCCCAGCTGGAGGACGAGGATGATCATGGCAAGGAAGGACCCGGACTTGCCCAGTGCCAGGTTCAGCCAGGTGACCAGGCTCATAAACGTGACCGCGGTGAGCGCCAGGACCAGCCAAGTCTGGAAAAGGTGAACCGGGGCCAACTCGACGAAGCCGACCATGCTGGCCAGCAAAATTGTGGCTGCGAGGACTGCCACGCCGTCGAGGAAGATGACCTTGCTGCCCCACCAGGCGACCCCATGTTTTGGCTTGGCATATGGCGTGTCCGTATCGAACATCAGGTTCATCGCCAAGGCGCAGACAAACAGAGAAACGCCGAGCATGTAAGGGGCCATCCCGGTGCCGTTATTGGCGACCGTATCTTCTTCGGTCTGCTTGAGAGTGACTGGCGAGGCAAACGCGGCGGACTGTTTGTGAGAATAGTGAAGGGTTGGCAGCGAGCGGGTCGCCGTGGCGAGCTTGGTCGAAAGCGTGGTGGCGCCGGTCGCCAATTTCTGTGAGCCAGTCGCAAGCGTGGCGGTGCTGTTGGCGGCTGTTTTACTGCCCGAGGCGAGCGTGGTCACCCCGGTCGTGAGCGTCGTCGCCCCGCTATTGAGGCGTTGGCCTTGAGTGGTGAGTGTCGCGAGGCCGCTGGTCAGTTGGGTCGCGCCACTGGCTAGTTGCGCAACCCCGCTGGTCATTGACTCGATCTTTGGCGTGGCTGCCTGCAATCCTTGACTCAGCTGTGCGGCGCCAGTTTCAAGCTGGGCATTTGCCGCAACTGTTTTTCCCAGCCCAGCGCTTACCTGCTGGCTGCCCGTCGCGAGCTTGGTCGTGCCTTGCGCAACGGCCTGATCAGCCTGGGCAAGGCGGGTGGCGCCGGCCGTCAGCTGCGCCAGCGCGGCCTTGGTGGAAGTGGTATCCGTTGGCGATGCGGCACTGAGCTGGGTGAGTGCCGTCTGAAGCTGAGTCAAAAGTGGGCTCAGCGATTTGAGCTGTTGTGCTTGCGCTGCGCGGACCGTCTGACTTGCGGCTTCTTGCATGGCCTGGGTCTGGGCAGCGGTCAGATGCAAACTGCTGGCTTCTTTGGCCAGGGCATCGCTGACAGCTGTACTTGCCGTGTCACTACCAAGGCCTTTGAGTGCGGTCTGGACGGCCGTGGTGAGCTTGCTGAGGCCCGCGAGCTGCGTCTGGACTGCCTCACTTTTCGCCGTTGCCGATTGAAGGGCGGTGCTGAAGGTCGCAAGATTAGTGGCCAGCGCCTGACTATTTTGGGCAATGGTGGCTGTGCTGGTCTTCAGTGTCTGAATAGTTGAATTGAGGTCCGCCGCACTGGCTTGCAGCTTAACGAGCGCCGGCTGGGTCTGGGCCAAGCCATTGCTGACGTTGGTCGCGCCTGTCGCAAGCTTTGTCATACCACTGGTCAATGCGGGCAGCTGAGCGGAGGCGGTGGTCAGGCCGGCGCTGATTTTCTCGCTTCCGCTTTCCGCCGTGGCGACCGCCTGCACATAGGCACCGATACCTGTTTTCAGCGTTTGGCTACCTTGATCGAGGGTCAGCGTGCCATTTGCGAGTTTCTTCAAGGCACTCGCCAGTTGCTTGGTGCCGGCCGCCGCAATCGCGCTTCCGGAAGCCAGGGTCTTGCTCCCTGTGCTGGCCTGGTTGAGCCCGCCTTCAAGCTGCGTGACGGCCGCGACAAGGGTCTTGGCATATTGCGCGGCAATCTGGCCGTTCAGCGTCTTTTGCATCGTAGTCGCAGCGCTGCTTGCCATTTTTCCCGCAATGAAGCTGTGGCCAGAGCTTGTCGCAAGCTTCAGGGTCATCGTCTTGGGCGTCTTGCTCAGAAGCGTCGTGGCGTTCTTAGAAAAATCGGTCGGAATCGTATAAACGGCGTAATATTCCCCAGACTTCAGGCCGGCTGCGGCTTCCTTGGCCGTCGCTTGTCTGAAATCGAGCGGCTTGCTCTTGCGCAGGTTGGCGCTCAGGTCTTTGCCGACAGAAAGCGTGGCGCCATTCATCGCGGCCGGCCGATCTTCGTTGACGATCGCAACCGGCAGCTCATCGAGTTTGCCATACGGGTCCCACATCGAACTGAGGAACGTGACGCCATAGATCGCGGGAATCAAGGCGATCGCGAAAAAGACGATGAGCATGAATTTATTTTTGAGTAGGTGTTGCCATTCTGCTTTGAGCATCTGCAAGTTCCTTTCTGTATCGCACTGCAAAATCGTTATTGAATATAATGATTTTTCAGCTGCGTGCAACCCAGTTTGACGCATCGTGGGGCTTATGCCACACTATGGGGTAAACTGGGGTCAAAGAAAGGGGTTGCAGGTCATGGCAGAGGATCGACGGAGTGTGCGTACGGAACAGGCGATTAGAGATGCCTATGAGGCGTTGGTGATCGAAAAAGGGGTCGCACCGATCAAAGTCTCGGAGCTGACCGAACGCGCCGGCATCAATCGCAAGACCTTTTACCTACATTACGACACCATCGATGACCTGATGTGGTCCTATGCCGATTCGATCTCTGATGAGCTCACCGCGCGGCTCAGCGAGCATTCATACGATGAGTACGCCTCGCATCGCGGCCTCCTGTTGTCTGTTTTCGTCGACTTCCTTGAAACGAATCACGATTTTTACAATTATGTGATGACGCACGAGACGTATGGGCACACGGATCAGAAGGTGCAGGAACGCCTGATCGAGGAGATCGCCGGCGGTATTCGCGACAATCGGCAGATCGATCACGACTATTCGGTCCTGTTTGCGACGTTTATTGTGACCAATATGATGGCGATGCTGCGGATGCAGGTGAACGGGTATACGCATTTTCCCAAAAAGGAGATCCGCGCCGCGATCACCAAATTGAATGTCAGTGGGTTGAGCGGCTTCGACGTGCTGAAGCCTGCGGAAAACTAGACTGGCGACACCAAAAAGCGGGTGGCCCTGCATCGAAGAGGATGCGCGGCCACCCGCTATTTTCACCTTAATCTGCGACTTGGTATTTCTTCAGCTTGCCGGCTTGAATTGGATCGACGGTCGCGACGAGCTTGGTGCCGGCCTCGACGTAATCGGTGCTGGCAACGGCTGTTTCGCGCTGCATGTAATCCACGATCTGGCCCTGGTCAAACGGCACCAGGTACGTGTGCGTTTCGTGATCCGCGTAAATATGCTTGGTGATCAGCTCGATCAACGCGGCCAGCGACTTGTCATCGCGCGCAGAGTAGACGATATTGTCGCCGTCAACTTGCGGGAACAGGGTGCCTTCGCGCAGGTCAGCCTTGTTGTAGGCCATGATCATCGGAATGTTTTCGATGCCGATGTCCTTGAGCGTCTTTTCCGTGATCGCCATCATTTCCGGATAATGCGGATCGGCGTAATCGACGACTTGAATCAAGAGGTCGGCATTCGCCGCTTCTGCCAGCGTGGCCTTGAAGGAATCCACCAACTGATGCGGCAACTTGGAGACGAAGCCGACCGTGTCAGACAACAAGAACTTCCGATTGTCCGGCAGGGTGAGTTGGCGAACACTGGTGTCCAAGGTCGCGAACAGCATGTCCTTTTCGAAAACAGTCTTGGTCTCCGGATGATCGGCGTAGCGTTCAAGTAGGCCGTTCATCGTGGTGGACTTGCCGGCATTGGTGTAGCCGACCAGCGCAACGACGGGGATGCGGTTCTCCTCGCGTTTGGCGCGGCGCACCTCAGCCCCCACGTCTGCCTCCTTGAGGTCGCGGCGTAGTTTGGCGATGCGCTTATTCAGTACGCGCCGGTCCATTTCCAGCTTCGTCTCACCGGCACCACGGTTGGCCAGACCGCCACCGCCGCCTTGCTGATCCAGCTTGTTGGCGCTGGGATGCAGGCGCGGCAAGGCGTATTGCAGCTGGGCGATCTCGACTTGGGTGATCGCGGTCTTGCTGCGGGCCCGGGTGGCAAAAATATCCAGAATCAGCTGCGTGCGATCGGAGACCTTCACGCCAACACCCTTTTCGATATTTCGCAGCTGCGACGGCGACAACTCATCATTGACGATCAGTCGGGTCGCATCATTGGCCAAGGCGAGTTCTTTGATCTCGTCCAACTTGCCGGCGCCAAAATAAGTGCCAGCAAGTGAGCGGTCCAGGTTCTGGCGAATCTCGCCAACCACATCGTAATTGTTTGCGGCGGCGAGATTTTTCAATTCGGTCATACTATAGTCAAAATTCTCTTGCATGCGGGAGATCCCGCTGACAATCACTTTTTCGTTAGGTTGTAAAACGTCCATATTTTCCTCCATGAGGCGGCAGCGAGGGGCGCGCGGGCGAAAACGGCGCTCAGTAGCGTCTTTGCTCGTGATTCTACGGCGACTAGATCACTTATCCAATTGCACAAAAAAAGAAGCCGAGCCCGGCTTCGATGGCGACCTAAACAGGCCACTGGCGAGACGCGCAGCGCTGCCGCAAAAAGCGGTGATTTTTCACTTCAACTGATCACGGCGAATGCGCATGACGACTGCCTCCCTTCGTTTCACTACGGCAAGTGTACCAGATTTGGAAAAAATTAACCAGAAACAGGGTGCGAAGCCGGGCGTACAGGGCCGTGCAGCTAGGTCCATTAGCCGCGTGAGGCGCACTTGGCCTCGGGTGGCTAATGGCCTAGATGTCGCGGCCCTGCCCGGCGGAGCCCGACTGGAAAAGGGTGCGCAGGCCCGCGGGATGGCGGGGCAGCTAACTTGGCTCATGCGATTGATGGCGCGTGCGCCATCGAGCGCAAGAGACAGTTGGATGTCCCCGCCATGCGAGCCGAAGCCCAACTGGAAACAGGGTGCGGAGCCGAGCGCTTAGGGGCGGGCAGGTAGTTTGGGCTGGGCGTTCGATGGCGTGCTTGGCCATCGGGCGACCGGGTCAACTACATGACCCGCCCCTGCTCGGCGGAGCCCAACTCGAAAAAAAGGGGCGCAGCCGAGTGCTTCCATTCCTGTGTTTCGCGACCTCATACCGCAACTTTCATCCTAGTTTAATGTGCACCTGCTATCCTAAACAGAGAAAGGGATGACACTATTGAAGATCACGGTCTTAGGCGCTGGCGGTATGGGCAGCCGGTTTGCGCTGATGTTGCATCGGGCAGGAAATGAGGTCACGTTGGTCGATGGCTGGCAGGCCAATATTGACGCGATCAGAAAAGATGGGCTGCAGGCGGACTTCAACGGTGAACCGGTGACAGTGAAACTGCCGATCTATTCGCCGATAGAGATCGATCGCATCGGCGACCAGGCAGATCTGATCATTGTTTTCACCAAGTCCAATCAGCTGACGACGATGTTCGACGCGGTACGTCCGATCATCAATCCTGATACCTATGTGTTGTGCCTGCTGAACGGCATCGGGCACGAGGATGTGTTGGAAAAATATGTCGCAAAGGATCATCTGTTGCTCGGCATCACCATGTGGACCGCCGGGATGACCGGTCCTGGACACGCGACGCTTGTTGGCAACGGAAATGTCGAGTTGCAAAACTTTGCGCCAGCTGGGAAGGATTTTGCCCAGCAGGTCGTGCAAGTCTTCGATGAGGCCGGGCTCAACGCGACCTATAGCGACAACGTCAAATACGCGATCTGGCGCAAGGCGTGCGTGAACGGAACGCTGAATAGTCTGTGCGCACTGCTGGCCTGCAACATCGGCGAGCTGGGCAAAACGCATGGAATCGAAGGCCTCCTCAAGGCAATCATTGCGGAGTTCGCCGCAGTTGGGGCGCATGAGGGCCTGCAGCTGGATCAAGCCGAGATCTATCAACACGTCGCAGCGACCTTCACTTCGGACATCGCGGATCATTATCCCTCGATGTATCAAGACCTTGTGATCAATCATCGTAAAACCGAGATCGATTTCATCAACGGGACGGTTTGGCGTAAGGGCGAGCAATATGGCGTGCCAACACCGGATTGCCAGCTGTTGACCCAACTGATCCAGATGAAAGAAGTCTTGGTCAAAGCCAAATAGGATGTGCGAAGCGCTGCCTTTGTGGGTGGCGCTTTTTTTCGGTCAAAATTGATTCTGAAAACTGGCCAGTGGCTGGTCGTGCAAGGCGGCGTTGAGGCCTGGGGATCTCAGCTAGCCAGGCCCGCTCGTCTTCAGAAGGACGGATTGCGGCAGGCCTTCGCGCAACCTTTCGTCGGAAAACCAAAGTCGCTTTGATCTGATCTTCGACACTAAAAGCGACGCAAACAAATAGGCCTGCCCACCCGCGGACAGGTCCAAAATGCCACCCGACTCGGTTTTTCCCCGGCGTCAGTACTTGTACCTTGCCCGACACCACCTGCATTTCCAGCGGCAGGCTCGTGCTCGGGTCGCCATCGATGCGCGAGCGCAGACTTTTGGCCGCCGACACCTTCAATTGGCTGGCAGTGAAATAGGTCATGCCTGGGAGTTTGGCGAAGTTGCCCGAGAGAAAGTACGGCAGTACCATCAGGCTATGCCAACGGCCGGTCTTGGGCGCGACGAACACATGGAACAGGCCATCCCCAGGTTTGGCTTGCGGCGCAAAGTTGGTGAAGCCCCCGACGGAATTGGTCATTGTGACCAAGACGAACGAGGTATCCTGTTGCCAGGTTCGTTGCGGCGCCGCCAGTGTCAGCTGCCAATGTTGGTGCTGCAGCAGGACTTTCAGGCCGCGGGTCAGGTAGATGAGCGGGCCGAACCGCTGCTTATCCTGCTGGGTGACGGACAGCGCCGCATTGGCCAACACGCCAAGGGTCAGGGTCGAGATCATCGCCTGACCATTGACCAGCCCGATATCCAGCGGCTGCGGGGTGCCGTCCAGCAGCCCGGCGATCGCCAGCGGGGTGAGCAGCGGGATATGCAGCACCATGGCGAGATTATTGACGGTGCCAGCCGGGAGAATGCCGAGCAAGGGTGGGTGCCGCCTTGCGACCAGGCCCGCCGCAACTTGGTTGATCGTCCCATCGCCGCCGACTGCCACCACCACGTCACTCATTGCGGTGAAGGCAAAGTCGCGTGCGTCTGTCGCACGACATGGCCGCGTTTTTCAGCCGCAGCCGCGAACCGCTTGGCGATGCGAGTCGCGCCTTGTTTTCCAGACTGAGGGTTGTAGATCACGCTGTAGCTTGTCATGGCCGCCACTTCCTTTCATGTTCATTCTAGCATGCAAAAAGGGTGCGGAGCCGAACGGGAGGGCTGAGTGACTAACATGGCTTGGGCGCTATGGCGCACTGTGCCGTAGTGACCAAGCCTGCTAGACACCTCAGACCTGCTCGGGGAAGCCCAACTAAAAAGCCCGCACCAGAAATTATCCGGTGCGGGCTTCGCATCCTTTAAATATCAGCTGTATCCGCGATGCCGTGGCGGCCATTACGGGTGAACAGATTAGTCAAGCCGAGCAAGATCAGATCGACGACAATGATTGAGCCCCATTTGAGCCAAGGCGCAGCGTGCGCCACGATCGAGGTCGACATCCCGTATGAGACAAGGCCGATCAGACCGATGCCCATGACCAAGGTGAAGACCCACCAGGCTGTTTTCCCGAAGGCCAGGCCGTTGCCGTTTGCTTGGCGCTTGGCGATCCACGGCATCATGAAGCCCAGGACCACCATCCCGATCGGCACGACGATATTCAGCGTCAGCATCATCGCAAACGTTGACTGATTCGCATCCGTTGGGAAGAAGCCTAGCACGGCCAGCAGGAACGTCACGCCGAGCATCCAGGCACCCACGATCACGCCCAGCTTGTCGGACTTGATGAAGGTGTAGTCCGGTTTTGGAAAACGGTCGGAGTGCAGCCGCACCATGAGAAAGGACCAGAACAGGAAGCAGGTCGAAAATGGTGAGACGATGCCGTTCAGGTTGAGGAGCCAGTTGAAAATGTCGTTGATGCGCGGCAGCATCCCGCCCAGCGCCATGATCAGCGCGCACAAGATGGTCGTGAGCCAATAGCCATTGATCGGCAGACCATCCGCATTTTTCTTTGTGAGCTGGCGCGGCATGAAGCGCTTGGCCACATCAGACAAGAAGACACGGGTCGAGGCATCCAAAATCACGGCGAGCTGGGCCAGCATGTAGATGCCTTGCACCGCGGCGAACAGGTACATCAGGCCGTTGCCAACGCCGAACTGTTTGCCGATCGCCTGAAACGCGTAGTACGAGCCGTTCATCTTCAAGTCGTTCGGCAGGTGATGTGCATTGAAGTAAACACCCAAACTGAACGTCCCAAACAGCGTCAGGAACATCGTCATGATGGCGATCATCTTCAAAGCTTTTGGAAAATCGCGACTCGGGTGTTTCATGTCGGCGGTATAAGGCGCCGCCAGCTCAGACCCATTCATCGCAAAGACGAACAGCCCAAAGGTGGAAAGAAAGGCCGGATCCACGTGTTTTGGCAAAAAGGCCTTGAAGTCAAATGGCTGCGTTTTGATCGGATTGCCAGACGACAGGCCGATGATGGTCATGATGACAAAGAGGACGGTCATGATGAACATCGCCCCGCCGCCGATCGTCGACATCACTTCCAGCGACTTGTTCTTGAACAAATGCTGGATCCAGATGAAGACCACGAAGATCACGGCGGTGGTGATGCCAAACCACGCGTTGCCCATGTGGCTTTGAATGTCGCCGTTGCCGTTCAAGATCCACCCCAGGGAGATCACGACGGAATTGGCGACATCGACGACATACGGCAGACCGGTGATCCAGTAGAACCACGCGGCAAAATAGCCGACTGTATCGCCGTTTGTCTGGCGCATCCAGGATGTGATGCCACCGCCGAGCTCGGAAAAAGTCGAGCCCATGTGCGCGACGATCAAGTTATAGGGAATCACGTAGAAAAATGTCATCAGTACCCAACTGGTGACGGCAACGAGCCCCTGATTTTGAAAATTATAAATGATATCATCGAAGCCGATGACCGTGACGAAATCCATTAAGCCGACGATCACCCAAGGAATATATTGTTTTTGTTTATTATCTTCCACTATGTGTTTCCTCCGCGTGCCATTGTGTCAGTCAACACGTTGGCTGCCCGGCGCTTTGTTTCGGCGCATGGTGAATACCTCCCTTACTGAAATGTGCAATAAAACAGTCGCCCTATTGTACCGAAAATGGGCAGGAGATTAAAGATTTTCTTAAAGCAAACGGTCATTCTTACGCGGATGTAAGACGGGTGACCGAAGCGATACGGCACAGCGCGGCCAAGTGCGGTACGATAGCCTCAGTGATAAATGAATGGAGGAACATCATGGCACAACCAGTTGTCAGCGTGAAAAACGTGACGAAGACGTATGGCAAGAACAATGAAAAGCAGACCCAGGCACTGCGCGGGGTGACCTTTGATGTCACGCCCGGTGAGTTTGTCGAGATCATGGGGGCCAGTGGCTCAGGCAAAACGACCCTGCTCAACATTTTAAGTACGCTTGATCAGGCGACCACCGGCGATGTGCATATCAATGGCGAAGACGTCACCGGCTTGAAAGGGGATGCCCTGGCCGATTTTCGCGCCAAGCAAGTCGGCTTTATTTTCCAAGACTTCAACTTGCTGGAAAACCTGACCGCACGGGAAAATATCGCTTTGCCGCTGGCGCTCCAAAACGCGCCGCACAAAAAGCAGCAACAGGCCGTCGACGCGATCGCCCAAACGCTGGGCATCGCCGCGGTGCTGGATCATTACCCAACGGAGCTGTCCGGTGGGCAAAAGCAGCGGGTGGCCGCGGCGCGTGCCTTGGTGCAACAACCCGCCATTTTGTTTGGCGATGAGCCGACCGGGGCACTGGACAGCCAGTCCGCGCGGGAGTTGCTCGACACCATGGCCGACCTCAATCGCGACCAGCATGTGTCGATTCTGTTGGTGACTCATGACGCGTTTTCCGCCAGTTACGCCAAGCGTATTTTATTCATCAAGGATGGCCAGATCGGGCAGGAATTAGTGCGCGGCGAGGAATCGCAGGAAGATTTTTACCACCGCATCTTGACGACCGTCGGCACATTCCAGCAGTAAAGGAGGACGCGCTTTGTTACGCAAATTAGCATTAGGCGGCATTCGCTCACGCCTGCGCGACTACACCGTCCTATTTTCCGGCCTGGTCATCGCCAGCGCCGTGTTCTACATGTTTCTGGCGCTTGCGACGAATAAGACGTTTTTGACCAGCAACTCACCGCTGTCGATGACCACGTTCATCTTCATGTTCGGCGAGGTCCTGCTGGCGATCATCACCTTGGTCTACATCGTTTACGCCAATTCGTTTCTGATGAGCATGCGCCAGCGCGACTACGCGATGTTCATGATGCTCGGGGCAAAATCCAGCAAGATCGCCCAACTCATCTTCGTTGAGACTGTCACCGTGGGCGTGTTGGCTACGGCAGTCGGGACCTTGCTGGGCATCGGCCTGACCACCGCGGCCGGCCATGTGCTGCTGGGTATGTTGCATTCCAGCGCGCCGGGCTTTTCGCCGCTCTGGTGGCCGGCGGTGCTGTGGACCTTTGTCTTCTTCGTGGTCCTGTTCATCCTGGCGGCTTTGTTCAACGCGCGCAGCCTGATCAAAACGAAGATCTTGACCCTACTTCACGCGGCGCAAACGCCAAATCGCCTGCGCACCAAGCCGGTTTTGCTGTTGATTCAGGCACTGCTTGGCATCGGCCTGCTTGCGATCGGCTACTGGGCGATGGCGGCCGTCAACAAGCTCGGGCTTTCCGGCATCGGCCTGGCGCTGGTGACGATCGTCTTGGGCAGTTACTTCATGTTCAATGCGACGCTCGTCTTTTTGGTGGGTTTGCTGAAGAAAAACAAACGCTTCGCTTCCCGCCAATTGCACACCTTCACCCTGAGTCAGCTGAGCTTCCGTATTCGCGATTACACGAAAATTCTGGCGGTGGTCTCGATTCTTTTCGCCTTGGCGCTTGGGGCCATCACCGTCGGCCTCGGCTTCCAGCGGGCGATTCCGCAGATCGCTAAGGCCCAGGACGCCTATGACCTAGTGCAAGTCGCCCCGACGGCCAAGGAAAAAGCCGATGCCAACAAGCTGTCCGGGCTCAAGGCCAAGGTCGTTTATACGCAAAAGGCCGATGGCACCAACATCTACTTCAAGGCCTCTGAACTTAACGCGCATCCACTGGAATTTCCTGTTTTCCGTTCCTTGGGCCAGTCCTCGATCGAAAAGGTCACCGCGACGAATTTTAAGACAAAGGTCGCCGAGAATTCTAGCAACATGACCGAGTTCATGCGGCCGGTGGATAGTGGCAAGAGCTTCACGGTCGTTTCAGACGCCCGGTTTGCCGCGCTGGCCGGCCAGCCTTACCAGGTAATCACGTATCAAGTCGCCGATTTCAGCGCGAATTACGATCGCATCGAGGCCCTGGTCAAAACGCAGGACAAGCGCCTTGGCTTCAAGCCGGATAGCATGACCAATGGCCAAAAATTCGGCACGTACGCCTTGATCACCAGTATGTACGGGGGTCTTGCGTTCATGGGCTTCTTCCTTGGTATCGCATTTTTGGCCATGCTTGCTTCGACGTTGATGTTCAAGATCCTGTCGGGGGCCAACTACGACAAGCAGCGGTACCTGATGCTGCAAAAGATTGGGGTGCGGCCGGCACTGCTGCGCAAGTCGATTGCCGAAGAGATCGGCGCGCTGTTCCTTTTCCCAGGGCTACTCGGCGTGATCCACGTGCTGTTTGGTCTCCAGTTGTTCAAGGCACTGCTTGCCGATCCTTATGATGGGCTGTGGCTGCCATTCACGATCTTCCTCGTGCTATACGGCCTGTATTACGCCTTGACGACCTGGCTGTATCAAAGCATCGTCATCACCAAAGATCTGGGCGGGCGCAGGTAAGCAGGCTGTTTTTATCGAAAAATAGGCACCAGTCGCACGCCAGCTCGTGTGTCTGCCCCAAAATAGGACGCACATGGCGCCGAGCCACAGCGTCTGTACTCAAAAAGGAACTAGAAACCGCAACATTGACACGGTTTCTAGTTCCTTTTTTGCGTGGGGCCTGGTCAGCTAAGGCAAAGCGCCAAGCTGAGGATGACGCACAGACACCCGGAAGTAAGGGCCAGTCCGCGTTGCCAGCGCGGGGCAGGGGTCTTGCTAAACAGGGTGGAAAAGAAGAAGACCAGGATGCAGATTGTCAGTGCCCAGATCATGCGCGCGCCTCCTTATCCTTAGAAGAGAGGCGAAGCGCTGTGACCAACGCGATGATCAATAAAACAGCGACCAGCGTGAATGCGACGTGATAGCCGCTCAGCAGAGCACGCGGATCGGCCAGTGTCGCCACATGCCCGGCTTGGGTGTTGGCGACATTTTGCTGCACGGAGATCAAGATCGCGGTGCCGATCGCGCTGGCCGTGTAGCGCATCATGTTGTTGCCTGAGCTACCATGCGAGATCAATGCCGGTGGCAACACGTTGATGCCCAGTGTGGTGATCGGCATTTGCACCGCCGAAAAGCCCAGGCTGCGAATCGCGTAAAGTAAGACGACCGTGACGACCGGCGTTTGCGCGGTGACAAACGCAAACGGAATCGTTCCCAGCAACATGATGAGCAGCCCGGCCTTGATCATGCGCGGGGCGTTGTAATGATCGAAGACGTAACCCGTCACAGGGCTCATCGCGGCATTGACCAGCGCACCTAAGATCAAGCACATGCCGGAGCTCATCGCGGACAGGCCGCGCACGGTTTGAAGGTATAGCGGTAGGACGAATTCAAAGCCCGCAAACGCAATTTGCGACAGCGCCGTGATCACGACGGCGATGCGATAGGTGGGCGCCTTGAAGATCGTCATTTTCAAGATGGGCGCCGAGATATGTAATTGCCGCCAAATGAACCAGGCGACCAAGACCGCGCCGCAGAAAATACCGCCGAGCACCTGCCAGTCGAGCCAGCCGCGCGTGCCGACCACCGCAAAGCCATACAGCAGGCTGCCAAATCCGAACGCTGACAGAAAAACAGAAGGCCAGTCCAATTTTGCCCGGTTGACCATGACGACGCTGCGCAGGCCATACAATCCGAGCACAAACGCCACCGCCAAAAGCGGCAGCAAGATGCCAAAGATGTCATGCCATTCAAAGCGGTCGATCACCCAGCCGGAAAAAGTGGGGCCGATTGCTGGGGCAAGGCCAAACACTAGCCCCATCAGTGCCGAAACGGTGCCGCGCTGGCCAAGTGGGTACACCGAGTAAAGCATGGTGGTGCCGATGCCGGCCAACAGCGCCCCGCCGACCGCCTGAATCATCCGGCCGCCGAGCAGGGCCGCAAAACTGTTGGCGAAATAACAAAGCGTGGTGCCGAGCAGGAAAAAGCCCATCGCCCATTCAAAAAGCGTCTTTGAACTCTTATTGTCGGCCAGCCAGGCGGTCACCGGCGTCATGACCCCGATGATCAGGGAATAACTCGTCGACAGCCACTGCGCCGAAGAAGCAGGAATGTGAAACGCCTGCATCAAGGTCGGCTGAGCAACGGCTAAGATCGTCTGGTTGATGTTGCTCGCAAACATCCCGATCAGGACCACGATGGTAAACAGGGTCCGGTTGAATGGTCGGCCCGCATTATCGACAGATCGTGTCATCTGATCAGATCCTTTCTCATTTGATGGTGGCCTTACCCAAGCCGGCAGTGTTTTAAGACGACCATGCCTTGCGTGAACCCTTCGATATGGCCAATGATCGCCGCACGCTCGCCGACTGTTAGGCCGGTGTCGCCGATCACGCAGGCGACCCGCGCGGTGCCGGTTGTGACATCCCCAAATTCGACGCAGGGAAGCCCATAAGAGTCCGGGCCGACGTAAGAAACGGTGCCGGTGACAGTCACGATGGCGTCGTTGTAGGGACTCTCCCCAGCGTAAAAGCTATTGTAAAGCGCGGTTTCTTCAAGGTTGAACATCACGATCACTCCAATTTATAAGATTGTTAATACAACAGTTAACGAGACCTAGTTTAGTTTTCAATACGAATGTTGTCAATGCTAAAAATTAAAAACACAAGTATCTTTCTTGCGACTTTACTTTGAATGACAACTCTTTAATGGCTATACTGTTAGTAGAAATTGATGGAAAGTGATGACATATAATGAAGACAAACGATCCACAGAACTTATCCGACCGCTTGCATGAGACCGTGGTTGCCGAGGCAAGCTTGATCCATGAGCAGCTCAAGGCACTGCACCTGAATGTCCAGCAGGCGCGCTTATTGCAATTCGTTGCCGCGCATCCCGGCTGTTTACAAAAAGAGGCGGCCCATTATCTGGGTCGCCAAGACGCGACTGTGACAAATATGTTGAAGAGTCTCGTTCAAGCCGGTTACCTCAGACGCGAAGTGCCAGCTGAAAATGAGCGCGTGAAGCAGCTGTACATCGCCCCGGCCGGCCAAAAGCTGATCGACCAGATCACGACGATCTTCAGCGACTTAGAAGATAAGGTCCGCGCGGCCGTTCCAGCAAACGAACGCAAGGCACTGGCCCGCAACCTCGACCTGATCAAAGCGGCGCTCGAAGAATAAGGGTGCGGACCGGAGCCCGACTGAAAAGGGTGCGGACCGGGGCGTTTAGGTCTGAGCGGCTAACTTGGCCTCCAACGTCAGCTCGAATTTTTCCGTATGCGATCAATGATCAACATAAAAAATGACATGCCCCACTCACCAAACCGGTTGAGCGCTGACATGTCATTTTTGCGTTTCGTCTTACTTCAGCAGTCCCGGCTCCAGCTTCAGTTGGTTGAAGCTGAGCACCTTGATGCCTTCATCGGTCAACGCGATGCGCGAGATCGATCCGTTTTTCGGCGAGTCGGTGACCTTGAAGCCGTCCGTTTTGCCGAATTTATCGACGATACTGCGAATCGTCGTGCCGTGTGTGACCAGCAGGACATTGTCGCCATTTTGGTTGTCCGCCCGCAGTAGCTTGAATCCTTTTTGCAGGCGCGTCCAATAGGTGATCGCGTCTTCCGCGGCGCCGAATGGATCGGCGTCGTGCATGAAGTCCTTGCTGGCATCCACGCCGTATTGATCGATGATGGCTTTCAGGCTCGGTGCCCCATGCGGCGCGCCGACCGCGTACCAGCTCTCCGCCGAATCCTGGCCTTCGTAATAGCCGTAGAACTGCTCGCGGAAAAATGGCGTGACGGTCAACGGCACGGCGGAGTTCAAGTTGGCCTCAAGAATGGTCTTGGCCGTATTTTGCGCGCGCATCGTGTCGCTGGAATACGCGTGAGTGAACGTGATGTTGCGCAGAACTTGGCCGGCGCGTTTCGCGTCTGCGATGCCGTCTTCGGTCAGGGGCGAATCGCTCCAGCCCTGCATCCGATTGAACGTGTTGAACCACGTCTTACCATGGCGCACGAGGTATACCGTCACTGTTTTCATTTATTTCCTCCATTAAACGAATGGGTCATTGAGTCGAAAAATCGGCCTACTTGATCGACACGGCGGCCTGCAACAATTTCATCGCATCCGTCCCGCTTGCGGTGTAGCCCACCGCGCCCTTGCGCCACTGAATCACATTGCTGAGGTCATCCGAAGCGGCGGCCACCAGCTGAACCGAAGCCGGTCCATCCGGAACCGGCAGTGCGTGATCGGCAAAATACGCGACTGCTTTTTTCGCCAGCGGCAGGGGATCTTGCTTCGCGACATTTGAGGCGCTGACCGTGATCGACCAGTTGCCCTCTGCCCAGGTCACGTAACTCGTGCCGGCTGCGCCTTCGCGAACGCCGGTGATGCCATCGCCCAGAGCGACAGTCGGCAGGCCGCTTTGAACGGGATGATAATTGATGTCATCCTGCGCCGCATTGACGCTGGCATACGTCTTTTTCGTCAGTTTGAGCACCGGCTTGGCGGATTGCAAACTGGCGTCGTTCAAGGCGAGCGCCTGCTTGCCTTCGCTGTAGCTGATCGTGTAATTACGAATGGTGCCGGTGGTCGTCGCATTGACCCACTGCTTGGCAGTGAAGGCAAAATCGGTTGGCAACAGCGACCCTGGCAGGACCGCACCGATATTGGTGTTTAAACTGCTGAACTGCTCGGCTGGCGTGGCGGGTTTGCTGCTGGATTCTTCAGCTTTTTTGGTGCTGGACGTTTTACTTACATCGCTGCTCGATGCCTCGCTTGAGCTGCTTGCTTTTGCTTTTTTGACCGCGCTGGTAGAATTTTTCGCGCGACTGGCCGTGTCCTTGCTGCTGGTCGAGCAACCGGCCGCGCTGATCAGAAGCAGCGCCAGTGGCAGTGCAATGAGTGCTTTTTTCATTCAAATGGCCCCCTTGTGAGAAGTCGAGTTGCTTCTATTATAGAACAATCCGCCTCAGTGCAGGAGCCGGATGTGCGAGCCGGCGCCATCAGCGAACAAAAAAAGTCGAGCATCGCTGCTCGGCTTTTTGAATCAATCGTTGAAGGTGCCGTTTTCGACATCGGTAATGAATTGCTTGAGATGCTCGAAATAAACAGGCGCGTTGTCGATCATGTGGTGGTGTCCGCCGTTTGGAGTGGTGACCAGGCGCGCGTGCGGAATTACTTCGGCCATGCGCTGGGCAGAGGCAACGGGCATCGTTTCGTGCTCGCCAAATGTCAGAAGGGTCGGCACGGTGATGTTGTGAATCTGGTCGCGGATGTCCCAGTCCTTCAGCTTGCCGGTCACAACAAATTCGTTGTCGCCTTGGAACGCGTTGTAGACCGCGGTGCCGGTGGTGTCGATCAAGTGGCTGATCGCAGGCGGCTGCTTGCGATCGACATAGCCCTTGTTCAGAACGTCGACATACGCCTGGTACTGCGGATCCTTCCAGTCGCCACTCGCTTCGATCTGCTTCATGTAGGCAACGGCTGAAGGCGGCAGGGCGTCTTCGCGCACTTGGTTGATGTGGACGACATATTCATCGATGTTGTCGATCATGCTCGAGATGATCGCGCCCTTGAGATGCTCGCCATACTTCAGGGCATACAGCTGCGTCAGCGCACCGCCCCAGCTTTGGCCGATCAGGTAAAAATGATCCAGCCCGAGCTTTTGCCGGACTTCTTCGACTTCACCCAGGAAATAATCCGTCGTCAGATACTTGGCCGCCGTTTCCGGATCGGAATAATCCGGTTGGTCGGAATAAAAACTGCCGAGCTGGTCGTACATGTGGACCTGCACGCCAAGGTCGGCGAGTTGTTCGCCAAAATTCTCCCAGTATTCATGGTTGCCACCGGGGCCGCCGTGCAAGCAAAGCAGATGGATATCGCCTTGACCCTGCGTGTTGGTCCACAAGTGATAGCCGTTATCGAGCGTTAAGATGGTCGTTCCTTGCTTCATCAAAGTCACCGCATTTCCTTAGAATGTCTTCATTTTATCACTTTTCCCCGGCCGCGGCGCCTCGGCCATTTTCTGAAGCGCGTTTGGGTGAAAATTGACAGACGCGCGATCCACCAGATGCTAAACTGACGGTATTGTATTTTCACGGGAGGTCTGGGATGCGAAAAAAATGGTGGGTGGGGCTGCTTCTGATACTCGCGTTGATTGTTGGCGCCGGTCTGGCCACGGCGCGGCCGGTGCAGGCGGTCGACAAAATGGTCTGGTGGCGCGGCGATACTTCATGGCTGACGCCGAAGACGAAAGCAGCAATCACCAGTTACAACACGCGGACGCTGCAAGATGACGGGTCGCTTGGCGCGGCGGTGGTTGGCAGTGACAAGATCACCGATGCGGCCTCGGCGTATGCGGCCATGACGGCGGACAAGTGGCCCCATTTTGCCTCGATGGGGATGCTGTATGCCGTGAATCCGCAAACGGGCAAACTCTGGATGAGCACGGATCTGCCACGCAACGCCGACGATGTGTTTGAGGCCGGTACCGCGGACACCGGAACGCCGGCTGAGCGCGTCAACGAGGCAATCATCGGCAGCGTGACGGATGACCACAAAGTTGTGATCACGTCGGATGGCCCGGACAGCGGCCTGACAATGGCGCAGTGGCAGAAGACTGCCAGCTATTTTTCCGATGACGAAGGCGCCGTTGGGTTTAAGACGCGCCGGGCCCTGTATACGCTGAACACCAAGACCTTGCCGGCGCTTCCGGGCAAGCCGCAATTCCGCCTGATCGTGACGGATTACGCCCCGAGCGGCGACAAGACGCTGAACAAAATGGCGAAGCGCGAACTGGCCAAAATGCCGGCGCAACAATCGAAATATAAAAATGGCATTATCCTGGTGATCGCGCTTGAGGACCACAAATGGTGGCTTCAGGCTGGTGTCGGCGTTACCGGCGTCATCAACGACACCTTCCGCACCACCATTGCGACGCCGCAATTCACCCAATTGTTGAAGAAAAACAAGGATGATCAGGCCCTTGCGCTGTTTGCCTCGAACACGGGCAAAGTGATGACCGAAAACAAGCGCTTGATTCGTTCGGCCGGCGCGGTGGCGTTCAATCCGTACAAACTGCCGCTGTTCATTGGACTGGCGGCCGTCTGGGCGATTGTCTCCTTCTTCGTTTATCAAGCCGGCTTCTTCTTCAAGTACCGCTGGGTCTGGCGGGTGATGATGCTGGCGGCTGGCGTGATCCTGACCCTTGTCGGAACAGGCGATTGGCCGGTGCTGGGCATCGGGCTTTTGCTCAGCGGTCTGATCGTGCTGGTGCAATTGCCACTGCGCAAATGGCTGCCCCTGCAATTGTATTTTGTCGTGCGCTTCGGCCTGTGGCTCTTGATGTTCTATCCGGCCAGCTGGTATTTCAGCCGGCAGGAAGGCGCGGATCCGCATGTGTGGCCGGGCGTCGTGGCGGCCACGATCGTGATCTGGGTGCTTCATGCCATCTTGCGCTTCGGGCACACGCGGGGCCAGGCCGCGTTGACCGCGCCGCATTTGGTCGAGCGGACGCCCCTGTTGGCAGCGGCACAAAAGGCGGGCATCGACATCGACCCGACCCAAGCCAGCGTGCCCATGTTCTCACGTCAGTCGCCGGCCAAGCAGGTCGAGATCGCGCTGGGCGAGTATGTGCGGGACCACGGGGCCAGCTGGCTAGCCGAGGTGAAAATGCAGACGCCACTGCCGTATTTTTACCTGTATGATTTTTCGCGGCTGTTGATCAACTGGACCAACAGCGCACTGCTTCAATTGACGTCGCTGGATGCGCTGGCGGAACTGGCCGGGCAGGCTGCGGCCGGGCGCCGGACTGAGACCGCCGTGCATTACGAGCCGGCCTTCATCGCGTGGGGCAACGCCTATGATCCGGCCACAGACGGCGATACGCTGACCCCGGTCTGGCAAGCGTTTCTGGGCGGCGTGGGCGACGATACGAGCTTGGACGCACAGGCGGCGGACATCTTCACCGCCATTGCGGCCCACTTGGATGATCCGACGAAAGCCCAGTCCGGCTATAACGACTTTCCGCTTTGGATGCGGGATTACACGCGGGCGGAGACGCCGCCAAGTAGTAGCTCCAGCGATTCCTCCGGTGGTAGTTTTGGCGGCGGCGGGTCGTCAGGCGGCTTCGGTGGCAGTTGGTGATGGGAAAATCGGGCTGAGGACCGCGGCGTGATCTGGTTTTGCCATTGACGAATGCGGACAACTATTTTTGTCAAAGGGGTGTAGGAAAAATTTTCCCGCGCCCTTTTCGCATCCACTGATTTCTGGTACGCTATGGCCAGCGCAACTGCGCAGAGGGAAGGGATACCATGACATTTGAAGAAGTGTTGCCAAAGCTCAAGGCGGGGCAGCGCGCGGTTCGCGGCGGCTGGGGCGGCGGTGAGGAATACATCACGCTGGTCAGCGGGCAAAGCTACGAGTCGATCGCGGTCACACCGTATTTTCTGATCAAGGTTCAAGGCGAAGGGTATTCGGTTTGGGAACCCACCGGCTGTGATGCGCTGGCCACGGATTGGACACTGGTATGACGGCCAGCGAGGGGCAGGCGCAGATTCGGTGGGATTTCACGGGTCAGCGGGTCGCTGTGACTGGGGCAGCGTCTGGCATCGGGGCGGCGCAGGCTGCGGCGTTTTTGCGGGCCGGGGCAGCAGTGCTGGCCGTTGATCAGGCCCCGGTGTCGTTGGCCGGGGTCGAGGTGCTGCAAGGCGATGTCGCTGATCCGGCCACCGCTTCGACGATTGCGGCGTGGCAGCCGACCATCGTGTGCAACACGGCCGGCCAGCTGGATGGGTACCGCTCGATTCTTGAAACGAGCTTGGCGGATTGGCAACATTTTCTCCAAGTCGATCTGACCAGTCAGTTTCTGATCTGCCAGGCAGTCTTGCCAGACATGCTGGCGCGCGGCCACGGCGTTTTCGTTAACATGGCCTCCATCGCCGGCTTGGTCGCAGGCGGTGGCGGGGTCGCGTACACAGCGGCCAAGCACGCGGTGATCGGGCTGACCAAGCAGCTGGACCTCGACTATGCGGCGCAGGGCATTCGCGCCAACGCCTTGGCGCCGGGTGCGATCGATACGCCGATGAACGCTGCGGATTTCGCCGGGGACGGCAAGATGGCGGCCTGGGTCGCCGACCAAACGCCGGCCAAGCGCTGGGCGAAGCCAGAAGAAGTGGCCGCCTTCACTTTGTTTTTAGCCAGCGACGCCGCGGATTATATTCATGGGGCGGTGCTGCCGATCGACGGCGGCTGGCTGGCCAAATAATTTGTCACTGGGCTTCGGCCCGCTGCGGGACTTATTTTCCTTTGACCGCAGTTGTTCAATGGCCCAAGCGGTCACAAAGGAGCTCATATGCAAAACTCTGTCTCAACACGCAGCTCACTGCTGCATCTCACCCAAGTCGCCATTGTCGCCAGTTTGTACGTGGCGGTGACCGTCCTGCTCACGCCGTTCTCGTTTGGCGCCGGGCAGATCCGCGCTTCGGAGATGCTGAACTATACCGCGCTTTACAACAAGCGGTATGTGGTCGCAGTCACGCTGGGTGTTTTTATCGCCAACTTTTTCAGCCCGACCGCGGTGATCGACGTGCCAGTCGGAACCATCGGCACCCTGATCTTCCTGTTATTGAGTCGGTGGCTGGCCGGCTATTGCAATAAGTGGTGGCAAAAATACCTGGTGATGGGCGTGTTGTTCACCGTCTCAATGTTCACCGTGGCGGCCCAACTCGCGATCGTGTACCACATGCCGTTTTGGGCAAGCTACCCCGTGATCATGGCGGGCGAAGCAATCTCAATGACCATCGGCGCGTTCGTGATGCCGATCGTGGCAAAGGCAGTGCACTTGGATAGATAGGGTGCGTAGCGCGGCGTTTAGGTCCGAGCAGCTAGTGCGGCCTGGGCGCTTGGGGGCGTCCCTTGCCACCGAGTGACCAGCCCGACTAGATGCCTCGGACCTGCCACGCGAAGCCCAACTGCATAGGGTGCGAAGGCTTGCGGGATGCCGGGGGAGCTAACTTGGCTCAGGTGCTTGATGGCGCACTAAGCCATCGAGTGCATGGGCCAGTTAGATGTCCCCGGCATGCGGGCCGGAGCCCGACTGCATAGGGTGCGTAGGTGCACGGGATGTCTCAATGCAAAAGCGAGAGCCTGCCCATTTACGAACAGTTGCCCCACCCCCAAAAAGGCCCCGTCGAATTTATCCTCTCGACGGGGCCTTTCCATCTCCTAATTCTCTTTCTCAAATGTGCTGCGAATCTCCGCAATGGTGGTTTTCCCACCCGTAAACAGCAGGTGATCGCCCAGGTGAATCTGGGTGTCCCCATGAGGTGAAAGGAACTCGCCATCGCGTCTGATGGCACTGACGGTGATCGCGTCGATGAACGGCAGGCTCTTGAGCTCGAGACCCGTGAAGCGGCGGTTGCGGACGGTGATCTCGTACAACCCGGCTTCCGTATCCGTCAACATCTGCAGGGTCGACGGTGTTTCGATCAGGCTACGAAGCACCGCGATGTTGGCCTCGTATGTGTTGTAGATCTCGACCCCGGCGTTGCTGAGGGCATCATACCGGTCGCTGGTCGCGTCTTTTGTCTCAAAGCGGGCGATGATCCGCGGGACTTTGTTGGCCAGCGCCCATTGCGCCAGCTCATAATTTTTATCATGGTCGAAGTAGCCCAGCATCACAATGTCTGCGTCATAGGCGCCGGCTTCATGCAGTGCGCCTTGGGAAAAACTCGGCAGAAGCTTCACGTTGGCCTCGGAATTGTAAGTCTTGTACTTCGCCGGGTCGTCGGTGAAAAGCGTGATGTCGTAGAGGCCCTTGGCGAGCTGTTGGGCGATCGGCACAGTCAGGAGATTGGCGCCGATAAAATGCACCACCGTCTTCTTAAAGCTCTCTGGTTCGGCGACAAACAGCCGGTTGAACAAGATCGGGCACAAAATGCAGGCGATCACGGCGGCCAGCGTGAAGGCGCCGCTTTGCTGGGTGGTGATGATACCCAGCGTTTTGCCCACCGTCAAGGCCGGAATGACCAGGGTGATGGTGGTCGTGATCAACAGGCTGCCGGCCAGCGCATTTTGTGGCTTGAAGCGCAGCCGGAGCACTGGCACAAGCACGACCTTGGCCACGAAAAAGCCGATCAGCAATACCGGAATCAGCGCGAGGCTGGTGGGATCTTTCAGCAGTGTTTTCAGATCGATCGCCGCGCCGGTCATAATGAAGAAGATCGGAATGAAAAAGCCGTACCCGAGGCTGGTCAGCTTGTCCTGGGTTTCTTCCCGCGGGTGCAGCAGCTTCATCACCATGCCGGCCAAAAAGGCGCCGAGAATGTTTTCCGCGCCGACACTTTCGGCCACGGTAACCAGCGTGATGATCAGGAAAAAGGCGAGGCGAATGTCCAGCTGCGTCGTGCTCTTATCGACTTTCGCGAACCACTGATACGGCCTGCGAAACCGGAGCAGCAGCACGATCGCGGCCACGAAGATCAATAACAGCAGCCACACCGAGCGGCTCGCGTGGCCGTTGAGCTCGGCGTAAACCGTTAGCGCCAGCAATGGCACGACTTCCCCCAGCGCCGCCAACAGCAGCATCGTTTGGCCAAAGGGCTGGCTGAGCAGCTCTTTTTCCTTCAACGCCGCGATCACGACGCCCAGCGCGACGGTCGAAAAGACGATGGCGGCGAAAATAATGTGGTGGTACAGGCCAATCAGGTCCAGCACCCACGCAAATCCTAGCGCCGCAACAATCACAGCGCCGTAACCCAGCAGCGCGATCTTGGCCGGGCCGAGCTGTTTGGTTTTGCTTGCGGGCTGCGGCTTGAAGAGGGAAAAATCGATCTCCATGCCGGACAAAAAGATCAACACGATCACGCCGAGGCTTTTAAGTTCATCGAGTACCGCGTTGGCCGTGACTACCCCGAGCAGACTTTTGCCCAGCACGAAACCGACCACGATCTCCGCAACGGCGGTGGGGGTCGAGGTGATATTCAGGCGCGCCATCACAATGGGGATGAGCAGCGCCGCAAACAAGACAATGAGAAGCGATAAACTGGACATGACTGACACCCGCTTTTCCAATATGCTATGCTCAGAATACCGCAAAACAAATCTTGCGCCCATCACATCTCGTAAATTGGAGGTCTCGCAAATGAAGGAAACAGGGTTTTTCAGCCGCCGCTCGGTGATCGTCGGCACCACCACCTTGATCGGCTTAGTGGTCGGGCTTTTGACGAAGCACTTGTTGCTCGGCGTGGCGATCGGCTTGGCTGTGGGCTACATACTTGAGGCCTGGACGCCGCTTTTTAAGCAAAAATAGTCCGCGACAAATAACGCGCAAAGTGTGTTGTTTCCCCTGAAAACGTGGTATCATATTAAAACGATTATTTTCATGTTCTCGTTTGAAGGGGGCCATGTTTTGACCAAAGAACAAGTGCGCGAACAACAACACCTTGATGGCATCATGGACGAGCTGCAGGCGGCCGACAAACGGCTGACCGCTGAGATCGCTCGGACCAAAAATGAGGAACAATCGCTGAACAAGAATTTCTTCAGCGACATGTCCCTCAATTTCAGTAACGATGCTGAATCGATCGAGACCGCGGCATCCATTCAACAGCAGCAGCAGATGCTCGATGAGCGCAGCAACGCCTGGCAGCAGTCCACCCAGCAGCTGAAAACAGTCAAGCGTCTGCAAGTCTCGCCGTTTTTTGCCCGCATCGACTTCACGGAAGGCAAGGAGAAACCGGAGACCATTTACATCGGGCTCGGCTCCTTCACCAACAAGGCCGGCAAGTTCCTGATTTACGACTGGCGCGCGCCGATCAGCTCGATCTATTACGACGGCGGCCTCGGCCATGTGACTTACCAAACGCCAGACGGCCCGCAAGTCGTCGACGTTTCGCTCAAGCGCCAGTTCGTTGTGGAAAATGGGCAGATCACCACGATGTTTGACACCACCGAAACGATCGGTGACCAGATGTTGCTGGAGGTGCTAGGCGAAAAGTCCGACACCCAGATGAAGAGCATCGTCACGACTATTCAGCGGGAGCAAAATCAGATCATTCGTGACACCACCGCCGACTTGTTGTTCGTGCAAGGGGCGGCGGGCTCCGGCAAAACATCGGCGGTCTTACAGCGCGTGGCCTATTTGCTGTATCGCTATCGGGGCAACCTCAATTCCAGCCAGGTGATCATGTTTTCCCCCAACCAGCTGTTTTCGGATTATATCGGCAACGTCTTGCCGGAGCTGGGCGAACAGAACATGGTCCAGTTCACGTTCTATCAGTATGTGTCCCGGCGCGTGCCGAACATCGATGTGCAGGATCTGTTTTCGCAGTTTGAGGCGGTGCTGTCGCCGGCGCAGAAAAAGGTGGCCAAGCTCAAGGGCAGCCTCGCGTTTTTCAAGGCGACGGAAGACTATGCGGCCAGTCTTGAAAAAGGCGGCATGCGGTTCCGGGATATCAAATTCAAAGATACCGTCTTTTTCTCAAAAAAGCGGATCGCGGACATCTTCTATAGTTATAACGCGAATTATCATCTCGGCAATCGCCTCAGCGCGACCAAGGAACGGCTTTTGAACATGCTCAACCGGCGTGTCGAAAGCGAAATGAAGGCCAAGTGGGTCCAGCAGGCGGTCGAGGACTTGTCGGATGAGCAGATTCGGATGCTGCAGTCGGAAGGCAAGACCGAGTTCGAGAATTCTGACGAAGAGTACAAGTTCTTCGCGCGGAAGATCGTGGTCGATGCCTTCAAGACGATTCAAACGGCCATCACGCGGAACCATTTTCTCAACGTTCGCGGCCAGTACGTGCAGTATCTCAAGGACGCGGGCAACTTCGTGGATCTGGCGAGCTTCGGGCTCACGCAAAAAGCCTGGGACGAAGAGGTCGCTGGGTTCATCGCCGCCTTCAAGAATCGCCGCTTGACCATGGTCGACGCAACGCCATACCTGCATCTGTATGACTTGATGACCGGCCGCCACGGCGAGCGCGACATGCGCTATGTGTTCATCGACGAGATTCAGGATTACACCCCGTATCAGCTGGCGTATCTGAAGGGGAGTTTTCCGCGCGCGAAGTTCACCTTGTTGGGTGACCTCAACCAGGCGATCTTCACGAAGGACGACTCGCACACGCTGATTCAGGACGTGTCGCGCCTCTTTGATCCAGAGAAGACCCGTGTCGTGCAGCTGACCCAGTCGTATCGTTCGACGGCGCAGGTCACTGAGTTCACCAAGGCCATCCTGCGCTCCGGCCAGCGCATCGACGCCTTTGATCGCCAGGGGCCGCTGCCGACCATCGCCGTGCGCGACACGGAAAATCAGTTGGTGACGGCGCTCATCGATCAGCTCAAAGTCGACGATAACGCCAAGCAGACCAGTGCCATCATCGCAAAGACGTTGGAAGAGGCGCAGACGGTCTACGAGGAACTCAAGGCGGCCGGCGTGCCAGCGACCCTGATTCAATCTGAAAATCAGCGGCTGGTGCCGGGCAACATTGTCGTCCCATCCTATCTGGCAAAAGGCTTGGAGTTTGATGCTGTCATTTTGTGGCAGGTCAACGCCGCCAATTTCCACGAAGAAGACGAACGCGAACTGCTGTACACGATCGCCAGCCGTGCGATGCACCGCCTGACGATTTTGGCCAGCCCGGACTTGTCGCCACTGTTGGCCGGCGTGCCGGCGTCCCGTTATGAAAAGAAGTGATTGCCATGAATTTTTCTGAGACCTTGGCCACTACGACGCACCGCGTCTTTGAAGGCCAAATGAACGAGCACGACTCGCTGTTTGGCGGCCAGACCGTGGCCTGGCTGGATGAAAATGCCAGCATCGCCGCGCACCGCCTCGCGCGGCGTGGCCTGGTCACCGCGTCGGTCGATCACATGGAGTATGTGACGCCTGTCGCAATCGGGGATGCGGTGATCTACCAAAGCGTCGTGTCCGGCGTGGGGACGCGGTCGCTTGAGGTGTTCACTAAACTCGTCGGCGAACAGATGGACTCGGGCGAACGCTATTTGGCGGGCTGGAGTTTCATGACCTTCGTGACCCGCACCCCGGACGCATTGCCGACACTGGAATTCGATTCCGCATTCGGGCAGCGCCTCAACGCTGGTTATGCCGAGCGCCGCGCCCGCAACAAGGCCCTGCGCGACGCCGCCCCGATCACGCGCGATGATACTTCAATGCTCTAGAAATGGTTGACCGCAAAGCTGCATTTTGGCTTTGCGGTTTTTTGATTCTGATCAAAGCCAAAACGGAAGATTATTTTTCCAATCGTCGTGTGTGTGGGCGTGAAAACCCATTCACAGTTATTTGTAAATTCAATTAGAGAAATTATTTTAGTTAAAACTGGCATCCGCGGCCAGAAAGCCCCCGTATAATTGAATTGTAGGCGAGAAACACCCGGCTTGTGGCCGCACGCTCGCAAAATCGATCATATGGAGGTTTGACCAAGATGGCAAAAAATAATCATCAGATCACGCGCAAAGAACATTATCGTCTGTATAAACGTGGCAAAGGCTGGGTCGCGGTGCTTGTCACCGCGTTGACCCTTGGCGGCATTGCCATCGGGTCAGGCACACCGGTGGAGGCTGCCACTGAAGCCCCGGCCGTTGCGGAGGCGGCGGAAGCCACACCAAGCAGTGAGACGAGTGGGGAAACGACAGCCGAAACCACGAGTGAAGCTTCAACGGAAACTTCGACAGACACTTCGACAGACACTTCGACAGACACTTCGACTGAAACCTCAACTGGCACTTCGACAGAAACCGAAGCCGGAACCGAAAACGCAACTGAAACAACGCCGACGACCACTTCGGAGGCTGGCGAAGCGCCAACCAATGATGCCTCGACCGAGGCGACCTCACCAGCTGCCTCTGCGACCCAAGCCGCGTCAACCGCAACGCTTCAAGCCACGGCCACCCCAGTCGTCACAATGACCTCTGCTGAGGCGCCAGTGAAGACTGACGCGCTGACTGGCGCCTTGCTGGGCACCAATGTGAATGGCACGCAGACGAGCGACGGCCAGTGGACCACCCAGGTGCCGCAACAATCCAAGTCGACGATCGATCTGACCTCGCTGACCACGGGCACCGTTTCGCTCTCCGGAAGTGGGACCGCCGGCGCAATCATCCGCTTTTATAATGCGGCGGGCGAGGTGATCACGAGCACGACCGTTGACGCCAGCGGGAAGTGGGCTGTGACAGTCGACGCGGCGGCTTACACCCCGGGCACGCAGATCTATTTGACCCAGCAGAGTGGCACGCTGGCCGAAAGCAACAAGGTTCCCGTCACGATTCCGCTGAAAAATGTGCCGAATGTGGCCGTGACGAGTGCGACCGTGAGCGACGAGGTGGGGACCCTCACAGGGATCGCTTCGCCAAACGCCATCGTGAGCGCTTATGCCAGCGATGGGACCGTCACCCATGTCCTCGCAGACGCCAGCGGCAGTTTCACCCTGACGACAACGCAGGCCGCTGCCGGCAGTCCCTATTTTATTTTCCAAACAGTCAACGGCGCCATGGGCCAAAGCGTGGCGGTGTCGCTGGCTTCCTCAGTCGCCGCGCCGACCACGACTGCCGTGATCAACAATGGCGTCATGGTCGTTTCCGGAACGGGGTTGGCCGGGGCGACCGTGGCCATTCGCGATGACGCTGGCACGACCCTCGCGACGGCGCTGGTGGCGGGGGATGGCACGTACAGCGCGACGATCACCGGCGCCACCAGCGACTTGAAACTCTTCGTGTCGCAGACGACCGCCGATGGGACCAGCACCTCTGTTTCGCCGAGTCTCGGCATCACGCTGACCAAGCGGCTGGCAATTCTGGACAAAACAGTGATCTATGGCCAATACAACCAGACGCAAAAAAATAGTTATAACATCGCGGTGTATGACAATGGCCAGGCGTTGACGCTTGCCAACCAAGACCTCGTGATCGAAAAGGCGGTCTATTCAAACGGCGGGTACCTGCAAGCTGGGACCTACACCGTTGGCTTTTCGGACGCATACAAGGCGGCGCGGATGGCGGCGGACGCCACATTGACCGACGCCTCTTTTGGCACCGCGTCCCTCACTGTTTTGCCGCGCCAGATCACGGTTGCGTTTGGCGCTGCCGAAAAATTGGCCGGAGAAGCCGACCCGACGATCAATTTTACGATCGCCGGCCTGCTTGGCAACGATACCGGCAATCTGACGGTGAGTGAACCTGGCGCCGCTTCTGACCCGGCCGCGACAGCCTCGGCCACGCTGGTGATCAACATGACCCGTGAAGCGGGCGAGTTAGCCGGCACCTACGAGCTGTCCGGCGTCGTTCAAGGCGACACGCCGAATTACCTCATCACCATCGAAAACGGGCAGCTGGTCATCGTGGCGCAGGAACGATCCGCGACACCTGATCCGGTCAGCGTGGCGCCGGATGATTACTACAATAATCTCGGCACCACACAAACGGCGCGTGTCTCCTATGTGATCGACGGGCGCGAGGCGTTTTCCCAGACACTGACCGGTATCGCAGGGGATTCGATCGTCTTTTCGACCGCAGCCTTCTTAGCTGAAAATGCGCCTGCCTATGCCGTTTTGTTCGATGGCACCGCGGATGGCGGCACCTATGATTACGATCCGGCAACGGTGCAGGGGTTTGTCGTGACCTTGGTGGCACCGACCACGCCAACCGATCCGACCAATCCCACAGATTCGACCGATCCAACGGGGCCGACAGATCCAACAGGCCCAACCAATCCAACAGATCCAACAGAATCGACCGATCCAACAGACCCAACAGACCCAACAGATCCAACCACGCCTGCGCAGCCTGAACCCGGGCCAGTCGTGACCGATACTGGGACAGGCGCGCCGGTCACGACGCCGCTCACCAACCGCACCCAAGCGCAGACGACCACGACCAGCGCGACGACCAAACCGGCCAACGCAAAGTCGCCGGCGCCAACTGCCACTGAAGAGGCCTCCTTGCCGCAAACAGGCGAGGCCAACGATGGCTTCGTCGTGATCTTGGGCTTGCTGCTGCTCGGTGGGTTGTATGTCGGTCGGCGCAAACGTGAAAACTGAACCACCACAAATTGAATGCACGATATTCAAGCCACCGGCGGACACGATCGCGGGTGGTTTTTTCTATCTTCAGCCAACCTGAATCACAAGACCCAATCTGTGTCATCAACGCACACCAAGGCCAGGCCGAAAACGCTTATGAATAGTTTTTCCAATGTAGCGTTTGACTGTATTTATTTCGCTGGTTATTTGTGACAATTTTCGCGAAAGGCCCCACAAGATAGAAAGAAAACGCTACAATGATTTGAGAAGAAACACACGAAAGGAGGCGCCTCATGCAAACACTGACAGATGTGCCGCGGCCAGGCGCCTTCATTATTTTGGGCGTGACCGGGCGGCCGGCGCTGGTGCGGCATCTTGCGGAAATGGGCCTGTTGGTGGGCAAACGCATCACCGTGATCCAGACCGCGGATGGCCCAACCGGCATGCTCGTGTTTTTCCAAGGCCAGCGATTGGCGATCTCAAACGACATTGCGGCCAACATTCAAGTCGCTCCGTTGACCGCTGCGCAGCTCGACGACGCGGTGCCGCTGGCTGGCGTTGGCGTGCACCGCTCGGCGATCGTTGCCAAGCTCACCGGCACGCCGGCGTTGCGGCAACGGCTGATGGACATGGGCCTGACGCGTGGCACGATGGTCACGGTGCATCAGGTGGCCCCGCTCGGCGATCCGCTCGAGCTGGTCGTGCGCGGGTACAAACTCAGCTTGCGCAAAGCCGACGCGGCCTCGGTGCTGGTGGCGGAGGTGGACGCGCATGACTGACATGACGATGACCGCCACTACCTATGCCCTAGTCGGCAACCCCAACTCAGGCAAAACGACGCTGTTCAACGCCCTGACCGGCGCGCGCCAGAAAGTGGGCAACTGGCCCGGCGTCACGGTGACGCGCAAGGCCGGCCGCTTGAAAAATGCCGACGCGACGATCGTTCAGGACCTCCCAGGCACCTATTCGCTGTCGCCGTACAGCAGCGAGGAGATCATCACCCGCGACTTTTTGCTTGATGAAAAGCCTGAGCGTGTGATCAACGTGGTGGATGCCACGAACCTCGAGCGAAACCTCTACCTAACGCTTCAGGTGATGGAGGCGGGGCGCCCGCTTGTGGTGGCCTTGAACATGATGGACGTGCTGGCGAAAAGCGGGCGCCAGATCAATGTGAAAAAGTTGAGTTATGCGCTTCAGGTGCCAGTCATCCCGATCTCAGCGCTGAAACGCGACCACCTCGACGACCTGATTGCCTCGTGTCAGACGCCGACCAGCGGCAACTATCCGTATCCCGAATACGACCCGCGCCTCGAATCCGCCCTCAGCATGATCGCCGACCAACTGCCGGAGACCCCTGCTGACCAGCGGCGATGGCTCGCAATCAGGCTTTTCGCCAAGGACGAGGCGGTGGTTGCGGCCACAACGCTCACGCCGACCCAACACCAAGAGATCGCCGCGACGATCGCCACGGCGGAAAAACTGTTCGGCGACGACAGCGCCAGCATCATCGTCAACGCCCGTTACGACTTCATCGCGCGCATCATCGCGATGGCCGTGGTCGATGAACAGGATTTCGTCGAATCCGTGTCCGACAAGATCGACCCCATCGTCACCAACCGCTGGCTCGCGCTGCCGATCTTTGCGGCGGTCATGTGGGCCGTGTATTATCTCTCGATTCAAACAGTCGGCACGCTCGGCTCCGATTGGCTCAACGACACCGTCTTCGGCCAGTGGCTGCCAGGCGCCGCGACGCATCTTTTGACGAGCTGGCAAGTCGCGCCATGGCTGCAGAGCCTGCTGGTCGATGGCATTATCGCTGGCATGGGCGCCGTGCTTGGCTTTTTGCCCCAGATCATGATGCTGTTCCTGTGTTTGGGCATCCTGGAAGATTGCGGCTACATGGCGCGCATCGCGTTTGTGATGGACCGCATTTTCCACCGCTTCAACCTCTCCGGCAAATCGTTCATTCCGATGCTGATCGCGACAGGCTGCGGCGTGCCGGGCATCATGGCCACCCGCACCATCGAAAGCGACAAGGATCGCCGAATGAGCATCATGCTGACGACATTCATGCCCTGTTCCGCCAAGCTGACCATCATCGCGATGGTCGCCGGCACCTTTTTCCCGGCCCAGTCCTGGGTCGCCCCCAGCGCGTATTTCATCTCGATCCTAGCCGTCATCGGCTCCGGTGTCTTTTTGAAAAAAACGGCGCTGTTTGCCGGGCCACCGGCGCCCTTCGTGATGGAATTGCCGGCGTATCACTTACCGAAGCTGCAAAACCTCGCGCAAAGCGTCTGGCAGCGGGCGGCCGGCTTCGTCCATAAAGCCGGCACTATCATCTTCCTGTCATGCGTTGCGCTGTGGTTCCTCGCAAACTTCAACTGGCGCCTGCAGATGGTCTCGCAAAATCAGAGCCTGCTGCGCGACATCGGCCTGGTGCTCGCTCCGCTGTTTGCGCCGCTGGGCTTTGGCGACTGGCGGGCGACCGTTGCCACCTTGGCCGGCCTGATCGCCAAGGAAAATTGTGTGGGGACCCTGCGCATCGCATTTGGCCCCGGCAACTTCGGGGACTTGCTTCGCGGCGCCTATGTGCCCATGGCCGGTTACGCGTTTTTAGTTTTCAACCTACTGTGCGCGCCGTGCTTTGCGGCGATCGGCACGATGTATAAAGAATTCGGTGAGGCGCGCTGGACCTGGCGCGCGGTCGGCTACCAAACGGCCGTGGCCTACATGGTCGCGACCATCGTGTTCCAAAGCGGCCAACTCGTTGCCGGCACCGCCACCCTGGCAGGGGCCGGGCTCGCCGCAGTTTTTGCTGGAATCATTATTTTTGGATTGTTCATCAAGCAGTCGCAAGCAGACGCGGCCCTTGCGTGAACGGGGAGGCCAATGATGGCAACGTTCATTATTGCAGCATTGTTGATCGCATTGATCGGCGTCGTGGGGTACAATCAGTTTTTTAATAAGAAGAAAAAAGCAGCCGGCTGCAGCAAATGTGCCGACGCCGGGTGCCCCTTGTTCGACCAAGCCCAAATGATGAAGCAAAACAGTCAAAAAAAGGCGTAAAGAAGAAGTGGACCAACTGGCGGGCTTGGGTCTCTCCAACAACAGAGCCGTTTTTGGGACCTGTTGTTGGAGGCCCTAGCTGCTCGGACCCGGACAGTTTGCCCACGTCACTGCGATAACAGTCATGCGCTATCTAGGAACTGGGCCAAGACCCTGTTTTGTCCCAGTCGCCACAACCACTAACTTGTTGAGGATATTATGCGATCGGAAATGAACTACTACAAATTCAGCCGCGACGAATGGGCGACATTTCATGCCCACAATTTTGCCTCGGTCTCAGACGCTGAGCTGACTCAGCTGCGTTCCTTGAACGATATGATCTCGATGGACGACGTGAAAAAGATCTACTCACCGCTGCGTCACCTGATTCATATCCGGTACCGCGACTATCAGCAGGACGAATACACGCTCAGCCAATTCATCGGCATCCCGCACCACCCGCACCCGTTCATCATCGGCATCGCCGGCAGTGTGGCCGTCGGAAAAAGCACCACGGCGCGCCTGCTGCAGCTGCTGCTTTCGCGGGCGTATCCCGACCGTTCGGTGCAGATGATCACCACGGACGGCTTTTTGTATTCAAACGCCGAGCTCGAGCGCCGCGGCATTCTGGACCGTAAAGGCTTCCCCGAAAGCTACAACATGGATCTGCTGATTCATTTTCTGAATAATGTGAAAAATAATTCCGGCGTCATTCGCGCGCCGAAATATTCGCATCAGATCTATGACATTGTGCCCGATGAGGAAGAGGTGCTCGATCACCCCGACATCCTGATTGTCGAAGGCATCAACGTCCTGCAGCTGCCGAGCAAACAGCCGATCTACATCAGCGATTATTTTGATTTTTCCATTTATGTTGACGCCGATCCCGCGCTGATCGAACAGTGGTACCTCGAGCGGTTCGGCATGTTGCTGGACACGGCGTTCACCGACCCGACTAACTATTATTACCAATACGCGATCGGCGACCGCAACGAGGCGTTCCAGATGGCCAAGGACGTGTGGCGGGATGTGAACTTGAAGAACCTCAACGAGTTCATCCTGCCGACGAAAAATCGGGCCGACGTCATTTTACATAAGACGCACGACCATTTGATCGATGAAGTGGCGCTGCGCAAGTTCAACTAGCAGCCAGTCAGTCAAGTCGTTCAGTTAGCAACCGGTCAGAGAGACGTTCAATTAGCAGCCTGTCAGGAAAAAGAAAATAAACAGCGGGGCGATCGCAAGTAAGACGCCGAAGCCGCAGAGCATCGCCGCCTGCCGATGGTGGCCGCGCCCCCATGTGAGCGCGGCCAGCAGCAGGAGGGCCAAACTCAAGGTGAAAAATGTCATCGTCATGGTGATTCCTCCAGGACGCATTTTCCCAGAAACAGGAGCTGGCGTCTTGGCGCGGCTGGAAACTTGGGGAAAATCCAATGAATGAGTTTTTTCTCATCTTGAATTGACCGGCCGGCGAATTTTCCGTATAGTAGGAGCAACTTAAATAAGGGAGTGTGGGCAAACGTGGCAAACCAGACCCAGGATTACGATAAGATCATCGTCCTCGATTATGGCAGTCAGTACAATCAATTGATCACGCGGCGCATTCGCGAGTTCGGCATTTATTCCGAGCTCAAGCCGCACACGATCACGGCAGATGAAGTGCGCAAGATCGCGCCAAAGGGCATCATCTTCTCTGGTGGTCCCAATTCGGTGTATGACAAAGGCGCGCTTGGCGTTGACGATGAGCTCTTCGAACTCGGCATTCCGATCTTGGGTGTGTGCTACGGCATGCAGCTGATGGCCCAGCGCCTCGGCGGGGATGTTGAGCCCGCCAGCAACCGTGAATACGGCAAGACCGAGATCACGGTGACGGATCCGACCGCCGCTGTCTTCAAGGACCTGCCAGCCACCCAGACCGTTTGGATGAGCCACGGCGACCTCGTGCAAAAGGCGCCAGCCGGCTTCCGCGTCACCGCAACCTCGAAAAATTGCCCAATCTCTGCGATGGACGACGACGAACGCAAATTCTACGGCATCCAGTTCCACGCTGAGGTCCAAAACACCCAGTATGGCCACGAGATCCTGCACCATTTTGCCTTCGATGTTTGCGGCGCAACCGCGAACTGGAACATGGGCGACTTCATCGACGACCAGATCGACTCCATTCGCGAAGAAGTCGGCGACAAGCAAGTCTTACTTGGCCTTTCCGGCGGCGTGGACAGCTCCGTTGTTGCGGCGCTGCTCAATAAGGCAATCGGCGACCAGCTGACCTGCATCTTCGTGGATCACGGCCTGCTGCGCAAAAACGAAGCGGACCAGGTCATGGAGAGCCTCAACGGCCGCCTCGGCGTGAAGATCATCAAGGTCGACGCCGCGGACCGTTTCCTCGGCGACCTCGCCGGCGTCACGGATCCTGAGCAAAAGCGCAAGATCATCGGCCGCGACTTCATCGAAGTCTTCAACGACGAAGCTCGCAAGCTGCACGGCATCGAATACCTCGCGCAAGGCACACTCTACACCGACGTCGTGGAATCCGGCACCGACACCGCCCAGACGATCAAGTCCCATCATAACGTCGGCGGCCTGCCAAAAGACCTCCAGTTCAAGCTCATCGAACCGCTCAACAAGCTCTTCAAGGATGAAGCACGTGAGCTCGGCGAACGCTTGGGCCTGCCGCATGACCTCGTTTGGCGTCAGCCATTCCCAGGCCCAGGCCTCGGCATCCGCGTTCTCGGCGAAGTGACCCGCGAAAAACTCGAGATTGTCCGCGATTCCGATTGGGTCCTGCGTGACGAGATCGCAAAAGCCGGCCTTCAGGAAGAAATCTGGCAGTACTTCACGGTTTTGCCAGGCTTCCGCTCCGTCGGCGTCATGGGTGATGGCCGGACCTACGATTACACCATCGCGGTTCGTGCAATCACCTCGATCGACGGCATGACTGCCGACTTTGCCCGCATCGACTGGAACGTCTTGCAGAAGATCTCGGCTCGCATTGTCAACGAAGTGGCGCATGTCAACCGCGTCGTGTACGATATCACGAGCAAGCCGCCGGCAACTGTAGAGTGGGAATAAAAGGTACATGTAAATTGAACCCGGAATGTTGATTTAACGGCATTTTCGGAAGATACAAAGGATACGATTGGCGGGGGATTTGTTACGTTCCCCGCCAAAATCCCCGCCAAGTTTGGGCCGAATTGAGGGCTAAGTTGGCGGGGATTTTTAGGTTAGTTCGTCAGTCTGTGCTTATGTTCCTTACCGTTGTTAGAGCCACTAATATCAGTGATCTGGGAGCGGTGCTTGCTAACAACTCGGTTTCGTACTATGCTGCCAATAATGCGAAATCATGTATCTAATCATTCATTTTTTCTTAAGGAGTTCACCATGTCTGACCAAACTGAACATATGCTTCCTGACATAATTTCCAAGGCCCTAGCGCTACCAGTCGTTCGCGTTGATCGGCGCACATTCTTAACCAAATTATTTCCGCGTGCCACAGAAGTTGAATTGATGTCGATTCTCAAAGATGGCCCGCAAGCCGTCTACACATTGGAACAGCTGACTAAGGTTGCCCGTCGCGTCGTCATGCACGATACCGAGAAGACCTCGGCAATTTCATTTGCCGCGGGATTGCCCTCAAATATCGCCGTCGCTGCTGGAACCGGTACAGCTGACCTTGTACAATACTATGGTTTTGCCTTACGTATGGCCCAAAAGGTTGCTTATATTTACGGTCAAGAAAATCTCTTCACCGAAGAGGGAACATTGTCTGAAGACGGCGAGCGGGATGTCATGATCTATCTCGGCGTAATGCTGGGCGTTGCTTCAGCAAATTCCGCATTGATGTTTATCTCTAAGGGACTGAGTAATACACTAAGCAAGAAGTTCATGGCAACCGCGGTCACTCGCACAACATGGTATCCGCTATTGAAGAAGATTGCCGGATACATTGGTGTCTCCGTAACCAAAAAATCAACCTCTGCTGTGATTTCAAAGTCACTCCCTGTTATCGGTGGCGTTGTCTCTGGTGGTCTGACCTTGATTACTTTTAGACCGATGGGTAACCGATTGATTAAAACTTTTGAAACCACGCTCACGGCAACTCCTGACCAAATCAAACAGGCACAAAACGTTATCCTTGAAGATGTCAAAAACTCTTCAAACAAGTAGGCGCGATTTAGTAAAAGGAATTAGATTATAGCAATCTAGCTCATTTGTATATTAAATTGAAATATTAAAATTACCGTGAGAATTCCCGTCAATGTGGCCTATTCGGCCGAGCTGGCGGAGATTTTTGTAATCATCTGAGAAAGCGCTATACAT
Source organism: Lacticaseibacillus yichunensis (assembly GCF_003946405.1). Classification (GTDB taxonomy): domain Bacteria; phylum Bacillota; class Bacilli; order Lactobacillales; family Lactobacillaceae; genus Lacticaseibacillus; species Lacticaseibacillus yichunensis. The sequence continues at coordinate 6,118 of NZ_RHOG01000001.1, read as the reverse complement.
TATTTAATACCTTCTTGTAGCTTGCTATATTCTATTAGATAATTAGCCTAAGAACACCATGTAGGGGGAGCAAAATGGCAATCACCGAGTACGAAGATCAAATTCAAGAAATCGTAAGCAAACCGGATCATTCCGAGTTTATTTATGATTTTCTGGGCGTTTACGACATTCCTAGAGCAACTGTTACCAAGTTACGCAAAGGAATGAACAACCTAGCGAAAGAAGCGGGTGCGGTCTATCTGAAAAATAAGTTGTACTTCAGAGAGGGCACTGGCGATTTAATGCAAGACTATGCTGACCTGCAAGAACGAGTTGACGAACTTGGTTCCAAGCCGCGTTATCTTCTGGTTACGGATTACCAGCACTTGCTAGCCAAGGATACAAAGACTAACGAGACGCTCGATATCGAATTCGCGAAGTTGCCACAGTATTTCGACTTCTTTCTAGCATGGAACGGCATTGAAAAGGCTGATTTCGAGAAGGAAAATCCTGCTGATGTTCGGGCGGCTGAACGGTTTGCAAAGCTATACGATGTCGTGGTTAAAGATAACCCGGATGCAACACGCAAAGGATTGAACCTATTTCTGATTCGTATTCTTTTCTGCCTGTTTGCCGAAGATACCAATATTTTTGAACATGACTTGTTCACTAATCGGGTTAAGCAGATGACTGCTGATGACGGTAGCAATTTTGACCAATTCATCGGTAGTCTCTTTGGCGTGCTGGATTTTGAGAAGGCGCAGCGGCCAGTCGATACCCCTAGCTGGTTGAATGACTTTCCTTACGTTGACGGCGACTTGTTCAAAGACCAGCATGAGTCCTTACACTTTAGTGCCAAGTCTCGGAAGCTTATTATTGAAGCTGGGGAGCTGCTCAAATGGGATCAGATTAACCCAGATATACTTGGTTCGATGATTCAGGCAGTTGCCAGTGAAGATAGTCGCAGCCATCTTGGCATGCATTATACTTCTGTGCCGAACATCATGAAGGTTATCAAGCCTCTGTTTTTAGATGGATTGCGTGAAGACTTTGAAGCCGCTAAGGATAATGAAGATAAGTTACAGCAATTGTATGATCGCATTGGCAGAATCAAGTTTATGGATCCAGCCTGCGGTTCTGGTAACTTTCTGATTATTACTTACAAGGAATTGCGGCAGCTTGAAATTGATATTCTGATTGAGCTTAACAATATTGGTGTCTCAACTATGTATGTTCCATCGGTTACGCTGGATCAGTTCTATGGAATTGAAATTGACGACTTTGCATGTGATGTAACGCGATTGTCGTTGTGGATTGCTGAGCATCAGATGAACGTAAAGCTGCATAGGCAAATAAGTGATGCTGTACGACCGACGTTGCCTCTTCAGCATGCGGGGGCGATTCTTCAAGCTGATTCGTTGAGTGTTGATTGGAACTCTATTATGCAAGTTGATTTAAATACCGAGGCGTATGTTTTCGGAAATCCTCCGTATGTTGGACACTCAAAACAAACGACAAACCAAAAAAAAATGATTAGAAAAATCTTTACAGGCATTTCTGGTAGTGGCTATCTTGACTACATCGCCGGTTGGTTAGAACTTGGATTTAGATATATTCTGGGTAAGAGAGCTAAAATTGCATTTGTTACGACGAATTCAATTTTTGAGGGCGAACAGGTGGCTATTTTATGGCCTCATATACTGGAAAAGTTACAGATTCATTTTGCTTATCAATCGTTCAAGTGGAAAAATAACGCAAAAGGAAATGCTGGAGTTACTGTTGCAATTGTTGGACTTCAAAATAAGAATGATAAGATTCAATGTCATCTGTATGGCGACCAAGGGTTTAAGTGTGTGAATCATATTTCGCCATATCTAATTGAAGGTAGCGATGACGTTGTAGAGGATCTTTCACTGCCGCTTTCTCCACGCCCTGAAATGCAATTTGGTAACAAGCCGACGGATGGCGGCGGACTGATCTTTAATGATGAGGAATATAATGAAGCCATAAGCAAGTATCCTGAACTAAAGAGGTATCTGCGCAGGTATGTTGGTAGCGATGAACTGGTAAAAGGGAAGCGAAGATATGTCTTGTGGCTAAGTGAGCATGACGTAAAGGCACTCTCCAACAATCCACTGGTTCAGAGCAGACTTGATATCGTTCGTTCAGCAAGATTAAAAAGTGGAACCCCGTCAACAAAACAATGGGCAAGCAAACCTTATATGTTCAAACAGATAGCTCCCTATTATAAGAAGCAGAGCTTGCACGGGTATGTAGTAGTCGTTCCCGCGGTTTCTTCCGAGAACAGGGAATACATTCCAATGGGATACCTGTCAAATGAGGATACAATATTAAACAACCGAGTTTATGGTGTTTTTGATGCTTCTCTATGGCTCTTTGCTATCTTACAGTCAAGAATGCATCTGGTTTGGGTTGACCGCGTGGGTGGAAAATTAGAGACACGGTATTCGTACTCCTCCGGTATCTGCTATAACGCCTTCCCGTTTCCGGTATTGACTGAGAGGAAGAAGGCAGAGCTAGAAGAATACGCTTTGCGGATTCTTGATATTAGAGAAGAATTGGGGGGGAGTTTAGCAGATATGTATGGAACTCCCTGTGCAAAGACGAATGCGAAACCGATGAACTTAAGGTTGCGAGACGCACATCAAGCGCTAGATAAGGCTGTGGATCGTGCATATCGCAGTAATAATTTTCCGGACAATAACAGTCGATTTGAGTTATTAATGTCCCTGTACAAGGAAGAACAAGGAGGCATCAGCAATGAGTGAAAAAAACACTATTAACATCTCATATCATCAGACAGCGAAAAGTACGAATACTGATGATTTAGGCATGCGTGAGATGCAGGCACGTGTCTATCAACATCGCAGTTCACAGTACATTTTGGTTAAGGCGCCACCAGCTTCTGGTAAGTCACGGGCTTTGATGTTTGTTGCGCTGGATAAGTTGGCTAATCAAGGTGTCCGAAAGGTTATTGTTGCCGTTCCCGAACGCTCGATTGGGAAGTCTTTCCAACACACCGAGTTAGCTAAGTTTGGTTTCTATGAAGATTGGTCAGTAGATTCGCAGTATGATCTTACTCTAAATGGTGGAGATGCGGGCAAAGTTCAGAAATTCATTGATTTCATGAATGACGATACGGCTACCATTCTCATTTGTACACACGCCACGCTGCGTTTTGCGTATGAGAAAGTCGATGATGATCACAAGTTCGACAACGTAATGTTGGCGATTGATGAGTTTCACCACGTTTCTTCTGAAGACAGCTCTGTCCTTGGTGGTGCGCTGAAGAACATTATGCACAACTCAACGGCACATATACTAGCAATGACGGGGTCTTATTTCCGTGGCGATTCGTCGCCAATCCTAACGCCGGAAGATGAGCAGCAGTTTGATAAGGTCAATTATACCTATTACGAACAACTGGATGGCTACAAGTATCTGAAGTCTTTTGGTATTGATTACAAGTTCTATCAAGGCTCATACCTTACGGCTTTGGATAAAGCGGTAGACGTGTCTAAGAAGACCATCATTCACATTCCTAGTGTTAATTCAAGTGAATCAACCAAGGACAAATACAATGAGGTTGATGCTATATTTGACACCATTGGAACGGTTGAATCGCAGGATGATGAGACGGGGATATACACGCTTAAGAGCCATGTGGATGGACGTTTATTGAAGGTTGCTGACCTAGTCAATGAGGAAGGCCGCGACAAGGTTCAAGAATACTTACGTAAGATGAAGCAGGCTGATCAGTTGGACATTCTGATTGCGCTAGGAATGGCCAAAGAAGGCTTTGACTGGCCATGGGCTGAACAGGCGCTGACCATTGGCTATCGACGTTCGTTAACGGAAATTGTGCAGATCATTGGCCGAGTTACGCGTGATAGCTCCAATAAGACGCATGCTCAGTTTACGAATATGATTGAACAGCCGGATGCTAAAGACGGTGATGTACAGTATGCGGTCAACTCGATTCTCAAGGCGATTACTGCCTCATTGTTGATGGAACAAGTACTGGCTCCGGAGATTCACCTGAAAGCACGCAAGCATAAGACCGACAAGTATTCAGGCAATGGTGGTGATATCTTTGTCCGCGGTCTGAAAGACCCGTCGACTAAGGCTGTTCGTAGCATCATTGAGAATGACATGCCTGACCTGAAGGCGGCCATACTGCAAGATAACGCGGTGAAGAATGGTATTGCGGCTAATGTGGACGCTGAGACGATGAACAAGGTACTGATTCCTAAAGTCATTATGACCCGCTACCCAGGTCTAAATAATGAGGAAGTCGAAGAAGTTCGTCAGTACGCGGTAGCAGACACTGTGCTTCGACATGCTGTCGTAGATCAAACTACGGATAAGCACGGTAATACCAACGAGTTCTTACGAATGGCTGATAAGTTCATCAACGTCGATGAGCTGGATATCAACTTAATTGATTCTATTAATCCGTTCCAACGGGCATATGAGGTGCTGTCACAAAATATTGACAGTGACGTCTTGCGGACAATTCAGCGTTCTATTGACGCAAAAAAGTTTGATTTTGATGAAGCTGAACTCGTCTACCTGTACAATCAGACTAAGCAATTCATCGCTGATAACGGTCGGGAACCGGATAAAGGAAGTCGCGATGAGCTTGAAGTGAAGATGGCGTATGCGCTTGCTAAATTAAGGGATATGCAGGCACGGAGGCAGCAGAATGGATAATCAAAACTTGATTCGGTCGCTGGATGACATTTTTAGTGATCCGGACGCAACGTCTTTGCTCGCTAGCAAACCCAAACATGCTCCTGTAAGCTATGACCCCACGCTAGAAGGATTTCAGGAGATAACCGACTGGGTGATTGCTCATGACGGTAACGAGCCACAGAAGCTGCGAGATCCGTCACAGATGAAACAGCGCAAGTTGGCAAGTCGATTAAAAGGTATCCGTGAAGATCCAGACCGCCGGGATTTGTTGATGCCGTATGATAAAGCGGGGTTACTAACTGTTCATGAAGACGGTCCGGCGTTGAATGAAATTGTGAAAAACGAAAAGCAGGATTTTGCATCACTGGACGATATTCTTAGCGATGATTCCATTCTGTTTAAGAAAAGTGATCAGCAAGCTGCCGGTAGTAAGTTGTTCGATACCAAGAAGCTCAATGAAATTCAGCGTGAGCAAGAAAACCGTCCGGAAGTGATTTCTCAGCGTAAGCAGATGAAGGAATTCAGTCAGTACGAGGCTATGTTCCACAAGGTTCAGGCTGAAATTGCCTCTGGTCAGCGGCAGCTTCGCCCATTCAAAAATTATGAGTTGCTGGGCAAGCACTTCTACGTTCTTAAGGGACAGTTACTGTATATTGATGAGATTGGCGAAGAAGTTGAGCTTAATGACAATAGCAATCGGAAAACCGACGCAAGGATGCATGTAATCTACGATAACGGGACTGAAAACAACCCGACTCGAAATGGGCTTGCTTCATCTCTGTATGGGCGTCAAGGTAGGATTGTTACGGAAGTTGAGCATGGGATTGAGCTGACAAGTGACGACCACGTGACGGGGTTCATATATATACTGGAATCTTTGAGCGACAACCCTCAGATTAAGCGAATACAAGCTGAGCATCCGCTATACAAGGTTGGGTTTACAACCGGATCCGTACAGACAAGAATTGCCAACGCTGAGAATGAGTCAACTTATCTATATGGTCCAGTACGACTTGTCGGCGAAATTAAAGTGGTAAACTTGAAAGCCGAAGCGCTGGAAACTGCACTGCATCATGCATTAGCAGAATATCAGTTGGATGTAGATATTACCGCAGCTAACGGGCGAATTGTTAAGCCGCGTGAGTGGTTTGCTGTGGATATTGATTCTATTCAGAGCATTGCTCAGAGCATTGTTACCCAGTTGAAAGCTGAATTCTCTTAAGGAGGAGCTATTAGCTTCGGCGAATTGGAATTGATAGAGGAATAATTATGGGAAAAATGTATTTTGCTAAAATGAATATAAATGAGGATATTTTTGAAGTTTATGAAGGAAAGAAAAAATTAAACCTCAATTTTCAAGTCAAGTGCAACGATGATAACGAATCCTTGATAGTGGTCTAGGTTGTTAAGCCATGCGTTGGTA